>JAJCZZ010000110.1 GCA_029262115.1 Gemmatimonadota bacterium | reverse complement strand
GACGGGCGTCCACCTCGGAGCCATAGTTGTCGCCCCAGTGGATCGGTACGACGATCGAGGCACCACATGCTTCTCCCGCCCTGGCAGCGTCGTCCGGGCCCATCGTGTAATGCCCTCCACAAGGAAGGAAGGCCACGTCGCGGGTGAAGCGGAGGGTGCCCGCCGCCAACTGGCGAAGCCATCGTCCTGGCCGGAGGTGAGAGGGCCTCAAACCCAACTCGGCATGGGTGGATTCCAAGCGACAGGACGTCGCGTAGCTCTCGCACATCCCGACGTCGGACGAGGGACTGTCTAAGGCGTTGAGTCAGCAAGAATGCTCGCCACTTGCTCCCGTAGAGCTGGGATGTGGTTCACCACTGCGTCCCACACGATCTCGTAGTCGATGCCGAGATAATCGTGGATAAGGCGATCTCGCATCCCAGCCATCGCCCGCCACTCAACGGAAGGATACTGTTCACGGAAGTTCGCCGGGAGCTTCTTGGTTGCCTCACCGATGATCTCAAGGCTCCGAACGAAGGCACGACGGAGCGTCTCGTCCGCATCGAACTCGGCGAATGCCAGGCCTTCGGATACACGGACGAGGTAGTCGGCTTCGACCGCGATGTGGCGGAGATACTCACGCGGCTCGAACGACATCCTCGGCCTCTTCCAAGATCCGCGGGCCGAGGAAGGGTGACAGCGCTTCTTGCGTCACGAGGTCTACCCGCCGCTCTAACCGCTCCTCCAACAACTCACCCAAGAGCAGCAGACGTTCGAAGGACTTTTCGCCCGGTACGAACGCCACGAGCACGTCAACGTCGCTATTGGGGCCAGCGTCGCCCCGGAGCACAGACCCGAAAAGAGCCAAGCGACCGACGCCTAGCGAAAGAATCTCCCGCTCCGCAGCGACGAGCCGTCGGATCGCTTCAGCACGAGTAAGGATGATCGATGACATGTCCGAAGATCGGCTCCCGGACCAAGGCGTGCAACGCCGACCTGCTACCGGAGCCCTGGCCCAATCCGGGCTAAACGCGTGATCCGCTCGCTCCCGCGGTTCTTGACGGATACGGCAGGCAGTCGGGAGGCCTGGCTCCCGGCAGCACGGGCGGCGGCCTAAGGGCTTGTAAATAAATAAGTGACGTATCAGGGAGTGGGACGTATCCTATAGTTCCAGTCGCCATGGAAGCGGTGGCGTTCGAGCACGAGGGTCGCCATCTGTTCGTCTGGCCACCCCCGTACAGTTCCTACTTTCTCTGCGCGTGCTCGCCCGGACTCGCGGGCCGTCGGCGCTCCCTCTCGGCAGCAGGCCAGTATCTTAGGCTCTGGAGGAACTCCTCAGCAGGGCACGCTCCGCGAATTCCAACACGTTGCCCACCTTGGACAAGAGGACCTCTCGAACTTCGTCGGGCGTTGCGAAGAAGAACTCCTTGCGGTTGTTCGCGTGGTTCAATCGCCGACCCGCGAAGTGGGCGTGCAGCTCGGCTTCGATGGTTACGGCATCCTCAGAGAAGAACAGCGCATGAACATCAAAGCGAAAGGGAACGGAAGCACCGCCCAGCTCGGTGACTCGTTCCCGGGGCTCCAGTCTTCGTGTAAGCCCGATCTTCACTACACTCGGCCCGAAAGCACCGCGGTTAGAGACCACATAGACGTAACCGGCACGGATATTTGCTGCGCGGTAGTCGTTCTGCGCGATGGCGGCGTCAATCTCGGCCAGACGCTCCCGTAGAGCCGCGTCCTGCTGTCCTTGCTGCGTTAGAGCGTCGATGGCGGCGGTCAGATGTGACCGTTCCTTGTCCAGCTTCTCCCGTTCTGCAGCCAACTCAGCCGCCACTCGACGTTCCTCCCCGAGGCGCGCTCGCTCCTCCCGGGCGGCTTCCTTTTCCTCCTGCTTTTTCATCAAGAAGTCGGCAGTAAGTTCCACTTCCTCTAGCCGAAGCGCGTGGTATTCGTTGCTGATATGCATCTCCATCATCTTGGCGAGTCGCGCAATTGCGTCACGAGATCGCTCTAGCCGACGGTGAGCCAATAGTACGTTGCTAGCGCGCAGCGCTCTCAGGCTGCTATCGGCCTCCGCGTTGTAGGCGCGCGGCATAAGGCGGGCAGGGTCGCGCGTCATTCGACGACCCTCGGCCAATGAGTTGTTATACGTGAACATGGCGGAGCGTTCGATCGCGCGCCCTTCCTTGACCATAGCCTTCACACGGGTACTGAGGTCTTCGAGCCGCTCCTTGTATGCCGCTGCGTTCTCCAAGGGGTGATGATATCGGTAGATTCCTACATCCTGTAGAACATCATCATCATCAAGCAGGCGGGCATCGGAGTCGGAGGATGCGGTCCGAAGTCGGGCCTTCAGGGCGGCAACTTCCGCCTCTAGGTAGGTAGTCTACGCGTTGACTCGCCGGCGGATCGTTCCTGATGGGTGGAGGTCTATCCGATGGATCGCTCGGGCCGGGGGCGATTGCTGCGCCCTCACCCGGTGGCGGAGACAGGGCCTCGCGGGGTACCCACAACTGCCATCCGGGGGGAGGGTCGGGCCAACTTGGATCCGGAGTCCATCCGCGGGGCGGGGTCCATCCGTCAGGGGGGCGTGGCCAGCCTGGCGGGGGATTGAAAACGACTCGAGTGTCCTCTACCAAGATCTAACGCCCTTGCCGCTGGCCTCCGTGAGCGCAAACGGGTTCTTGGACACCGAGGCCCCAAGGTGCTCCAGCGTGGCAGCCGGGACGACAGCCGAGAGATCCAAGGCCATGTAACTGTCTCGGTCCGCGGCCACGGCCACAAAGAGGATAAATGACGTCTGGCCGGTCGCCGGGTGCGGGCACTCGGTTCCGACCTGCAGAGCAATCGTCTGAATAATCCCCCGGCGATCCGCTTCGAAAACTTCGTGAAGTGTGCGGAGGGCTACTTGGTGCACAGCCTCGCTGTACCGGTCCTTCTGTGCCCTCTGGGACAGGGCCGTCGCTCGAATCTCATCATCCTTCTTGATGTACTTGTAACCCTTCATCGTGGGGAGGACATCCGGAGAGGGAACGACCGCTCTGAGGCGGAGCTCGGCCGAGGCGGGAATAAACTCGTACTCGTGGCCCACTGGGAAATGGTCTGGATACACGGAATTGGACAACACGATGCCGACGTACTCTTGCACCGCTTCCGGCACGCCGTAGCCTAGGTTCGCCTTCAGTGCTTCCACGGCCCTATTGTGCTCCTCGGCCTCCAGCTCTCGGCGGTTGCACGCCTCAGCGTAGCTGGTGCGAGCCGCTTGGAGTTGCTGCTGTCGTTTGTCTTCGGCTCGACGGCGACCTTCGGCGGCTTCCATCTTCCGCAGTTCCCATTCGGCTATTGCCTTTCGATAAGCGTCCAGAGCACGCTTATAGGCCGACCTCGCCGCAGTGACTTGGCGCTCGTGGCGCTTCCCTGCACCGACGAGCCGAAGGAGCGGGTTCGGGGGTGCCGGAAGTTCAAGCGTTGGCTCAGCAGGGGGCGGCGGCTCCGTGCTTGGCGGCACGAGAGGTGTCTCAAGTTCCGCCTGGTCAAACGGCGGGTGGGTTGCCTCGCTTCGGAGTTGGTCCAGATCGACGTAGTCGTCAACCGTGAGGGTTGCCGCGAGGAGACCGTCGATCTCGGCGTACAACTCGTCTAGCTCTGCGTTCCGGCTCTCCGCCTCGGCGGTCATTGCGGCCACGTGGGCAGCCTTCGCCGCCTTCCGCAAACGCTTATGATCGGCAAGGGATGCGCGAGCAAGCCGTTCGACTGCTCGCTTCTCTTGCAGCTTTGCCCCTTCCGCCTTCTTGGCTGCAGCTAGACGCGCATTCTCCTCCTGACGAGGGCTGCTCCGATGCGGATACCTTTTACCAGACATGTGCAACGGAGGTCAACACCGGCGACGCCTCCGTCGTTCATTCCGTTGGAGTCGGGCAGACAGTGCACGTGGGATATACCGATGCTGACTTTTGGTGTGACGACAATGGTACCGGAGGGGGCGGGTGGCGGGGCCAATTGTGAGTTGGTGCACTACGTCATTGAGTACTGGAATGGATCATCATGGCAGTACTACACCACGGTGGGCGTAGAAGTATGTGACTAACGCCTCCGCAATTTCCTTACGGGATCACTTGAGGGAGAGATCTAGAATGTCTGGATACCAAGCGTTGAGGTGCGTAACCCTATTTTCAACCGTCGCCGTTCTTGCGCTGTCGGCACTCACCCCGCAACGTGGCACAGCACAGACCTGGCCGGAGACCCAGATTGGGAGCGACGTGGTCTTCGCGATTGCCGAGGTGGATTCCCTTCCATACGGTTCGTCGACTCCCGTAATCGTCCGACGCACGGACAAGTTCCCGTCGGATGTCATTTTGGTAACCAGAGGTAGATTCGCCGAATCGGACTTGCTGGCCGCCGTCGACCTCCTTCGAGGCCTGCGGGCGACGGAGGGTGACACGCCTCGAACCAACGGCCTGTTTCGAGTCGACACCAGGCGGGCCCGTAGGAGCGGTGTTGCCGAGGCGGCTCGTTGGATGGCCCGGATGCGGCAGAACCATGCTCGTAGAAGAAGACTCGGTGTCAGAGGCTAGGCCCGCCGACGTCTGTGGCACGTGGGAGCAGATCCGGGCCCCAGAGTGGATCGGAATGCCCCCATTACTGCGCCTTGCTTCCTTTGCGACAGGCCCGGATGGGCCCGCGATGCTAGGCGCACGGATCACTGGTTGGATGCCGAACGATCCCCTCGTCGTGCCACAGATATGGGTAGGCTCTACCGAGGTGGGGGGGCATTCGAAAACTCCCGCGTGGCCCGCCCCCATCTACGGGCAACAGAATACGGCATGTACCTCTTGTGGGCGGAAACACGCGGCGAGCCTACCATTGCCGACCTCGGCACCCACCGACATGCGAGCCTATTGGGTGCAAGCTACCGGAGCGCCTCTGGGTGGACGCGGCCAGAGGTGCTTCTACCGGGACCACTTGCCTGGCTGCCTTGGTCCGACGGTGGAGTGCGGCCCCTCGCGTCGCCCGTACTACTCCCGGCAGGAGGTTCGTCTGGAGCAACCGGTACGATCTTGCGATTCACACGTACCGGAGTCGCTTCAGAGGCCATGTGGGCCCAAACGGAACGTGGAGACCCCCTTCCCACTTTGCTGTATGCTGACATGGCTGAGGCAGGACCGGTTGAGGTCGCGGTCGGAGTAGTCGGATCCCGAAACGAATCAGGTTTTCGCGGCAATAGGTTGTGGTTTCTGCGCGAGGGCGACGCGGGTTGGCTTGCTCGAGAACTACCCACCGACGGCACGGCATACGCTCCCCGGGTGATCGTCCACGATGGGTTGATCTCTGTCTTGTGGATCGAGGATGGACCTGGCGGCCGATCGTTGCGGGCATCGCGATCACCGGATGCTGGGGCCACCTGGGGACCGTTCGTCATGCCTGTCGGCTGGCTGGAGAATGGGAGTCTCCCGATTCTCTCTTTGTGAAGGGCGACGGTTTCGACCCAGTACTAGGACGCGACAAGACGGGTAGGCTCATACTCACCTACACCAAGACGGCTATTGAGAGCGAGGCGGGTCCGGTAACGTTCTTCGCCCGTCATCACGAGTGAATGGATCCGGCGGATATACTTGCCTTCCTCCCTCAGCTCCTCGGTCGCTCTTCTGTGACGTAACCGCTCTCCCGAGACCCCGATTTGAGCTGTTGGGGTAGTGTGCGGCCGGGAAGCACCGGTCGCGTCCGCTCACAGCGGCCGACACCGCCCCCTCCCGCCCACCCCTACCTTCCCCCAGCCATCCCATCCTTGCGCGGATCCGAAGCCGCGGCCCAGCCGCGCTCGAGCTTCAGGATTGCCTGGCCACCGCCGAACGCGATCCCCTCGGGATCGCGCAGCGTATGCCCCATCGCCTCAAGCTCCTCGGCCACATGATCCGGAAGAACTTCCACCGAAACGCGCGTTCCTGAGAAGTGCCGGAAGCGGGCCGCGTCGATGGCTTCCTGAAGGTCCATGTCGAACTCCACCAGGTTCAGGAGCACCTGTACGTGGCCCTGCGGCTGCATGGCTCCGCCCATGACTCCGTACGACAGCCACGGTTGCCCGTCGCGGGTCACGAACGCCGGGATGATCGTGTGGAACGGTCGCTTCCCAGGGGCCAGGCGATTCGGGTGGCCCTCTTCCATGGTGAAGCCGGCGCCCCGGTTCTGGAGCATGAGGCCGGTGCCCGGGACCACGATCCCGGATCCGAAGTAGCCGTAGATCGAGTTGATGAACGAGATCATGTTGCCGTCGTCATCGGCCACCGTCAGGTAGACGGTCTCGCTCTCCAAGGTAGGGTCGCCGGGAGGAGGTCCGTCGGCCGCGTGATCGGGGTCGATCAGGGCGGCCCGCTCCATCAGATACGCGTCGTCGAGGAGCGCCCGAGGCGTCACGTCCATGTGTGCGGGGTCCGCGATGTACCGATTCAGGTCGGCGTCGGCCAGCTTCTTCGCCTCGATCAGGTGGTGGAGATACTCGGCCGAGTTGTGGCCCATCTCCGCCAGGTCGAAGCTTTCGAGCATTTTGAGCATCTGGAGCGCGGCAATGCCTTGTCCGGCCGGCGGCAACTCGTGGAGGGTGTATCCCTTGTAGTCGACGGAGAGCGGCGTGACCCACTCCACCGCCATGCCGCGGAGGTCGTCAAGGGTCAAGTAGCCGCCCAGTGCGGTCAACCCGTCCACGACCTGACGACCCAGGGCCCCGCCGTAGAACTCGCCGGGCCCTCCCTCGGCGACCTGCCGGAAGGTGCGGGCCAGGTCGGGGTTCCTGAACCAGTCGCCCGCGGACGGTGCGTGGTCGCCGTCCAGCAGGAAGGTGGCGCGGGAGCCCTCGTCCCGCTTGAGCTTCTCGACCTGTTGGGCCCAGTCCTGGGCGATGATGGGCGTGACGGGAAAGCCCTCTTCGGCAATCCGGATGGCGGGGGCCAGAGCCTGTGCGAGCGTCAGCGTTCCGTGATCACGAAGGAGCGCATCCCACCCCGCCAGCGCCCCCGGAACCGTCACCGAGCGGGGACCGGAGCCCGGCGCCCGGGTCTCACCTTCCGCTACGAGCGCGTCGACGTCCACCCTCGAGCCCGACCGGCCGGATGCGTCCATCCCGATGAGCCGACCCTCCCGGGCGGACCAGAGGATTGCGAACATGTCGCCGCCCATGCCCGTCATGTGCGGCTCGGTCACGTTCAGAACCGCCGCGGCCGCGACGGCGGCGTCGATCGCGTTGCCTCCCGCTTCCAGAATCTGGACAGCAGCGCCAGTAGCCAGGGGCTGACTCGTGGCGGCGACCCCCCGAGGGGCGTAGACGGTC
>JAJCZZ010000109.1 GCA_029262115.1 Gemmatimonadota bacterium | reverse complement strand
GGATTCGAACCGGCGACCCCCTGAACCCCATTCAGGTGCGCTACCGGGCTGCGCCACGTCCCGAACCTACCGGTACTGCTCCGGTCTATCATCCAATATCTGACTATTTGAACGGAGGGGGTGGGATGGAGCTCCGGTGGCCCTGCGGACCATCCTCGCTCGACTCGCGGATCCAAATCTCCGCTCTTCGAATTCCACCTCACACCGCTCGGCTCAAACCCACTGCGTGGTTTCGAACCCATACAACTATGCAAAACCTCTTAAACGGAGGGGGTGGGATTCGAACCCACGAGACCCTTTCGGGCCAAACGCCTTAGCAGGGCGCCGCCTTAAGCCGCTCGGCCACCCCTCCTCCACAACTCTCTTATCTATCGGGGCGCCCGGATTCGAACCGGGGACCTCTGCGACCCGAACGCAGCGCTCTACCGGACTGAGCCACGCCCCGTAACCATTTTCTCACCGTGCAACACCGCTCGGCTCAAACCCACTTATGTGGGTTCGAACCCAAAATTACATCGCAAACCTCTTCAAGCGGACGGGGTGGGATGGAGCTCCGGTGGTCCTGCGGACCATCCTCGCTCGGCTCGCGGGTCTATCTTCACCGCTCTTCGATTTCCACCTCACACCGCTCGGCTCAAACCCACTATGTGGGTTCGAACCCAAAATTACATCGCAAACCTCTTCAAGCGGACGGGGTGGGATTCGAACCCACGCGGGCGTGAGCCCACACGATTTCCAATCGTGCGCCTTAAGCCACTCGGCCACCCGTCCATTATCCTACCTGGTAGAGTCGGCCCGAGAAGACCTCCACACCGGCCACGCTAGACAACGGAGGCGGAGGGACTCGAACCCCCAAAGGCTTGCGCCCGCCGCATTTCGAATGCGGTGCCTTACCAGTTAGACTACGCCTCCAAGAGGATCAGCGAGCCGATCCATTCAAAAAGCTCGAACTGAAAGCAAGTTGCCCCGCTAGGGATCGAACCTAGACTCTCCGGAACCAGAATCCGGCGTGTTGCCAATTACACCACGGGGCAATGAAACCCGAATGAAAAAGCGAGCATAAATCGACTCACTCACCGAGGTCAAAGCTAGGTGGCGCGTCGAGAGCCACCAGTCGGATTTGAACCGACGACCCCGTCATTACGAATGACGTGCTCTACCACTGAGCTATGGTGGCGAACCAATGGAGCCGAGGGGAATCGAACCCCTGACCTCTAGAGTGCGATTCTAGCGCTATCCCAACTGAGCTACGGCCCCAGAAAAATCAGCTGATCGGTCGACTATCGAAATCCAAATGGGCGCGAGAGGATTCGAACCTCTGACCTCTACGATGTCAACGTAGCGCTCTAACCAACTGAGCTACGCGCCCGCGATCCTCTGTGCCATCACCCTGAATAATACAGTACGACATGAAGTGCGCCCGGAGGGACTCGAACCCCCAACCTTCTGATCCGTAGTCAGACGCTCTATCCAATTGAGCTACGGGCGCCAATATTTACCTCATGCCCACGACAGGACTCGAACCTGTACGCCGTTTCCGGCACTGGTCCCTCAAACCAGCCTGTCTACCAATTCCAGCACGTGGGCGCCGAATCTCGGTGATGTCGTCGGCCGAACCGACACACCGCTGTGTTTCGGTCCTGGCTCATCAGTCTTAGAAGTGCTCGGGGAGGGACTCGAACCCTCACAGGGTTGCCCCCACAGGATCCTGAATCCTGCGCGTCTACCAATTCCGCCACCCGAGCCGGGTGCCTCTACACTTCGGATCGCTCGATCCGGCCGACAGTGGAGCCGAGGGGAATCGAACCCCTGACCTCTTGAATGCCATTCAAGCGCTCTCCCAACTGAGCTACGGCCCCGGCACACACAACACCTCGGGGAAGAGAAACCCGCCTTTCGGCGGGCTTCGGACCTTCCTGTTCTGTCAAAAAACGTGGAGCGGGGCTGACGAGACTCGAACTCGCGACCTCCGGTGTGACAGACCGGCACTCTAACCGACTGAGCTACAGCCCCAGATTTTCCTGCACTGTAGGCGCTCCTGCACTGCCATCGCCTACGAACAACTTCGCACAATCCAACGCCCCGACGGGGAATCGAACCCCGATCGCCACCTTGAAAGAGTGGTGTCCTAACCGTTAGACGATCGGGGCCTACCTTCCCGTGGCTCACCGAGCTCCACATCCGACTGGCCCGGCAAACCGTCCAAGCCTTCACGCTTCACAGGCCCGGAGGGACTCGAACCCCCAACCGCCGGTTTTGGAGACCGGTGCTCTACCAATTGAGCTACGGACCTCTAGACAGCTCCCGCGCACTCGCACGGGTCCACCATGGCCAGGGACGGAATCGAACCGCCGACACCGTGATTTTCAGTCACGTGCTCTACCAACTGAGCTACCTGGCCCGCAACAAAAAAACCCGTCCGAGCCAACCGAGGCGCGGACGGGAAGCATACCGGAAGGACCGGAACGCTACCGGCCCATCCCTCCCGCCCGCTTCCGCGGGCTCCACGTATCGGCCACCGTCCAAGATCGCGCACGGCGCCCGTCACGCAGACCTTCGCTGAACTGTCGAGACGACATTGCCACGAGCATCCTTCGGCCTCTACATGGGAAACGCCGCCAGAGGCGGCGCTTCGAAGCAAATAGCGGGGGCGGGATTCGAACCCGCGACCTTCGGGTTATGAGCCCGACGAGCTACCAGACTGCTCCACCCCGCAATAGGGCCCAAAGTATACCCCTCGGCCCGAGGAGGGTCAACCCGGATCGGTGACTTCTGCGCGGCGCTCGCCTCAAGGCCGCTGGCCTCCGATACGTTCGACGACGACGGTGTGCACGTCGAGCTCGTCGGTGGCGCGCTTGAGCACCAGACCGTGCCCGATGTCCGGCACGGTCTCCTCACGCATGGCGGAGACCGAGGGGTCGATCCGGACAATGGCGGAGCCGTCGGAAAAAGCGCCGACCATTCGAGTCCACAGGGCATCCATGAAGCCGATCTGTATGACTCCGGTGGAACGGGCGTCGTCATCGTCCTCGAAGACCGTCACCCGGCGGGACTGCCTGTCCCACGCGGCCAGGCGCCCGTCCGAGAGCGCGGCCAGTTGCCGAAGGAACTGGAACTCTCCCGGCCCCTCACCCTTGCCGCCAAAGGTCCGTAGGTGCTGCCCCTTCGGGCGAGAACACACGGATCTCGTTGCTCTGCCGGTCGACGATGGCGATCTCACGCGCTCCCCTCGTCGAACGGGTTGGCAACGGCACGAGGCGACCGCACCCTACCCGTGATGGCCCCTGGCAGAATATACGGACGGCGTGGCGGAACGCAAGGATGCGGAAGGGGGCGGGCGGCCGCTACGTCCGCGACCCCCCGCCCCTCCGCCCCTCATTCGAACGCTTTTAACGAAGCCGGTACATCAGGCTCACCGTCCCGTACGGCCCGTACTCCTCGAACTGAAGGACCCGCGCGCCGTCCGTGTCAGGCACGCCCAGGATCTCGCGCTCCTGACGGGCCGTGAGGCCGTTCACCTTCGCGGACACCGACAGGCGCGACGAGATGTCCTTGGCCACCGAGAAGTCGAGGTGGAACTCGTCGTCGTAGTAGACGTCCCGGTGCGCGGCGTGCCCGACACCGATCAGCATCTGGTCACGGTAGTTGGCGGCGGCCACGAATGAGAGGCCGGTGCGGCCATTGTCGTACAGGAGCGACAAGTTGGCGGAGTGCCTGGGGCTGTTCGTGAGTGGCAGGGTACGCCCTCCGACATCCCCCTCGGAATCCGTGAAGTTGTAGTTCCCGAACAGGCTGAAGTCCTGCAGCGCCGCCGCCAGGAAAGAAAGCCTCTGGTTGAACGCGACTTCGAGGCCCGTGTAGCTGGCCGTGCCATCTCCCTGGACCGTCTGCGTTGCGGCGTACGGCACCCCGCCGATGTCTTCCTGGAAGACCCGAGTCGTGTGGAACGCCCGAAAGCGCTTGTAGAACGCGCCGACGCTCACGACGCCCAGGCTCGACGTGTACCGCTCGTACATGATGTCGAGGTTGTCCGCAGTCCGCGGCTCGAGATCCGGATTCCCGTACGAGATGGTCCGATCCTCCTCGTCCACGATCCTCCGCGGAACCAGATCCTCGTAGCGAGGACGGGCGAGGCCCGTGGTGTAGGCCAGCCGGACGTTGCTGCGGGTCGTCGGCCGGATGGTGACGTGCAGGGACGGAAGCAGGTTGGAATACTCTCCCTCGCCGCTCAGGGGCTGGTCCGCCGTCTCCGGATTCGGCTGCGTGTAGTCGGTCGTGGTGCGCTCGAACCGCCCACCCGCGAGGAACGTGAGCTTCGGATTCACGTCGAGCGTGGCCATCGCGTAGAGCGCCGCTACGTCTTCGGACGCAATGTAGTCGCCCGTGATGTTCCGCGGGGAACCACGGTCCACGACGAGCGGCTGAACAGCCGGGTGGTCGAACCTCATGTTCTCGAATCCGAAGGCTCCCTCGGGCAGGGTGCGCGTGTCGGTGAAGTTCGTCACCTGGTACCGGACACGCTCGTAGGAAACGTCCTTGAGCAGGTACTTTCCGCCCACTCTGATCGCGCCGCTCCCCGAGCCGAGCTCGAAGGGGACGCTGAGGTTCAACTGGCCGGAGAGATCTTCGTCCAATTTCGTCATGTCGTCCCAGCGGATCCGGTCCAGGACGGGGGCGTCCAGTCCAACGAACTTCGAGGTGCCGTCCAGCTTTTTCACCTGATCGTTGCTGAGGCCTGCGAACGGGTTGTCCCGTCGGAAGCGCAGGTAGGTTCGGTCCGGCAACTCTTCGCTGGAGCGGATCCACGCGCCTTTGTAGTCGACCTGAAGAGCGCCCAGATCGTGATCGCCGCCGGCCATCAGCAAGGCCACGCGCTGATCTTCGAGACGATTGCGTGTTTCACGCGTCTCCCGCTCGTCCTCCAGGTTGAAATCGGCAACCCGCCGGACCTCGTCGTCGAGGTAGACGTTGTAGCTCCCGGTGGCGTAGAGCCGACTGGCCGGGGCCGGTCGGTAGTCGCCGGTGCTGCTGAAGCCGAAGCGCTGGCGCTTCACGTCGTAATCGTTGGTGTGCTGCGCGAAAATGACGTCGTCGATGGATCCGTCGCCGTCGTCGTATTCGAATTCACGCAGCTTAGACTGACGCTGGGTCTTGTAGTACGCCCCGTCGACGAGCAGGCCGAACCGCCCGTCTGCCCAGCGATCTCCGAGTACCGTGGAGACGTCGAGGATGTCGTTCCCATACGCATTGAACGCAGAGGTCTGGTCGTTCAGGCCGAAGCCAGCCCGGAACGTCGCCACGCCGCCGGGAGGTGCCTCGCGGAGTCCGAAGTTGACGACGCCGCCCACCGCATCGGCGTCCATGTCGGGTGTCAGCGCCTTCACCACTTCGATCTCGCCGAGCAGGCTGTTGTTGATGAGGTCGAGGCCCACGCTGCGCGTTCCGTCTCCTTCGTCGGGCGCGGGGATCCGGATCCCGTTGATGGTCAGCGAGTTGTACTCCTGATCGATCCCGCGGATCTGGACGAACTCGCCCTCGCCCTGGTCGCGGTCCATGGAGATGCCGGGCAGCCGCCGCAGCGTCTCCGCTGCGTTTCGGTCCGGAAAGCGGTTGAACAGCTCTTCAGACACCACATTGGTGATGGTCGGTGAGGTCATCTGCTTCTGGAGCGCCTTGGCCTGCCCGCGGCGCGCCTCGCCGTACACAACGATCTCGTTGAGCTCGACCGGGGTGGCCGAGAGCGTGACGTCGACGGTCGCGGTCTCCCCGGCACGCACGGTCACGGCCCGGCGGGCTGCCGTGTAGCCGACATAGCTTACTTCCACGGTACGGAGACCGGTCGGCACACCGACGAGGACGAAGTCGCCCTCCTGTCCGGAAAGGGTCGCCGCGCTCGTCCCTTCGATCCGCACCATCGCGGAAGGAAGGGGACGCCCGGCGTCGTCAATGACCCTGCCAGCGACGGTGCCCGCGGCAGATTGGGCCCACGCGGACGGCGCGGGTGACAGAACGATCAAGGCCGTCAACAGCGATCTTGTAGCTCGTGTGAACATGGAGTCCTCCTGGCAGCGAACGGGTAGGCGGCGCCCGAGCGGGCGGCCGCACTTGACGCTAGGGGGGCGGCAGCGTCCATCGGTTCACCGGACCGTCACAGCGCCGTATCGGTCCGGCGGGGACCCGGCGACCATGACGATCGGGTGACGGTCCAGCCACGAAGAGGGAATCGGAAGCTTTCTCACGTTGACGGCACGCCCCTATGGCGAAAGTCTCATGTTCCCCGGTGGTCCTCCGCTTCCAGAGAGGGACGATGACGCGTTCCAGACATTCGCTGTTGGTTTTTCTCGTCGGCCTCCTGGCGGGTTGCGCCCACGCGCCGACGGGCGAGCCCTCGAACGACAAGCCACGGGTCCTGATTCTGGTCGTCGACGGCCTGCGTCCCGACTACGTCACCCCGACGCTCATGCCCCGCCTTAATCGGTTGGCCGAGGAGGGAGTCCGGGGGATGGCGCATCACGCCGTCTTTCCCACGGTGACGCGCGTGAACTCCCCGTCGATCTTCACCGGCGCCTACCCTTCCGGACACGGGCAGATGGGCAACTCCGTGTACATCCCGGAGGCCGCGGAACGGGTGCTGGACACGGGGGATGCGGGGGACCTCCAGTTGATCGCCAACTCAAGCGGCGGGCGCCTTCTGACGGCCTCCACTCTGGGAGAGATCCTGGAGGATCAGGGCCTCGTTCTGTTTGCCGCATCGTCGGGGTCGACGGGATCCGGCACGCTCATGAACCACACTGGAGCGGGTGCGGGAATGGCGCATTACGCGCTCACGATCCCCGAGGCGCTGGGTGCCGTGGTCGCCCGTGAGATCGGCCCGCCTCCGGACGAGGGCGCACCGGACGGCATGCCGTACGTTCGGTGGGGCGTCGACGCCGTCCTCGACTACGGGGTCGACGTGGTGGACGCGGACGTGCTGGCGCTCTGGATCACGGAACCGGACGGCACCGCTCACGAAAGCGGCATCGGGCACCCGGCCACCGTGGCGGTCCTGGCCGAGGTCGATCGCGAGATCGGTCGGCTCATGGACGGCCTGGGGGCACGCGGGGTCCTGCACACCACGACCTTCCTCGTTACGTCCGACCATGGGTTCAGCCGCAGGGTCGGGACGAGTTCCCTGACCGAGCTGCTCGTGGACGCGGGACTCAAAGGCTCGGCGGACTCGAAGGACGTCATCATCGCCGGCGACGCGATTCACGTGAGGGAAGGGGGTCGGGAGCGCACCCGTGACATCGCCCGTCTTCTTCAAGTGACGCCGTGGATCGGCCCGGTGTTCTCCGCTGGCTCGGGCGACGACGACAGGGGATTGGTCCCCGGCACTGCCTCCTTCGCCGCGATCTCGTGGGACCACCCGCGTTCCGCGGACCTACTCACGTCAGCCGGGTGGTCCGACGCCGAAAATCCCTGGGGATACCGAGGTGAGACGTACTCCCGCGGCGTGGCGGGGCACGGGACGTCGAGTCCGTGGGACATCCGTGCCACGTTCATCGGGTGGGGCTCCGGGGTACGATCCGGCGTCGTCTCAGACGTACCGACCGGAAACGTGGATCTCACACCGACCGCGCTGTCGGTGGTCGGGGCCACCGTGCCGGAGAGCGTGCAGGGCCGCGTCCTCCGCGAACTGTTCGTCGGCGGCCCGGAGTCGGACGACCTCGACGTGCGCCGCGACTCGGTGGTGGTCTCGACGGAAGTGAACGGTACCCACTATCGACTGACGGTTTCGCATACGTGGGCGGGCGGGCGACGCTACTTCGACGGGACGAGGGTCGAGCGGCGCTGAGCCCGCCTCCCCTCTCTACGTTTGGAGCTTCTTGGAGGGCGGCCCCCAGCCGTCCATATGCGGGACCACTTGGACCCGGGGGTCGTCCCGGATGGGCACCGGCCCGCTGGCCAGCGGTGGCCGAGCCATCGGGCCCGGGTCGACCCGGGGAGCAGGCTCCGGCGCGGGCACGTCCTCCTTCTCCGGGGTCGGCTCCTTCTCGGCTGGCTTCGGAATCTTCTCCGGCTCCTTGACCGGATCCGCTGCGGGCGGGGTCGTATCCGCAGGCTCAGGACGGGCTGCGGGCCTCGGCTCTACTTGCGGCTCCGTCTCCACTTCGGTCGGGGGGGGACGGGGTCGCGGGTTCGGGCGGGCCCCCGCAGGCAGCCGCGGCCAGGAGCGCCAGGGCGACGGCGTGGGCGGCCCGACGTCGACGTCGGAGCGCCAGGAAGAGGAGCTGCGTCATGCTGTCTCGGGGCTGCGGCGTGGGGTGCGCCAGACGAAGGAGTAGAGCGAAAGCGCCGGACCGGCCTGTCCGACGCACATTCCCGCGCCCGCGGTTGCCACGGTCACGGCCAGAATGGCCCAGCGCGGACCGGACCGCGACCGACCTCCTTCGTCGCCCCAACGAAACCCTCGCATACGCCCTCCCTCGTCGAACGGGTTGGCCGCCGCACGGAACCCAGCACTTTACCCGTGATCGCCTACGACGCAGGATACACGGGCGGGGTAGTCGGCCGCAAGGACGCGAAAAGGGCGGGCGACCGCTTCGTCGCCCCCCCCGGCTTCGGTCGAACGCCGTCAACCGTCCGTGTCAGGCACGCCGAGGATCTCGCGCTCCTGCCGGCCGTCAGGCCGTTCACTTTCGCGGACACCGACAGCCGCGACGAGATGTCTTTGGCTACCGAGAAGTCGAGGGAAACTCGTCGTCGTAGACGTCTCGATGAGCCGCGTTGCCGGACCCACTATCGGCTGACGGTTTCGCACATGTGGGCAGAGGGGCGACGCTACTTCGTCGGGACGTACGGGGGCCCCACCTACCCCTCCTTCAGCGTACGCGCGGGAGCGACACTGGCGGCCCTCCGTGCCGGTAGCCAGGATGCCAGCAGCGTGGTCCCCACGATGGCGAGCGCGACAGCCGCCACGGTAAGCGGGTCGGTCGGAGAAACGCCGAAGAGGACCGACTCAAGCGCTCGGGTGCCCATAAGGCCGATGAGGAGCCCCAGACCGACCCCACCAACGGCAATGCCCGCCCCCTGCCCGAGAACCAAACGGGCGATATCGCGTTGCGTCGCACCCATCGCCATACGTGTGCCGATCTCGGGGACGCGTTGGCGCACCGTGTACGACATCACTCCGTAGATGCCGACCCCCGCGAGTACGATGGCGGTGCCCGCGAAGACGATCAGCAACCACAGCATGAGTTCGACAACCTTCACGGACTCCCCGGCGACGTCCGCCATCGTGGAGGTCTCGAGGAGCGCGAGGTCCGGGTCGATGTCGCGAAGTGCACGACCGACGACCGGTAGCGCCGCCGCCGCATCTCCATCGGTGCGGGCAAAGAAGGTGGTCTGAAGTCCGTAAGTCGCCTCCGCCGGCAGATACATGTCGGCACGGGGCTCGTCCTCGAGGCTGCCACGGCGGATGTCGCCGACGACTCCGACGATCTCTCGCGCCCCTCCCCAGGTCTCCACCCGGCGCCCCACCGGATCCTCCTCCGGGTAGTACCGCTCCGCGATGGACTCGCTGACAATGATGATCGGGGGACCGTCCGGCCCGTCGCGGTCGTCGAAGAGCCGGCCTGAAACGAGCGGAATCTGAAGCGCCTCGAAGAAGCCGCCGGACGCCACCTGCCATCCGACCTCCGGTGCGCGCTCGCCGGGACCGAACGGTCGGTCCGCCCGTTCGAAGGGCATCGTCCAGTTGTTTCCCGTAAGCGGCGTGATCGCGGCGACCCCGACCGCCCGTACGCCCGGCAGCGATTCCACCGCGGCGAACGCCTGCTGGTAGAACGCCTGCCGCGCACCGTACTCGCCGTAGCGACCCACCGGAAGCTGCGCCGTGATCCGCGCCACGCTCTCGTACTCGAAGCCGGGGTCGACGCGCATGAGCGATGCGAAGCTCCGCAGGATCAGCCCGGCCCCGAGCAGCAGGACGACGGCCAGGGCGATTTCCGCGACGACCAGGGCCGAGCCCCACCTACGACTTCCGCGCCCCAGCGACGATCGGGTCGTGACCAGAACCTGTCGCGCCTGGTCGCCACGGACGCTCACCGCGGAGAGAAGGCCGAACAGGACGGAAGTCCCCACCGCAAGCAGGACGGCAAAGGCCACGACCACACCGTCGAGCTGCGCATCGGCGAGACCGGGCACCGTCGAGGAGGCCGGAATGAGGCCGGTAATCAGCCAGACCCCGACATGAGCGGCGCCGATTCCCAAGGCGGTCGCCACTACGCTGAGCGCGAGGCTCTCCAGGAGCAGCTGTCGAACGAGGTGGCCTGTGCGCGCACCGATGGCAATACGGATTGCCATCTCCCTACGTCGGGCGAGGGAGCGAGCCAACTGCAAATTTGCAACGTTTGCGCAGGCAATGAGGAGCACCATGCCGACCGCGCCGAGCATGAGCAGGAGCGCCCGACTGGTGTCACCAACCAAGGCTTGCCGGAGGGGAACCGCGGTGTAGAGGGCCCCCTCGTTCTGCTCGGGATGCTCCTCAGCGAATGCCCGCGACAGCGCTTCCATGTCGCGGTTGGTCTGGTCGAGGTCACCAGCGGACCGGAGGCGCCCGACGGCCAACGTCCACCAGTCGTTGCGAGCCTCAGGTGCGCTCGCGGGCACCGCCATCGGCACGAACAGATCCGTGCCTGCATCGGCGGGGAAGTCGAAAGATACGGGCATGACCCCGACGACCTCCATCCGCCCGACGCCCGTCTCGATGAAGCGTCCGACCGCGGCCGGGTCCGCTCCGAGGACATCGCGCCAGAGACCGTGGGAGACCACTGCGACGGGCGCCGCCCCCGCCACCGCATCCGAGGTCTCGATCACCCGTCCCAGCTCCGGCCGGACCCCAAGCGTACGGAAGAAGTCGCCGGTCACGTTGACCTGGTCGACACGGAACGGCTGCTCCTCCGTGAACAGCGTGACCTGCCCCGCCGTATAGCCTGCGAGTCCCTCGAACGACGGAGCCCGCGTGTCGAAGTCGACGAAGTCCCCGATGGCGATGTCGCGCTTCGTGAATCCGGTCCGTTCGTCGAGGTGCTCGATGATCACCAAGCGATCCGCCTCCGGATACGGCAGCGGACGAAGGAGAACGGCGTTCACGACGGCGAAAACCGCCACGTTCGCGCCGACCCCCAAGGCGAGGGTCACTGCGGCGACCACGGTGAACCCCGGCTCCCTGACGAGGCGAAGAACGGCGTGCCGGACTTCGGAGAGCGTCATGGTGTCGCTCCGTATCGCGTGGATCGTTCCGGCGAGTGCCAGGCGGATGCAGTCCAGATCAGTAGTGTCCGGTCATAAGTCGAAGAGCTGCAACTGGTTACGAATATCGGGGTCAATGGGAGTGTAGCCGGTCTGCGAAAGCACTTGTGCGAGAGGCGCTTTCTCGAAGGGATAGACGCTCAGGATCTGTAGAATTGTG
>JAJCZZ010000108.1 GCA_029262115.1 Gemmatimonadota bacterium | reverse complement strand
GGCACCGGCAAGGAGCTGGTGGCGCGGGCCCTCCACGAGACGTCCCACAGGAGAGACGGTCCGTTCGTGGCCGTCAACTGCGCGGCGATCCCCGAGGACCTCCTCGAGAGCGAACTGTTCGGACACGTTCGGGGCTCCTTCACGGGCGCGGTAAAGGACAGAACGGGTCGGGTGGAGCTCGCGGACGGCGGAACGCTCTTCCTCGACGAGATCGGAGATCTGGCGTTGTCGCTGCAGGGGAAGATCCTCCGGTTCCTCCAGGAGCATACGTTTGAACGTGTCGGAGACAGTCGAACCCGGTCGGTCGATGTCCGCATCATTGCCGCAACGCACGTCAACCTCGTCCAGGCGGTGTCCGAGCGGCGGTTTCGCGAGGATCTGTACTACCGGCTGAGGGTGGTGCCGCTCCACATTCCGCCGCTCCGTGAGCGGCGCGAAGACGTGGAACTCCTGATCCGGACGTTTCTGGAGCGAATCGGGCGAGAGCGCGGCCGGTCCCTTCGCCTCGCTCCCTCCGCCAGCCGCGCGCTGCTGACTCATTCATGGCCCGGAAACGTGAGGGAGCTTCAGTCGGCCCTCCAGTACGCCGTGGCCGTGTGCGAAGGCGAGACCATCCACGTGGCCGACCTCCCGGAGGAGTTGAGCGGCCCGCCTCAGGACAGGGACGGCTGGTCGCCTGAGCGACGTGAGGGCCCGGCTGTGAACAGCGAGAGCAGGAGCGGCGAGGCTCTCGACAGGACCCTGCGTGCCACCGCCGACGAGGCGGAGCGCGTCCGGATCCTCGAGGCCCTGAGCGCGGCGCGATACCGGCGGGGCGACGCGGCCCGCCTGCTCGGCGTGAGTCGGACAACGCTCTGGCGACGGATGCGCGATCTGGAACTCTGAAACGTTTCGTCTCAGAAGGTTCCACAGCCTGGAACAGACCGGTGCAGAGCGAGAATGGCGCACTGTGGAAATCGGCACCACAGACCACATAAGCAATTGTCGCTATACACCTTAGAGAAATAGCACGAAGTGGCCCTTCCCTTGCCTTGATAGAAGGTGGACGCAGGGACGAACTCTGCGCCGGCATCTCAAGGGATGATCACCATGAAGAAGCTCCTGATCCTCGGCGGCGGCACCGCAGGCACGCTGATGTCCGCCAAGATGCGCCGAGCCCTGCCACGAGACGAGTGGGCAATCACTGTGGTGGACCAAGACGACACTCACGTCTATCAGCCGGGTTTGCTCTTCGTGCCGTTCGGTGTGTACAGGGCGCGGGACATCGTCCGCTCCAGAGCACGCTACGCACCCCGAGGCGTCGAGTTGATCCTCGCGGGCGTGGACAGGATCGACCCTGACGCCTCCAAGGTGCGCCTGAAGGGCGGAACGGAGCTGTCGTACGATTTCCTGATCCTGGCCACCGGAAGTCGCATTGTACCTGCGGAGCTCGAAGGGCTCACGGGACCGGGGTGGCAGGAAAGCGCGTTCGACTTCTACACGCTGGACGGAGCGGACCGGCTGTTCCACGCGCTCTCCCGGTTCGACCGCGGTCGGCTCGTCCTGAACGTGGCCGAAATGCCGATCAAGTGCCCGGTCGCGCCCCTGGAATTCCTGTTCCTGGCCGATTGGCACCTCCGCAAGCGAGGCGTGCGAGAGAACGTCGAACTCGTCTACGCGACCCCTCTGGACGGAGCCTTCACCAAGCCGAAGGCATCAGAGGTGCTTGGACAGCTCCTCATCGACAAGGGGATCCGTGTCGAGAGCCTGTTCCAGGCCAGTGAGGTCAACGGCCAGGACAGAACGCTGTCGAGTTGGGACGGGCGGCAGCTACCGTACGATCTCCTGGTGTCGATCCCCACCCACATGGGGAGCCAGTCGATCGGGGACTCCGACATGGGAGATGAACTCGCCTTCGTGCCGACCGACCCCCATTCGCTGCGCTCCAAAGGGTGGGACAACGTCTTCGTGCTCGGAGACGCGACGGATCTGCCGTCTTCGAAGGCGGGCTCCGTCGCGCACTTCCAGGGCGGCGTGGTGGAGGAGAACCTGCTCCGCAGCATCGGAGAACGACCGCTCGGGGACGGGTTCGACGGCCACGCCAACTGCTTTATCGAAACCGGCTTCGGAAAGGCCGTCCTCATCGACTTCAACTACGACACGGAGCCACTTCCCGGGCGCTTCCCGCTTGCGGGAATCGGCCCCCTCCGGCTCCTCAAGGAGAGCCGGTTCAACCACTGGGGCAAGCTGGCCTTCCAGTGGATCTACTGGAACATGCTCCTGGCCGGTCGGGAGCTTCCGTTCGTTGAAACGAGGATGTCGATGCGTGGAAAGTGGACGTGAAGATGGCACCCCCGCCGGACGGGCCGGCCCGGGAAATGAGGTACAACCAATAGGAGTCATAGCATGAGTACCATCACGCTGGCAGGACAGGCGCTGGAAGTGGACGAGGGTGGATTCCTCCTCAACCCGGACCAGTGGACACCGGAAGTCGCGGACGATCTCGCACGGCAAGCGGGCATCGACCCACTCACCGAGCGGCACTGGCAAGTGATCGACTTCTGCCGTCGCGACGCGGCCGAGAAGGGCACCCCGCCATCCCTTCGTCGGATCACGAAGGTGCTGGGCGTCCCGACGAAAGAGTTGTACACGCTGTTCCCCAAGGGTCCGGGCATTCTGGCCGCCCGGATCGCTGGTCTCACCAAACCGAAAGGATGCGTCTGATGAGCACCGTACTCGAGAGCGCGCCGACGAGCGACAGGGTAGCCGCCGGCCAGGATGAGAGCGCTCGCAGGGTGGCGATCATCTGCTCCAAGGGATCGCTCGACATGGCGTACCCGGGACTCATCATGGCCAACGCGGCCCGGATGATGGGCATGGAAGCGATGATCTTCTTCACGTTCTGGGGCATGGACATCGTCACGGCGGCGAAAGTCGACCGCCTCCACGCCGGCATGCTCGGAAATCCCTCCAGCCCGATGCCCCACTCCATCATGGGTCTGCCGGGGATGGAGGCTCTTGCGACCAAGATGATGAAGAAGAAGATGGAAGAGTTGGACATTCCGGACGTCCGCGAGCTTCTGGAGACGCTGGACGACGCAGGAGCGGAACTCTACGCGTGCAAGCTCGCCATGGAGATGTTCGATCTGGACGACATGGACCTGATTCCCCAGGTGAAGGGCAGCCTGTCCGCTATGGACTTCTGGGAGAAGACGGCTGGCGCCCAGATCGTCTTCATCTGACGAGCAAAGACCGAGTGGCCCTGCTCACGTTCTCCTTCCAGCCACGATAGCGGCGTGGACGACCGGTCCGGGTTCGGGCCGGTCGTCCTTCCCACCCGAGCCGTCGCCCCGATCGGCGGCGAAGACGCCGTTGGTCGACCACTCCGTCGCTCCACCGCACGATCTGTCCGCCCGCCTCATCGGTGGTTGTGTGCACCGCTCGTGCCGGCCGAGGTATGAGGGAGACGCTCCTCCGAACCGCCGATGCCCGTGTGCATGCACCCCGACTGGCCGACCCGCCGCGAGTTCCTGGTGGATCTCGCGGGGCGCTCACCGTTCGTCCCGCCGGTGGTGCGCTCCTTTTCGATCGGCGCGATCGGAACTCAGGGAAAGGGGAACGGAAACGGGAACAGCGGAAGGAACGGGAAGGGACATTCGACTCATGGAAACGGTCGCGGACGCGGGCGCGACACCCGCGGAAACAGTCGAGGGAACGGGCACGGCGGTGGGCTGTCCCCGACCACCCGACAGGCGGAGGAAGGATCGACCTTCTCTCCCGCTCCGCCGTCGGCCGCACCCCGGCACAGCGGGCCGCCGGCCCAGGCTCCCTGGGCCGCCACGCCGCCGACCTCTGCAGGGTAGATCGGCCACTGCGCCGCCGGCGGCGCACTCCGTTTATCGAGCGGAGCAGCACGTCACCGCGCCCAGCGACAGCCCACCGTCGACCATCTTGCGAAGCGGCCGGCACACGCTCTCTATTTCGGGCGTCCTCTTCCCGACCCAACGACCGAGCCATGAGCACACCGGCCCAACCGTCGACCCGCCGAGCATTCCTCGTCGAGTTGGCCCGTAAGTCGATCTTCGTTCCACCCGCCGTGCACTCCTTTGCGCTCGCCTCCCTCCCTACTCAGGGTAAAGGCAATGGAAACGGCAAAGGCAACGGGAACGGCAATGGCAATGGGAACGGGAAGGGAAATGGGAACGGCAACGGGAACGGAAATGGGAACGGGAAGGGAAATGGGAACGGCAACGGGAACGGCAACCGGGGAGGTCTGTCGCCGACCGCTCAGTCGTTCAGCGCCGACGTGAGGTTCGCTCCCGAGCCTTCGTCCTCGCAGGCCCCGTGGAATCAGGGGCCACCAACGCAGGCCCCTTGGGAGTCGACCAAACCCCCCACCGGAGCGGGCTGAGTCAAGAGCTCAGTCCTCGTCCGCGGGCATCACGATACGGATCCAGAAGCCACGGTCGTCTCGACGGGTTCGCAGGTCCCACTGGTCGTCGAAGTGCGTGGCGAGTTGTGCCCTTACTCCGCGCAAACCCACGCCCGGCGCGTTCGCCACCACGCTGGGAGACGCACCCGGGCCGGAGTCCCCGACCTCGACGTGGAGGACATCACCCTCTCGCCAGGCGTTCACGGCCACCCAGCCGCCCGCCGGATACGGGCTGATGGCGTACCGGACGGCGTTCTCGACGAGCGGCTGGATCACGAACGGCGGTATCGCGAGTTCGAGGACCGCGTCCGACACGTCCTCTTTGACCGTGAGCCGGGTCCCGAGCCTCAAGGACTCGAGGGCGAGGTAGTCTCGCGCAAACTTCCATTCGTCCGCGAATCGAACCGTATCATCGCCGGAATCCAGCCCGTAGCGTAGAAGCCCGCCCAACTGCTCGAGCGCATTTTCCGAGGCGGTGACATCGCGCCGGACCAGCGCCGACAGCGAGTGGAGCGCATTGAACAGGAAGTGCGGCTGCATCTGGGCGGTGACAGCACGCAGTCGGGCACGCCCGGCCACACGCTCCGCCGTCTCGCGATCCCGTGACTCCCTCTCCACCGCGTAGAGGGCCGCCCCGACGCGGAGCGCGAGCAGCACGCCCATTGCCGCCACCACGACGCGAGAGGCATCACTGACGTCATCAGAACGAAAGGCCGCCCACCCCGCGAGAAAGAGGGCGGCGGACGGAATGATCAGTTGACGGAAGCGGCGCGCCGCAAGTTCGCGACGCTCCCCCACCGGTGTCGCCCGAGGTCGAACCATGGCAAGTGACGCCGTGAGCGCCAGCGCCAGCCAGCCCCCCAGTCGCACCCACTCCATGGCCGGCGGCTCCGAGCCCGGGAGCGGGTCCAGCCCGAGGGCCACGAAGAAGTGGCCGAACGCGAGGAAGACCGCGGTGACGAGCACCCCGTCCACCACCGGCCCAGCGAGTTCGGTGTCCCGCCAGAACACGAGCAGGGCCGGAAACAGGAGTGAGGCGGCGATCGCGAACTGCCCCACCAGCATTCCGACCGCCTGCGGCATCGTCAACCAGCCCTGGGTGAGCGGCGCGTCGAGGATGAATGCCAGCACCACGAGCGACGAGGCCATCAGCACCAGCATTCCATCGAGCGCGATCTCGACGGCAAGGCGAGCTTCCTGTGCCGGCCGCAGCGCCAGAATCGCGCCCTCCGCGAACGCGAAGTGGCTCAACACGATCAGATGGAACTCGTGACTGGGGAACTCGAGGTAGAGCCCCTGTAGAGCCGCCGACGACGAAAGTGCGTGCCCCGCCGCGGCGAGCATCGATCCGATGGTCATCAGGAGCCACGGTGCCCGTCCGCCCGAATCGGCCGCGGAGCGAGCCCCAAGGCACGCCGCGGCAGCGGCGAAAGGGCCGAGGACCAGCGCTACGTCGAGCGCACTGCCTACGTACCGGGCGGGTCCAAAGAGCGACAGGCCGGCGGACAAGGCGGTGGAAATGCCCAGGACGAGCATAAGCTGCGCCCACCGTCCGCCAGCGGCCGCCTTGCCGAACGCTTGCCGGATCTCACGAATGTCGGGCGGATGGGTCTCGGAGAGGCCGTCCGCCCCGCCGTCAGCGGGCCAGGCGGCGGAGGTCACGCGATCGCGCCCTGCTGGCCACAACCCGACTTCCGTCCGACATCACCGCAGCAAGTCGGGCGTCATCGTGCTGCTCGAATCGCTCCACGTGGTCGAGGTTGACCAGGTGGGAGCGGTGGATGCGCAGGAAGCGCCCGGCAAGGCGTTCCTCGAGGTCCTGCAGCCGAAGGCGCACGAGAAAAGACCGGCCCGACGTGCAGACGTCGACGTAGTCACCCTCGGCCTCGCATCGGATGACCTGATCCACGCTGATGGGCAGGATCCGGTCCTTGTCTCGCAAGAAAAGGCGCTCGAGGACATCGCCCGGCTCGATCGCCTGCTGCATACGTTCAGCCGACTCCTCCCGAGGGCGTTCGAGCGTACCGATCACCCGGTTCATCGCCTCTTTGAAGCGGTCCGGCCCGAACGGCTTTACAAGGTAGTCGACGGCGGCGAGCTCGAACGCGGTCACGGCATAGTGCCCATAGGCCGTGGTGAAAACGATGGTGGGCCTGTGACGGAGCCGTTTGGCAACTTCGAGGCCGTTGAACACCGGCATCTCTATATCGAGGAAGAGCACATCGGGCTCGAGTTCGTCCACAATTCGCAAGGCTTCACTCCCGTCTGCCGCCTCCCCGATCACACGGACGACCGGGTCTGCGGCGACGAGATCCTTGAGCCTCTCGCGCGCGAGGTGATCGTCGTCCGCAACCACCGCGGTGGGTATCAAATTTTGCCCTCCTCGGAAATAAGTGCCGACTCCAATTGCGTACCTCGGGAGCTGTCTCGCAAGCCGGCCGGCAGGGACCGCAGTTCACCGCGTGCACCAGCCGTTCACCGTCCTGACACACCTCCCACCGCACGGCGATTGCTCACCTACTCGGCCTCCCGGTTGATTTGAATAGGGCCTGTCGGTCCGAACGAGGAACTCCTGTATTTTCAGGGACTTACGGGCATGAGCCGAGAAACCGTTCACACAAGATGCACCCCCGCCGGAACGTGCGGAAGCGGGGCGGCGCGGCAGCCGTCGCGGCATTCTCGGCGCCGGCCGGTCAGGTGCGGCTTCACGCTGGTGGAGCTCGTGTTCGTTCTGGCCGTGGTGGGAGTCCTTTCGTCTATGGCCGCCCCGATGTTTTCGCCAGGGCGGTGGCGAGCCGATTCGGCCGCCAGTGAGGTCGCGCTCGGACTGAATGCTGCACAACGCCTGGCCGTCCTTCGCCAGCACGACGTCCACGTGACGTTCGAGTTGAGCGACCGCCGCCTCAATATCCACCAGGACCTCGACAACGACGGTGTTCCGGACGCCGGCGAGGACCAGAGGGTCGTCGAACTTCCCGAGACGATGGGATTCGGGACCGGCACCGCTCCGCTCCTGGGCGGAAAAAGCGGACCGATAAGCTTCTCAGTGGATTCGTCCGATCCCGTTCTGACGTTCCACAGGAATGGGAGCGCGTCGTCGGAGGGCGTCATCTACGTCCGCCCGCTCGAGGGGTCGCTCGCGGGCTCCGCCTCTTCCGTCCGTGCCCTCACGGTGGAGCGAGCGACCGGGGCGGTTCGGTGCTTCTCGTTCCGGACCGGCGCTTGGGAAGTCTCATGCTGACCCCATCCAACCGGTCCGGGGCCGGCTTCACGATCATCGAAGTGGTCGTGGCCCTCGTCATCTTGTCGGTGGCGGTGCTCGGTCTCGGTGCGTCGGCCAGCCAGCTGACCACGACCGCGGTCAGCGCGGAGCGTCGTGCGCTCGCCCTCCAACTCGTGGAGGATCGCATCTCGAGGGTGCGGCTGGATCCCCGGTACGCGGGACTCGACACCCTCTATGCGGGCACCGAGAACGACGTGCTGGGAGCGGGCACGACCCGCAAGACCATCGTGGTCCACGTCCAGCAGACGACTCCGGTCGCGCTGGACTACAAGCGGATCTCCGTGACCGTGGCCGGCCCTTTCCTCAAGCCGGCGATCTCCCGACAGATCGTCGTCGCCGCCCCGTGAGGCCTCCGATGAACATCCCAAGGGACCGCCGGGGAATGACCCTGACCGAGCTCATCGTTGCGCTCACGATCTTCCTGATCGTGATCTCCACGGCCCTGTCGTTCATGGCGCAGCAGAACAGCGCGTTCCAGTCCGCCGTCGACCGACTCGTGGCGCTGCGTAATCTCCGGTACGCGGCCACGACGCTCAGCCAGGACCTGGAGACCCTCGGCACGAACACGCCAGAATCTCAGCCGTCGCTCTACTACGGCGGCGACGACGTCGTCGCCTTCTCCGCGGACTACGCGACGAACGTGGCGAACGATCCGTTTGCCGTCTTCCATGACCCGGACGCACCCACGGGACAGGTGTCGGCGCCGTCGGGCGGATTCGCCATCCCGAACGCGGGCGTGAGCTTTCCGGATACGACCTACGAGGTCACCCCCGGAGTGGCGAGCCCGGCCGAAGTCATCGTGTTCTTCTTCCGCGCGGACAGCTCCACCGCACGGACCGACGACTACGTGCTGTTTCGGCAAGTCAACGCCGGGGGGCCCGAAGTCATCGCTCGGAATCTCTTGAGGAACGGGACGCAGCCGTTCTTCGCCTACGAGCGCTATGGAGATGACGGGACGGGTGCTCAGGCACTGATTCCCGTGCCGGACTCCCTCGTACCGTTCCGGCACGAATCGGACATCCACCTCGCGGCCTCCGACACCGGCACGTCCGCTCTGGCCGACAGTGTTCGGGCCGTGGTGCTGAGCCTCGCGGCCACCAACGGACGCACCGGCGACGCAGAGGCGACAGTCGCGATGAACCGTCTCATCGCGCTTCCCAACGCCGGACTCGGAACGTTGTCGACGTGCGGGTCCGCCCCGATTCTCGGGTCCGTGCTCACGGCCTCGGCGACCGTCCTGACCGGGGGAGAGCCCGCGGCACAGCTCACCTGGAACCCCGCGGTCGACGAGGCGGGTGGTGAGGCCGACGTCGTTCGCTACGTAATCTGGCGCCGCGACGCCGGCGCCCTCACCTGGGGCGATCCCTACCTGGCCATTCCGGCGGGTGCGCCCACGTACTCGTACTCGGACGCCACGGTGACCCCCGGCAGCGCATACGAATACGCCTTGGCCGCGCAAGACTGTACCCCGTCTCTCTCTCCCCTGACCACGGCCGGACCGGTCCTGATCCCATGACGTCTCTGGAGACTCCGATGAACGATCGACCCGTCGCACCCAACGGCTTCGCACTCATTACCGTCATGCTGGTGGTCGTGATCGTCGCACTGGTGGCGACCGGCGCCGCTCTGATGGGCTCGGCGCATACGCTCGGTAACCGCTACTACGACCGGCAGAGCAACCTCGACGCCGCCGCCCTCGAGGGACTCGAGTGGGCCCGTGCCCGCGTGAACGGCGACGACGCACTCTACCCGGACGCGGGGTATACCACCCTCGAGAATGGCGTGCCTGTCATGGACGGCGCCGGCGACACCATCCCTGGCCTCCGCCGCTGGGTGTACGTCGGACCCACCGGAACCACTTCCGGTCAGTACGGCGTGTTCGGAAGCATCGTCTCCGTCGTGCGGGACCCCGGAGGCGGGGCCGTCGTCCGGCGAAGCCAGGTGTTCGAAGAGAGCTTCGCGAAGTTCGCCTACTTCACGGACATCGAGCCGTCCAACATCTCGTTCGGTGGAGGAGACCAGCTGTTCGGTCCCGTCCACACGAACGACTACCTCAAGATCTACTCGTCCGGAGCCACCTTCCACGAGGACGTGACCACCGCGAAGTCGGTGCAGGGCTCGTCGTACGGCACATTCAAGAAGGGGTATCAGGAGAGCGCGGCCACGATCCCCATGCCGGAGACCGCCGAACTTACGAAGCTCCAGACCCAGGCGGCCGCCGGTGGAACGTCGTTCTCGACCGGCTCTCCCGGTGGGAGCGGCGAAGCGTATCTCCGGATCGAATTCGTGGCCGTGGACCTGGACCTCGACGGAAGCGTGGCCGGGGCGGACGAAGGGTTCTTCCGGGTGTACCGATCCACGGACGCTCGGTGGGTCTCGGGGGACGCACCCTCGACCGGACTGCGCAACTCGCAACAGTGCGGTCACTACCATCCGGATGGGACGTTCGTGGCGGCCGCCGATCACCCCTGGAACGGCCCGGACAGTTGGGTGGCATCGCTTTCGAACAGCAAGAGGCGCTGCTACCTCGGGGGCGCCGACTCCATCTTCGGCGGGTTCACACCCACCGACTCGAAGGGCGCCTGGGACCAGTGGACCGGGGCCGTCCATCCGGCGCTCGCGGGGAAGCCGGAGGCCCAGTACCTCTTCCCGCTGGACCGCTCCCTGAACCCCGACTTCAAGGGTGTGATCTACGTCAACGGGAAGGTCGTCATAAGCGGGGTCCTCCGCGGCCGCGTCACGCTCGCGTCGAACGACGACATCATCATCGGAGACGACATCACCTACGCGAGCGACCCCGGCCTGGGGACCTGTGACGACATCCTGGGCATCTTCAGCGGTGACGACGTCATCGTCGCGGACAACACCATGAATTCGGCGCAACAGCCTGGGCCCGGCAACAACTGGGTCAGCTATGACGATACCCAGAACGAGTTCATCCACGGGATCGTGTTGGCGCTCGACATCTTCACGGTCGAGAACTACGCGAGTGGGGCGACCAAGGCCGAGAAGTGCGAAGGATCCAACTGGGGCCGAGGCTGCCTCTACCTCACCGGTGGGATCATCCAGAACACCCGCGGGGCGGTTGGCACGATCGGGTGGAACGGCGGAACGGGGTACGTCAAGCGATACAGCTACGACAAGTGTGGTGCGACCGCGCCCCCACCTTACTTCCCGACAACCGGGCACTTCACCAAAGGCCAACTCTACTGGGTCGATCCCACCGGGTTCTCGATATCCAGCTACTTCGACATGCTGAGTTCGTAGTAGGGGCCGCGGAGGCGCGGTGTCCCGCACGCAGCCGGCGGCCTCACTCCACCCGCGACGGAGCCAACCTCTCCAGCCCAGCGGGCACCCAGGTCGGAACCGCCCTCACGTCCGTTCGCTCACCGTCGAGACCGTGCAGGGCGTCGAGGATACGGTCGAGCGCTGCGTCCAGGCGTGCCTGAGCGTCCTCGTCCGTCCCGGCGGCCTCCAGGACCGGATCGGCCGACACTCGCTCGCTCCGGGCCGGCTCGTACGTGATGCGGCCGTCCAGATCGACCAGAAGCTCATGGAGCTCGACGGCTGCCGTCGCGAGCTCCCAGGCGCGGAGGTAGACCACCTCCCGCGCCGGTTGCTCGGTCTGAAAGTCGACAGTGGCGGCCGCCATGCGCAGGCTCCGAACCGGGCCACTCACCCCCGCCACGTCGAGTTGGGCGAGATACGCGTCACGGTAGACGTCGACCTCGGCTCCATGGAGGCGTTCCACGAAGTCCACGTAGGCGGTCCAGAACTCGAGCATCTCCGGGCGCGAGCGCGCGTCGGATAGATACCGGCCTTCCAGCCATCCGGCCGGAAGCGTCAAGACGCCCATCTCCCTGCGCATTGCCTCGACCCTGTCGACGAAGTCGTCCCAGGCCGCCGCACGCACCGTGGCGTTCGAGGTCCTCGGAACACGGGCTGGAGGCGCCTCCGCCGAGGTCCGCGCGGGCATCACGGTCGCCAGCCACCCCCCACCGCGGCTCGTCGCCAGCCAAACCCCGGACGCGGCAACCATCAGCATCACCGCCGCGATGCCCAGGAGACGTCGGCGATGAACGCGCCGGTCCTGCGGAGCGGCTGCCCATCCGTCCGGACCACGGAAGGGTTCGCCCGCCACCCCGGCGGAGAGGGGTCGCTTCGGCCCTCGCGGACGAGACCGCCTCAGCACGAGCGGCGCCGCGGGGTCGGGCTCGGCCACGCCGGGACGGCTCGGAATGGGCGAGGGCGCCGGGTCGGATCCTACTTCGGAGCGAACATCGCCACCGGTGAGATCGAGCTCCCGCGCCAGCGCGGGCTCGTCCGGATCGTCCGCACGCTCCTGCTCCATTCGAGCGAGAAACGCGGCGGCCTCCTCATCGGGCGTCGGGGACGACGCCTCGGCCAACGAGAGGTCGAGGGGAGCTACGGAGGCCGACTCACCCGGTCGCGCGGTGACGGGCGTCTCCCCCGGCGTCTCGACCCCGGCCACTGCAGCCGCCTCCGCCTCTGCGGCGGGGGTCTCGGTCGCTCCGTCGCCCTCGGCGCGCTCCACCGCCGACTCGCCGCCTGAAGACTCACCTTCGAGCAGGGGATCGGTCACGAGGTGGTAGACCGAGTGAGACGCGGCCGGCGTCCACTCACCGGTCAGGGCGTCGAACACCTGGTCGTCGGCCGTGATCTGGTGCGAGGAAACGAGGTACGCGAAGTCCTCGAGGGTAGACGGCGAGAACTCACGACCGTCCTGCGTACGCACCCGGAACCGAGTGTCCATGAAGCCTCCAACCCCGACACGCCCGAAAGACGCGACACACTCCGACACACGAATCGGAGGAATCGGTACCGAGCCACATGTAAGGGGTCCGCGTCAGGTCACCCGGCCAGGAAGTTGCTCTTCCCTACGCTGCCACCGACACGGGGTCGGGCGGACCGGGGCCCCCGGAGGGGCGACGTGCGCGCGGAGCGGTCGCGCGCTCGTCCCTTCAAAGCTACCCACGTCCCGTTGATCTCTCCAGTGCGCGGTCCCGCACCCGTCACTCCGCGCGCAGAGCCACGGCCGGCGGTACACGGGACGCGCGAGCGGCCGGGAGGATGGTGGCCGCCGCCGCGACCAGAAGAAGGAGGAGGGCGGCACCGCCGATCGACAGCGGATCGGTGGGGGCCACGCTGAAGAGGAGCGACGTCATCAGCCGACCGCCTCCGAGCGCCAGGCCCACTCCGGCCACCAGGCCCACAAGAACCAGAGCCAGTCCGCGAGCCGCGACCATGACCGCCACGTCACGTGGTCGGGCCCCCAGAGCGATCCGCACGCCGATCTCGCGCACACGCTGGCTCACGGAATAGCTCAGCACACCGTAGAGGCCGATCGCTGCCAGCAGCGTGGCGAGACCGGCGAAGAGGAGCATGAGGAACGACGTCATCCGCGGGCGTGCGGCCGTGCGGGCCACGACCGCGGTCATCGGCCGCACCTCGCCGAGCGGAAGGGCGCTGTCCATGTCGCGGAGCGCCGCTCGCATCGTCGCGGCCAGGCCGTCGATGCCGGCAGATCCTCTCACCGCCACCTGCATCCACGGGAACCACTCGGCCTGTGCGTAGAGCACGTAGGTGAGAGGACCGGCGGCCTGGTCGAGCGCCTCCACGAGTACGTCCTCCACTACGCCGACGATCTCCCAGGGCGTGTCGTCCTCCCAAGTGATGGCCACAGACTTTCCGACGGCGGACTCGCCCGGCCAGAACTCCTCGGCCAGCGCCCGGTTCACGACCACGACCTGCGGCGAGTCGGACCGGTCCCGGACGTCGAAGACGCGCCCCTGCAGCAGCGCGATGTTCATGGCACCGAAGTAGTCGCCGATGACGTTCCGGATCCCGGTGGTTGGCTCGTCATCCGGCGGTGGCACCGGTCGGTCGGTGGGCCAAAAGCCCGTCGCCGAGCCCCCGCCCCCCATTGGGAGGAACGTGATCGCACCGGCCGTAGCCACCCCGGGACGAGCGGACAGTCGGTCCGTCAACTCCTGGAAGAAGCGTGTCTGCTCCCCGCCCGACCGGCGTCCAGTCCCCTCGAGGTTCACCCGGGCTACGACAACGTCTTGCGGATCGATACCGGGATCGACGGAGATGAGCGCGGTGAAGCTCCGCCCAAGCAGCCCGGCACCAGAGAGTAGCGCGACCGAAAGAGCCACCTGGCCGACCACCAGCCCGTTCCTCAGCAGCCCCGTCCTCCGGGACGTGCTCCGGCCCTCGGCCGCCAGCGTCGCAGCGGGTGCGGTCCGGGCGGCCTGCAGCGCGGGCACCAGACCGAACAGGACGCCCGTGCCCACCACGAGTACGAGCGAGAAAAGGAGGACCGTGCCGTTCACGCCCGCGTCTTCCACGCGAGGAAGCGCGAAGGCGTCCGGCATCCGGCCCGCGAGAGAAGACGTGCCGGCATACGCCAGAAGAAGGCCAAGCCCGCCTCCGAGCCCGGCGACCAGGACGGACTCCGTCAACAACTGGCCCGCGAGCGTGCTCCCGGATGCGCCCAGCGAAGTGCGCACCGCCATCTCGCGTTGGCGTTCCGTGGCCGCCACGAGGAAGAGGTTGGCGACGTTGGCGCAGGCGATGGCTAGAAGCACACCCACCGCCCCGAGGAGCAGCCACAGGCCCCGACTGGCGTCACCGACGACGTGCTGCTTCAGCGGGACGGGGTTCACGTCCCACCCGGCGTTGTAGTCCGGGAACTCCTCCCGCAGGCCGGCCATGATCGCTCGGATCTCGTCGCTGGCGGCTGCAATCTCGACGCCGGGTGACACGCGGCCCAGCGGGTACATCCAGCGCCCGGTTTCGCCCTGGGCCAGGTCCAACGTCCTCCACAACTGCGTGCCCTCGCCGAACGGCATGTACGCGAGGGGGAGGACGCCGGAGACCACGGCTGGCTGCCCATTGACCCGGATCGTGGAGCCCACGACCGAGGGATCGGCGCCGAACCGCTCGCGCCAGTACGCCTGGCTCAGAACGACCTGCTCCGTACCCTCGGCGTTCCGCGCCGAGAACGTCGCGCCTACGTCGGCCCTGAGCCCCAGAACCTCGAAAAAGTCGGGCTGGAGATACTGGATCATCGCCTCCCGGGGTTCCCCGGCGACTTCAACCGTGGCCGGGAACTGGAGGCTGACGGCCGTAATGCCATCGAATCGCTCAGCCCGCTCGCGCCACAGGCGGAAGTTGCGGGGGTTCGCAACGTTCGTCCGGTTGTCCGTGGTGAGGTGCCACTCGAAGAGGGCCACCAACTCCTCCGGACGATCGTAGGGGAGAGGCCGAAGCAGCACGGCGTCCACGACGGAAAAGATGGCCACCGTCGCGCCCACACCGAGCGCCATAGTCGTGACAGCGGTGGCCGAGAAGGCCGGCGCCCGCACGAGTCGTCGCACGGCCAGACGCAGGTTTCTCCCAACACGTTCAATCATCCCCATCCTCCCATTCTCCCAGAGACGCTTCAACATGAAGTGGGCCGCCAGATCCAGGGCTTCGACGGTGTACCAGCGGCGAGCTCGAGCGGAGGTCGTTCGCGCGGCCATCTCCTCGAACTCCCGATCGAGGTCGTCCAACACACCCGTCGCGAACGTCCGGTCATTCAAGCTTCGCTCGAGAACGCGGCGAGCCCACGCGGGGGGCCCCCGGTTCACGTCGCGGCCCGGTCGATGACGTGGTCGAGCCCGCGAGCGAGCGCATCCATAGCGCGTCGGCTCTCCCTCAGTCCGTCGAGGCCTTCGGGCGTCACCGAGTAGCGGCGGAGCGTCCCTGCGCGGCCTGGCGACGGAGCCGGTGCCTCCGTCCACCCCACAAGCCCTTTCCGCTCCAGCCGCTCCAGTGTCGTGTAGAAGGCGCCCCGGGAGACGGAGCGCCCGGCGCTCTCCTCGATCTCGCGACGGACTTCGAGCGCGAACGCCCGATCCGGATGCTGGAGAATGGCCAGTAGAACCATCTGCTCGAATTCACCGAGAAAGCCCTTCGATCCCACGACAATCCCCCTACCATGGTCTACATTGTGGACTATACTGTACACATTGTAGACGGCGGACGCCACCAAAAGGTTTCATCGGCCCTGCTCTGCCCCCTCCGCGCTCACTCACCGCCGGGAGACCGCTTACCTCTGGGCCGCGCGCTCCGCCTCGATCACCCGGATCTGATCGTCGACTTCTTCCACGAGAGCCGAGCTGAAGAGCGACCGGTTGTCCTGGAACCATCCGGCCCAGGAGGGCGTCCGCAGGTGCTCGTGCAGCGTCTCCCGGTAGCTCTCCCACATCTGCTGATCCAGCGCGCCGACACGGTACTGGTACACCAGGTTGCCGAAGTGACGGTATACGGCCGTCATGTACGAGTCCCAACGGACCCGTTCGGCCGGGGTGAGCGAGTCCGGCCCCGTCTCCGCCTTGTGGAGGAACGCCGCGAACTCGGAGTCTCGGAAGGAATGCTCCAACAGGCGGATGGAGTTCTGCACCATCGAGTTGAAGGAGGCTGCCCGGACCGATCGGGTATTCTGGCTCATCTGACGCGCCACGTACACGAGCGAGGCGACCACGCCGAGGGCACCGATGAACTCCCCTAGATTTCCGAGGATTTGGAACGTTGTCATGGACACGAAGACTGTGCGGCTTGAAGGGGCGGCCCGGGGTCCGGTACGGCCTCAACGTTCGACCGGAGCGCTGCGCATCGAACGCGTCAGCGGGGCTCGTCGGTAAGGTAACGAACGTACGTCTCCAGTCGACGGGCTTCCGTCAATTCTCGGAGGCGATGGCGCCGCGTCAGCACCCGACCCAGATGGACGGACGACCCGACGACAAGGACGACCGAGCCCACGACCACCCAGAGACCGGTCCCTCCGACCAGACTTCCCGAGACGGAAAGGACGCCCACACAAAGGGCCGCCAACAATTCCAGCAATGACGGGAGGTGAAGACCGAGCCCCGCCCGACTCGAGGTTCGCAGCTTCACGAGCGCCGAGGTCAACAGCAACATGATGAGGAGCGCGGGGCCAACGATCGAAAGTCCGGTGCCAGTCATACACGCATCTTACCGTCGGCGGATGCGGGTTCGGTAGACCTTGCCGGTACCGTCGCGGCCGCGCACCCCCCTACTCGTGCCGAAGCGCCTCCACCGGATTCACCGAAGACGCACGGCGGGCTGGAAGGTAGGACGCCGCCATCGCCACGCCGAGGAGGATTACCACGACGGCCGTGAGCACCACCGGATCGTTGGGTTCGACCTCGTACAATAGCTCCACCACGAACCGTCCCGACAGGAGGGCGGCCACAACCCCGACGATCATACCGGCAAGGGTGAGGGAAAGGGCGCCCTTCATGATCATGCGGACGACTTCGCCGCCTCGAGCACCGAGCGCCATACGCACCCCGAGTTCGCGGGTCCGTTCGCTCACCATGTACGACATGACGCCGTAGATCCCGACTGCACCCAGCAGCAGGGCCAAGCCGGCGAACAGACCGAAGAGCGACATGTTGAACCGCTGCACCCCGACCGTCTGCGCCTCGACGTCGCTGAGGAGACGCGTGCCGTAGACCGGAAGCGACGGGTCGAGCCCGTTGACCGCCGCACGGACGTTGGGGAGCACGTCCATCGGATCGCCTTGCACGCGGATGGTAAGGATGCTGGCCCGCCCCGCCGTAGCACCAGGTCCATTTGCATAGTAGATGCCGGGTGGTGCCGCACGCGTCCGCCCGAGATCCTTCAGGTCGCTGACGACGCCGACGATGCGTTCCGGCTCTTCCGCGCCCTCGAATACGATCGCACCGCCGACCGCGTCAGAAGCGCTTCCGAAGAGCTGTCGAGCCAACTCCGCGGTCACGACCACGTTGGTCCCCTCCTCGCCATCGGCGGACGTGAGCTGGCGACCCGCCAGGAGTTCGATACCGACCGCGTCGAAGAAGCCGGGGCTCACGTATCGGAGCTCGACGAAGTGACTCACCCGGTCGCGGTCATCGTACCGATACAGGTTCGTGACGTTGTATCCGCCGTTGAGCGGAAGCCGGTTCGTGATCCCGACGGCCTCCACCCCGGCGATCCCTTCGACCGAGCGGACCAGGTCCGCGAAGAACGCGGCCCACTCTTCCGCACCATCGTAGGCACCTGCCGACAGTGTGACGTTGGTGACGAGCACCTGTTCCGGCTCTTTGAGACCGGTGTCGATGGAGGCCATCCTCTGAAAGCTCTTCAACAAGAGCCCCGCGCCCGACACCAGCATGACGGAGAGGGCGACCTCCACGACCACGAGCGCTTGGCGGACCCGCTGCCCGCTCCTGGACACCGCGCGGGTTCCTTCCTTCAGTTGACCAGCGAGCCGTCCGACGTCCACGCGCAGGGCCGGGAGGATCCCCACGATCAGCCCGGTCAGGATGCTCACTCCTGCGGCGAAGGCGAGCACCACCCCGTCGATCGCGATCGTGTCCGCGCGGGGGAGCGAGGCGCCGTAGAGGGATACGAGCACCGGGAGCCCCAGGTACGCGAGCACGACTCCCGCGGCCCCTCCGAGCAGTCCAAGGAGGAGGCTTTCCGACAAGAAGACCGGGAGGAGCCGACTCCGCCTGGCGCCCATCGCCACGCGAACGGCAAGTTCGCGCTGCCTCGATTCGGAGCGCACGAGCAACAAATTAGCCACGTTCACGCACGCGATGAGCAGGACCATCGCGACCGCCCAACTCAGGAGCCGCAAGGAGTTGCGGGCGGATTCGGGGACCATGAATTCACGGATCGGGTGGACGAACGTCGTCCACCCCGTGTTCGATTCCGGGTAGGCTTCGGCCAGCCGCGAGAAGATCGAGGCCACCTCCGCCTGCGCGCTCTCCCGGGTGGCACCGTCCGCGAGACGGCTGATCGCATGCAGGCCGCGGCCCCGTCGATTGTACTCTCCCAGCCTACCGCCGTACTTCAGCGGCATCAACAGACGGGGATCGGGCCGGAACTCGAACGACTCGGGCAAGACGCCGATCACGGTGAACGGCGTACCATCGAGATCGACCGTGCTTCCCACGATGTCCGACCCACCCCCGAAGCGCTCCTGCCACAATCCGTGCGTCAACAGCACGACGTCCGGAGCACCGTCCAGGTTGTCTTCCTCCGTGAACTCCCGGCCGAGCACCGGGTGGACGCCGAGAATGGACAGAAACGCCGGACCCGCGAGAAGGCCAAGGGCCCGCTCCGGCGGGTCCGCTTCGGCCAGATTCATGGATCGATAGCCATACGCCTCCAGATCCGCGAGGGTGGAAGCTTGGTCCCGGATGTCGAGGAGGTTCGGTAAGGACTGGGACGAACCCCAGCCGCCCGACTCCCGCCACCCGTCCGAGTGCCACATCACACGGCTTGGCTCGTCGTACGGAAGGTTGAAGAGAACCGCACCCCGGAGGATGCTGAAGATGGCGGTGTTGACCCCGATGCCGAGCGCCAACGTTGCGATGATGATCGCCGAAAAGCCCGGCCGCCTCGCAAGGCTGCGCACCGACACTTTCAGGTCCTTGAGCCACCCCTCCATACCGACCCCCTCCGCGTCAAAGATTTCGCTCACCGTCTGTGCCGCGTGGACCGCCCCGGCGCGGCGGCCGACTTCCGCCACCACGAATCCGAGCACCACAACGCCGGCCTGGATCACCAACCAGAGTCGCCCATGGCCGTGGTCCGTAGCCTCCTCGAGGAGATCGCCCTCGACGGCCTCCAACTCCTCGGGTGGAACACACCGAGCCAGGAGCCACCGAGCCACCACGGGCACACCGCCACCGATCACCGCTCGTTCAACGCCGCTTGCAGCCCCTCCCACATGTTCTCGAGAGCGGCCTTCGACGCGCGCAGTAGCGCGAGTCCAGCCGGTTCCACCCGGTAGTACTTCCGGGCGCGACCCCCTCGCTCAGGCAGCCGCTCTCCCATCCGTGACCGGACCAACCCCTTCTGTTCGAGGCGCCGAAGAGTCACGTAGACGGCCGGGCGCAGCACCGAACGTCCGGTGCGTGCGCGGATCTCCTCGAGTATCGAGACGCCGTAGGCGGCGTCACCGTTCCGGAGAATGGCCAGGAGAACGAGTTGCTCGAACTCGCCGAGGGACGACGATGTCATGTGGGCAGACGAATGAGCACTGTTTTAGGAAACATTGTTTCCATCGATACCCGTCAGACAGGGGGTCGGGACGAAGGGTTGCATCGGGGTAGGCGCGGCGTCCCGCGCACCAATCGCCCCGGACCGCGCGGGACCCCCCTCCGTGAGCCCACCGACGGAGGCCGGCGGTCAGCCCAGCAGGTCGTCTAGGAGAAAAAGGTCGGTCAGCGTCGCGCGCACGTGGATGTTGGCATTCAGGTTGTCTATCAACTGGGACGGGATGGACGCCTGGGCCGCGACCAACGACACGACGGCGCCGGCGGCCGATGCGTCTCGCTCGAAGACACCCAACATTTCGTGCCACACGTCGGCCGGTTCCAACGACGCGACCTCGACGTGCGCGCGAAGATCCTCCGCCATGCCCGAGAGCGCCGCTTCGGCCTTCCCGAGGAAGTCCCGGATCTGGCCGGCCTTGGCCGCCCCGTCTCCTGACACACCTTGAGCCGCATACGCGAGAAAGAACTCGTAACTCTCCTCGAGGTCGGAGATCCGACCCCGCAGATCCGTCAGCGCGTCACTCATGCGGTCAGGCGTCGTCCTGCGGCGACCGGGGCGATGCCTCCGCAAGAGCACCGCCCCGGTCGCCCGACGGATCGCCCAGTTCATCCACCGGCCATTGGGTCGGATCGAAGTGGACCCGGTAGCGCTCCCGGGTGATCCATCCACGTACCATCCCCCACGTGAGCCACCGCTTCTCGGGCCGCACGGCGAAGTAGACGTGGGCGGCCACGAGACCGATCAATCCGACCCCGGCCAGTCCGTGCAGCACGTACACCATGCCCCACGCGCCATCGCCGAACAGATACGGGTTCCGGGTCCAGAACGGCGTGTCGATACGCACCATCATGAACAGACCGGTCGCGGTCGCCGCCAACGCCGCGGTCGCGGCCGCGTGATGATACAGCTTATGATCCGCAGGATATTTGCCTGTGCGGTGCTTCGGTTCGTCGTCATCCCCCGGAATCAGGGCGTGTTTCAACTCGATGGCACCATCACGAACATCGGTCGGTCCGACCCACATCGACCAGAGGTCCTGCCACCCGAGCGTGTGGATGACATGCCAGATGATGGTGGCCAGTAGCAGGAGCCCCGCCATCCAGTGAAGTTGGACCCAGTCGAACTCCAGCCCCAGAACCGGTACGAACGCGGTGATCAGCAGCGCGAACATCGCAATGGACATGGTCCAGTGGAACGCGCGTGCCACGAGGGAGTGCCGCTCGACGCGGCTCGTTTCCGGGACGTCAGCCGGAGGCGGGGTGGTCTCGATCCGCGCGGGACCCCGTAACCGCACGGCGATAGCATGGAGCACGACGAACGCGAGCGACGCGATCACCGCGAGCCAGACGAGGTCCCAGGAGATCCCGATCCAGATGTCCTGACCCCAGGGGTTGTCCGCGCTCCTGAGGAAGTCCATCAGGCTACCACGCTGCGGACCGCGCGCTTTACGAGATTCCGCATCATCGGAACCTTGTAGTCGTTGTGCCGGAGCGACCGCACGCCCTGGATGGCGACCTCACCCGCGCCGATGGCCAGGTCTTCGCTCGCCCGCGACCCGATGATGCTCCGCTCCACCGCCTCGAGTCGCACGGGGTACGGAGCCACCCCGTTCACCACGACGCGCGCGTCCGCGACCATGTCACCATCCATCCGGAAGGCAGCCGCCACGCTCTCCAGGGCGAAGTCCCACGAACCCCGGTCTCGCACCTTTTCGTAATACACACGAGCACCGGCCCACTGCGCGGGGATCCGGATCGAAGTGAGCAGATCGCCCGCTTCGAGGATGGTCATGCGTGTGATGTCCGTCGACGGCCCGATGAAGAAGTCCTCCGCGTCGATGACACGCTCCCGCCGCCCGTGGCGCACGACCATGGTCGCGTCGAGCGCAAAAAGAGCAGGCGCCGTGTCCGACGGGCTGACCGCGACACACCGGCTCGCTCCGAGAATACAGTGCTCGCGGTTCATCGCCTGGGGCGCCGCCGCGTAGCACGTATTGCCCCCCGCGCGGTAGCAGGGCCAGCCGCTCCGGTAGTACCAGCAGCGTGTATCCTGAGACACATTCCCGCCCAGCGTGCCCTGATTCCTGATCTGGGGGGTGGCGACGTGTTCGGCAGCCGTCGTGAGGAGCGGATAGTCGGCCCGTATCCTCGCATGATTCACGATGCTCGTGAGACTCGCCATCGCTCCGATCTCGAGACCGTCGCCGCTCTCGGAGATGGCACTCAGAGACTCGATCACGCCGAGGTCGACCACCACCTTCGGACGTTTGATCCGGTCCTTGAACCAGTCGAACGAGTCGAGGCCCCCGGCCAGCACCCAGGCGTCGTCGCCGTGCTCCGACAGCAGCGCGAGGGCGTCGTCGACGGTGGCCGGTTGGAAGAAGTCGAAAGGCGCGATCATGTCGCGGATGGTTCCCATGTCCTACTCCGTGTGTCCGAATGACGCGAAGAACGCGTACGGCCCGCCCGTGACGCTCATCCTACGTGCTGCTCCAACCGGCCGAATCCACGACGCCCCTCGATGTCCGCGAGAATCACGTCGGGGGTCAGGGGCGTCCTGCAGAGGCAGTTGCCGCCGAGCGCGTCCGCGACGGCTGTCGTGATCGCGGCGGCCCCCGCGCCCACCGGTGGCTCGCCGATGCCCTTCGCGCCCACCGGACTCTGCGGGTCGGCAATGCCCACCGCCCCCCATTTGAGGTCGAGCGGGACGTCGAGGATGCCCGGGGGACGGGCGGTATAGAAACGCTTGGCGAAGGACACCCCCCACTTGGGGTCGAACACCCACCGCTGGGTCATGGCCATGCCCATGCCCTGGATGCTCCCACCGAATACCTGCGCGCCGAGGCTGCGAGGATGGAGGACCGTGCCGCAGTCCGTCACAGCGGTGTAGTCCATGACCTCCACGTCGCCGGTCTCCAGGTCGACCTCGACCCGTGCGAAGCCGACCACCCAGGAGTAGATGGCTCCCTCGCCACCGAACTCGTCCTTGGCGACGCCGAGCAGACCCTGCCCCGCCAGGTTGCCCGCCGCGACCGTGGTGACCGTGTGGATGCTCTCGGGAAGCTCGTGCCCATCGAAGCGTCCGCCGTATTCGATGGCGCGTTCCGCGACCTGCGCCAGCGTCAGTCCCGAGCCCCGGCGCCCCCTCCGGAACACCCGGCCGCCGCCCACATCGTAGTCGTCCGCAGCCCCGCCCAGCGCTCGCGCCGCGACCTCCTGACACTTCCGCTTCGCGTCCAGGCCGGCCGCATGGTTGGCGCGCGTGTGCGCATGCGTCGTCTGGCTCCCCGCCTGCACCGAGCTCCATGGAAGTTGCTGGGCCGTGTTGCCCCAGACGACTTCGACATCGTCCCATTCGAGACCGAGGACGTCGGCCGCCGCACGCGCCGTATCCGCAATCGAGTGCGTCCCGAGGTTCCCGATGCCCTGGTGCACATAGAGCTTACCGTCCGGCTTGATGAGAACCAACCCATCGAAGCCACGCGATCCGGCCGTGTATGGAGACAGGCCGATTCCGACTCCGGAGGCCTTCGAACCAACGCGCGTGCCCGACAGCGCGCTCTTCTCCGCCCATCCGAAGAGCGCCGCACCCTGCCGGAGCGCCTCCTTGGCGTGAACGCTCGTCAACGTGGTTTCGTTCGGCCCGAAGGTCACGTCGGCGTCGGGTGCGTTCAGAAGCCGCATCTCGAGGCGGTCCACGCCGGCCGCGCGAGCGGCCTTGTCGAGGATCGGCTCCAGCATCGAGATGATCTGCGCCCCACCCGGTCCGCGCTGAGCGGCCTTCGGCGGGGTGTTCGTGTAGATCGGCATGGCGCGGAAGCGCATGGACTCGGGCGTGTAGGTCAGGTCCGCGATCATCCCCGCGGTGTTCCAGTCACTGGCGCCGTGCGGTCCGCTGTCCTGTACCAGGAAGAGGTCGATCGCGGTCACCTTGCCGTCGGTCCGCACGCCCATCTTCACCCAGCACTGGAAACCGGGGCGCGCCCGCCCGATGTAGTTCTCTTCGTAGCGCGTCACCCTCAGCATGACGGGCCGACCGATCTTCCGGGAGAACAGCGCGGGCACCGCCATGTGGGTCGTCCCGGCAATCTTGCTGCCGAAGCCGCCGCCGCAGAACTCGGACACCAGCACGACATCCTCGGGGTCCATGTCGAGCGTGCCAGCTAGCGACACGCGCGTGCGTGCGACACTCTGAGTCGACGTGTGGCAGTACACCTTTCCGTTCTGCCAGTAAGCCATCGTGCTGCGCGGCTCCATCGGGTGGTGCGTGATGGACTGGTGGACGATCGTCTCCTCGACAATGTGGTCGGCCTGGGCGAAGGCCGCCTCGACGTCCCCCTTCTCCCACTCCATCAACGCCTCGCCGCGCGGCATGTGGTTGCCCGCATCCGCGAAGTCCTGCTCGGTCCACTTCACGCTCTGCCATTCACCCCGGCTCGCGTAGTTGCCCTGCTCGTGTGCGTCAGGCCCACCGGGACGAAGACTCTCCAACGGGTCGAGAACGAAGGGCAACGGCTCGAGATCCACGTCGATGGCCTCGATGGCGGCGGCGGCCGTCGTTTCGTCGACGGCGGCGACCGCCAGGATCGGCGCGCCCTCGTACAGCGGTTCGTTGCTCAGGATGGGCTCGCGCGGCGCCTCGGACGCGGGAACGTCATCGGCCGTCAGGATGTCGATGACGCCCTCCATTCGCAGCGCCTTGCTCGCGTCGATGCGGCGAACCCGGGCGTGGGGCATGGGGCTGAGCAACATCTTGCAAAAAACCATGCCTTCGGCGCGGAAGTCCTCGGCGTACTTGGCCCTTCCCGTGATCTTCGCGACGAGATCCGGCGGAGCGATGTCCTGTCCGATCAGTGCCATGTGCCTATCTCCGTCTATGCCATCCGGGCGCGTTCTGCCGCCCGCATGGCCGAGTTCAGGATCTTCTGGTAGTCGCCGCACCGGCACAGGTTGCCGGAGAGCGCGTGCGCGGCCTCCTCGCGGGTTGGATTCGGGTTGGTCTCCAACATCCCCACCATCGACATGATGAAGCCCGGCGCGCAGAACGCGCACTGGAAGCCGCCTTCCTCCAGCACCGCCTGCTGGACCGGGTGCAGCGCGCCGGTATCGGCATCCTCGAGCCCCTCGATCGTGGTCACCTCGCGGCCCCGGACCTGGTGCGTGAACATCGAACAGCCGTAGTGGGTCACGTTGTCGATGAGCACCGTGCACGCCCCGCACTCGGCACGGTCGCACCCCAGCTTGGTGCCGGTCAGACCGAGCTTGTAGCGCAGGGTCATTGCGAGGGTTTCCTGCGGGAGCACGTCGACCCGACGCTGTTGCCCGTTGACGCGCAGGGTCACCAGCCGCTCGGTGGAGCCCTGGAGGCTGGTCGCCGCCAGCAGCCCCGGAGAGCGGAAGAGGTAGCCGGCGGACGACACCGACGCTCCGGCGGCGATGACCCCTTTGATGAACGAGCGCCGCGGCACATTGCGCTCGAAGACCCGGATGACTTCCACCTCGGCCATGACAGCGTCTCCTGAGTTGTACGAACCGGCGGTCGGATGGCGGACCGAGCGCCTGGCGGCATAATACGGGGTGGCCGGGGCCGGGGCGAGCGGTGCGGGGCTGGACCGCGACCCGGCCTACCGAGGAGTAGCCGTAGCCGTGACCTCCGTCGCGATCGTGTCCTGGACCGACACCACGAACACCCGGAGTCGCTGGACTCCCTCGACCGGTCCGAGGGTCCACCGCGCCGCCGTTTCGCCGGAGCCGGACGTGATCGTGGCACCATTGCCGGACGCGCTCGCCCCTCCCGCCCGGAGGCTCCCGTCGCCCTCCACCAGGGAGAAAAAGACCCGGGCAGTCTGGTGGGTGTCGCCATCCGCACGGAGCGGTCGCACCACAATCGGCTGAGGGAGCGCCTCTCCGGGAGCTGCCGTCTGCGACGCTCCTGAGACGATGTCGAGGCCCACCAGGAAACCGGACGCGTCCCCGACGATCTCGTCGTCGCACCCCACGATCGCGACCAGCGCCAACACCACCCCGGTCCGACGCATAAATCGAATTTTCACTCGTCCCCCCTGCGGTTGCCGTCGATTCGAAATCGCCTCCCGATAGAACGGAAAGATCGTCGGTTTCTTACAAGCGGCTTCGGCGCCGGCCGGGCTGTCGGATGGCGGCGGACCTCGAATGCGATAGACTCTCCGGATGTCGAAACACCGTCTGATCGTTCTGTCCCTCGGAGTGGCCGCATGCTCGGACGGGCCCACCCAGCCGCCCGCGGCCGGCGACCCATGCGACCTGGCACCGACGCCGATGGCGTTCCACCAGACGCAGACCGGCACGTTGAGCGCGCGCGAGGACTGTCTGCTCGAGGAGGGCCGCCTGGCGGATGACTTCCAGTTGACCCTGGACGGCCCCACGCTGTTCGCGGTCACACTGGCAACCAGCGGATACCACCCGCTGATGCCGCTGTACTCGGACAGCGCGCAGGCGTCGGGATGGGCGTCGGCGACCGACATGACCCTGACGCGCGAGCACCTCTTCCCCGCCGGAGCGTACGTTCTCAGGTCGACATCGTTCGAAAGAGTGGACTCCGGACCGCCCGTGACCGGAGGGTACACGCTGTCTACCGCGATTCTCGTCACGCCCCAGGAGGGATGCGGTCGCGAGACGTCCGTAACATATGGCTCGGTCGCGACCGGGCGGCTGCTCCTGAGCGATTGCGAGACGGTGCCGACAGCGGACGATCCGGAGGTCCGCCGCCAGGACGGCTACGACTTCCTTCTACGACCCGGCCGGGCCGTCCGCGTGACGGTCACGGCGGACTTCCCCTACCGCTTCGACTTCTGGGCGAATGGAACGCCGGTCGAGTCCTTCCTGGATGTCCCGGCCGGGGAGTCTCGTCGACTCACGGCGGGCGGGATCGGATTTCTCGACTTCTATGTCTCGCCGACCCACCCGGACCATGAAGGCGACTACACCATCACCTTCGAGGCGGTGCCTCCGGCGTAGCTGACCGCGGCCTGCCAGCCCCGAGCGGTTGGCGCCCGGCGGGGTCCGCCCGCACCTTCGACCAACCGACCAACCGACCGTCCACTGTCCCCCCTCGACCGTCCGCTGCCGGAGTCCTGTTGCGACGCACCGCCATTTCCCGGGTCCTCCCACTCGCGGTCCTCGTCGCCCTGTCCACGTGCGAATCGAGTTCGCGTGAATCGCCAGGCCAAGCCGGAGAGGCGAGCCGGGCCCTCCAGCGGGCCGACTCCATCGTGGCGGCCTGGGTCGAGGAGGGGCGGGTGGCCGGTGCGGTGCTGGCCGTCGTCGAGAACGGTCGACGCGTTCACGAGCGCGCGTTCGGGTGGGCCCAGCTCTTCGACTTCGGCGGGGGCCAGTACGGGACGTGGAGAAGTGAGCCCGACGACGGGGATGGAATCCGGCGGCTCGCCGAGCCGCGAAGAATGACCACGTCCACCGTCTTCGATCTGGCGAGCGTCACGAAAGTGATGGCGACGACCTGGGCGCTCATGCTCCTCGTGGACGATGGGCTCGTCGAGGTGGACGCTCCCGTTCAACGCTATCTCCCGGATTTCACGGGTGGCGGCAAGGACGCGGTCACCGTCCGTCACCTCCTGACCCACACGGCCGGCCTGATCCAGTGGACGCCCGTCTACTATCACGCGTCGAGTCCCGACGCAGCGTACGCGTATATTCGAGATCCCCCGCTCGGGTGGCCGGTCGGGGCTGGGCGGCACTACTCCGACCTGGGGTTCATGATCCTCGGCAGGATCGTAGAGACCGTGACCGGACTCCCGCTCCACGAGTTCGTGAGAGAGGACCTCTACCAGCCCCTCGGTCTGAACCACACGGGCTTCCGGCCGGCGCGGCGCGACGGCGAGGATACAGGGGCCCCGCGTCTTCCCGGCGGTCCCTTCGCCGCGACCTCCCACGGGAATCCCTTCGAGTACCGCATGGTGCACGACACCACGTTCGGCTACCGCATCGAGGGAGACGCCGACAGCTGGGACGAGTGGCGGCGCCATACGCTGGTGGGCGAGGTGAACGACGGAAACGCGTGGCACGCGTTCGCCGGGGCCGCCGGTCACGCCGGCCTCTTCTCCACGGCGGGTGACCTGTCCGTACTCCTTCGCGTCCTCCTCGACGGCGGGGCACTCGACGGTCGCCGGATCGTCCGCCGTTCCGTGGTCGACCGCTTCACGACCGAGTCCGTCGCCGGTCAGGCTCTTGGATGGCAGGTGCCCGACTATGCGCCCTCGGGTTCGTTCGTTCACACCGGCTTCACCGGGACGTACGTTCTCGGCGTGCCGTCGACCGGCTTGGGGATCGTGCTTCTCACGAACCGTCAGAACACAGGGGTCGGGTCGGACGGCCGGTACCCCGACGTCGGTCCCCTTCAACGAGCGGTGGCCGAGGCCCTTCTCGACGGCGCACGCTGACGCCGCGACCGCCGGCCTGCGCTTCAACGGTCGGCTACCCCGCAGCCGGACCGCCGACGTCCGAGGCCCGGACCGCCCGCTCCACCGCCACGTCGGCCCGCAGCGCTCCGCTCACCTGGTTTCCTCGGACCGTGTGCTGGCTTCCACGTTTGATGCGGATGCCGTACTGCATCCTGGCGCCCCTGCCCCGATCGTCCTCCACACGATTTTCGGCGCAGAGGATCCGGTGTGTTTCGACATAGCTGTCGCCGGAGATGACAATGCCTATGGTCTCGTCGGACGTGCGTGGTGGGTCGGGAATACGACTTCCGGTGTTGCGTACGTCGTTCCCGACGATGGCACCGTCTTCTACGCCGACCATGCCGATCCCGAAGAAGTCACAGTCCGAGACGTCGTTCGCGACGAAGCGAAGTCGCCGGCCTGGCTGCCGTCCCGGGCCTCCCCCGAATTCCGCCCAGATCCCGCGGATGCACCGTCGGAACTCGCATCCGTGGACGACGCCGTCCCGCGTCGTGAAGCGCGTATCCGTCGCGTTGAACGTGACACCGTGTCCATCGAGCAGGCCGGCCGCGTCGTCGTCCACGTCTTCGAAGGTGCAGCCATGCACGGTCAGATCGTGGCTGTCGGTCCGAGGCCGTCCGCCCGTGTGTCCGTCCACTGCTGGTGTGTGGAATTGGACTCCGTTGTTGCGCACCCGTTCGAAGCGGGAGTTCAGGACGCGAACTCTGGAGCACCCATAGAATTTGAGGCCCTCCTCGATTCCGTCGCGCACGTGGATCCCACGAAAGACCAGGTCCGCCGTCCGCACGAAGTGGAACGGCGAGACGGTCTGCCCGACCGAAAAGGCGCCTCGATTCATATCGAATCGCCCCCCAAGTACACGCGTTCCTCCCGCCAGGCCCGCCTTGTCGATGAACATGTGGTCGGGCGTCCGCGGCGACTTTCGAAACGTCGCTCCGGTCGCCTCGATGACGACGGCCCGGCCCAAACGGATCTGGTCGATCAGGAACGCGTGACCCGCCGGGAACCGGATCGTATCGCCGGGCGCGGCACGAGCGAGGACGGCCGACACCGCCCCGTCGTCGACGGTGACTCCGTCTCCCGCCGCCCCGTGCTCCAGCACGTTCCACTCAGCCATGGCACCGAGATCCTCGGGTGTGGAGCTTGCTCCGCGGCAGGGGGCGACCCAGACGCAACACGGCCCCTATCGGGAGGCCACTACGAGAACGCTCAGGGTCGCCGAAGGCCACGTGAACAACGAAGTCCTACACGCCCCGCGGACGCACGGGCATCCGGACCGTGAACGTCGTGCCGGCGGGGGACGTGTCGACGTCGATCGAACCGCCGTGCGCCTCCGCAATGCCTTTGCAGATCGGCAGGCCGAGTCCCGCGCCTTCCTTTCGACGTTCCGTTCCCTGCCAGAAGCGATCGAACAGATTGTGGATCTGGTCCGAGGGGATGCCTGGGCCGTTGTCGGACACGAAGAGTTCAACCCGGTCGTCGATCCTGCGACCACCGAACCGAACCTCACCCCCGCCCGGGGTGAACTTGAGGGAGTTCCCGATGAGGTTGCCGAAAAGCTGGACCACCCGTTCACGATCCAGGAAGGCGTCGACGTCATCGTCGGGTAGGTCCACGACCAGGGTCGAGCCCCGCTCGTCAGCCAGAGGGACCATCATCTCCTGCGTCTCCACCAGCACATCCGCCAGCGCAACGCGATCCAAGTCGACGGAAAGCCCGCCCGCCTCGATGCGGGTCACGTCCAGCAGGTCCTGAATCAGGCGGTTCATGCGAGTACCGGAGCGCCGAATGCGCCCCAACTGCTCGCGTCGGACCTCTGGATCGAGGTCCATGTCGAGCAGCATGGCCGTAGTGAACAGGATGGCGTTGAGTGGGTTCCGGAGGTCATGAGAAACGATACCGATGACCTCGTCGCGGGCTTGCACCGCAGCCCGGGCTTCGCGGAACAACTCTGCGTTCCCCAGGGCCACGCCCGCCCAAGCGGCGATCCCTTCCGCAAGCGTGCGCGCCCGGTCGCGAAAGGTGCCCGGGTCGGGGTGTCCGAAGAACAGACCGGCCGCGCACTCCCCTTCGTGAGTCGCCACGGGGACAGCGAGATAGCTGCCGAGCGCATCTCCGCTCGCGAACGGGTGGTCGAGATCGTCCGCGCCGTACCTCACCGCGGAACGGGCCCCTTCGACCGCGCTGAGCCAACGTGCGCCCGCCCCATCGGGCGGCATGGCATCGGACGACGTGTCGTGCTCGGACCCGGCGCGAAAGAACACCCCCGGTCGCCCCCCTGGATCCGCTGGCTGATAAAGAGCGCCCACGGAAGCGCCCGTCAGCTGCATGCCCTCCCGAACCACGGTCTCGGCAATCTTTGAGGGGTCGAGCGTTCCCGCGAGCGCCCGTCCCACGCGATTGAGGGCGGCCACAACCGCCGACTCGTCGTGCAGGTCGCCGAAGAGTCTGGCGCTGTCCAGCGCGGCGGCAGCGCGGTCCGACAGGTGGCAGATGAGATCCACCTCCTCGGTCGAGAACGCTCCTCGCGGTTCCCTCCGCTCGAGACGGAGCCGGCCGAGTTCCCGCCCACTCGCGGAAAGATCACGCTCGAAAACATGCTCGCCTCCAAGGGCGTCGCCCGACTCGGCGTCGTGCGTCCGGCACGCTCCCGGCTGGGATCCGCCACCCGGCACGTCCGATGCAGCCTGGATATGGCAAGAATCCGCATAGTGCGGCACGAACAAGTCGACCACGGCGTTGACGGTCGCACGGTAGTCCAGCGTGCCACCGAACCGCTCCCCGGCCTCCGCCAGAGCCCGGTGCAAAGCAGCGTTCTCGCGCTCTCGCATTTGGGCTCGGTGCGCGCTCATGGCATAGTGGATGGTGCGGATCAACTCCTTCGACTCGAAGCTTCCCTTGGTCAGATAGTCGTAGGCGCCCTCCTTCATCAACTCGATCGCACGCGAGTTGTCACCATGTCCGGTGACCATGACCACCGGGAGGCGGTGCCCGTTCCGGCGGATGACCGCGAGGATGTCCCGCCCGTCTCCGTCCGGGAGGTGGTAGTCCACCAAGGCGCAGTCGAAGTCGCCCTCCCGGATGGCCTGGGTCGCTGAGGCCACATCTTCGGACTCGTGCACGTCGACGGACACGTCCGCCTGCTTCAGCGCCCGACGCACGACCAGCCGATCGACCTCGTCGTCGTCGACCACGAGGATCTTCCAGGGCTTCGTAAGAAGGTCGGGACTCACGGCATCTCCACATACGTCCAATACTTTTTGAACGCGGAAATCAGACGAATGAAGCCCTCGAAGGTGACCGGCTTGACGAGATACCCCGCCACGTTAAGGCCGAACGCCTCGACACGGTCGCGTTCGTGGTCGGATGTCGTGAGAACCACTACGGGTAGCCAGTGGAGGGAGTCATCGGCGCGGATCTCGCGGAGGAACTCGATGCCGTTCATTCTCGGCATGTTGAGGTCGAGCAGTACCAGCAGTTTGTCGCGGGGGACCTCTCCCGAACGCAGCTTTTCCAGCGCCGCGACCCCGTCCTCCGCATGGTGGATCGGGTTCCCGAACTGGACCTCGGCAAACGCTCGACGGACGGTCATGACATCGACCTCGTCATCCTCGACGAGTAGGATTTTCAACCGGTTCTTGTCGTCCATCGTGCCATCCCCCTGAGCCTGGGCCGGGTGATCACGTGGTCAGGTCGTTGGCCAGGTGAAGCGAAACGTCGCACCCGCGCCCTCCTCGGACTCGATGCCGACCTCGCCACCCTGGGCCTCGACGATCTTCTTGACTACTGCAAGTCCGATTCCAGTGCTTTCTACCTTGTCGCGCGACTGCAGCGTCTGGAAGATCTCCCAGATACGGTCGTGATAGCGCTCGGCGATTCCCGGGCCATCGTCAGCCACCGAGAACTCGTGGAATCCGGTCCGCTCCGCGGGGCGCGCTGCCACGCGAATCACCGGCGTTTCCTTGTCGCTGTACTGGATCGCATTCGAGATCAGGTTCAGGAACACCTGCTCCAGCAACGCTTTTTCTACGCGGAAGTTGGGCAACTCCCCGTCGATCTCGACCTGCGCACCCGACCCCGTGTCCAGCAGGTCGATGACATCCCGGAGCAGTGCCGCCCCGTCGACCGGTTCCACCGAGCGTCCCGCTCGACCCGCTCTGGAGTAATGCAGCAGCCCGTCGATAAGCCCTTCCAGTCGCTGGCACCGTCCCTCGAGGAGGTCCAGATGGTGGGCCGTCTCCTCCGAAGCGGTATCGCCCAGGTCGGTTCGGATCCACGCCGCCAGGTTGGCGATGCCACGAAGAGGCGCTTTGAGGTCGTGTGAGGCCACGTAGGCGAACCGATCCAGGTCCTCATTGCTGCGGGTGAGCTCGCGGTGCATCCGATCCCGCCCGGCCTCCGCCTCCTTCAAGTCGTGGAGATCGGTATTGGTCCCAAACCACCGAACGATCTGCCCGTCCGGATCTCGCTGCGCCTGCGCTCGGCCCAGGTGCCATCGGTACGCACCGGTGGGCCGAAGCAAGCGGAACTCCACTTCGTAGTCGTCGCCGGTGGTGAGCGAGTGCGTCCAGCGCTCGACCACGCCGGGAAGGTCGTCTGGGTGGATCACGTCCTGCCACCCGTCCCCGATGATGGCCCCGGCCGGACGTTCGAAGTACTCGACCACCTTTTCGTTGACGAAGTCAAGCGAGCCGTCCGGCAGCCCCGTCCACACCTGCTGGGGTATTGAGTCGATGAGGAAGCGATACCGGCGCTCGGTTTCCTCCAGCGCAGCAGCCTGTGCGGCCTCCGCCTCGGTGCGAGCCACCCGCTCGCGGAGGAGGTCCGGGCTCCGCTGACGCTCCACCCGCGTTGCTCGCCCCGCCGGCTCCGCGTCCGGGGATGTACCGTCCGCCTGGCCCATCGGTCCTGTCTCCTGACTGGGGAGCTGCCTACCCGACGACGACGTCGGCACGGATGGAACGCGTCCAAGCCTCCCACATCCGGGCGGGCCGTGCAAGAAAGGTGCTCGGTCAGCTCCCTTCGAGATCCTCGATCAGGGCCTTCATCTCGGCGATCTCGCGGCGCTGGGCCTCGATGATCCCGTCGGCGAGTTCTCGGACGCGCGGATCCGTGATCTCGGCGCGCTCGCTGGTCAGGATCGCGATCGAATGGTGGGGAATCATGGCCTTCATCCAGGACACGTCGTCGACGGTCGTCTGACTGCGCACCAGGAACAGTGCCACGGCGAACACGACCGCGGCCCCAGCGAAAATTGCGAGGTTCTTCGTCCGATCCTCGTACATGTTCAGCATGAACGCAAGCATGACGACCGCCATATTGGCCCCCATGATCAGAGCCATGTAGAAGCGGGTCTCGCTCCAGAACACGTGGTCCAGCGCGTAGTTGTTCAAATATGTGAGCACGAGCATGATCGCGGTGGACGTCCCGATCATCGCAGCGAAGCGGCCGTACGAACCGCCCTGGTCGTGCTCCTGCATGCAAATCTCCCTGCCTATCTTGAAGTAGTCGTCAGTACCAGAGCCGGAGTCCCGCCACGAAGCGGGTCCCACCCGTGTCCTCGGCGAAGTCGCGGGCCGCCCCGAACGTCCGGCTCCACACGACGCCGACGTACGGAGCGAACTCCCTCACGAATTCGTACCGGAGCCTACCCGCCACGGAGGTCGAGTTCAGACCCGACCCGATACCGAATTCCGGGACCTCCTGGACCGCACCGAAGAGCTCGACCTCCGGCTCCAGAACGAGCCTCTGGGTGAAGAGCAGTTCGTAGCTCGCTTCCAGCGAGAGCGCGACGTCGCCTTCGTGACTCACGAGGATCTGCGGCTCCACCTCGAACCAGTAGGGAGCGAGTCCCTCCAACCCGAGCACGAACAGCCCACGGGTCTGCCGCGAGACTCCCCCGTTCGCCATCTGGAGGCCGACGCCGGCCTGCGCTTCCCAGAACGGCGACACCAGCCGGCTGTAGAGGAGTTGGCCTTCTCCCTCCCACGCTCCGCCTTCCGTTGCGTATTCGCCGTCCAGCTTGACCCATATCCGCGTATAGTCGCCTCCGACCCACGCGGATACATCGAAGTCGAGGGGTCGCTCGTCGACGTCCGGAGCGATCTCCAACTCGTCGAACGCCACATACGTCCACGTGTGATCGTCCATCGTCTGGGCGGACGCATCCGTGACACTCAGTCCCAGAAGCACGGATCCGGCCGTCAGGAGCGCGAGACTGAACGCGCGGACCCCGAGCGCCGCCCCGGACCGCCGGAGGCGCGCGCTACCCTTGCCGCGACGCGAGCCACTGCCGCGCCCCGTCACCCGCCGACCTCCTGGTCCGTTCCCACGTGGCCCGAGTGCATGCCCCCGCCCTCGTCCACGACCTCGAAGACCCTGAACATGCCTGCGTCCATGTGATAGAGCACGTGGCAGTGAAAGGCCCACGGACCGGGCACGTCTGGCGTGCACAGGAGCGACACCTTTTCGGCCGGCTTCACGTTGACCGTGTGGACCCGCGGAATGCCGTCGCCATGGCCATTTTCAAGCTCCATCCACATCCCATGGAGATGCATCGGATGGTTCATCATGGTGTCGTTCACCATGATCAGGCGAAAGCGTTCGCCCAGCGCCACACGGATCGGCTCCGCGTCGGAGAACTCCACGCCGTCGATCGACCACATGAAACGCTCCATGTTGCCGGTCAGGTGCAGCTCGATCTCACGGGTCGGTGCGGCGAAGTCGTGGCGATGGTCCAGCGCTCGCAGCTGTGTGTAGGTCAGGACGCGCCACCCGTCGTCCCCGAGTCCGAGCCCCGGCTCGTGAAGGCGACTGCCGGCCGTCATGGCCACGCCCGCGTTCCCCGGTCCGTGATGGTCGTCCGAGTGCATCGTCTCGTCCGGCAGTGTGCCCGGTGCCCGGAGCATCGTGGTCTCGCCCATATCGTGACCGGCGTGCGCGTCCGCGCCCACGGTCATGTCACCGGTGGCAGACACCTCAGCACCTGACGATGTCTCGCCGCCGGCCGGCATGTCCATGCCGGCCATGTCGTGTTCCCCGCCCACCATGTGCATCATGCCCATGTCGGCCATCGTCAGGAGCGGTCGCTCCCGCCGCTCCGGCACCGGCGCGTCGAGCCCCGGCCGTGTCGCCAGAGTACCACGAGCGAAGCCGCTCCGATCGATCGTCTCCGCGAAGAGCGTGTAGGCCTCGTCGCGCGGCTCGACGATCACGTCGTACGTCTCGGCAATGGAGATCCGGATCTCGTCCGTTTCGACAGGTTGGACGTGCTGGCCACTCACCTGCACGACCGTCATCGGGAGGCCGGGAATACGCAGGTCGAACAGCGTCGCCGCAGAAGCGTTGACGATGCGGAGCCGGACCCGCTCACCCGGCTCGAACAGCCCGGTCCAGTTCGACTCGGGCCCCCGACCGTTCAACAGGTAGGTGTAGACGGCCCCGGTGATATCGGAAATGTCGGTCGGGTTCATACGCATCCGACCCCACGCCAGCCGATCGTCGACGGTCTCACCCAGGCCCCGGTCGAAGACGTCACGGAAGAAATCGAAGACCGTGCGCTTCTGGAAGTTGTAGTAGTCCGGGTGCTTCTTCAGACGCGCCAAGACCCGGTACGGATCCTCGAACATCCAGTCGGACAGCACGATCACGTGCTCGCGGTCGTACTCGTACGGCTCTCCGCCGGCCGGGTCGATGACCAGGGGAGCGTAGTGCCCCATCTGCTCCTGCAGGCCCGAATGGCTGTGGTACCAGTACGTGCCGTACTGACGGACCGGGTACCGGTAGGTAAACGTCTCGCCCGGTCGGATCCCTGGGAAGTTGACCTTGGGAACACCGTCCATCCCGTTCGCGAGGATCAAGCCGTGCCAGTGAACCGAGGTGTCCTCGTCCAGTTCGTTCGTCACATGTATCACAGCTTCGTCGCCCTCTCGGAAGCGAAGCAGCGGACCCGGGAGGGTCCCGTTGATCGTGACGGCCCGACCGCGCCGGCCGTCGACCACCGCCTCCGACCGCCCGATACGGAGTTCGACCGGCCCGTCGCTTCCGTTCAGAACGTTCCCTTCCTGGATCGGGGCCCCCGGCCGGTACCCCGGCGATGCCGGGACCGGTGGAAGGGCCGGCCGCTGGAAGCGCCCGCCACTGGCCAGTTGCTGAACGCCGGCCACACCGGCGACTGCGGCGCCGTAGCGGACGAAGTCACGACGCGGGAGGCGTCCGTTCCGCGGATCGACCATGGATAACTCGGCTGGGATGGGGAGCGCGCGTGAGGATCGCGACCCGAGGCCGTGATCACGCGAAATGGCCACCAGGATTCGGGGACGCCAAAGCTCGCCCACCGCGGATGAACACATGGTGAACCTCGGATGAACGCTTCTTAATGTTCGGGACACATCGCACCGTGGGGACTCGGCTCGCATATTCCTCCTCACCCCGACAGGTAGCCCGTCCGCCATCTCCCTTGCCCCGAACCCATGCGTATTCTCGTCGTCGACGAAGACACGAAGGTCACGGCCTTTCTCGTGCGCCGTGTACCGCAGCTCCACCGAGCACGCCGTGTCGGGTGGGTCTGCCGAGAATGGGGGGCGCCATGAGGTCGTTTCGCGCGCAGCTCACTCTGCGATTCACCTTGGCGATGACCGTGACTGCGGTCGTCCTGTCGATCGCGAGCGTCCTGACCCTCCGAGCCATCCTCGGGCGGGAGTTGCGTGAAAGCATCCTGAACGTGGCGTCGATCCAGGCGGCCTCCGTGGTGGACTCCCCGGACGGAGCCATGCACTTCCACGAGTGGGAGCTCACGCCCGACGAGGCCGCATCGGTCCAGGACCTCGTACAGTACGCGCAGGTTTGGAGCGAGGGAGGGCAGAGCCTGCTGAGAAGCCAGTTCATGACGGAAGATCTCCCGCTCGATCGCAACGCGCTGCGAGAGTCCCATGCAGGCGATCTCGTTTGGAGGGAGCAGCGCTTCGCCGGGGCCGACATCCTCTCGCTCTACTACTCGCTGGCGCGCTTCGGCCCCGCTCACGACCAACACGTGATCCAGGTCGCGGCGCCGCTGACGGCCCGTAGCGCGATGGTGCGCCGCCTGAGCCTCTTCTTCGCGCTGGTGTCGGTCGTGGTCGCGGTCGCCTCCGCGCTGGGGAGTTGGTGGCTGGCCGGTCGGGTCGTCCGCCCGGTGCACGAGATCATGGACCAGGCCGAGGTCATCGGAGCGGGCTCCCTCGACACCCGGATCGAAGCCTACGCGGACAGTCGGGAGTACCGCCGTCTGGTGGAGGTCCTCAACACCATGCTCGGGCGAATCCAAGATGCCTTTGTGGCTCAGACGCGCTTCACCGCCGACGCCAGCCACGAACTACGCTCACCGCTGACCGCCCTGAGAGGCGAGATCGAAGTCGCGCTGAGGAAGGACCGGTCCCCCGAGGAATACCGGGACGTGCTCGAGAGCAACCTGGAGGAGATCCTCCGCCTGGGTCGGATCACCGAAGACCTACTGATGATCGCCCGGGCGGAGGCGGTGGGTGAGGTGGGGCCCGGTGGTGGGGAGGACGCTGCCGCTCAGCACGTGCCGGGGGGCCCGGATGCTGCGCGCGCATCTCCAGGAGAAATCGTCTCCACCGTCATCGAACGGCTTCGTCCGCAGGCGGCGTACCGGCAGATCGCGCTGACCGCGGTCACGTCCCGCGTCCGCGTCACCGTTCCCGACACCGATCGCTTCGCCAGGATCGTTTGGAACCTGGTCGACAACGCGCTGAAGTTCTCACCCGTCGGCAGCGAGGTGACAGTGACGCTGGGATCCCATGCCGGGACACTGGTCCTGACGGTCGAGGACACGGGCCCCGGCCTGGACGACGATCCCGAGCGACTGTTCGACCGCTTCGTGCGGAAGGATCGAGCACGTACGCCGGGGGCGCAGGACGCCGGCACCGGACTGGGGCTGTCGGTGGTCCGCGCCATCGTGGAGGGGTGGGGGGGGCGGGTCGAGGCGGCGAACCGAGCGGAGGGTGGGGCTCGGTTTCGGGTGGAGATCCCGGGGGAGGGGTAGGGGGATCAGCGACGGCCTACCCCCGCACAGCCACCGCGTGGCGATAACGGCACGCGCGTACACAAGTGGAGCCAGCCGGGCTCGAACCGGCGACCCCCTGCTTGCAAAGCAGGTGCTCTCCCAACTGAGCTATGGCCCCTGACGGGCGATGCGCCATGGCATTCGCCCGCAACAAAATAGACCGTTCGGACGGCTTCTGGTACCGGGGAGGGCGCCCCCACCTCATGGGTGGCGCCACCGGCGGGCGCGGCATGGCCCCGGAGCCGGCGCACGGTGAGGCGAGCATGAGGAACACCCGTCAATCGCGCAATCGCGCGCGCGAGGCTTGCAGCGGGGCCGGCGGACACTCTGCCAGCGATTCGCATCAGGCGCCTGGACGCAACCTCCACGCGAGACCGAAACAGTGCCGAGGTGATTGCGATCGCCCCCACCTGTCCGCCACTCCATCACGCCAGACCACAAATAGTGCCGTTACGATTGCAACCGAGCGCACCCTCCGCCACTCCATCACGGCAGACCGCAAATAGTGCCCGTACGGCGGCAGTCGATCCCCCAGGCGAGCAGCGACCGCTTGGGCACGGGTCGCTCAGCCCCTCGGCACAGCTCGCTCAGCCCCTCGGCACGGGTCGCTCGGCCCATCGGCACGGGTCGCTCGGTCCCTCGGCCGGTGCCGGCGCGCCCATTCGGCGGCGCCCGACAGATACCGACTGACGGGGGGGCCCCCTCAGATTACCTCGAACGTCCCGACCTCCACCCAGCCGACCTTGCCGTCGTCCAGTACGACCTCGGCCCACTGGTCGGTGCGCTCGTCGATGCGCACCCGCGTCCCTTCGTGGATTTCGAAGAGGATCAGGTTGTCGTCGGCGGTCGGGGCGGAGCGCACGGGCACGACCTTCGATAGCACGACTCCGCGCTCCACCGCGCCCAGCCCGAATTCCCGAACCGCGATATTCACGGAGAGGAGTACGGCCACCACGCCCCCGGACACCGCCAGGAGTGACGCGACTCTTCGAACGCCGCGCTTTCGCGCCAAGATGCCAAGGACCACACCGACCCAAAGCGCCAGCCAGCCGAGGGCGGCCAAGGTCAGCAGGAGGGGGCGAGGCAGCCACTGGATCCACCAACGGTACGCATCCACGAGCCAGAACGTCCGGATCGGCTCCACGACATCCTGCGTCAGGCTTCGGGCCAACTCGATGTTGGACCGGGCGTCGGGGTGCCCCGGGTCCAGCGCCAGCGCCCTCTCCCAACTCAGGATCGCCCGTCCGAGGCTGTCCGCCTTGAAGAACGCATTGCCGAGGTTGTAGTGGACCTCCGCGCTCTCGACGCCGGCGCCGAGCACCGATCGGTAGGCGTGCACGGCCTCGATGAAGCGCCCTTCCTGATAGTAGTCGTTCCCTTCCCGGAAGGCATCGACCTGCGATTCCCCCGGAGATGGCACTCCGATGAAGGCCAGCGCCACGACCCCGGCCCTCCACGCCCGACTTCGGACGACGCATCCGAGGCACCTCATCGAACGGCCTTGTCCAAATCGGCCATGATGGAGGAGGCTTCGTCGAGGAAGCGCCGCATCTCCTGCGCCTCGGCCGACCTCGGTCCGAACCGGTGGCGGTCGCATTCGTCCAGACATCCCTCCACCCGAGCGACGAGCGCCTCTTCCACCCCGGCCTTCTCCAGCCCCGCGCGGAAGTCAGCCCGCTGCATCCCCGCTTCCGCGAGATTCAACTTGTCAGCAATGAAGCCGCGGAGGGCGCGAGCCACTTCGGCGTAGAACGCACGGCCGTCCGTACCTTCGGAGAGTTGGGCGGCCTCTGAGAACCGCTTGCGCGCCACCCGACCGGCCTGCCGACCCCGCGCGTACGCAACGTCACCCTCCATGCGCTCCTGATGGCGGCGGAGGGCGAGGGCCCCGGCGGCACCTACCATGGGAAGGAGCAGAACCAGCCAGAACACGACATCCCGGGCGAGTCCGCTCGAGGTCGGTCTGAGCGTCGGAATACCGAGATGGATGAACCGGATGTCCTGGCGAAGCTCCGTTACCCCGCCCCGCCCCGACCCCGGCCCATCGGCCGCCGTGCCCGTGACCGAGACCGCGATGGCCGGCGCCTCGGCGGTTCGGTAGCCGTCCGAACGCTCGTCGAAGTAGCCGTACCGGATGGCGGGAATCGTGTACTGCCCCGGCGCCCTCGGGATCAGGACGAACTCGAAGGTCTTCGTGCCGGCAATGCCTCGGGACGAGGCCCGGATCATGTCCGACGTCTCGGGAGGGAAGATCTCGAACGCCTCGGGCAGGTCGATCTCCGGCTGGGGCACCGTCCGGATGCTCCCCGACCCCGACACGTGCACCGTCAGGGTGACGGCGTCGTTGGTGTTCACGGTCGTCTGGTCGAGTTCCGACCGGACGACGAGGTCTCCGACCACACCGCTGAACGGCTCGGGACGTCCCGGTGGGAGCGGCTCGACGTTGATCGTCACCGGCCGCGATTCGACGGTCACCGACTCGAGGCTCGTGCCGAACAGCCCTCCGCCGAAGATCCGGTCGAACGGATCCCCGCCCCTCCGCCGAACGCGCACCTGCGCATCGATCTTCAGTGGCTCGAGCGTCCGCTGGCCCGACCCGGTGGGGACCACCACGACCCGGCGTAGGACGGCGGAGGTGTACTGCTGTCCACCTCGGGTCCGTTGTTCGACCTGCGGAGACCCACTAGAGGGGATCTCCTCCACCCAGAAGCCCTCCATTTCCGGGACGCCGGTGAGCGTATAGGAGGTCACGTTCACGCGCGTCCAGATCCGGTACGCCACGACGAGCGGCTCGCCCTCGCGCACACGGGTCCGCGCGACCTCGGCAGTGACGAAGATGTCGTCGCCGGAAAAGCCTGCATCCTGGGCCGTGGGCGTACCGCGAGACGGCGCCTGCCCCCTCGGCCGCACCGTAACCGTGAGTGGGTCGGTCCGCAGCGTCCGCCCGTCCGCCTGAACGGAGACGGAGGGCACACCGAACGCGCCCTCCCGGTTCGCCCGGTACCGGAACTGGATGGCTTCGGTGACCGTCGAGCGCCCGTTCACGATCGTGACCGACCGGGACGATCCGCTGCCGAGGTACTGGGCCCACCCGGACAGATCCGGTGGAGAGGGGTCCTGCTCCATCGAGCCACCCTGACTGACCTCGACGCTCACGATGAACGTCTCACCGACGTTCACTTCGGAGCCGGGTGTCAGGAACGCCCGGGCGGTAGCCTGACCGGAGGCGTCCGCGGGAAGCACCAGGGCCACTGCCAGTGCAAACGTCGCCACCGTGCGGCCGGCAAAGGGCACCCGGCGGGCGCCTCCGTCACCGCTTCGGACATGAGCGCACCGGACGTCGCCGCTTCGGTCGCGACCGCACCGAACGCCACCGCTTCGGGCACGAGCGGAGCCGGCGCGCCCGCTTCGAGCGAGCCAGCGACGCACTACCAGTCCTTCTTGGGACGGCGGCCCAACGGCGTGCCCGGCTGACGGTTCACCTCTTCGGGGTCCTCGTCGATGGCGTCGAGCAGTCGACGTGCCTCTTCCGGGCTCATCTCCCCTTCCTGCGGCATCGGCTGACCCTGGCCCTCCTGTTCCGGCCCCTCGGGCGGCTGCTGTCCCGGATTCTGCCCATCCTGATCGCCGTCCTGCGGGTCCTGCTCGCCGTCCTGGGGCTCACCGTCCTGGTCGGACGGGTCCTCGGGCTGGCCCTCGTTCTCCTGATCGCCCGGGTCCTGCTCCCCGTCCTGCGGGTCCTGCTCGCCCTGCTGTCCCTCTCCCGGCTGCTGCTGTTGCTGATCCGAGTCGTCCTGATTCTCGCTCTCCTCACCGTCCTGCCCGTCCTGCGGCTGCTCCTGCATCTTCTCGAGGACGCGCTCGAGGTTGTGCTTCGCGTCCATGTCATGCGGATTCGCCCGCAACGCCTGCTTGTACGCTTCGGCGCTGGCCTGCAGCTCCTGAGCGCGGTACAGCGCGTTCCCCACGTTGTACCAGGCAGCGGACGTGAGGGCCGGGTCCCCACTCTCGAGGGCTTCCTGATACGATTCGAGGGCCCTACGGAAGTCCTGGTTCTGATAGAGCGCGTTGCCCGCGTTGAACCGGATCAACGGCGATTCCGGGTTCTCTCGCATCGCCTCCAGATACTGTTGCAGGGCCTCGTCGAAGCGCCCCTCCTCGTACAGGCGGTTTCCGGCATCGACCGCCGACCGACCTGACTGGGCGCTGAGCCCCAGCGGCACGGTCATGAACAGACCTACCGCCATCGCCATGAAATATCGTCTCATGATCCCTCCATTCCCCGGTCGAAACGGCCGACCCACTCGTGGTCGGTCTTCCTGCGATCGGACACCAGTACCTCGGCCATCAAGAGCGCGAGGGCGAGCCCCAGAAAGATCTGGTACCGCTCCTCGAACTGCGTGATCTGACGGGCGTCGACCGCCTCGCCGTCGACCCCCGCGATCTCGTCGACCAATTCGTCCAGCGCGGCCGCTGAGCCCCCGGCTCGCACGTACCGCCCACCGGTGGCTTCGGCGACCCGCATCAGCGTCTCCTCGTCCAGATGCGTGGTGACGACGTTGCCGTCCTCGTCCCGCTTGAAGCCCTGGCGGCGTCCCTGCGCATCGAACACGGGAATTGGCACGCCCTCGGCGGACCCGAGTCCGACTGTGTGGATGCGCACACCGGATGCGACCGCCCTCTGGATCTGCTCGTCGATCTCGCCCTCGTGGTCTTCACCGTCGGTGACCACCACGAGAACCCGAGCCTCCCGCGCGTCGCGCAACGCATCCAGTGATACGCGAAGAGCGGCCCCCAGGTTCGTTCCCTGAACCGGCATGATGTCGGGCGTCATGGCATTCAAGAACATCGCGGCGGCCCCGTAGTCGACGGTCAGCGGGCTCTGCACGAACGCGTCGGCCGCGAACGCCACCAGGCCGACTCGGTCGCCGTCGAGCTGCCGCATGAGCCGCAGAACGGAGAGCCGCGCCCGCTCCAGCCGATTCGGGGACACATCCTCCGCCAGCATGGAGGCCGAGAGATCGAGCGCCACCATGACGTCCTGGCCGCGACTCTGGACGGTCTCCACACGGGTTCCGAACTGCGGCCTGGCCAGGGCCACCACGGTCAGGGCCAGCGCCGTGACCAGGAGCACAGCCTTCGCGAAGCGCCCGCGCTCACTCACCGAGCGGGTGAGCCGCGCGACCAGTGGAGAGTCACCGAAGCGCTCCAGGGCGCGGTGGCGAGCCCGATACGAAATCCAGAAGAGAGCAGCGACGAGGGGTACGACGAAGAGCGCCCACAGCCACTCCGACGCTCCGAATCTGAACATCAGCGTACCCCCCGGCCGCGTGCCCACTCGCCGCTACGCCCGCGCCTCATGGCAGCCTCCGCAGAATCGTTCGGGTCAGCGTCAACTCGAGCGTCAAGAGGAGCAGGCCCGTGAGCAGGAACGGCGGGAAGCGTTCCTCGAACCGTGTGAAGTTCTCGACCTCGATCTCCGTGGTTTCCAGTTGGTCGATCTCCTCGTAGATGGCGGCGAGGCTCTGGTTGTCCGTGGCGCGGAAGTACCGTCCTCCCGTGCGCTCCGCCACGGCCTGGAGCGACTCCTCGTCGATATCCACTTCGGTCGTGATGTAGCGCCTGCGACCCCGATCGTCCGTCACCGGCACACGAGCCTGTCCCCGGGTGCCCACGCCGATCGTGTACACGCGCACCCCGAGCGCCTCCGCCATCTGGGCGGCGGTCAGCGGCCCGATCTCGCCGCGGTTGTTGCTGCCGTCCGTGATGAGAATCGCCACGCGCGATGCGGCCTCGGACGCCTCCAGCCTCTTCACCGCCGTGGCCAGGCCCATTCCGACGGCCGTACCGTCCTCGATCATCCCGGACTCGAGCTCGAACAGGAGATTCTGGACTACGTTCCGGTCGAAGGTCAGCGGCGACTGGGTGAATGCCTTACCCGCAAATGCGACGACTCCGATCCGGTCATTGAGCCTGCCCGAAACGAAGTCCGTCGCGACGAGCTTGGCGGCCTCCAGGCGGTTCGGCTCCAGATCCTCCGCCAGCATCGAGCTCGACAGGTCCATGACCATGACGATGTCGATGCCCTCGGTCAGAACGTTCTGGGAACTGACGGACGTCTGCGGCCGCGCGAGCGCGAAGACCATGGCAACGGCCGCGAGCACGCGCAGTGCCCCCGGCAGCCACTGCTTCCAGCGAGCCACCCCGCCTCCCACGTCCTCGACCGTGTCCACCGCCGAGAAGCGCAAGGCGCCCGTCGACCGATCGCGGCGATTTCGGTACCAGAGTGCCAGGGGGATGAGCAGCAGGAGACCCAGCACCCACGGATCCTGGAAGCGGATCATGGGGACCCGCCGTCGAGGCGGCCGGCCATAGGGCTCTCGAGACGTTCCATCATGGCGCCCCACCCTCCTCGTGATCGACGGCCACGGGCACCTCGACCTCGTCCTCGTCCGCACGGTGGTTCTGGTTCTCGACCGCGCCCCGGTCCTCGTCCCCGACCTCGTTCTCTTCCGGCGCGGTCCCGGATGTGTCCCGAGCGAGCACCGGCCGCGGGACGGTCATCACCACGAGGGCCCGACCCTCTTCCAGAAGCTCCCGCGACGCCTCGTGCCCGGGCCGCACCTTCGCGAATTTCACCATATCCGCCCTCTGGAGAAACGACGCCAGGCGGGCGCGGAACTCCGCCGGTGCACCCTGACGCTCCAGTCCCCGAGTGACCTGGCGGGTCGTCATCTCCAGCGCGGGCACGGCGAAGCGCCGTTCGATGTAGTGGCGCAGGATGTCCGACAGCTCGATGTGATACTCCTTCACCTCCCCCCTCACCAGATGGTCGGACGACGCGAGCTCTCCGAGCGCTTCGAGGGCGATCTCGTGCGGCAGACGCACGGTCGCGATTCCCGCGGCGACGTCCCGGCGCGTCTTCCAGTACCTGTACACGCCGAAGGCGACGAGCAGGGCCGCCAGCACGAGCAGGAGACCCAGACCGATCTCCCGGACGCCGCCCGGGAGCGCCAACGGTCCGCGGATGCCCCGGATGTCACCCCCCTCGTCCGCGCCCACCGACTGAATATCGATCACGAAGCGGTCCGTGGTGACCCGCTCGGTGCCATCGGGACCCACCACCTCGATCGGAATCGGCGGGATGTCGAGCGTTCCCAACTCGAACGCCGTAAGGGTCAATTCCGCGGTCGTAACCGCTCGACCGCCCTGTGCCGCGGGTTCCCCCGCCTCGGCCGACAGCACCTCGAACGGAGACACGTCGATCGAGTCGGGCCACACGACCCGCGCCCCTATGGCGTGCTCGATGCGGACCGACATCCGGACCGGATCTCCGAGGGTGATGAGCGTGGTGTCGACCTGGGTGCGCACGGTGGCGCTTCGGCCGCTAGCGGCCTGTGGGGAGGTGGCCTGTGGCGACGCGAGCTGCGCCGATGCGCCGTGGGCGACCGCCGCGCCCCCGACTACGCTGACCATCGCGACGACCACGGAGTGGACACGCAGCGGACGCCTCATCGCTTCTTCCTCCGCTCACGCTCCTGGAAGAACCGCATGAGCGGCCGGTCGTACGCCTCGCCCGTATGGATGTCGATCACGTCCACACGACTCCGCCGAAGCCGTCGCCCCAGCTCCGCGCGGGCGGCGGCCGCACGCGCCTTGAACGCCTCCCGGAAGCCGCGCGCACCCGTGTCGACCACGACGCGGCGCCCGGTTTCCGGATCCTCCATCTCCACGAGACCGACGGCGGGCAGCTCTTCCTCTCGCTCATCGGCCAAACGCACCGCGATCAAGTCGTGACGGCGTCCGGCAACGGCCAACGGCTTGTCGAAGCCGTCGTCTCGGAAGTCCGACACGAGGAAGGTCACGGCCCGCTTGCGCTGGACGTGGTTCAGGTAGTCGAGCGCCGCGGCGATGTCCGTTCCGCGCCCCTGCGGCCGGTGGTAGAGAAGCTCCCGCAAGACCCGGAGGACGTGGCGTCGGCCCTTCCGGGGCGGAACGAATTTCTCGATCCGGTCGGAGAAGATGATCAGACCGACCTTGTCGTTGTTCTTGATGGCACTGAACGCGAGCAGCGCACAGATCTCGACGGCCACCTCGCCCTTGAAGCGGTCACGCGTCCCGAAGTCGCCCGACGCGCTGACGTCCACGACGAGCATGACCGTGAGTTCCCGCTCCTCTTCGAAGACCTTCACGAACGGCTCGCCGTTGCGGGCCGTCACGTTCCAGTCGATGGAGCGGATATCGTCTCCATACTGGTACTCGCGCACCTCGGCGAAATTCATCCCCCGGCCCTTGAACACCGAGTGGTATTCACCGGAAAAGACCTCATTCACGAGACCGCGGGTGGAGATCTCGATGCGCCGGACCTGCTTCAGGATCTCCCGGGGAATCACGCGCCGCCCCCCGTGAGCCTCATGCGCCGTACCCTCACGCGCCCTTCCCTCACGGCACCTCGACCCGATTCAGGATCCGGGTTACCACGTCCTCTGAGCTCACCTCCTCCGCCTCGGCTTCGTAGGTCAGGAGGACGCGATGGCGGAGCACGTCCATTCCCATCTCCCGGACATCGTCCGGCGTGACGAAGCCGCGATGTTGCAGGAACGCGTGCGCGCGCGCCGTGCGCGCCAGATTGATCGTCGCCCGCGGAGAGGCTCCGAACGAAATCAGCGGCGTGAGGTCGTCCATCCCGTACTTCGCCGGGTCACGAGTGGCGAGGACGAGGTCGACGATGTACCGCTCGACCTGCGGATCCATGTAGATCATCTCGACGGCGCGCCGCGCGCGAATGATCTCCTCGGCACTCACCACGGGCCGCACCTTGAGCGACGCTCCGACCGACTGACGTCGCATGATCTCCAGCTCTTCCTCCCCGGACGGGTACTCGACGGATAGCTTCATCATGAAGCGGTCGACCTGCGCTTCGGGAAGCGGATAGGTGCCCTCCTGCTCGATCGGGTTCTGTGTGGCCAGAACGAGGAACGGGTCGTCGAGCTTGTAACTATGCTCGCCGATCGTCACCTGATGCTCCTGCATGGCCTCGAGGAGGGCGGCCTGCACCTTGGCCGGCGACCGGTTGATTTCGTCCGCGAGGATCACGTTCGCGAAGATCGGGCCCTTCTTCGTCTTGAAGTCCTGATCCTTCGGGTCGTAAATCAGCGTTCCGATGAGATCGGCAGGCAGGAGGTCCGGCGTGAACTGCAGCCGCCGGAACTTGGTGTCGATCGCGTCCGCCAAAGTGCGCACCGTCAGGGTCTTGGCCAGCCCGGGTACGCCCTCCATCAACACATGTCCGTCCGCCAGAAGTCCTATGAGCAACCGCTCGACCATGGCGTGCTGTCCAACGATCACGCGACCGACTTCAGCGAAGAGGCGGTCGACGAACGCGCTTTCCTGTCTGATTTTCTGCTGAATGACCTCGATATCGAGGCTGTGCGTCTCGGTCATGTCATCTCGTGCGGGAGAGGTGCGAAGGGCGAGGCCGCCACCGACGTGGCAACCTGTCTAGTGGATCGAATTGGACGGCATAGGGTTGGCTGCGGCTCGTGACGCTAATGTGGTCGCGCGCGCCCGCGTACTCTGCGTACGAAGCGGCCGATCTCGTGCGCATAGGCGGGGTCGTCCACGACCGAGCCGTGCGTGCGCCCGTCCAGCACCCGAAGGCGAACGTCCGAGCGGAGCGACTTGAGGGCCTCCGCCCGGGCCAGACGGGGATCCTCGGACCCCACCACGGCCAGGAGCGGGCCAGAAATCGATCCGACGTCCCCTTCCGGCACCAACAGCCCGGGATAGGCCGCTACGAGAGCCGCCAGCGCATCGACGTCATTCCGTCGATATCCTTCCAGAGCGGTGCCCGACAACGTGTCCGGATCGATGTCCCGGAGTTGTGGCGCCCTTGCCGACATCCTCTCGAGTTCGGACTCCGCCAACCATCCCTGCCCGATCAGCGTCGTCGACAGGACGCGATCGGGGTACTCCGCGGCCGCCTTCAACGCGATGATGCCGCCCATCGAGTAGCCGACGAGATGAGCCGCCTCGACGCCGAGCCCGTCCATCACGGAAAGTACGTCTCTCGCGAGCTCGATCCCGTACGCCTCTTCGTTATGGGGCTTGGCGCTCCGACCGTGCCCCCGAACGTCCACGCCGATGATCCGGTGATCGGCAATCAGGTCGCCGAGGAGGTGGCGCCACTGGCTCGACCGCCACTGCGCCGCGTACCCGTGCAGCAGGACGACCGGTGTCCCGACCGCGAACGACTCGAAATACAATCCGCCGGTCGGGGTCTGCACGAAGCCTGTGCTGTCCGGCGGCGATTCAGGCCGCGGAGCTTCATCCGCTTGAGCGGCCACCCCCAGGGGGGCGAGAACCGCTGCGGCCAGGAGCGCTGTCGAGAAGGTCGACCGAACGGTGCGGGGAACCACAGGAACTCCCTGGATGAATGGGCCGGAGGCGCGAGGCCTCGTGCTCGTTCGTACCAACCCCTCCGGCTCTCCGTTCCCGCGCGGTAACGGGTGCGCCCACGACGGAGGACACGTCGGCTCGCCAATCCTCCGCGCGCGCCACTACATTCGCCGACTCTGACCGAGACACCCGAGCCGGACAAATGACCGTGCGCAGACCCCGTTCGATTCTGATCCTCGCCCTCGCCCTGGGTGCCCCGCTGTTCTCCGCCGAAGCGCAAACGGCACCGACGCCGCAGGCGCACTTCGGGTTCTCCATGGGCACCGCGGAGCGACTGGCCCGGTGGGACGAGATCCTGGACTACTTCACGTTGGTGGCCGATGCTTCGGACCGGATGGTGGTCGACACGATCGGTGAGACGACGCTCGGGAACCCGTTCGTGACGGTCACCCTGTCCTCTCCCCGAAATCTGGCCCGCCTCGCGGAGATCCGGCAGGCGTCCCGGGAGCTCGCGGGTGGGCGGATCGACCGGGCGGAGGCGGAGCGCCTCGCGGAGTCGGTGCCGGCCACGGCGGTGATCCACCACAACATCCACTCGACGGAGATCGGCGCCTCGCAAACCAGCGTCGACCTGGTCCACCGGCTCGCGACCGCCACCGACGACGAGACGCTCGAGATCCTGGACGACGTGGTGACCGTGCTCATTCCTTCCGGAAATCCGGACGGCCAGGTCATGGTCACCGACTGGTACCGCCGAAACGTCGGGACGGACTTCGAGGAAGCACGGATGCCGTACCTGTACCACCACTACGCGGGGCACGACAACAACCGGGACTTCTTCCAGGCGCAGTTGGTGGAAACCCGGTACTGGATGGAGGTGATGTTCCAACAGGCGTATCCGCAGGTGTACCTCGACCAGCACCAGATGGGCAGCACGGGTCCCCGGGTCTTCGTGCCGCCGTTCCCCGACCCGATGGATCCGGATATCCACCCCCTCCAGTGGCAGTCCCAGCAGCTCCTCGGCGGGGCGATCGTCGCCGACCTGCAGCGGGCGGGGAAGAAGGGCGTCATCACCGAGCAGATGTATCGGATCTGGGGCCAGGAGGGCGCGCTCACGGGACGACACCACAACATCGTCGCACTCCTGACCGAGACGGCCAGCGCCAACATCGCAAGCCCGGTCGACGTGACGGTCGAGCAGCTGGAAGCCGGAGGCCGGCGCCTCGGCCCCGGCGCCACCTACGGCTTCTCGATGAACTTCGTCGATCCGTGGTGGGGCGGGGAGTGGACGCTTCAGGACATCGTCGACTACCAGAACATTGCCGCCGTCTCCTTTCTGACGAACACCGCCCGCTATCACGAGGAGTACCTGATCGGCCGGTGGCAGATGGCCCACGAGACCATGGAGCGGGCGGTGGCCGAGGGCCCGTACGGCTGGGTGATCCCGATCGACCAGACCGACCCTGCGACCGCGGCCGAGATGGTCGACGCGCTCGTGCTCCAGGGCGTGGAGGTCCACCGAGCCGCGACCGATTTCACGGTGACGCCGATGGTCGCGGACCGTCGCCCACAGGATGGGAATCCGGCCCGGATCGAGGCGTGGAAGGCCGGCCCGCACGCGACGATGATGTCCGACGACTCCGTAGCTGGTGACGACGGCGACGACGACGCGGAGCACGACGACGACGATGATGACGACGCGGAGCACGACAAAGACGACGCCGATGAGGGGCGCGGCCCGATGCACGACGATCCCGACCACGCCGAGATGCGGGCCATGCACCACCCGGAGCCCCGCACTTTCACGGCGGGCTCCTGGGTCGTGCTGGCCGCGCAGCCCGGGTGGGCGGCGGTCGAGGACCTCCTGATGCCCCAGAGCCGTGAGCTTCTGTACGAGTACCCGGACGGCCCCTTCATGCGGAGCTACGACGGCGCCGCGTACACGATGCCTATGCAGATGGGCGTGGAAGCCGTCATGGTCGGAACGGCCGTGGAAACCGACCTCGAAGCGGTGGCGCCGGGCATGGCGAAGATCGTGACCGCCTTCCCGACCGCGGACCGCTGGTACGGCCTCAGCACAGCCATGAATCAGTCCTACCATGTGGCGAATCGGCTGATGGCCGACGGGTTTCCCGTGTCCCAGACGGATTCGCACTTCCTGGTCTCCGCACGCGACGTGCGGTCGGTTCAGGCGCTGCGGTCACTCGCGGCCGAAACCGGCCTTCCGGTCGTGGCGGACCCGGACGTGGCCGACGTCGCGCGTCCGGCTTCCCGGGCACGCGTGGGGCTCTTCCAGGGGTGGGCGGGCTCCATGGACGAGGGTTGGACTCGTCTCCTGCTCGAACGGTACGGCTTCGACCTGACCGTGATGATGAATGAGGACGTTCGGGCCGGCGAGCTGAACCGGCGCTTCGACGTGGTGATCATCCCCTCGGAAATCCCGCTGACACGGCTCATCGACGGCGCGGATGACGACGATGCTCCGGAAGGGTTCAGAGGAGGGATCGGCGACGAAGGTGTCGAAGCGCTCAAGGACTTCGTCGAGGCCGGTGGGACCCTCCTGACACTCGAAAGGGGGGACGAGATCGTGATGGAGCACTTCGACGTGCCGGTGCGCAACGCGCTCCAGGGACTCGGCGGGCGAGAGATCTTCACACCATCTTCGATCTTCAGGATCGACCTCGACGAGTCCTCCTCGCTCACGCGTGGGAGCCCCGATCACGTGGCCGCCAAATGGGCGGGCGGGCGGGCGTACGAGCCCACGGGGTTCAGCAACACAACCACGGTGAAGGCAGTCGGACACTGGGCGAAGGACCCCGACGACTTGCTGATGAGCGGCCTCGTGGTGGGCGCCGAGCATATCGCCGGGAAGGCGGCCATTCTGGACGTGACCTACGGACAGGGGCGCATCCTGATGTACGGCTTCCGCGTGCAGCACCGGGCGCAGACCCACGGTACGTTCAGACTGCTGTTCAACGCACTGGTGCGGTCGGATCCGCGCACGGCCACCTGACTACGGCTGGGGACGGGGGGATGAGGACGGGGTGGGTAGAGGGGAGCGCGCTGTGCTGAGGCGGATCCAGGAGACCCGCATCAACCTGAAGACCGGCGTGGTGGTCATCGCAATCGCTCTGCTGATCTGGGCGGCGGTCGTGTACATCAACATCCGGGACTTCGTGCCGCCCGAACTTCAGGGTCCGGTGGACTCGACGGCGACCCGGTAGGAGCTCGGCGAGAGTCCCGGGCGGCCATGGAATTGCCCCTGCCTCCGCAACAAATTCCCCGCAGGGGGGGGCGTAGCGCCTTTGCGCCGGCCCCATCGCACCACGCCCGCCGCTACGCCTCGCCCTCCTCCAGCCGATTGAATTCCTCCGGCTCCGCGGACGGGAGCAGGATCCAGAACGTGCTCCCGCGACCCGGCTCCGAACGGACGCCGACCTCTCCGCCCATGCGTTCGACCGCCCGCTCCACGATCGTGAGCCCAACACCGGTTCCGGAGAAGTTCGCGGGGTCGAGCCGCTCGAACGGTCGGAAGGCCCTCTGGACAGTCTCGGCGGAGATGCCGATTCCATTGTCCCGGATTTTCAGGCGAACCCTCCGCTCCTCGACGTCGGCGTCAATGCGGATCTCGGGCGTGCGGTCGGCGGGCACGAACTTCACGGCGTTGGACAGGAGGTTTTCGATAGCTCGGTCGATCAGCGTTGCGTCGGCTTCCACCGCCGGCAGGTCCGGCGCCACCTCCACGATCGCGTTGCGCGCCGAGATCGCCGGAGCGAGCACGCCGAGCGCCGTCTGGACCACCGTTTTCAGCTCGACCCGCTCCTTGCGCACTTCAGCGCGACTGACGCGGCTGTAGTTGAGAAGATCCTGGACGAAGACGTCCATCCGGCCACTCGCGGTGACGATCCGCTCGAGGAAGCCGCGCGCCTTAGGATCCAAGTCGTCACGGTACTCGGACCACAGGATGGAGGCGAATCCGCCGATCGTGACCAGATGGGTACGGAGGTCGTGGGAGACCGAGTAGGTGAAGGTCTCCAACTCCCGCACGACCTCCTGAAGCTGGTGCGTGCGCCGCTCCGCCAACGAGTGTAGCGTTCGGCTCTCCGAGACATTCCGGATGCTGCCCTGGTACTCGACGACCCTGCGGGCCGGACCCTGGCCATATCGCTCGCTCGCGGTGATCAGGCACTCGCGAACGATCCCGTCGGAGAGCTTGAGGCGCACGGGGAAATCCTGCACGAATCCTGCGCGCGCGATCTGCTCCTGGAAGCGATCGCGATCCGCTGGATCTTCGTAGAGGTCCGCGACCTGTACGCTCTCCAGTTGATCTCGGCCGACGCCGACCAGCCGAAGAAGCGCGTCATTCGCGTCGATGAGCCGCCCCTCCGGGCTCGACACGTACATCGGATCCCGTGAGCGCTGGAAGAGAATCCGGTAGCGGTCCTCCGCGTCCCGAAGCCCCCGTTCCGCCCGTCGCCATTCCGTGAGATGGCTGTCGAGGCGAACCGCGAAGTCGCGGAAGAGCCCGATGACCGATCCCACCACCAGAACCAGAGCCGAGCCTTCGACACCGGCGCCTCCCAGGACGATCTGCCACCCGGGCTCGCCCGCGAGATTGAGTAGGAATGCATTCACGGGCACACTGAGAATGCCTGCTACGAGCCCACCCCCCGCCCCAAAAAGCCAGCCGAACACGGACACCGGAAAGATCGCCAGGGCGGAGACACCGACACCCGCCTGTCCCATGAGCGGGATGAACGCAAGCACGTGCGAGAGAAAGGCGAGCGCGGCGAACAGCCAACGGCGCCACATCGGCAGGATCACCAGCGAAGAGCGAAACGGGTTTCGACGCTCGATCATGTCACCCGGTCCCCGGTGCGGGACCATCACTCGAAGGCGGTCCATCACCCGGCGCGGCCAGGCTCAGGGCCCGCTCGAAGATGGCGATGTACGCCCTGAAGTCGGCGGGCTTCTGGAAGTACCCCTTGGCTCCGAGGTGAAACGCGTGCTCGGCGTCCATGGGATTCTCGGACGCGGTCAAGACGACCACCGGAAGGGGATCGAGCACATCGTGCTCACGTACCCATTCCAGGAAGTGGAAGCCGGACGGACCGGGAAGCCCGAGATCCAGAACTACGACACCGTGCGCCAGGCCTCCCTTCACCTTCGCCCGATCTCGTACCCAGGCGATGGCGGAGGCGGCATCCCCCGCCTCATGAAGCTCGACGCCCGAGAACATGCGCGACACCACCTCTCGGATCAGCAGGCGATGGTCCAGGTCGTCCTCGACCAGGAGGACCCAGTTCACGATACGGACCCGTTCAGCACTGGCATCCGCGCGAGCCGACCCCCCGGCACGCACTGGAGGGGGGTCTCGGGACTCGAGGAGCGCCAACTACGCACAGTCTGCATGATCCTCCACGACGAGCACCACATGGGGGTACCGTGTACGGCGAGGTGATGGGGCTGCGTTGGGGGGGGAGCCAACGTAGTAAACATCTGGCGCTTTCTGCCAGGGGGGCCGTGGCGTCACTTGACCACGGACGCGCCAACACGCCGATTCCGAGTCGACTCCCTACCAAGGATACCAATCGATGGTCTACCGCTCCCGTCCCACCAGCGACAGCTGGCGCGCGGCCCTCATGGGCGCCGCGTTCCTGTCCACCGTCTCCGTAGTTTCAGCGGCGAGCGCCCAGACCGGTCCGGACGTGGCTCGTGCCTACCGGGAGGCTCACGAGCCGGCCATCGTTCGCGACTTCGCCGAGCTACTCTCCTACCCGAACCGGGCGAGCGACACCGAAGACATCGAGACCGTGGCGTCCTACATCGCGGCGAAACTGGAGTCCGTTGGGGTGTCTTCGGACCTCCTGCGCGTCAACGATGCGCCCCCCATCGTATACGGGCGGCTCGACGTGCCCGGGGCGACTCGGACCCTGGGGATCTATGTCCACTACGACGGGCAGCCGGTGGATCCGACCCGGTGGACCCATCCGCCGTTCGAGCCGACCCTGTACACCCGCGCGATGGAGCACGCCGGGCAGCCGATCCCCTTTCCGTCAGAAGGCGATCCGGTCGATCCGGAATGGCGGCTCTACGCGCGCTCGGCCGGTGACGACAAGGCTCCGATCGCCGCGATCGTACCCGTTCTCCGGTCCTTCCTGGACGAAGGAGTCCGAACGACCTCCAACCTGGTCTTCTTCTTCGATGGTGAGGAGGAAGCGGGATCACCGCATCTCCGCGAATACCTGGAGACGTATCGGGACCGCCTCGACGACATCGACGTGTGGCTCTTCTTCGACGGACCAGCACACCAGACCGGAAGACCGCAGTTGACGTTCGGCGTGCGCGGAACCATGGGAATGGAGGTCACGGTCTACGGGGCGACCCGCAACCTCCACTCGGGTCACTACGGAAACTGGGCACCGGATACCCCCCTGGTCCTGGCCGACCTCCTGCGATCGATGAAGGACCCGGTTTCCGGCGATGTGCTCATCGACGGCTGGTACGACACCGTGGACCCTCTCGGTGAGGAAGAACGGGCCGCCCTTGCGGCGCTGCCACCCGTGGACGAGCGGCTCAAACGGGAACTCGGCTTACGGTGGAGCGAGGGGGCGCCGGAGACGTTGCCCGAGCGCCTTCTCGTGCCGGCGCTGACGATTCGCGGTCTGTCGGCCGGCAACACGGGCTCGTTGGCTCGCAACGTCATCCCCAACGAGGCGACCGCAGCGCTCGGCATCCGGCTCGTGAAGGGGAACCAGCCGGTGCACATGCGCGCGCTGGTGGTGGAGCACATCCGCAAGCAGGGATTCCACGTGGTCAGCGACACGCCCGACATGGAGACCCGCCTCGCGAACGAACGGATCGCGCGGGTGACGGGAGGCGGCGGATATCCAGCGGCACGGGCGTCGATGGCCGACCCGTACGTCCGGGAAATCATCACCGCGGCAGGGGAGGCCGCCGACCGCGCCTTTGGAGCGGGCTCGCTCGTCCTCACGCCCGGCCTTGGGGGATCACTTCCGCTCTACCTGTTCACCGAGGTTCTGGGGCAGCCGTTCGTGAACGTCCCGGTCGCCAATCACGACAACAACCAGCACGCCCCTGACGAGAATCTTCGGATCGCGAACCTCTGGTACGCCATCGACCTCTACGCCGCGCTTCTCACCATGCCCGCCAACGTGGTTCCCTGACCCTCACCCCGTCACGCGACGCACGGCCGCTCGGCCGATGAAGCGCATCTGATCTTTGAGCGGAAGCCGGTGCAGATACGACTTGATGACGCCCCGCGTGAAGTACGTCTTTTTCGAGTAGTCGATGGCGGTGTCTATCAGGACGGTGTGGCCCTGGGAGGCCAGAGCGGAGGCTTTTCCGAGCACCGGCTCCACCTCTGGATCGGCATCGAGTCGAAGGAACCGTGCGCCCACGGCGCGAGCGAAGTGCTCGACTTCATAGTCGTGGACTCGGCTCGCGATCTTGCGATTCATGGCCGTGGACTGGAACTGGGCGATCTGGGCCAATTCCCGGTCGCGGAGCACGACGATCACGACACCCACACCCTCCCGCACGGCGGTCGCCGTCTCGAGTCCCGTCATCAGGAACGCGCCGTCCCCGGCCAGGGCCACCACGGGGGTGTCGGGTCGAGCCAGCTTCGCCCCCACCGCGGCGGGGACCGAGTACCCCATGCACGAGTAGTCGACGGGGGCCAGGAAACGGCGGGGACCCTCCAGTCGGAGGCACTCCATGGCCAGGAAGGTGCCGTTACCGCTGTCGGAGGTGTAGACGGCCTCGGGACCGAAGACCCGCTGTGAGGTGCGCAGGAGATGGGCCGGAGTCACCCCGGCTCCCCCGGCGTGGGAGAGCCATTCCTCCCAAACGTTGGCGTGTCCGGTGGCGATCGAGGCGCGCATGGCCCGGTCCTTCGGCGCCTGATGTTCGTCCAACTCGGAGAGCACCGCACGAAGAAAGGCACCGGCTCCGGCTACGATCGCGAGGTCGGCCGGATGGTTCCGACCCAGCACGTCGGGATCGATGTCCACGTGGATGAGCGCGCCCGGTGGCTCCAGCCCATAGCTCCCCGTCCCGACCTCACTGAAACGGCAGCCGATGGCGAGCGTGACGTCGCACTCCTCGACGACTCGGTTGACGAACGGTGGCGCCATCCGTCCGAAGCCCGGCCACAGGAACAGCGGGTGGTCCTCGGGCACGACCCCCTTCCCTTGGATCGTCGTGGTGATCGGCGCCTCGAGCCGCTCGGCGAGCACCCGGACCTCGGCGCCCCCATCCATCGCTCCGGCACCGACGTAGATCAGGGGTCGCCGGGCGCCCGCCAGGAGCGCCACGGCTCGCTCCAGGAGCGGTGGGTCCGGCTGAGGGATCGGAGCGGCGGACGGTCCGACCGTCCCGAAGTCGACATCATGGGTGAAGAGGTACAGTTCGGCGGGAACCTCGACGAAAACAGGGCCTGGAGCGCCCGATCGGGCGAGAACGCATGCGGCTCGAATATCGGAGTACAACGCCTCTCCAGTCCGCGGGAGATACGTCCGCTTCACCACAGGCGACACCAAGGCGGCCTGGTCGATGTCGTGGAGTTGGAACGACTTTCCCGAGTCCCGCCGAATGCCGCATCCCAACACCAGCATCGGGATGTTGTCCATGAACGCTTCCGCAATTCCGGACAGGGCATGCGTGAGCCCCGCTCCGGGCACCACGTTGACACACGCCATGTTCCCCGACGCACGCCAGACACCGTCGGCCATGAAGGAAGCGCTCTGCTCGTCGGTGACGAGGACCGTGCGCACCGTGTCGGAGCCCGCGAGCGCGTCGTACAACTCGATGTTGTGCGTACCGGGAATCCCGAAGGCAAAGCCGATGCCCTCATCCTCCAGGGCCCGCACGACGATGGAGCCGCCCGTTCGTTTCATGAGGCCAACTCGTCCAGGATGCCCTCGGCCACGCGATCGGCCAGTGACATCACAGTGAGGTACGGATTGATTTCGATGGAATCCGGAAAGAGACCCCCATCGGCGACTCGAGGCCAGCGCACGCCGCGGAGTCGCCGCCGCGGATCCGTCTCCGAGTCGCCGCCCCGCCTACGAAAGTGTCCTCGTCCGGCTCCGCAAGCGAAACCCCTTCTGCGTCCCTACCGTACGGGTTCCACTCCCACCCCCACACGAGTGTCGCATGGACTACCGCGCTGTCGCCGAACTGATATGGATGTCATTCCTGGGCTTGTCCGTGTTCGGCCTGGTCTTCGGCTTCTCCGTGCGTGTCTTCATCGGACCCGTCGTCCGTGATGCGCTGGACCGGTTGGGCAAGAACCGCTCCGGCGAACAGACGCGGGCCGATGTCCGCATCGAATATCTGGAGTCACGCCTTTTGGACATGGAGACGGAGCTACGTCGGCTGGCTGCCGCGCACGACTTCGATCGTCAACTGGGCGCTGGACCGTCCGACGCACCGGACTCAGGGCCCGTCCGAGTCGATCCGTCGGCCCGGCAGGAACCGGTTTGAGCCAACCAATTCCCTACCAGCGCGCCTTGGTGCCCCGAGCGTCGACATGGACGAAGGGTCCGTGGGCCGCGTTCCGCCGGTACACGGACAGCCCGCCTGGCTTCACGTCCTCGTGTTCGACCACCTCCTCGATCCAGCCGGCGAGGACGTGCGCATCCCCGGTGTCCGAGCGACCATTTCCGTCGAGGTCATCCATGTCGCCATCGCCATCGGCATCGATGTAGATATCGGCCGCGTCACCCCAGAGGTGCCGGCTGTACGACGTGGTGTTCCCAATGGCGCGGTTGTACGCCGGGGTCCGAAAACCCGACATGACCGTGAGCGCCGAGGGTGACACCTGCTGCGCCTCCAGCCGGTCGGCCACGGCCTCCAACTTCTCCACGAGGGGCGCGCTCACGACCACGTAGCGAGGGTCCCCGGGCTGCTTGCAGAGGAACTGTCCCAGGCGTAGCCGGGGAGATATCAGGAGATCGGCCAGATCACCGGACACCTCCACAAAGCCCGTCGGCGGCAAATACGCCGGGTCGCCGCGCAGAGGCTCGGCCAGGTACGTTCCGATCCGGTAGCCGTTCAGCCGCTCGTTTTCGACCGATGTGGCGGGGTGCATCACGAGCGCGGTGATGTGAACGGCCTCGTCGCCGCTCCGAACCTTCAACGCGTACGCGCCCGGAACCGTCGGAGCGGTCCACTCCCATCCCGTCGGGCCCGCAACTTGCGTTGATCCATCCTGGTAGAGCAGATCGGCCCCGGAGACAGGCGTGTCGACGCGCAGCGTCCCGCCAGGCAGGAGCGTCACGGTCTGGAGACCGAGTGAGACGGCACGACCGTCCACCGTCAGCGGAAAGGCGGCATGAGTGGACACGACGTCGCCGGACCGGGACGGACGGAGCGCGGGATCCAGAACAACCCGACGAACGAGGTCCGTCGGGGCGGTGGCGTCACCGAGCATCGTGCCGGCCACTGCGGCGGACACGGGGCCGGATGCCCCATTGCCCAGGAATAGTGGTGCCGCGACGGCTGCTGCCAAGAAGCTGTAGCGTTTGCGCATGTAGGCCCTTTCTTGCTCAAACAATGAGTCGAGGGTTCGTCTGAACGACGGCGGCCCACGCCTACCTATGGCGAGCCGTTGCCTCGTCCTTTTACCGTATGTGATGGTCCTCATACGGTCCGGCACCCTTGTAGGATCCCCGCCGAGGACGTGTCCCGCAAGTTCGAGCGGTTTTTGATGAACACTCGACCCGCGCTGCTGACGGCGCTTCTGGCTACTCAACTCGCATGCGGCGAGGCATCGCCTCCGGCGGTGACCGTCGGTCCGGTGTCCTACGATCAGAACGAGCTACTCGGACTCAGCACCGCGCACCGCCGGGAGCTCGGAAGGCTGGCTGCGTTCGGGCTCTCTGTGGCAGACTCGTCCGAGGCACGGCTGGGCAGGCCCGCCGTTCAGCGTTGGGAAGAGGACCTGCTCCTGGACCTGCTGGCGGCCCACCGAGTGCTGGCCGACGCGGGCGTGGATGATCCGGTCCTTGAAGCCCGATATCTCACCGATCCCGAGTACGAGTTGACCGTCCGCCATATCCTCTTCTTCTCGGAGCGCTGGCGAACGCCCACACACCGGGCCGAGGCCGAGCGAAAAGCGACGCGCGCGCTCACGGCTCTGCGCGGTGGAGCCGACTTCGCCGAGACGGCCGCCCGCCTTTCCGAGGAGCCGGGTGCCGAGGGGCGCCAGGGGCTTCTCTCGCCCGGTCGCGAAGGTGCCTGGGTCGATGAATTCTGGACGGCGGCATCGGCCCTCGAAGTCGGAGAGATCAGTGCCGTCACCGAGACCGAGTACGGCTACCATATCCTGCGCCTCGGGGACCGAAAAATCGTCCCCTTCCCGGAAGCGCGAGCCGTCGTCATCCGCGAGCTCGCGCCGCGTGTCGGGGATCCGCTGACGCTGGTCGAGGCATGGCGCTCCGACGAGGAGGCGCGAGAAGAGGCGCTCGACGACGCCGAGGAATTGGGATTGATTCTGCCCCCCGGAGAGCTGGAAGCTTTGAGGCGCCGGTGGTCGGACATGACCCACCGGTGGGCCGCCGCGCTGGGCTTCCGCTATGGACTGTCCCCGGATCAGGTCGCCGTCGCGGCACGGCGGGCACTGGCTCTCTCGGCCCAGGGCGCGGTGATCGCCCGGAAGGAGCTGGCGGACATCGATGACGTGCTCCGAGCGCGGTACGAGATCGAGGTCGCCGAAGCGAGATGAAGCCCACCGAGGCGACACCCGGGCTACGATCCCCGGGAAACCGCCCGAGGCAACCCCACGTAGGGTCGCGCAGTCTCTATTCGTGACCGCGAACTCCAACGCAGTCGCTCCGAGGTCCCCGAGAAACCATCCATGAAAGCTGCCACCAAACGAAAGGCGTCCTTCCTCGCCGGCTTCGCGCTGTACTTCGGGGTACTGTGGATCCTCTGGGATACGCCGCTGGTCTATCCGCTCAAGATCTTCGTGGTCCTGCTTCACGAGATCAGCCACGCTCTCGTGAGTGTCGCAACCGGGGGTACGGTCGAGCGGATCGTCCTGGACCCGATGCAGGGCGGAGCGTGCTACTGCCCGGGCGGGAACGCCCTTCTCACGCTGTCGGCCGGATACCTCGGGAGCCTCGGTTGGGGTGCGCTCATGGTCGAGGCCGCCCGCGCCAAGCGCGTACCGACCCGGTGGGTCAACGGGTTGATCGGATCGCTGGTGGTGCTCCTTACGTTGGCCTTCGTCCGGTCGTCGTTCGGCCTGGTCTTTGGCGTGCTCTTCGGCGCCGGGCTGATGGTCGTGTCCCGTCGGTTCTCTCCCGACAAGAACCGGATCCTGCTGATGTCGCTCGGACTGACGAGTGCGCTCTACGCCATTCTCGACATCAAGAGCGACGTGTTGGACCGGCCGCATCTCGAATCGGACGCCTTCATGCTCGGGGAGATCACGGGGACGCCGACCGAATTGTGGGGTGTGATCTGGATCGCCGTGGCCCTTGCCGCGAGCGTCGTGCTCTTCCGGCGCGCCTGGCGAGACGCCTGAAACGGCGCTCCTGTGCCCGGCTCAATGCGCCGGAACTACCGCATGTCGTATACGGTTGGGCGCCATATACCAGCGGTCGTACGTACCCCCCTTGCGTTTCTGCGCGGCGGCGCTGTATCATCCGGCGTCGGATCAATTTTCCGACTGGGTCACGGTTGGGGTTCAAGGGAACTTCAGCCGTGGACTGCGGGTCAGAGAGCCCGCTGGTGTTCAGCCCGATGTCGACCCGATACAAGGAGGTGATCTCTTGTCTAGTCACAGTACCCTGTCCAGCCCGGCACGGGCAAGCGATCGCCAGTAAGGCTATTTAAGCCGAGCGGATCACGAGCTGTTCGCGCCCACCTGGCGTTCGCGCCGGGCCAGCGACAGTGAGGCGCCACCGAGAAGAATCGGTGGCGCCTCTTTCGTTTATCCCCTATCCCCAGTATTCCGGCTCGTTACCCGGACGCCACTTGATGTTGCAGCCGATGCTCGGCGCCTGGTCGGTCAGGGGGGCGTTACCGGCAAGGACCGCATCGCACGCGGCTCGAAGATCCGCTCCGGACACGATCGTGTCATTGCCCGGACGCGCGGCATCGAACTGGCCTCGATAGACCAGGGCCCGGTCTTCATCGAACAAGAAGAAGTCGGGTGTACAGGCAGCTCGGTATGCGTGTGCCACCTCCTGGCTCTCGTCGAACAGGTAGGGGAAGCCGTACCCGCGGGTCTCGACCTCCACCTTCATCAGTTCGGGACGGTCGTCCGGGTAGGCGGCGATGTCGTTCGAGTTGATACCCACCGCGGCGACACCCCGATCCGCGTACTGGCGCGCGAACGTCGCCAGCTCGTCCGCGATGTGCTTGACGAACGGGCAGTGGTTCGAGAGGAATACGACCACGAGTGCTTTGGCCGCGTCGAAGTCCGCGAGGGCGACGATCTGCCCCGTGGCGGGTTCCGGAAGCTCGAAGTCGGGCGCGGGCGTGCCGAGCGCCAGCATGGTCGAAGGTGTGCGGGCCACGATTCACTCCAATCTGGTGTTGCTGTCGAGAGAGAGGTTTCGCCATGCCGGCGGGCGCGGGCCCGTGGGCCCGGGACAGGTCATGGCTGCACCGATGATGACCCCCCGCAGACCCGATTGTTGCGGTTCACGGGCACTCGTCCCGGAGACGCCGGGTAGCCGTCTTCATGCGCATCGTTTCGTTGGCCTGCTCGAATACGGAAATCGTCCACGCGCTCGGCTGCGCCGACTGGCTCGTGGGCGTGGATGACCATTCCGATTGGCCACCCGCTGTCGTGGATCCGCTGCCAAAGGTCGGCCCCGACCTGGACATCGACGTCGAGGCGGTGGTCGCTCTGGAGCCGGATCTGGTCCTCGCCACGCTCACGGTGCCCGGTCACGAGAAGGTCGTCGAGCGGCTCGAAGCCGCCGATCTGCCCTTCATCGCGCCCGAGCCGGTCAGTCTGGACGACGTCTACCGAGACATCCGCGACATCGCCGGTTGTCTCGGGGTGAGCGACCGGGCGGACGCCGTGATCGCGGAGATGCGCGCCGAGCTCGAGGCCCCGCCGCTACCGGACGACGCGCCTCAGCTGCTGGTCCAGTGGTGGCCGAAACCGGTCATCACCCCGGGGCGGCGGTCGTGGACGACCGACCTGCTCGCCGCGGCGGGCGCCCGGGCCACGCTCGGGCACGAAGAGGTGAAAAGCCGCCCGATGACCGACGAGGAGGTAGCCGAGGCCGCCCCGGACGCCGTTGTCCTGTCCTGGTGCGGCGTGCATCCCGCGAAATACCGCCCGGATGTGGTACTCCGAAACCCGGCCTGGCAGGAGCTGGCCTTCGTGCGGGAGAACCGGGTGTTCTGTGTCGGCGAGCCTTTCATGGGCCGGCCCGGGCCCCGATTGGTCGAGGGCGTGCGGGCCGTGCGGGAGGTCGTCGCAGCGGTCGCCGCCGCGAAGTCCACGTGCTCGGCGCGCCCGCCGAGACGGAGATAGTGTGCTCCGAAGGTGCCTCGGCCATCCGAGCGCCGATGCATCCACACTCGCCCCTTGTCCAGTTTTCTGTGTTCTGGTATCATACGAACGTATGAATCAATCCGAGAGCACGAGCGAAACGTTGATCGCCTCAGGACGGGTCCTCTTCTCCCAGCAGGGCTTCGACGGTGCATCCGTCCGGGCGATCACCCGGCACGCTGGGGCCAACCTCGGTGCCATCACCTATCACTTCGGCTCGAAACGGGGGCTGTACGAAGCGGTTCTCGAATCCGAGTTGGGGCAGGTTCGCGACGCCGTGCTGGCGGTGGCGCACAGGGAGGGACCCGCGATCGACCGCATGAGCGCCGTCGTGGAGGCCTACTTCCACGTCCTCGGTGAGCATCCAGACCTCCCTCGACTGATGCTTCAGGAGTTGACGGCCGGACGGGGGCCGCCGGAGCCGGTCGTGCGGATTTTTCAGGCGATCGCCGGCGCGCTGGCCGCGCTCCAGATAGAAGGAGAGCTGGACGGCTCCGTGCGCCCCGGAAATCCCATGTTGACGGCCTTTTCACTGGTCGCTCAGCCGGTTTACATGACGCTGGTGTCCCCGATGGTCCAGGCGGTCCTCGGGATTCCGACCACCGATCCCGAATTCCGGGAGCAGATGATCCGACACGCGACCGAGTTCGCGCGGGCGGGCCTGGCCCCCGTGCCCGACGAGGAGCCGAAATGAGACGATACCACCGGACACGGCGAATGGGCCCCACCCTCGGGCTCACGGCCGCGATGACCTTCACCCCCGCCCTGCACGGCCAGGTCTCGGCTACCGCTGAGCTCACCCTCGCCGCAGCGGTCGACGCGGCCTTCCGGTGGAGCCCCCGGCTATTGAGAGCCGAAGCGCTCGTGGACGGAGCCACGGCCGATTCGGATGCCGCGCGTAGTGCGTACCTGCCGGGAGTGGCGGTGGACGGATCCGCGACACGCTTCCAGGAGCCCATGCTGGTCGCGCCCCTTCACGAGTTCGACCCGACCCGGATCCCCGACTTCGACCCGCTGTTGCTTCAGAGTCGGGTCGGGGCGGCCTACACGGTCTGGGACGGAGGCGCACGGAGCGCCCGCAGCCGAGCCGCGGACGCCGGCGTACTGCGATCCCGTGCGCTCGTGGGAGAGGCGGAGGCGGCGCTGTTGGAGAGCGTCACGGCAACGTATCTGACCGTTCGCACCGGTCGCGAAGTCGTCGACGCGTCGGTCGCGTTCGTGGCGGCTCTCGCAGAGGAGGCTCAGCAAGCCGGGCTTCGCGTCGATGAAGGCGCGGCTCCCAGGGTGGACGCGCTGCGAGCGGAGGCGGCTCTTTCGGACGCCCGTGTCCGAGAGACGGAGGCTCGGTCCCGGCTCACGATCGCCGAGAGCGCCCTGGCACGACTCACCGGCATCGAGTCTACGGACATCTCCGGCGCGGCCCTCCCGGCCGTCCGAGCGCGAGGGGCTCCGGGTGCGTCGATCCTCGAGGACGGATCCGATTCCCGCCGGCCATCACCGGGCGTGGTCGCGGCCCGCACTGCGCTGGACGCCGCTCACGCCCGCGTGGCTGTCCAACACGCCCGGCGGGCACCCAAGGTCGACGCGGGCGCTGGTCTCCTGACCTTCGCCTCGGGCGCGGGCGACTTCGTGACGGAGTGGCAGGCCGGGCTCCAGGTGAACTGGCCGGTCTTCACGGGGGGAGCGACCAGCGCCGCCGTGCGACGGGCTCGCGCGGATCTCGAAGCTGCGGAGCAGGACGTGCGCGCGGAGGAGTTGGCTCAGTCGGCGGCACTCACGGAAGCCGGCGCCCGAATCGCCGAGGCGGAGGCGCGGACCGTTGCCTTGACCAACTCCGTCGCGCAGTGGGACGAGGTCGCCCGCATCGAAGCGTTGGCCCTCGAGGCTGGAGCCGGCGTGCAGAGCGAATGGCTCCGCGCCCAAGCGGCGCTCTTTCAGGCTCGCGCGAGCCTCAGTGCGGCACGCGCCGACCGTATCGTGGCCCTCGTCCGACGCGCGCGCGCGGCCGGCGCCCTCGACCAGAACTGGATGCACACCGCCTTGGAGATGGGACCATGAACGTACGGATCATCGGCGCGGTCGCCCTCGCGGTCGCCCTCACCGCCCTCGTAGTGTTCTTTCGCACGGGAGACGCCGAGACTAGCGACGGGCTCCTGGCTTCCGGCACGGTGGAGGCAACCGAGGCGGACCTGGGCTTCGCGCTCCCGGGCCGAATTGAAGAGATCGCGTTCCGCGAGGGCGATGCGGTCTCCGGCGGGGTGATTCTGGCCCACCTGGACGCTCGAGAGGGTCGAGCCGCCGAGACGAGCGCCCGCGCTCGGCTCGCCGCAGCCGAAGCGCGACTTCAAGAGCTGAGGCGGGGCGCGCGTCCTCAGGAGGTGGCGCAGGTCGAAGCAGCCGTCGCGTCCGCGCGGGCCGCCCAGGCGGACGCCGCCCGAGAAGCGGAGCGGGCGGAGCGGCTGTTCACGGGGGGAGCCATCAGCCGCCAGACCCTCGATCGCACCCGGACCGCGTTGGAGATGGCCGAGGCCGCCGCACGCCAAGCGGAGCAGCAGGCCGAACTCGTGCGGCGGGGCCCGCGAGAGGAGGTGGTGGCAGGCCAGGCGGCCATGGTCGAACAGGCACGGGCCGACGTCGAGCGGGCGGAGAGCGTGCTGACGAACGCGGTCATCCGGGCCCCCTTCCCCGGCGTCGTGACCCTACGCCACCGCGAACCGGGGGAGATCGTCAACGCGGGCGCCCCGGTCGTGACCGTTCTCGATCCGACGGACCGCTGGGTCCGCATCTACGTTCGAGAAGACCGCATCGGACGGGTCCGCATCGGGATGCCCGCCCGCATCGTGTCGGACACCTGGCCGGATCGGGTCTACGACGGCGAGGTCATCTTCATCGGCAGCGAGGCCGAGTTCACGCCGCGCAATGTGCAGACGCCCGACGAGCGCACCAAGCTGGTCTACCCGGTCAAGGTGCGCATCACCGGGGATCCAGCGTTCGAGCTGAAGCCCGGTATACCGGCGGACGTGACCCTGGTGGAGAACTGACGTGGCGGCGGATGCCGCCGATCCGATGGTCCGGCTCGACGGCCTCGTCCGGCGCTTCGGCGACGTGACGGCCGTAGACGGACTCTCGTTCACGGTGGAGGCCGGCGAACTCTTCGGGGTCGTGGGGCCCGACGGCGCCGGAAAGACGACCACCATGCGGATGCTGGCCGGCATTCTCCGGCCCACCGCGGGCGGGATTCGGGTGGCCGGTGTGGACGTGGTGTCGGATCCGGAGGGTGCCAAACCCCGACTCGCCTACATGGCGCAGCGCTTCGGGCTCTACGAGGACCTGACGGTCGCCGAGAACCTCGACTTCTACGCCGACCTCTACTCCGTACCCCGCTCCGCACGCCCGGCCCGTCTCGAACGCCTCTATCGATTCAGCCGGCTCGAGCCCTTCGCCGACCGGCTCGCAGGCAAACTGTCCGGCGGCATGAAGCAGAAGCTCTCGCTCTCGTGCTGCCTCGTTCACCAGCCCGAAGTCCTTCTCCTGGACGAACCGACGTTCGGCGTCGACCCGATCTCGCGGCGAGAGCTGTGGTTGATCCTGCACGAGATGGTGGCGAGCGGGGTCACCGTCGTCGTGTCGACGTCCTACCTCGATGAGGCGGAGCGGTGTGATCGCGTGGTCCTTCTGGATGGGGGGCGTGCCCTGGCGCTCGACACGCCGCGGGCCCTCCAGTCCTCGTTGGATGGCACCATGTTGTCGGTGCGGGCGGACGTGCCGCGTACCGCTCGCGACCTCCTCCGGGGCGCGCCCTCCGTGCGAAGCGCCACCCTGTTCGGCGATACCGTCCACGTGCTCGTAGCGGACGTGACGATCGAGGCCGAGCTCACGGCCCTCATGCGGCAGAACGGCCTGGCCGTCCATGGGATCGAGCCCGTCCGGCCCTCACTCGAAGACGTGTTCATCGATCGGGTGGGGGGCGCGGGAAGCGCACGGGTGGCATGAAGCCGCGCCCTCGGTCCGACGCCCCGGTGGAGGTTCGCGACCTGACCCGACGCTTCGGCGACTTCACCGCCGTCGACGCGGTGACCTTCTCGGTCGCAGCCGGGGAGATCTTCGGCTTCCTGGGCCCGAACGGGGCGGGCAAGACCACGACGATCAAGATGCTCACCGGGCTGCTGCCTCCGACGTCCGGGGAAGGCCGGGTGCACGGCTTCGACATCACCCGGGAAAGGCCGGCCATCAAGCGGCATATCGGCTACATGTCGCAGAAGTTCTCGCTCTACGGCGACCTGACCGTCGACGAGAACATCCGCCTGTTCGCGGGCCTCTACGGGGTTACCGGCGACCGGTTCGAAAAAAGACGCGCCTGGATCCTGGAGATGGCCTCACTGGAGGGGGCCGCGGACCGAGCCGCCGACCAACTACCCCTCGGTTGGAAGCAGCGCCTCGCGCTCGGTTGCGCGACGGTGCACGAGCCCCCGATCCTGTTCCTGGATGAACCCACGTCCGGCGTGGACCCGGTGGCGCGGCGGGCGTTCTGGGACCTCATCGACGACATGGCCGGTCATGGCACGACCGTGTTCGTGTCGACGCACTACATGGAGGAGGCCGAGTACTGCCACCGGCTCGCTCTGATGAACCGCGGTCGCTTGATCGCACTCGACACGCCGGGGGCGCTGCGGGACCGCGTCGTCGAGCCGATTCTGGAGGTGAAGACCGACCACGCACCCCGGGCCGTCCAGCTCCTGGAGAGCACACCGGGGGTCGTGGAGGCCGCCATGTTCGGGCGCGCGCTTCACGTGACGGTCGAGGATGAGCGGACGGGTGCGGACACCATAAGCGCCGCGCTGGCCGTGGGAGGCCTGGCGACCGAGAGCATCCGGCCGGTGGCGCCCTCGCTCGAGGATGTCTTCGTCTCGCTCGTGCGGGCCGAGGGCGGAGCGCCGGTCGACGGATGAATTGGGGCCGAACGCGGGCGGTGGCCCGAAAGGAGTGGATCCAGCTCAAACGCGATCCCCGGAGCATGATCCTGGCGTTTCTCCTCCCACCCTTCCTGCTGATCTTCTTCGGGTACGCCATCCGCTTCGATGTCGAGGACCTGGAGTTGGTGGTCATCGACGACGACCGCTCCGCCCATAGCAGGGCGCTCGTCGAGGCGTTCGTCTCCAGCGGCTACTTCCAGGTCGTGGCTGCGCCGGACCGGCCGAGGGACGCCGACGAGTGGCTCATGGACGGCCGCGCGGACGCGGTGCTGCACATACCGTTCGAATATGGGTCCGACCTGGCGGCCGGGGGCGGCGCGGACGTGCAACTGCTGCTCGACGGCGCGGACGCCAACACGGCCACCATCGCGAGCAACTACGCAGACGCCATCGTCGCGGGCGCGGCCCTGGACGTGGTTCTTGCGGGCCGTGACGCGACGCCGCTCAGCCGGCTCGAGTCGAGGGTCTGGTACAACCCGCAGCTGCAGAGCCGCCACATGATCGTGCCGGCCCTCATCGCGGTCATCATGTCGATCATCGCGGCCATGCTCACGGCCCTCACGATCGCGCGGGAGTGGGAGCGGGGGACCATGGAGCAGTTGGCCGCCACCCCCGTCGGCCGCTTCGAGGTGATCGCCGGAAAGCTCCTACCCTACCTGCTGATCGGCCTCTTCGACGTGGCGCTCACCGTGGTCGCGGGAACCACCATCTTCGGTACGCCTCTGAACGGCAGCGTGCTCCTGCTCGCGGTCATGTCGCTTCTTTTCCTGGCGGGCGCACTCGGACTCGGGATCTTCATCTCGGCCGCGGTGAAGTCGCAAGTGCTCGCCACCCAGATCGCAATGGTGGCGACCTACCTACCGGCCGTCCTGCTTTCCGGCTTTCTCTTCGACATCGCGAGCATGCCGACCGCGCTCCGCGCGGTGACCTACCTGATTCCCGCCCGCTACTTTGTGACCGTCACGCGCGGGATCTTCTTGAAGGGAGTCGGCGTCGACGTGCTGTGGCCGCAGGCGCTGTTCATGGCCGCCTACGCGGTCCTGGCGCTCACCGCGGCGACCCGTGTCTTCCGAAAGGAGCTACCGTCGTGACCGACCCCCTACGCGAGCGGCTCCTCAGAGTCCGGCACATGGTGCGCAAGGAGTTGCGACAGCTCTTCCGCGATCCCAAGACGAAGCGCGTCATCTTCGTCAGCCCGATCATCCAACTGATTCTGTTCGGCTACGCGGTGAACACCGACGTGCGCGATGTCTCGACCTTCCTTGTCGACCACGACCGCACGGCATCGTCCCGCGACTTCGTTCGCTCCTTCACGGCATCCGGGTACTTCCGGCTCGTGGCGGAGTCGGACCGGCCCGCCGATCTGGCGCGGGCCCTCGACCATGGCCAGGCCGTCGTGGTGCTCCAGATCCCCCCAGGCTTCGCCGCCGATCTGGCGGCCGGTCGCGGGCCGACCGTCCAACTCCTGGTGGACGGTACCAACTCCAACACGGCCACCGTGGCGCAGGGATACGCGGCCCGCATCGCGCGAGATCACGATGTCCGAGTGCTGGCGAGTAGCGGCCGACGGGTACCGGAAACGGTGACGGTGCGTAGCCGGGCATGGTACAATCCATCGCTCGAAAGCAGCGTCTACAACGTCCCCGCCGTCATCGGCGTCATCATCTTGCTGATGTGCCTGCTCCTCACGGCCATGGCCGTGGTGCGAGAACGGGAGGTTGGCACGCTCGAACAGCTTCTGGTCTCCCCACTCTCCCCGGGGGAACTCATCGCAGGCAAGACGATCCCGGTCGCCGCCATCGCCATGGTTCAGATGGCGCTGGTCACGACCGTCGCGCTCCTCTGGTTCGACGTCCCGTTCCGCGGTTCGATCCTCGCCCTGCTGCTGGCTGCCATCCTCTTCATCGTTGGAGGACTGTCACTCGGGCTGTTCATCAGCACGGTAAGCGCCACCCAGCAGGAGGCGTTCCTCTCGATGTTCCTCTTCATCCTGCCCGCCATCATCCTGTCGGGCTTCCTGTACCCGGTCGACACGATGCCGCCGTTCTTCGAGACCCTGACGCTGGCGAATCCTCTACGGCACTTCCTGGAAGTCGTGCGGGCGATCTTCCTGAAGGGCGTCGGCGTGGCCGATCTCTGGCCGCAGTTCCTGGTTCTCCTGGGGATGGCCGCATCGGGTCTCACCCTGGCGACCCGTCGTTTCCGCGCGCAGTTGTAGGCGGAGAAGCCTGGTGTGGTCACACCTCGGTGGAACTCCGCGAATCCCGCAGCGGAGATACCTGAAGCGCAGGGAGCCGCATCTCGAACACGGTCCCTTCTCCCTCCCGGGTGGTCGACAAGACCTCTCCTCCCGCACCCGTCACCACCCCATGCACCACACTGAGGCCGAGCCCCGAATGGTCGGTATCACGACGCGACGTGAAGAACGGCTCGAACGCTCGCGACGATGTAGCTTCGTTCATCCCGTGGCCCGTGTCTCTCACCGTCACGACCGCGGAGTCACCGTCGCGTGACCAGACCACGCTCACCGTGCCGCCCTCCGGCATGGCATCGACCGCGTTCTGCACAAGGCGGTGGACGGCCTCGGCGATCTGATCCGGGTCGACGTGCACGATGACGTGCGGCGGACCGCCGGCGTCCAGTTCCATACCCTCGCCCAGCCGCGCCCGAAGCGCGGGAAGGAGTCCTTCGACAAGACTGCCGATGTCGGTCGCTCGGCGCTCGTTCCGGTTGGACCGACTGAATGTCAGGAGATGGTCGACGAGTCGAGCAGCACGATCCGTGGCATCCAGCACTTCCTGAAAGCCTTCCCGACCCGGGCGTTGCTCCGTCTCGGCATCCTCCAGTAGAAGCTCCGTCTGAACCCGTATTGCAGTGAGCAGATTGTTGAACTCGTGCGCGAGGCCACCCGCGAGGCGGCCCGTCGCGTCCAATCGGCGTGCCAACTGCCGCTCCTCCTCGGCCAGCTCGAGCTTCCGAGCGCGCTCGACCTCGGCCGTACGGTCGACGCCGTAGCCCAGAATCCTTCGGACCCGGCCCTCCTCGTCGAGCAGAGGCAGGTGTGTGCGCAGGATATAGTGCACCCTCCCGTCCGCGGAGATGATCTGCTCCATCTCCTCGTGCTTCCTACCCTCCGCGACTGCTATCCGGATCGCCTCCTCACGGCGTACGGCGAGGTCCACCGGCTTCCCTCGCCGCTCACAGTAGTCCCGGTTCGACCGGCCAATCAGCCACGCTCGGACTTCGGGGTCCGGGACGGAAGCAGGATTCAGATACTCGAATCGGCACTCGGGATCGAGAACGGCGATGTCCAGGTCGATGTTGTCCAGGACGTCCTCATGCAGCGACCGCGTGGCGCCGGTATCCGCCGCGACGTCGGTGTCCCGACGCGGGCGCAGAGGATCGCGAGAGCGTGAAGATGGCACGGCGGTATCGTCCCTCGAATGGAGAGCACCAATATAACAAGGAGTGAGGCTCCCCTGAGGCCCTTCCCAACGCAATGTTTCAAGATTAAACTATGAGCGCCCGAGCCCGCTTCTCCCACGGATTAACGGCCCTGCCTGTGACCTCGCCACTGATCACGCCCGGCTTTCACCACATCACCATGGTCTCCAAGGATGCGGTCCGGACCCTCGCGTTCTACGGCGGCCTCCTCGGTCTGCCGATGGTCAAGAAGACGGTCAACTTCGACGATCCCGGCAGCTACCACCTCTACTTCGGGAACGAGGGTGGGGCGCCCGGAACGATCCTGACCTTCTTCGAGTGGCCCGATTCGCACAAAGGGCACTGGGGCGTCGGCGGTGTGCACCACCTGGCCCTCGGCGTCGGCGACCTTCCCGGGCTCCTGAAGTGGAAGCGGCGGCTGATTGATGCGGGTGTCGGCGTGTCGGGCCCGATCGATCGAGGCTACTTCACGAGCCTCTACTTTCAGGATCCGGACGGCCAGGTCCTCGAGATCACGACGACCGGGCCGGGCTACGCCGTGGACGAGGCGCCCGAGGCCCTGGGCGCCCGGATGATCGTCCCGCCCGCGCAGAGGCTGCCGGGCGGACGGGATCAGACCGCCATCGCCGATTCCGTGCACGCTGCGCCGGTGCCGGACATCACGGACGACATGCGGCTGGAAGGGATCCACCACATCACCGGCATCACCAATGTCATGGAGCGCATGGGCGACTTCATCGAGGAGGCACTCGGCCTCCGGCTGGTCAAAAAAACGCTCAATCAGGACGACGGAAAAACCCGGCACTTCTTCTGGGCCAACTACGACGGGCACGCGGTCGCCCCGCACTCCGCGTGGACGCTCTTCGACTGGCCGAAGTCCGACTACCTCGCCCGCCCCGGTGCGGGCCAGACGCACCATATCGCCTTCCGGGCGAAGGACCGGGGACAACAGGAAGCGTGGCAGGAGCACCTCCGGGCCATGGGCGTCGAGGTCACGGAGGTGCTCGACCGGAACTACTTCGAGAGCATCTATTTCCGGGCACCCGACGGCATGCTCCTGGAGATCGCAACCGACGGTCCCGGCTTCTCGGTCGACGAGCCCCTCGCGCAGTTGGGTCGGGGGCTACAGCTTCCCGATTGGCTGGAGCCGCGCCGCGACGACATCGAGCGGAGCCTCACGCCGCTCTGACAGCGTGACCTGACGAATCGACGTCAGCCGTTCCGGACGCGTGCCGTACCGAGGCCCGACCGCCTTCGCACCCGCTTCATCCGAGTGACCGAAATGCTGGGATACGACCTGAGCCGTCCTCCTGAACTGTCCGACGGTGCGACCGTCGCGGTGCTTCTGCACGGAAGGGGGAGCCACCGTGGCGACCTCCAGGCCCTCCGGCCCAATCTTCCCGATAGATGGGCGTTGATCACCCCTCAGGCGCCGCACCCGGGGCACCCCTGGGGCTACGGCCCCGGGTGGGCCTGGTACCGGTACATCGAAGAGGACCGGGTCATGGACGCAAGCTTGTCCGCGAGCTTGAGGCAGTTGGACGACTTCCTCCGGGCTCTCCCGGGAATCCTCGGTATCGCGCCCGGGCGCCTCGTCCTGGGAGGATTCTCGCAGGGGGGCACCATGAGCATGGCGTATGCGCTCACCCGTCCCGGGACGGTTCACGCCGCCCTGAACTTCTCGGGCTTCCTTGCCGACACGCCGATCATCGAAGCCGAGATGATGGGCCCGGACGCCACGCCGATCTTCTGGGCACATGGTACGCGCGACCCGAATATCCCGTTCGCTTTGGCGACGCGGGGCCGGGCCACGTTGAACAGGGCTGGTTCTTCACTCACGACGACGGACCACGCCATCGGACATTGGATCGATCCCGCCGGCGTGTCCGCGGCCGTGGACTTCGTGGAGGCCATCGCCGCCCGGTAGAAGTGAGCGGATGAGCCCACGACCGGCAGGTAGCCAGCGCGCTCGGTTGCCGTCAGCGCAACCGTGCGAGACTCAGAGCAGCGGGCCGAGGATCCCGCACGCGTTTTCGATGGCCCGAAGCGCGATCGGTCTCTTTCTGAACTCCTCGAGGTCGACCGGCACCGATTCCATGATGTACTTCTGCTGGAGCGCCCACATCCGGCCGGCCAGATCGGGATCGTAGAGGACCACCGACAGCTCGAAGTTGATCTCGAAGCTCCGCCGGTCGAGGTTCGCCGAACCGACCAGCGCTCCCCGGCGATCCACGGTGACGGTCTTCGAATGGAGAAGACCCCCGGTGAACTCGTAGATCTTGCACCCCGACGCGAGCAGCACCTCGTAGAAACTCCGGCTCGCGGCGGCGACCAGCGGAGAGTCGTTTCGGCGGGGCACTACCAGCGTCACGTCGATTCCCCGCGCCGCAGCCGTCACCAGCGCGGCCAGGGTGCCCTCGTCCGGCACGAAGTAGGGGGTCGTGAGGATGATCTCCTCGCGCGCGACGTGGATTCCCGCCTGAAGCGCCTGGACCAGCGTATCCGTGGGCGAATTCACACCGGTCGGCATGAGCTGCGCGGCCACGCCCCCTTTGAAGTAGTCGGTCTCCATGGACAGCTTGTCTTCCAGCGGCTCCTGGGAGTCCATGTACCAGTCCTGGATGAACAGCACCTGCAGGTCGCTGACCATCGGGCCTTCGATCCGGAGCATGCAGTCGACCCACGGGGCGAACGCCGGCTTCAGGGCGAACTCCGCGTCCGCGATGTTCTGCGAACCCGTCCACCCGACCCGACCGTCCACCACCACGATCTTCCGGTGGTTGCGGATGTCGACGCGGCCCCGGCTGAACACCTTGAAACGGGTGGGTAGCGCCTCCAGGACGCGCACACCGGCTGCCTTCAATCGTGCGGCGGTCTTCGACTTCAGGAACGTCCGGGACCCCAGCGAGTCGGCCAGGACCCGGCATTCGACGCCGCGCGCTGCCGCCGTGATCAGAGCGTCGGCGACCCTACGTCCGCTGGTGTCGTCCAGGTAGATGTAGACCAGGATGTGACAGTGGTCCTTCGCCGAATAGATGTCGCGAACGATCCCGTCGATCACGTCCTCGGTCCGATCGTAGACTTCCACGCGGTTGCCCGGGCGCACCGGCATCTCCCCACCCCGATACGCGAGCGTCGCGAGCCCCTGGCCGTCTTCCGGGAGATAGTCGTGGGGGATCTCGGGCAGATCCCGCCCCGTGAACGAACGGACACGCGCCACGATGTCGCGATGGCGGCGGGCACGGGCACGGTCCGCCCACACCTGGCCGAACAACATGAAGGCCATACCGCCCACGAAGGGGACCACGACGATGATCATGATCCAGGCGAGCGAGGAACTCTGGAGCCTCCGCGGCCGGAGCAGGACCCAGCCGATGAAGAACACGTTCCACAGGATGGCGAACACCACCCCGCCGAGGCCGAGTTGCAGCACGAAGCCCGTCACTCGTTCCCTACCGGCAACGGGCGAGCGAACGCGCGTCGGTGCGCGGCGACGTCCAAACGGGTCATCGGCTCCTCATAAGAAACGCCCGAATCGGTGGGTCCGGGCTCGGCGCGGGTCACCGACTCGGCCGGGGCCCCGCGTACCCGGTCAACTCTACGTACCCTCGACCTCGCACGGGTTCACCCCGAGACGATCCCTCGACCCGTACCGCCCCCTCCCAGTATCGAAACGCCAGATTCAACTCCTGATCCTCCAGGACCGGCACGACGGTGAGGTCCAGATCACGGGACGGTACGGTCACCTTCCAACGGGACGGATACGATGCGCCGTCGACGGCGGAACGCCACTGGTCGAGCGCCGCGATCTCGAAGTCGCGTCCCCACCGAAGCGGGACCCGCTCGCCCTCCGGCGACACGAGGACGCCGTCGCTGGTGGGATCCGCCGAGCCGTCGGCGTTGCGAAGTTGGTACACCATCAGGTCCCAGCCGTCGTCCAACTGGAGGGCGAACCAGTCCCACCCCACCTGGCCCGGGCCGAGCGACGACGTGCTCCACTCCCGGTCGAGCCAACCCGACCCGGCCACGGCAAGCGATTCGCCGCCTACCCGGATCGTCCCCTCTACGGGGAGCCGCGTGTAAGCGTAGTAGTACGAAGCGTTTCCAGGTTCGGGACCCTTCTGGCTCAACCCATCCCGCCCCTGGAGCACGCGTGGCTTTCCGTCGACAAGGCGAAGGTCCAGGGCGGCGCCGTCGGCGCGCGCGCTCAAACGCAGCGGCAGGAATGCGTCCTCGGACTCCGATTCCAGCGCCCAGTCGTCGATCCAGACACGAAACGGTGCCGCGTGGGCGCCCGCGATGCCGACGGCCCCCCGAGCGAATCGCTCGAACGCGTGGAAGGTCCCCCCGTCCGGGTCGGACAACCCGAAGTGGCCCATGAACGCCTGGTTCGTGGACCATGCGGAGGCCCCGCCCCCCGCCGCCCGGTCGGGAGGCGAAAGCGCGCTCCGGAACACGGTGAACTGGAATCCGAAGGGCCGCCCGTCGGCGGTCGTCACATTCCCCGTCACATACCACCACTCGGTCTTGAACGCCGGGTGGGGGCCATGGTCTTCCGGGAAGGAGAACGGGCGGGGCGCAAGCGCACGAGCGTAGCCTGCCGTCTCAACGTCGCCCAGCGTTTCGGCGAGCGACAGCCGGCCGACATCCGAGCGGACGTCCGGGGAGTCACACCCCGCCATCCCCAGGACCAGAGGTACGGCGACCCAGAGCGAAGCGCGCCGACGCCTCAGACGGTCGATGTCACGACCAGTCTGCGTCGTCGAGCCGGTTCAGTACTCGCCCGCCCGCCCTGCGGACCGCCTCAGCCACCGCCAGCGTGTACTGCTCGACCCACCATTGGCCGGACTCGGTGGCCATGGCGTTCAGACCTTCCTGAAGGAGGCCGTCGTCCGCGGCCTGGTACCGCCACAGGAAGGAAATGACCGCACCGTTCATGTTGCGGCGAAACGCATCCTGAAACTCCTCCTTCGAGAGCGGCTCGAAGGGCACGTCGACGGCGCCGAGGTCGCGGGCCAACGCGTGCACCGACTCACGGGCGGCCTGGTCGAGGAGCACGTAGAACGCTCCGGCGCTTTGCAGCTCCGCCCACTGTGCCATCAGCCGGATGCGTTCGATGGGCGGACGTGCATCCGCCAGGCCTGCTACGAACTCCTCGAGGCTGACTTCGGGATCGGGCAGACCGTGGAGCGTCTCCATCGGGCCGTTCTCGAAGACGGAACGGGCGGCGGCGGCTTGAGCTCCGGCGTCCTGATCCATGAGGAACGCCATCACGTCCCGATAGATCAGGGAGTCCGAGAAGGCCGACTTGATGGCGGTACCCAGCCCGGGGACCGTGTCGGCCGCCGGCGCGAGCCCCATGCTCATCAGATGCTCCAGATACAGCTCGTCGAGGCTCGAAATGATGTTCTCGATCTGGGACACGGCGAGAAGCGCCCGGACGTCGTCCGCATTCACCGTACCCTGACCCGCCACCGGCTGCGCGGCCGCCATGGTCGAGACTGCCATAGCCGAGGCTGCCATCCATATGACCGCCAACCGACTCCCTGTTCGCACGTTCACGCCTGCCCGTCTCCTCGATGTGAAATTCCCTGAACGCCGCCGTTCTGCACTGCCCTGGATCTCGGGTCAGCCCGTTCGGGAGGGCGTCTGGTCCTTTGAACTCTGAAACGCCAGGACCGTTCCCCTACTCCCCACGTAGCGCCTCGGCCGGAGACACCCGGCTCATCCGCCATGCCGGATACACGCCCGCAACAATCGCGCCGACCAGCGCGAGGCCGAGCGCCTGAAGCACCACGTCCGGCCCGACCTCCATGTGCAGCGTCCAGCCGAACGACCGCTTATTCACCACGTGGATCATGACGAGCGCCAGGACCCATCCCATGGGAACCGCGAGGATCCCGGAGATGGCGCCCATGAGCCCTGTCTGCGTGGTCACCAGTTGCCAGACCTGGCCCGGGGTCAGTCCGTTCGCGCGCAGCACGCCCAACTCCCTGGACCGTTCGAGCTCCAGCGCCATGAGCGCGCTGAGTACGCCCACGAAGGCCACCACGAAGGCGAGCAGTCGGAGCACCGCGGTGACCTGAAACGTGCGATCGAACACCTCGAGGGAGCCCCTTCGCAACGCCTGGTTCGTGCGTACCGTCACGACCAGACCGTCCGGCACCCTGGCCTCGAGGTCACGCACCACCGACTCGACGTCGACGCCCTCTTCCAGGAAGAGGCCGAGCGACGTGACGCCTCCGTCATCGTGATACCGGTCGTACGTCCGGCGGCTCATCATGACCACGCCCTGGTCCGCAGCGTAATCGTAGAACACGCCCGCGATCCGGAAGCCGACGGTGCCGGACGAGGTGGGGAGGGAGAACGAATCTCCCAGTTCGAGTCCCCGGCGATAGGCCAGTGGTTCGGATACCAGGACCGCGTCGGACGTCCGAAACGCCGGGAAGGCGGACGCGGCATCGCCCTCGAGAAAGTCGAACGCCGCTTCACCCCGTGGGTCCAGATCGAGCGCCACCAGGCGCACGACTCCGTCGATCAGCACGACCTCGTTCCCCCGGTAGGTGCTCCGACCGACGACCCGGGGATGGCCGACCAGCGTGTCCAGCAGCGCCGTGGGAAGCGTTCCGGCCGCCCGGGCGGCTTGAACCGATGGAAGCGACACGTAGACATCCGCTTGCAGCGTACCGTCCAGCCAGTCGATGAGTGTGCCGCGGAAGCTCTGGATCATGATGCCGAGCCCCACCGTCACGCTCACGGCAACCACGAGCGCCGCGATGGCGGGGGCCGTCCGTGACAGCGCGGCGACCACATCACGGGCGGCCATCGTTCCCAGGATCCCGGAGGTGCGCGTGAGCAGCGGCGTCGCGGCCCGTGCGAGCACGACCGTGGCCAGTGGCGTGGTCAGCGCCATCCCGAGCAGTACCAGAAAGAGGCCGGCGAAGCTGACGATCAGGTTGCGCGTGGGAATCAGAAGGAGCGCCGTGCCCACGAGCGCGAGGGCCGCACCCGCGGCCGCGGCCCGCGGCACCATGCGTCGGGTCTGTCCCTCCTTGATCGACCGGATCCGAGCCATCCGGGGCTGGACCGACGCGGCCTCGAGGGCGGGCGGTAGCGCCGCGAGAACGGTCGTCGCGAGACCGAGGACGGCCCCCTTCGCCAGGACGGCCGGCGGGACGGAGAGGCCGTCGATGGTCAGTACGAAGTACAGGTCGTTGATCGTGCGCGTCACGAGGCCGACCAGCCCGCGCCCCAGAACCACGCCGGCAGCGACGCCGAGCGCCGCGCCGAGCGTGCCGATCACCACGGATTCACCCAAAACCGTGCGGAGGACTTCGCCGCGGGTGACGCCGAGCGCCCGCAGGCCGCCGAGAAGCTCCCTGCGCTGCACGACCGAGAACGTCTGAGCGTTGTAGATCAGGAACATCCCGAAGATCATGGCCAGGAAGCTGAGCGCCGTCAGGTTGAGGTCGAACGCCCCGATCATCCCGGCGAGCGTGTCCGTGCGGGTGCCGGCTGGCTCCAGACGTGTCCCGGGAGGAAGCACGGCACTCAGTTCGGCGGACGGCCCGGAACCAGCGAGTCGGAGGTCGATCCGGGAGATCTGCCCCGGCCGACCCACGAGCCCCTGGGCGGAGGCGATGTCCATGAGCACGACGTCGCGGAGCCCCGCGCGGGTGAGTTCGTCCGTGGGATCGACGGTCGCGATGACCGGGAGAGGGACCAATCTGCCGCCGACCATGACGACGAGGGAGTCCCCCGGCCGCAGCCCCGCGCGCTCGGCCGTGGCGGCTGACAGCACAGCAGCACGTGGGGTCGTGATGAAGTCCGCGACCGAAAAGCCGCCCTCCCCGCTGCTGTCCTCGCCTTGGCCATCGTCCCCACCCAGATACGGGCGGAAGGGGCCTTCGGAGAACGGATCCACGCCGAGGACGCGGAGCGCCATTCCGGGCAGGTCGGGGCTCGACGCCAGTCCCTCCACGACCGGCGCGGCGGCCTCGACGTTCGCGGCGCGGCGCACCGCAGCAACGGAACGCTCGGCGACCCCGTCGGCCCCACCCACGATCTGGTGGGTCGCCCGGCCGGCCACGGTTTCGGCCGAGACCGTGAATCCCTCCCGCGAGCTCTGGATGGCCAGGTCGATGGCCACGACCACCGCGACGCCGAGCGCCACGCCGAGGATCGACAACGCCAACTGCCCAGGGTGCCGTAGCAGGTGGCGGAGACTCGCGCGCCTCAGCAGAGTCACAGCGGGCCGGTCACTGCGGGTCTTCCCGAAGGTGCCCGTGGTCGACCCGTAGGACCCGGTCCATGCGCGACGCCAGATCCTTCGAATGGGTGACGACTATCAGGGTCCCCCCCGCATCACGAACCAGCCGTTCGAGGAGGTCCGTAACGAGGTCGCCAGTCTCCTGATCGAGGTTCCCGGTCGGCTCGTCGGCCAGGACCAGGGCCGGCTCATGGACGAGTGCTCGGGCCACGGCAATCCGTTGCTGTTCGCCCCCTGACAGCCGGTCGGGGAAGGCGTCGGCTCGGTCCGCGAGCGCGACCGCCTCGAGTAGCCCCCGCGCACGCGCTTGCTCACTCGACCCAACAGCCCCGTTCAGCTCGAGCGGGAGCAACAGGTTCTCCAGAACCGTCAGCGTCGGCAGGAGATTGAAGAACTGAAAGACGAAACCGATGCTCCGTCGGCGAAACAGCGTCCGGTCGCGCTCCGACAACGACGTGAGATCGACCCCATCGACCACGACGCTCCCGCCGTCCGGCCGGTCGATCCCACTGACCAGATTGAGCAGGGTCGACTTGCCCGACCCTGAGGGCCCGAGGACCGCGACGGTCTCGCCGGCGAGGACCCTGAGATCGACACCGTCCAGAATCCGGTGAGCCCGATCACCTTCCCGGTAGCTCTTGCTGAGCCCCACCAACTCGACGGCCGCCGGGGCGGGAGCGGCGGGCACGCGGAACCCTCTACTTCTTCGCGCTTTCGAGCTGTTGGGGCAGTGTCGTCAGTTCGAGCACCTTGTAGCGCCGATCACCCATTGGCAGTTCGACCGTGACCTCCTCGCCCAGCACCGCGTTGAGGAGACCCCGTCCGATCGGCGACGCCAGGCTGACCTGACCCCCGTCCAGATCGATGAAGTCGCCGGCCGTGATCGTGAAGACGAAGTCGTCCTTCAGATCGAGATCGCGGATCGTGACCTTTGAGCCGAACCCAACCTTGTCGTACGGCATCTGCTTGACGTCGATCTTCGAGAGCTCCGCCACGCGACGGGTGAGGTGGTTCAGGCGCGCCTGGACGAACTCCTGACGTTCCTTGGCGGACTTGTACTCCGAGTTCTCACGGAGGTCGCCGAGTTCGACGGCCTTCTGGATCCGGTCGGGAAGCTCGACGTTCAACTCCGTCATCAGCCGCTCGATCTCGTCTTCGATCTTCTGTCTGATTTCGTCCAACATAGGACACCTTCCGGGGGGATCGCGGAGTGGCGTCGCCCTGCGGTCGGGCGCGCTCCATCCGGTAAAACGGCAGCGCCGCCCCGAGAATCGGGAACGGCGCCGGGCCCGTGGCCTCGGCGGAGCCGTCTCGAAACGGTCGAGGCCAAGGCTTTTTTCCGGCCCGTAGGATAACGGCCCTGGGTGCGCGAAGGGAAGCTCTGGGCGGCTCCATGCCGCCAGACATAGGGGCGCGCCACGCTCCGACGCCACCCCGTCGGGCGCCCCCGCCTACTCCGCCCGGAGCGCCTCCACCGGGTCGACCCGCGACGCCCGGCGGGCCGGGATCCACGCCGCCAGGGCCGCCACGCCGGCCAGCAGCGACATGGTCGCCAGGTAGGTGATGGGATCGATCGGGTTCACCCCGTAGAGGATGGAGGTCATGACCCGACCGAGCCCGAGAGCGCCCAGGACCCCAATCCCCAGACCCATGGCCGTGAGGACCATACCCCGCGCCACCACCTCCCGGCGGACGGACTCGGCAGGAGCACCCAGGGCCATCCGTACGCCGATCTCCTGGGTTCGGCCCGCCACGACGTAGGAGATGACGCCGTAGATGCCCACCGCTCCGAGCAGAAGAGCAATCGCCGCGGCGACGCCCAGCAAAAGCATGGTGAACGAGGTGGCCGCCCGAGCTTCCCGGACGAGCTGCTCGACGGGCCGCGGATCGACCATCGGCACCCGTTTGTCGACCCGACGAAGCGCGTCCCGCGCGGCGGCGATCCGGTCGGTCGGCTCTCCGTTTCCGTGGATCACGACCGACAGCGAGCGCGACCGGCCGGCGTCCCACGCCACGGGAAGGTAGACCATCTCCGCAGGGTCGTCCTGAATCCGCTCGAAGCGTACGTCGCTGGCCACGCCGACCACGTCCATCCACGGCGACTCTTCGGTGGATCGCACGCGGCGGCCGAGCGCGGACTCTCCCGGCCAGTAGGTCTCGGCCAGAGCCTCACTGACAATGGCCACGGCCTGGCCGCGCTCCGATCCATCGTCCCACGTGAACGGTCGGCCCTCCACCACGCGGATCTCCATCGTCTCGAAGTAGCCCGGAGTGATGGCGCGTCGCTCCACGATCGGACCGAGGTCGCCCTCCGGAACGGCCGAGCCCTCGCCCTCGAAGTTGCCGGCGGACCTCACGTCCGTGAGGGGGAGACCGCTGATCCCGGCCACGGAGCGTACGCCGGGGAGCGCACCGAGCTCCTCCGTCAGCGCGCGGTAGAAAGCGGTCACCTCGTCGCTGCCCGGGTAGCTGCTCTCCGGGAGGACGACCGCAAAGTTGAGCCGGTCGGCTGACTGGAAGCCCAGATCCACCCCCACGAGGGCCTGGAAGCTCCGCAGCATCAGACCGGAGCCCACAAGAAGCACCATGGCCATGGCCACCTGACCGACCACCAACGCGCTACGGAGTCGGTGGCGACCCGACCCGATGGTCGAGGAGCGACCGCTCTCCTTGAGCGTGGCCACCAGATTCCCCCGCCGGTGTCCGAGGAGGGGGAAGAAGCCGAACAGGAGCCCGGCTCCGAGGGTGACGGCGGCCGTGAACGCCAGGACACTGCCGTCCACTTCGATGGTCAGGACGCCGGGCAGATCGAGGGGCGCCAGACGGAGGAGCGCCTGCACCCCGAGCTGCGCGAGGACCAGGCCGACCAAGCCCGCTCCGATGGCGAGCGTCATGCTCTCCGCCAGGTACTGGCGGATCAGCGCGCCCCGCCCGGCGCCGAGCGCGGCCCGCAGAGCCTGTTCACGCTGGCGTGACTCGGCACGAACGAGGAAGAGATTCGCAACGTTCGCGCAGGCGATCAGGAGCACGAAGCCGACCGTCCCGAGGACGATCCAGAGCGCTTGGCGGATGCTCTCGACGAACACCTCCTTGGCCGGGACGACGTTGGCGGCGAAGCGGGCCTGGGCGAGCGTGGGCTCATCCATCTGGTCGGGGTACCCCTCCCACAGCCTGGGCAGGAGATCGTCCATCTCCTGGTCGGCCGCCGCCGCGTCGAACCCGTCGGCCAGCCGCGCGATGCCGAAATAGCCGAACGAACCTACGCTCGGGTCGACGTCGTCGATGGTCACCGGAATGAAGAGCGCCACGTCGTCGCTGATGATGCCAAGCCCGTCTTCCACCACCCCCACCACGCGTCGCGTGACCCCGTTCATCTCGACCATGGAGCCGACTACGTCCGGATCGGCGCCGAACGACTGGCGCCACAAACCCTCGCCCAGGACTACCACCGGCTCGGCGCCCGATCGGTCCTCTCCCGCCACGAAGCCCCGCCCGAGAAACGGATGCACCCCGAGGACGTCGAAGAACCCCTCACTGATCTGTCCGGCCTCCAGCCGGCGGGGCTCACCGTCGGCCAGGAAGTTGACGTTGGCGGTCCCGAGGAGCGCCACCGCCTCCACCGTACGCGCCTCCGAAGCGAAGAACAGATAGCTGCCGTCGGATTGGGGAATCAGATCCAAGCCGACCCCGGGCGCTTCCATGTTGTACGAAACGAGCTCGTGCGCGTCCGGAAACGGCAGCGGATCCAGAAGCACGCCGTCGACCACACTGTAGATGGCCGTGTTGGCCCCGATGCCCACCGCGAGCGTCAGCCCGGCGAGAGCCGTGAAAAGGGGCTTCCTCAGAAGCCCACGGATGGCCAACCGCACGTCGCGCACCACACCGTCCATCGTCAGTCCCTCGGTTCTCAAGTACCAGGCGTCTGCCAGGGCGCCCCATGCGACCCCGTCCAGTGCTCCCCGTGCGTTCAGCTCTCCCCGCCACTCCCGGAGCCAATCGGCGCGCACGTCGAGCGGCACCAGGACGGCAACCAGGCGGACCCAGGCATGATGCCGGCTCACCTGTCAGGCCTCTTCCGGGGCGGACGGCGGGAGTCCTCCGAGCATTCGAAGCGCTTCGGCCAGGCGGGCCTCCGCCTCCGGCATGGCCGCCCGTCCACGCGCCGTGAGTGCGTATATGCGGCGCGGTGGGCGCCCGGCCGAGTGGGCCCGCTCTTCGTCTTCCCACGACGAGCGCAGGTAACTCGCGCGCTCGAGCCGGCGCAGGGCCGGGTACACGGTCCCGCTCGGGAGCCCCGACGCCTCCATGATGTCGAAGCCGTACCGGTACCCACCCGCCACGGCCCGCATCACCAGCGCCGTGACCTGCGTCATGCGAACGGCTCCACCCATGGCTATCGCTCCGGGATGCGGCGAGAGGATTATGAAAAAAAAACACCATTGAAGTTTTCTACATAGGGTCGTACGTGGAAATGTTCGGGAGGGTTTCGTCCGTGGACGGAGGTGCGGCTCTCCGCTACCGTCCTCCACAACCTGCATGCCTTCGGCGGCTCCCTCGAAACTGGCGGGTCGACGGGACGTCGTGTACTCTTCCGATCCCGGCTGGATTCACGCCCTCTCCGGGCGATAGTCGCCCCACGACGGTGCTCCTCCGGACCCAACCGAGCTTTACGCATGCCATGGAAACCGAGAGGCAACTGGCCGAGCCCGTAGAGGACGAACTCGCACGGTTTTTCGGATACTCACACGACATCCTCGCCATCCTGGACGCCGGCGGTCGGGTGCTGATGATCAGGTCGTCGGTCGAGCGCAGGCTCGGACACCGATCGAGCGCGTCCTCGGCTGACGGTTCCTCCGCTGGGTTCATCACGAGGACCGTCTCGAGGTAGGGGCACAAGCGCAAAGCCTGGGTGGCGGCGACTCCGTATCGGACGCGGATGTCCGCGTCATCGACGCGGACGGTGGCTTGGTGCCCATGCGTTGGTCGCTGGCCGCCGGACCCGGGGGGCGCGTCTACGCGGTCGGCCGTGACAGGACCGCCGAGCTCCGGCACAGGAAAGTCCGACTCCACCACGAGATGGCCGAGCTTCGCTTGCGCACCACGCTCGAACTCCATGACGGCGTCCTCCAGATGCTGACCGGGGCCAGCCTGCAGATCCGAGCCGCCCGCAGTCTGCTACCGCCCGACTCGGACGCCGTGGAGGAGGTGCTTCAGGGGCTCGCCGAGAGCATTTCCGCGGAGCAACGGGAGATGCGGCTCTACGTGGACGAGGTGAAGGGTCGAAGCCCGGCCTGGACCGACGGGAGCATTGCGCTGTCCCGGAGAATCGAGACGATCATTGATCGTGTCGGCATGATCTGGGGCGTAGGGACATCGGTCGATGCGGACGTCTCGGACGACATCGCTGCCGAGCCCGGGCGGCAGATTTCTGCGAATCATCCAGGAGGCGACGGTGAACGCGGCACGGCACGGTGGGGCGAAGACCGTCGCCGTATCCGTGACGCAGGCGGACAGCGACGTCACGATTGCCGTTCGCGACGACGGTATCGGTTTCTCGTTTCTCGGCGACTACGATCATGAGGCGCTCTTCACGAACCGGTTGGGGCCGCTGAGCCTGAAACACCGCGTTGAAGAAGCCGGCGGCCGACTCCACATCTCCTCTACCGGGTCGGGCTCGGTTCTCACGGTGCGGATCAGTGTGGACGAGTCGGGCTGATGTCGGTCAGGGTGGTGGTCGCGGACGACCACACCGTCGTCCTGGACGGGCTCAAAGCCGTGCTCGGCCTGGAGCCGGGCATCGACGTCGTCGCGTTGTGCACGGATGGCTTGGAAGCCATCGAGGCGGTGCAGATCCACCAACCGGACGTCCTCGTGTTGGACGTGACCATGCCACGGTGCGACGGACTCGAGGCGTACGAGGCCCTCGGTGAACGAGGCGCGACCGTGCCGACGGTCATCCTGTCCGCGACACTCGCCGAGAATACCGCGCTGCGCTGCCTCCAGGCGGGCGTGGAGGGCATTGTCATGAAAGACTCGGCGGCGTCGACCCTGGTCGACGCCATCCGGGCTGTGGCACGGGGCGAGCGGTGCATTCCGCCCGACCTGGCGGCAAGGGCCTTCCAACCGACCACATCGCCGGGTATCGAGCTTCAACTACCCGGAGGACCCACGATCGAAGGTACCGATCTCCTATCCAGCTCGCCGGCGCGACGGCGCCACCCTCTCGCTCTCATGGCCATTGTCGCAGCCGGCGCACCCCACGCCGTCAGCCGCGACCGGATCATGGCTCTTCTCTGGCCTGACAGCGATTCCGTACGCGCGAACAACAGCCTGCGACAGACGCTCTACATCCTCCGTCGCGACCTCGGTGAGGACCTCTTCCTGCCCGAGCCCGTGAGCGGCATCCAGATCGACACCACGAGGGTGTGGGTGGATCTCTGGGAGTTTCGTAACGCGATGGGTAGCGAGGCACCGGCCGATGCGGTAGCGCTCTATCACGGTCCGTTCCTGGACGACTTCCACATCCCCGGGCTCTCCGACTTCAGCCACTGGGCGGAGTCGGAGCGCGGCAAGATCGCGCGAGAGTACTCGGAAGCGCTCGACACGCTCGCGACCAGAGCAGAACGGGAGGGACGCCCAAGCGAGGCGGTGACCTGGCGACGCCGGCAGGCCGCAGCGGAGCCGTACAGTTCGAGGGTGGCGCTCGGGCTGCTGCGAGCCCTCGATACCGCGGGGGACCGACCGGGTGCTCTGTCCTACGCGAAGGTCTACACGACTTTGGTCCGTGACCACCTTGAATCGGAGCCGGATCCCGCGGTCGTGGAGTTCGTGAGGTCCCTGCGCGAACCGCACGAGGAGCAGGAGCTCTTCAGCGAGACGGGTGCTTCTGAGTCGCAGGGTCGCCCACCGAAGGAAGGGAACGAACCGTCCGACGCGGCTTCGGGCGAGGGGGCAGAGGATCCACTCATCGTTGACGGTGAGAGCCCGGCGGGACAGACCACGATCTCAGGTGACGCGACTGCGGGGCCGACCGCGATTTCGGCCCAGGTGACGGCCGGGCCGACCGCAGGGTCGCCTGTGGCGCCCGAGCAAGCGACGGCGGGGCCTCCCGTGACGCCGGAGTACGCGACGGCCGGGGCGACGACGGCGACCCCGACGCAGTCACCGGGGTCGACCGCTGTCCCCGCGCCCACCGGCGAGGAGGTCGCCGGCAACCAACGGACCGGCACGACCTCCGCCCCGTCGACGCCACCCTCCAAGAGCGCCACGCCCGCGAAGCGGTGGCAGTGGATCGCGGCGACGGTGGTCGTTGCGGGCCTCGGTATCATGGCCGGACGGGCGATGATCGTGGAGCCGGTCGAGAGTCCTCCCGTGACCCCGGTGTCGCCTCCGACCGTCGTCGTCCTCGGATCGGGATCGGCAAACGTGGGCGGCCGTGACGCTGAGAACCAGCTCGTCAGTTGCTCCGGACCCGCCTGCCCGCGCGGCGATCTTCCTCAGGCGGCCTACGTGGTGGCCAGGCACTCCGCGTACGGGGCGCCGGTCGCCGGCACGAGTTTCATTGCGCCGGTACCCGACGGGACGACCCTGACCCCGCCCGGGTACGCCTGCTGTACGACGGCCACATTCGAGCACCTGTTCGAGCTTCCCTCGAATGCGGCCGCGGGACGCATCACGATGACGGTGCTCGCGGACAACCAGGCGACGGTCTCGGTCAACGGGGTGGAGTTCGGCGGGCATCCGGATCGTGACGAAAGCGGCAATCACGGCGGTCCGCCCCTGACGTTCACGCTGACCTTTGCGCCGGATCCGAGCGGTACGAACCGCCTCCGGGTGACGCTGCGGGATGGGGGCGGTGCGGTAGGTCTCCAGTATCACGCCGTGGTGACCTACGAAGTCATGGGCGGATAGCCGAAAAACCCTTAGGTCCCCTTAGGTCTGCCCCACGCCTCGAAAACATGATCGGTCCAGCGACTATCGCCCCGGCAATAACGGGGGGATAACAGCCCGTTCACAGACCGGCTGTACCGTTGGCCGCATGATTCGTTCGCACGGCTTCTTCAACCCGTGCCCCGAACCGCGACGAGATGGTGTCGTCCGAGTCGGTATCCCCCAGGACCGAATTCGAGGAGTTTCAATAATGACCCGACGTCTCCCGTTCCTCCCTCTCGTTGCCGGGCTCTCGTTGCTCACGGCATGCGGTGAGGTGCCGACGGATCCCACGGCAATCGGTGATCTCGAACTCTCGTTCACCCACGACGCCACCCACCAGGTCTTCACGAGCGGGTCTCATGTAGACACATGGAACGCGATCGTTCCGTTGCTCGAAGACGCGACTTGGCAAACGACCACCTGCACCGCGATTCCCGCGGTCGGACTCGACGCGAATTGGACGAATCCGCACAAGGCCTTCGTGGTGAACGGGGCGGCCTTCCAGACGGCGATTCCGAGCGCCGACTGGATCAACTCGTGGCCGAGCTTCGAGGGGAACCAGCTCAACAGCACCTACGGTGGCCCGGCCGGGCCCGGGGGCCATAACTGGACCCGATTCTCGACACCCGTGAGCGGCACCGGCGAGTTCGTGCTCAATCTGGCCGCCGACAACTGCTCCTGGATCTACATCTCCGACGAGAACGGCAACAACCCCCAGTTGGTCGGCGTCCAGTTGACGGACCCTCGCAGCAACCCCATCGCCTACCCCGTGACGCTCACCGGCAATCACACCCTCGACTTCATCGTGTTCGACGGGGGCGGTCAGACGGGCGGAGGCTACACCTTGGAGACGAACACGGGCACCGTCTTCAGCGATGGTGACGGGGACGGGCTCGCGGACATCGCTGAGGAGAACATCCACGGCACGGACCCCGACAACCCGGACACCGATGGTGACGGCATCAGCGACGGCGACGAAGTGGCTGCGGGCACGGACCCGTTGGTCTCCAACGTCGTGGACTCCGACGGCGACGGCGTGCCCGACCCGGACGACGCCGAGCCAAACCTCTCGAACAACTACTTCTACGTCGACTGGACGTCTGCGAACACGGGCGCCGGCACGGCCGGTGGCACGATCACGCTCGGCGATGGCAGCACGGTGGCGGTCGATCTTCGCGTGTTGCGGTCGGACGGGTCGGCCGGGTCGTTCTACGGGTACAAACTCGACGCCGGTAGCAGTTCCACCATCCCCAACTGGAATGACTACTGGACCAGTAACAACAGCGGTGGACCGCTGACCAGCACGTACACCAGCCCCTATGTCCTGAACGCTCCGACGTTCCCCGATATCATCGCCTTGTCGGGCGGGAACACGGATTCCTACGTCATCACGTTCTCGCGGCCGGTGCGCGATCCGATCGTGGACGTGATGAGCCTCGGCGCGGGCGGCAACTCGTCGGTCTACGACTTCGATCGCTCCTTCGAGTTGGTGTCGCAGGGCCCAGGACGTTTCTGTGGCGGTTCGACGTCCCTGTCGGTGCTACCGGGTGAGCAGCTCCGCGGATTCGAGGGCAATGGTACGGCCCGGTTCGTCGGCCAGTTCTCGACGTTCTCCTGGTCCGTTCCCGACGGAGAGATCTGGCACGGCTTCACCATCGGCATCCGTGGGGCGGCCGATCCGAACGCGGACTACGACGGCGACGGCGTCCCGGACTCCACCGACAACTGTCCTGTGGTGCCGAATGCCGGCCAGGCTGACTCGGACTTCGACGGTGTGGGCGACGCCTGCGACCAGGTCGATGACGGAGACAGCGACTCGGACGGCGACGGGCTGACAAACTCGGAAGAGCACGCGATCGGGACCAGCCCGACCAACCCCGACACGGACGGCGACGGGGTCAACGACGGGGCCGACGGCTGCCCGCTCGATCCCACCTGCACGACGCCCGATGCGGACGGCGACGGGATCAACGACGACATCGACAACTGCCCGGCGTTTGCCAACGCTGACCAGGCTGACGCGGATGGCGACGGCCTGGGTGACGCCTGCGACGACGACGCCGACGGTGACGGTGTACCGAACAGCGAGGACGCCTTCCCGAACGACCCGAACGAGTCCGTCGACACCGACGGCGACGGCATCGGCAACAACGCCGACACCGACGACGACGGCGACGGCTACTCCGACCAGGACGAAGCCGACAACGGCACCGATCCGCTCGACGCGGGCTCCACGCCGCCGGACAACGACGGTGACGGCATCTCCGATTTGAACGATCCGGATGACGACAACGACGGGGTTCTCGACGGCGACGATGCGTTCCCGCTCGATCCGGCCGAATCCGTCGACACCGACGGCGACGGCGTCGGCAACAACGCCGACAGCGACGACGACGGCGACGGCTACTCCGACCAGGACGAAGCCGACAACGGCACGGATCCGCTCGACGCGGGCTCCACGCCGCCGGACAACGACGGTGACGGCGTCAGCGATCTGAACGATCCGGATGACGACAACGACGGGGTGCTCGACGGCGAAGACGCCTTCCCGTTCGATCCGAACGAGTCAGTCGACACCGACGGCGACGGCATCGGCAACAACGCCGACACCGACGACGACGGCGACGGCTACTCCGACCAGGACGAAGCCGACAACGGCACGGATCCGCTCGATGCGGGCTCCACGCCGCCGGACAACGACGGTGACGGCGTCAGCGACCTGAACGATCCCGATGACGACAACGACGGCGTCGATGACGGCATCGACAACTGCTCGCTGATTCCCAACCCGGCCCAGGCCGACTTCGACGGCGACGGGCAGGGCGATGCGTGCGACACGGACGACGACAACGACGGCGTGCCGGACGCTGACGACGCGGTTCCGTTCTCCATCGTGGGCGGTACGGTTGCGATCGAAGGCTGCGACTCGGGCGTCACGAACCGGACGCTGGCCGACGGTTCGAGCTTCATGGACCAGATCGAAGCCGCACGCGCGGCCAGCGGCGGCAACCACGGCGACTTCATCAGCGCCGTTGCCCACCTGGTCGACGGCTGGAAGAAGGCCGGCCTGATCTCAGGTAGGGAGGGCGGCGCCATCACCTCCTGCATGGCGTCCTCGAAGAACAACGGGAAGGGCAAGGGCAAAAAGTAGCCCGGGACTCCTTCCTGAAGCGAAGCGAACGAGCCCCCCGGCCCGAAAGGGTCGGGGGGCTGTTTGTCGTTCAGGGCGAGGGGCTTCGCTCTCGATACGACGAGCACGCTCATCCGGGGACCGGTTCCTCCGACCGCTTGTCCGCTCGCCGCGAAGTTGTCACTCTTGTTATAACGTTCTTAAGGAAGCGGCTCGCGAGCTTGCGCAGGCTCCGGAGCATCCCCCCTTGATTGCGAAACGGACCCAGCCGAGCCCTCCGGCGGTGGACCCGAGCCCATCCACGTCGCGGCGCGGATCGCGATCCCCAGGCTCTTCGCCGCCGGCCGCACCTCCAGCGCATACGCGTTCGCATCCAGCCCGCGGGGGAACAGGATCCGGTAGCACTCCACGCCCTCCGACATCAGACGGCCCGCCACCTTCTTTGCTGGCCGCTCGTCCGCCTCGTCCCGATCAAAGGCGATCAGCACGCGGCTCGCCCCAGCCACCAGCGCCGCCTCGAGCTCGGCCGTGAACCCGTTCGTCCCGTACGCCGCCGTCACGTTCCGGTAGCCCGCACTCCAGAACGTCATCGCGTCGATCAGCGACTCGCAC
>JAJCZZ010000107.1 GCA_029262115.1 Gemmatimonadota bacterium | reverse complement strand
GAAGAAGCAGCTTCGCGGGATCATCGAGCAGGAGGCGCTGGCGTGTGGCTCGTTCTTCATCACGGAGCGCTGGCTCGGCGGCATGCTCACGAACTTCCAGACCATCCGGCAGCAGATCCGCCGCCTGAAGGAGTTGGAGCGCGGGCAGGAAGAGAACGCCTTTGAGTTCTACACGAAGAAGGAGCGCCTCCTCCTCGAGAGAGAGCGTGAAAAGCTGGAGAAGTACCTGGGCGGCGTGAAGGACATGGGACGCCTGCCGGGTGCGCTCTTCGTCGTGGACGCCAAGCGTGAAACCATCGCGGTTCGCGAGGCCGGCCGCCTGGGAATCCCGGTCATCGCCATCACCGACACCAACGCCGATCCGGACTCCATCGACTTCCCGATCCCCGGTAACGACGATGCGATTCGTGCGGTCCAGCTGATCTCCGCGGCCATCGCGTCCAGCGTGAAGGGCGCGCGGAAGGAAATGCCCGATACGGAGCGGCGCCAGGACGACGTGGAGGCGACCACCTATTCGACGGAGACGGGTGAGACCACCGAGAAGGAGCGTCCGCAACGTCGGCGTCCTCGTCGGAAGCGTCGTCCTCGTCCGGAGGTCATCGCGCAGCACGCGAAGGACGCCGAGGGTGGAGATGCGCCTGAGGCCGGCGAGGTTTCGGGTGCTGGGGGTGACTCCGGAGATGTCGAGCCGCAGGTCGAGGTCGAAACACCCGAAGTCGAGGTTCCGGCCGTCGCCGCTGGGGAGAGTGCGGAGAAGAGCGAGTAGTACAGTAGATCCGGCGCAGTGTCTGGGCTGTCTTGATTCGCGGCACGCGAGTGGACGCCGGACGCGGTGCTCGAGGCGGTCGCGTGGACTCGGCGGGTTTCGATCCGCCGGCCCGGCCCGCCTCTTTTCTTGGCCGGCGCCCCGTTGGGTGACCGGCGGAACAGTCGACGACCAGGGTTGAGCCATGAGTATCAGTGCCCAGGATGTGAAGAAGCTCCGCGACATGACCGCTGCGGGGATGATGGATTGCAAGAAGGCGCTCACCGAGACCGGTGGCGACCTCGACAAGGCGGTCGACCTGCTGCGCGCCAGGGGCGCCGCCAAGGCGGCGAAGCGCGCCGAGAAGTCGGCCAACGAGGGCACGATCGGTTCGTACGTGCACTTCGACAACAAGACGGCCGTCATCGTCGAGTTGAACTGCGAGACCGACTTCGTGGCGAACACCGACGACTTCAAGGCTCTGGCGAAGGACCTCGCCCTCCACATCGCGTCGACGGCCCCGATGGGCGTGTCGAAGGATGAGATCGACGACGCCGTGATCGAGCGCGAGCGCAACGTCTACATCGAGCAGGTCCGCGAAGAGGGCAAGCCCGAACACATCGCCGACAAGATCGTCGAGGGCAAGCTGCAGAAGTTCTTCAAGGAGAACACTCTGCTCGCGCAGCCTTTCGTGAAGGATACGGACAAGACGATCGAGGAGCTGATTACCGAGGTCTCCGCCAAGACTGGCGAAAAGATCGAGGTCGCGCGCTTCGCTCGGTTCAAGGTCGGCGACATCGGCTGACTGCCACCGCGAGACGGGGTTCATGGTTCAGCAAGCCGAAGGACTGAAGTACAAGAGGGTGCTGGTCAAGCTGTCCGGCGAGGCACTGGCCGGTGAGCGCGGCTTTGGTATCGAACCTACGGTCGTGGATCACATCACGGAGGAAATCCGCGAGGTGGCGGCCATGGGCGTCCCTCTCGGCGTTGTCATCGGCGGTGGCAACATCGTCCGAGGCGCGATGGCCTCTCAGAAGGGGATGGATCGGGTCCAGGCCGATTACATGGGTATGCTGGCGACGGTCATCAACGCCCTGGCGGTTCAGGATCTCCTCGAAAAGAAGGCGATCGAGACCCGCGTCATGACCGCGATCCGTATGGAGGAGATTGCGGAGCCCTACATCCGGCGGCGTGCGATGCGCCACATGGAGAAGGGGCGAGTCGTGATTTTCGCCGGGGGCACGGGGAACCCGTACTTCTCGACGGACACCGCCGCGGTGCTCCGCGCGATCGAGATCGGCGCCGATGTCGTGATCAAGGCGACCAAGGTGGCGGGGGTCTACACGGCCGATCCCGAAACAGACCCCTCGGCGAAGTTCATCTCGGACATCAGCCTGCAGGAGGTCGTGGAACGCGAGCTGGGAGTGATGGACGCCCCCGCCGTGTCGCTCTGCAGGGAGAACGGCCTCCCGATCATCGTTCTCAACCTCCAGGAAGGGGGCGCGATCGCGGCCGCCATCCGTGGTGAGCGCGTGGGCACGCTAGTATCGTAGGTCTGGCTCAAAAACCAACGTTCGCTCTGAATCAGGGAGACAGTTCCATGCCGACGGTGGAAGAAGCGAAGAACCGCATGGAGGAGGCCCTCGATGCACTCCGACGTGAGTTTGCGACCGTACGTACGGGAAAGGCGACACCGGCCCTCCTGGACACGGTTCGGGTCGAGGCATACGGGAGTAAGATGCCGCTGAACCAGGTGGCCACCGTCCATTCTCCCGAGCCGAGTCTCCTCGTGGTCCAGCCTTTCGACAAGACCGTGTTGGCCGACATCGAGAAGGCCATCATGACAGCCGATCTGGGCCTCAACCCGGCCAACGACGGAAACATCATCCGGGTGCCCATTCCCCCGCTCAACGAGGAGCGCCGCAAGGAGTATGTGAAGATCCTCCACAAGATGGCCGAAGAGGGTCGGATTTCCGTGCGACATGCCCGGCGTGCCGTCCGCGACGAACTTCAGGCCAAGGTGCGTGAGCATGAGATCGGCGAAGACGATGGGCGTCGTCGTGAAGAAGCTCTGGAGAAGTTGACGCAGGAATACTCCGAAAAGATCGACGCGATGCTGAAGCACAAGGAAGAAGAGGTCATGGCCATCTGACGGGCCGTCCTGTCATGGCCTCCTCCGTTCTAGAGCGTGTTCGCCTCCATGGGGACGTACCCCGTCACGTTGCCATCATCATGGACGGCAATGGGCGCTGGGCGAATCGACGTGGCCTCCCCAGGCACCTCGGACACCGTGAAGGCATCAAGTCCGTCCGGGAGGTCGTGGAGGGGGCCCTCGACGCGGGCATTCAGGTCCTGACACTCTTCGCCTTCTCGACGGAGAATTGGGATCGGCCGCCCCAGGAGGTCACCGCCTTGATGGGGCTCCTGAAGCTCTACGCGCTGAAGGAGCGCATCGAGCTTCGCCGGCAGGGTGTTGAGGTGCATGTCCTGGGAGATCTGGACCGCATCGAGCCCGCAACCCGTCGGGCCGTGGATACGATCGTCGACGGCACGCGGGGCGGGACGGCCATGCGGCTCAACCTCATGATCTCGTACAGCGGCCGAGCGGAGGTGCTGCGCGCGGCCCGCCTGCTGGCCGAGCGCGTGAGGGAGGGCGACCTCGACCCGGACGAGATTGATGACGCGGTCTTCTCCGAGGCGTTGTTCACCGACGGGCAGCCGGATCCGGATCTCCTCATCCGGACGTCCGGCGAACACCGGATCAGCAACTTCATGCTGTGGCAGTTGGCGTACACGGAGCTGCACATCTCTCCCGTTTTGTGGCCGGACTTCGACCGCGAAGATCTGTTCGCCGCGGTGGACGATTACCAGAAACGGGATCGCCGGTTCGGTCGCGTCCCGTCCGCGTGATTCGGGCACTGGCGGGTCCTGTGGCGATGACACGGGCGATGACACGGGCACGGATGGGGGACCGCTGAGATGGCGCCGGGCGATCTTCCGAAGCGACTGGGGGTGGCCGTCCTCGGGATTCCCGCGGTCCTGATCCTTCTGTATTTCGGCGGCTGGTTCTTGGCCGTGCCTCTGGCCGCGCTGGCGGCGGTGGGCGCCCGCGAGGTCAGTGACATGGCCCGAGCCCGCGGGATCGGGCCCTTCGATTCTCTGGCCCTGCCCGCAACCGCCGGGCTCGTCCTGCTCGCCAACTGGGCCGGGGCGTGGGGCCCCTTCGCGGGGTCGGCCCTCCTGGTGCTGATGCTCCTCGCGGGGGCGTCTCTGTTCACGGCCCTGGCCTTCCGCAGCACGGGCGGCGCGCCCCTCGGTGCCGTCGCGGTCACCCTCTTCTCCACCGTCTACCTGGGCCTGTCGCTCGCGACGGTGCCCTTTCTTCACGCGCTGCCCACACGCCTCGAGTGGGGAGGTGCGGCGGCCTCGCCGTGGATGGGTGCGGCCGCGGTCGCCCTGCCTCTCGCCGCAACGTGGGTGGGCGACTCGGCCGCGTACTTCGGCGGCTCCGCCTGGGGGCGTCACGGGCCGAAGCTGGCCCCGTCCATCAGCCCCAACAAGAGTTGGATCGGTACGGCGTGTGGGCTCGTGGGCTCGGCGCTGGCGGTCATCGTGTGGCGGGTGGTCGTTGGTGGCGTCTTCCCGGAAGGTCGCCTCCCCGACCTCGCGATGGCTGGCGCCATCGGCATCGTCCTCGGCATCGGAGCACAGGTGGGTGACCTGGCCGAGTCGATGCTGAAGCGAGAGGCGGGCGTCAAGGATTCGGGATCGCTCTTTCCCGGCCATGGTGGGGCTCTGGACCGGCTGGACGCCCTCGTCGTCACCCTTCCACTGAGCTATGCGTTGCTGCTGCTCGCCGGGGCCATCGGGTGATCCGCATTGCGGTTCTGGGTTCCACCGGGTCGATCGGCCGGAGCACCCTGGAGGTCGTGGCCCGGCACCCGGACCGCTTCCAATTGGTGGCCCTTACCGCGAACCGAAGCGTAGGCACGCTCGGGGAGCAGGTCCGCCGCTTCAATGTGCCCGTCGCCGTCGTGGCCGATGAGACGGCGGAACGTCCGGTGTCGACCGCTGGCGTTTCCTGGGCCTCCGGTCGGTCCGCAGTCCTCGACGTGGCCGGACGTGACGACGTGGACGTGGTGGTCAACGCCTTGGTGGGCGCTGCCGGGCTCGAGCCCACGCTTCGGGCGCTGTCCGCCGGGCACCGCCTGGCGCTGGCGAACAAGGAATCCCTGGTGGCCGGCGGTGAGTTGGTACTCCGTGCCGCGCGGGCCGGGAGCGCTGACATCGTGCCGATCGACTCCGAGCACAGTGCGATTCTCCAATGCCTTCGGGGTCGCGACGCCGCATCAGTGCATCGGATCGTGCTCACGGCGTCGGGGGGACCATTCCGTGGCCGGAACCGCGAGGACCTCGAACGCGTACAGCCTTCAGAGGCGCTTCGTCATCCCACGTGGGACATGGGGGCGAAGATCACCATCGATTCAGCCACGCTTGCGAACAAGGCACTCGAGGTGGTGGAGGCGCGGTACCTCTACGATCTTGATTACGATCACATCGAGGCGGTCGTGCACCCTCAGTCGGTCATTCACTCATTTGTGGAATTCGTGGATGGCTCGGTGCTCGCCCAACTCGGGTTTCCGACCATGGAGCTTCCGATCCTCTACGCATTGAGCTACCCGGAGCGGGTCGCCGACCGTGCGCTCCGCACCTTCGACCCCGTCGAGGCATCGCCGTTGACGTTCGAAGCCGTGGACCATGACGCGTTTCCGCTCTTCGGTCTGGGGGTCCAAGCAGGTCGTGACGGTGGGGCGTCGCCCGCGGTGTTCAACGCGGGCAACGAGGTTGCGGTGCAGGCGTTCCTGGAGGGTCGTATTCGATTCACGGAGATGGCGGATGTGGTGGGTGAGGCGATGAAACGCGTTGGAGACCATCCGGTATCGTCGGTCCAGGACGTCCTGGACGCCGATGCCGAAGCCCGGCTCGTCACCTCGGAAGCGGTGGACGCCCGATGACCGTCGTTGCCACGATCATCGTTCTCGGGGTCCTCATCTTCGTCCACGAGCTGGGTCACTTCGCCGCGGCCAAGGCCGTGGGCGTGGAGGTCCAGCGCTTCTCGATCGGCCTGGGACCCAAGGTCTTCGGCTTTACCCGGGGCGAGACGGAGTACGTGCTCAGCGCGATCCCACTGGGTGGGTACGTGAAGATGGGCGGCATGGACGACGAAGTGATGGATCGGCTCGAGGGCGGGGACGCCGAGCCGAGGCAGCCGAGCGAGCGGGACTTCGACGCCAAGCCGATCTGGGCCCGCACGCTGGTCATTTCGGCGGGCGTGATCATGAACATGCTCTTCGCCTTCGGCGTCTACACCTTCGTGGCAGCGTACTGGGGTGAGGCTCACCGTAGCACGACCGTGCTCGGGAAGGTGGATGCCGCCCTCCTTCCCGAAGGAACCGGGGGCCTCGCCGACGTGGAGCCCGGCTCGCGCTTCGTCCGAGTGGGCGGAGAAGACATCGCGTACTGGACGCAGGTGCAGCAGGGCTTGTACGAGGCGGAGCCGGGTCCGCTGTCCGTGGAGTTCGCCGACCCGGCCCGTACCGTCCAGATCGACATCCCCGTGTCCGAGGGCCAGCGGGTACGCCTCGTGCAGGCCGTGCAGCGGTGGATCGACGCCGGCGTGGGCGTGGTGAATCCCGGATCGCCGGCGGCCAAAGCGGGGCTGGAGCAGGGCGATGTCGTCCTTGCCGTGGACGGAATCGATGTCGACAACTGGTTCGAGTTCGTGAGCCTCATCGAGGCTCGCGGGGGTCAGAGGGCCCAGCTCTCGATCGTGCGTGAAGGCCGCGAGTTGGTGCGCCCTGTCGACGTGGAGCGAGAAGAGGTCACCGGCGTCGACGGGCGGACGCGCGAGGTGGGCCGGATCGGTATCTATCCCCCGCCCGACGACTACCTCTACCTCCGCATACCGGTCGGCGAGGCGGTCGTGTCCGGCTACGAGCAGACGATTGGCGTGAGCGGCCTGATCCTGGGCTTCTTGCGCGACCTCGTGACGGGTGGGGTCTCTCCCCGTCAGATGGGGAGTATCGTCACGATCGGAGAGGCGTCCGGGAACGCGGCCGAGGCGGGGCTGGATCAGTTCCTCCAGTTCATGGCGCTGTTCAGCGTGAACCTTGCCGTCCTGAACCTGCTGCCGATTCCCGTGCTCGATGGAGGCCACCTCCTGTTCCTGGCCATCGAGGCCGTCCGCGGACGAGCGTTGTCCATGGAGCAACGACTCCGCTGGAGCAATGTCGGATTCCTCATCGTAATGGGAATCATGCTCTGGGCACTGTCGAACGACTTCTTGAGACTGCTCGGGTTGTGAGCCGTCGGGGAGGGGCAAGGCTTTTCACACTGCCGTGTGCCCTCCTCGTTTTATTCCCGGTCCTGGTGGATGGTGCGTCGGCCCAGACGGATCCGACGCGGCCGTTGCTTCGGGGACGCGTGATCGACCGGGAGACGAGGGCGCCTCTGGTCGGAGCGTTCGTGGCTCCCTTCGGCGGCTCGCGCGCGGTCGCCACCGATTCCCTCGGGATCTTCGCGCTCCCCATGGAGCTGGCCGGCTCGTACCCCATCGCGGTCGAGCAACTCGGCTACACGACTCTGGCCATCACGCTTCCAGCGTCCGCAGCGGGCGAGTTTTCGACGATCCACCTCAATCCGAACCCCATCGAGCTCGAGGGCCTGACGGTCCTCGTGGATGGGTTTGAACGCCGGCGTCGGCGCTACTTCGGCCCGGTTCGGGTCCTCGACCAGGAGCGACTGCAACGGGAGACGAGGGGCTCGGTCTACGACATCGTGAGGGCCGAGGTGCCGCTCGCTCGGCCCTGTCCGTTCGAGGGTGAGAACCTCTGTTTTCAGCGGCGGGGCCGGTCGCAGCGCGTGAACGTGTGCCTCGACGAAGTTCCGCTGTGGGAGGGCGCTGCGGCCCTCGACGGATACGATTCTGCCGCCCTCTACCTCATCGAGGTCTACGACCGGGGACGCGAGGTGCGAGTCTACACCCGCTTCTTCGTCGAAAAGCGCCTTCGGACCGGGCGCCGGCTGCCCCCGCTCGACTGGGGATGCCAGCGGCTGGGGTGAGCGTAGAGTCCGGCCCTCACAAGAACGAGAGTTGGCTCGGACCGCTCCTGTACCGCATCTCCTCGACATCCAGAATCGGGCTCGGCTCACCTTGCTCGGCTGCGGCAAGGTAGCCGGTCCAACCCGCTTGCTTCAGAGCGGTGCCGACGACCGCGAGGGCCAGGTCGGGCCGGTTGCACTCGTTCGACAGGTGGGCCAGCACGACCCCAGCCAACCGCGGATGAAGCAGTTCGCAGGCGAATCTGGCCGCCGCTTGATTCGACAGGTGGCCGTGGCTCGACGCGATGCGGCGCTTCACGGAGACGGGGTAGGGGCTCGTGTGGAGAAGCACCTCGTCGTGATTCGCTTCGAGGATCAGGAGGTCGCAGCCCGAAAGCGCGTGGCGGATCTGGGCTGTCGGCCGCCCGAGGTCGGTCGCCACGCCGAGTCGGAGCCCGGTGCATTCGTCGACCAGTGCCACGCCGACCGGGTCGGCTGCGTCGTGGACCGTGACGAAGGGCTCCACCCGGACATCACCAACGTGGAAGGTACGGCCTGGCCGGTACTCGATCACGGTCTCCGGTCCGCGCAGGAGCTTCCCGCACGCCGCCTGTGTGCGAGCGGTCATATGCAGGGGGGTCCCGTACTTCCGCGCGAACACACCCATTCCTTTCGTGTGGTCGCCGTGGTCGTGGCTGATGACGATGCCGGCGATGTCCTCGCACGCGACACCGAGACGGTCCAGCCGGCGTGCCAGGTCTCGCCCGGAGAAGCCGGCATCCACCAGAATCTTGGTGTGACCCGCCCAGACGAGCGTGGAATTCCCCGAGCTCCCACTTCCCAGCACGGCCACCTTCATCGCGGAGACCGGTAGCTCAGCGGTCTTGCGCCGCCGTCCATGCGCGGGCGAGGACCTCACGAACTCCCGGGGTGAGTTCCTTGCCTCTGCGCGCCATCGCGCGCTCGGCTACCTCGAAGAAGCGGTCGAGCGCGAAGGGTGGCGCGCCGTCCTGACCGCCCCAGGAGAACGCTCGGACGTGCTTCGGAGGCATGTGGCCGCCGAAGAGATTCGCGCCCGCGCGAACGACGGTGCCGGTGTTGAGCATGGTGCCGATGGCCGTCTTCACGTGATCGCCCAGGAAGCAGCCCACTTTCATGAGCCCCGTGTCGACCTCGCCGGAAGGCGTCCAGACCCGTACCGGCCCGTAGTTGTTCTTGAGGTCCGAGTTGGTGGTGCCGGCCCCGAGGTTGGCCCACCGTCCCACCACCGCGTGCCCCAGATGTCCGTCGTGCGCCTTGTTGGCGTAGCCGATGAAGACCGAGTCGGCCACCTCGCCTCGGATCTTGCAGGCCGGGCCGATCGTCGATCCCCCGACCACGCCGCCGAATACGATCGACGACGGCCCGAGATAGAGCGGCCCGACCAGACGGCCCGGGCCCTCGACTACGGCGCGCTCATCCAGAAGGACCGGCCCCGCCCGCGTGTCCACGACCACGCCCGCTTCGATGGAAGACCCTTCCGCCATCGAGAGAAGCCCGTCTCCGACCAGGGTCACCCCTGCCGGAGCGGCGCATGGGTTCCAACCCTGGGCGTCGATCCGGATCCAGTCCGGGGAGCGCGAGACCAGATGCCAGGGACCCTCCAGGATTTCCCCTTCGAGCGGGGCGTCGGGTAGGCTGTCCGAATGTCGCGCCGGACTCCTCAACGCCACCGTGTCAGGCGCGGGTGCTCCCGGTGGGACCACTCGACCGACGCACGTTCCGTCGACCGTCAAACGAGCATGCCGATCAAGGGGCACCGCCGCACCGCCCTTCAGCGCCACACGGGATGAGAGGAACAGCCTCGTGGAGGTTGCGTGCGAGTCGACACTCTCGACGACGGGTGGTGAACCCGGCTCGTCGAAGCCGGCGAGGCCCTCGCTCGAAAGGTGTCCCAGGCAGCGAAACCCCAGCACGCGCTCCGCACGTGCTTTCAGGGTGGTCGTCCCGAGCATCATCTCGCCGATCGGACGCGTTTCGGAAAAGGGCGCCCAGCGTCGTGCGACATCGTCGTCGAAGATATAGAGGCCGGTGTCACTCATTCTCCGGTCTCCAGAACGGCCAAGAGCTCCTTGAGGTCCGCGGCCCGATCTCGCGGCATGACCAACGTCTGGTCGCCGGAGCGCACCACGACCAGATCGTCCACACCCCAGAGGACCACCGCCCCGTCCTCGGCCCACACCACGTTCCCGCGCCCCTCGACCACCCGTGCGTCACCCTCGACCACGTTGCCAGCCTCGTCGGAGTCGCGACCGCGAGCCACGGCGCTCCACGACCCGATATCATCCCATTGGAAGGTGGCGCGGACGCACGCGACTCGTTCGCTCCGCTCGAGGACCGCCCGGTCCACGACGGAGGCCTCCACCTCGTCGAAGAATCTCTCCGGACCGTCCTTCAGGAGGGGAAGCAGCGCCGAGACCTCGGGGGCCGTCTCCGCCAATTCATCCAGGAAGACCCTCGCTCTCCAGACGAAGATGCCGGTGTTCCACAGGTATCCAGTATCCACGTAACCCCGCGCGGTCAACGCATCCGGCTTTTCGTGGAATGCCGCGACACGGAAGGCCTCGATGCCCGGTTGCGCGGCGAGCGCCCGACCGGGTTGGATGTGCCCATACCCGGTTTCGACGCGGTCGGGTGTCACGCCGATGGTCAGGAGAACGCGCTCGCGCCGTGCGACGTCGACGGCGGCGTGCACCGTGCGCGCGAACTCGTCCATCGGGCGGATCAGGTGGTCGGAGTGCAGCGACACGATGACGGCATCCGGGTCCGACCTGTGCAACTCCCATGCGGCCCGCGCCAGGACGGGCGTGGTCCCGCGTGCGCGCGGTTCCACCAGGTAGGTGGAGTCGGGCAAGTCGGGAAGTGCCTGGCGAAACGGACTCATGAGGTGCGGTCCCGCCAGAATGCGGATTCGGTCGTCGTCGACCAGGACGCGCGCGCGAGTGATCGTGTCGACCATCAGAGGTCGCGGGCCCCCGAGGGCGAGAAGCTGCTTCGGCCGGGCAGGTGTGCTGACCGGCCAGAACCTCGAACCGATACCGCCCGCCAGCACGGTGATCCAGAGGTTCTCAGCGCTCAGCGAGGATCTCCTGGATGCGGAGAAGGAGCTTCTTGGGGCTGAACGGCTTGGTCATGAAGTCGACCGCTCCCCGTGCCAACGCTGCGTCGCGGTCGGCGTCCTGGCCCTTCGCGGTCAGTATGATGACCGGCGTGTCGTCGTATCGTTCATGCGTTCGGATGTGCTCAAGGACCTCGATTCCCGACGCGTACGGCATCATCAGGTCGAGAAGCACGAAGTCGAACATGGCCTCTCCGTCCAACTGGGCCATCGCGTCCCGACCGTCCAGGGCCTCGCACACCTCGTACGAGGCGCTCTTGAGAATCGTCAGAAGGACACGCCGAATATGCGGCTCGTCGTCGGCCACCAGGATTCTGCCCGGCGACGTCGCTGGCTCGGACTGCTCGGTCATACCGTCTCGGTGTGGTGTGAGGGGCCCCTCCGTCGGCGGGGAACCTACCCCGAATATGGGGTAAAGTCAAGGAATGACGCGCCTTTTCGGGGTTGACGCTCCTCTCTCGGTCTGGCACCTTCCGACGCTGTTCCCGCCTCTCAGGGGTAGTCGCTCCATGACCCGCCAACCCGCTCGACCGAACACCCGCCTCTTCGGCCGACTCACCGTCGTCGTCGCCGCGGTCCTCGGCATGGTCGCTACGACGGCTTGCGGAGACGACCCCTTCGTCATTCGATGGACGGAGTCGCCGGACACGGTGCTGCTCTACTCTCTCGCACGTCCGGAGTTGAACCTCACGTCCGCGTTCAACTTCAACAGCAAGATTCCGGTGCGCGTCGAAGCGGCGTCGGCCACCGGGTCGTGGGACATGGCCGTCGATACGCGGGAGGGTCGCATCGTGATGCTTCCGCCGGGAGCTCTCGGCGTCGAAAGCGCCGCTGGAATCGCCGAGATGCCGGGAATGGCCTTCGACGAGGTGATCGAGGCGCCCGCGGATACGGCCGCCTACGTGACCGACCGGGCGGTGCCGGCGGAGATCGGGACGATCTATGTCGTGCGGACGGCGCGTCGACTGGGTGCGTTCAACACGCGGTGCGTGTACTACGGGAAGCTCGAGCCGCTGGCGGTGGACCCGGTCGCTGGTACCTTCCGGTTCAAGTTCGACGTCAGCCCGGTCTGCAACGACCGCCGACTGATCCCACCCGACTGATCCGACTCCCGCGCGCCTCATGCTCGACATTCGCACCCTCCGAGCGGAACCTGAACGGGTTCGCCGCTCCCTTGCCCGCAGGGGCGCGCCCGAGTTGCCGAAGGCGGTCGACCGCATCCTCGAGTTGGACGCCGAATGGCGTTCGGCGGTAGGTGAGGTCAACGAACTGAAGGCGGCCAGAAACGACGCGTCGCGCCAGATCGGCGAACTCAAGAGGGGGGGCGGAGACGCGACAGATTTGATCGCAGACATGCAGAGCGTGGGCGGGCGGATTTCGGATCTCGATGCCCTGGCCAAGGAGCGTGAACAGGCGATCGACGACATCCTTCTGACCCTGCCGAATCTTCCGCTCGACGATGTGCCGGAGGGGGGGGAGGATCGGAACGAGGTGTTGAAGGTCTGGGGTGACGCTCCGGCGTTCGACTTCACTCCGCTCCCACACTGGGAGTTGGGGGAGAAGTTGGGGCTGCTGGACCTGCCCCGTGGCGCGAAGATCAGCGGGTCGGGTTTTCCCGTGCTCCGCGGCGCGGGGGCCCGCCTTCAGCGTGGCCTCATCAACTACTTTCTCGATGTCCACACGAGGGTGCACGGGTACGAGGAGCTACGGGTGCCCTACCTGGTGACCACGGAGACGCTCACCGGCACCGGCCAGCTTCCGAAGTTCTCGGAGGAGTCGTATCAGACGGAACGGGACGACCTGTGGCTCATCCCGACCGCCGAGGTTCCGGTCACCAACCTGCACCGTGACGAGCTGCTGACGCACGACCAACTTCCTCTACGGTACACGGCGTACACGCCGTGCTTCCGGCGTGAAGCGGGCGCGGCCGGAAAGGACACCCGCGGGCTCCTGCGCGTGCACCAGTTCGACAAGGTCGAGCTCGTTCGGTACGAGCGCCCGGAGCGCGGTCTCGAGGCCCTCGAGGAGCTGACTCGAGAAGCCGAAGCGCTGCTGGAGGCGCTGGGGCTCCACTATCGACGGGTGCTGCTGGCCACGGGTGACCTCGGCTTCAGCGCGGCCAAGACGTACGACCTCGAGGTGTGGGCGCCGGGTGTGGAGCAGTGGCTGGAGGTGTCCTCCTGCACGACATTCGGCGACTTTCAGGCCCGGCGCGCGAATCTGAGGTTCCGGCCGGCACCGGGCGAGAAGCCGGACTTCGTCCACACGCTGAACGGGTCGGCGCTCGCGCTTCCCCGCGTCGTGGCGGCGCTACTCGAGACGTACCAGACGGCCGACGGTGAGGTGCGCCTCCCCGAGGTCCTCGATCCCTATGTGGGCGGTCTACTCCTCGACGGCCAGTAGGGACGCCGGCCTTGCTCCGGACCAAGTGGCCGGTCGCCCTCGCCACGCTGTTCGTACTCCTACTCGGCTGGTACCTCCTCTACACCCAGCGCATCGTGCAGGCCCTCCAGCGCGATGCCGAACTGCTGACGAGGATCTACGTCGAGGTCCAGGAAGGCGTCACGTCCATGGAGCCCGGCCGGGCGGACGACGCCCTGTTCAACCTTCAGGGCATCATTCTGGAGTCCGGCGTGCCGATGGTCCAGTCGGGACCCGGCGACACCATTCTGTACGTCGCGAACCTTCCGTTCGAGGTCGATCTCAGCACACGGCTGGGTCAGGCCCGTGTGCGAGATTATCTCGAGAGCCTGGATGCCCGCCGGCCCCCGATCGGGAATCCGGATCTCGTCCACATGCACTTCGGGGACAGCCCGGAAGTGCAGCGGCTCGCCTGGATTCCGTTGCTCCAAGCGGGTGGGATGCTGCTGACCGTGTTCGTGGGGCTGACCATGGTGCGGTACCAGCGCCGCGCGGAGAGCGAGCGGGCGTGGACGTCGATGGCCCGCGAGCTGGCCCACCAACTCGGAACGCCCCTCTCGTCGCTCCAGGGGTGGCTCGAGGTGCTCAGGCTTCCCATCGGGGAGCGGCCGGGTTCGCTCGCCGAATCCGAGGTCGCGGACGCCATCGGCGAGGACCTGGAGCGTCTGGAGCGCATCAGTCACCGCTTCGAACTGATCGGGCGTGAGCCCGAACTCGAACCCCTGTCCCTCCGGTCCGTGATTCGCGACCTGGAGCGCTATATGGTCGCCCGCCTTCCGCGGTTAGGTAGGGGGGTCGAACTGGTGGTGGACATTCCCGAAGGGCTGCCGCTGGTCCTCGGGAACCGCGTCCTCCTCATCTGGGCGGTGGAGAACGTGGTGAAGAACGCGCTCGACGCGCTGGCCGGACGTGGGGGGAAGATCACGATTTACGCCCGTGTGGTGGTCGGCGGGTGGGTGAGCTTACGCATCCGCGACACCGGTCCGGGGGTACCGCCGGAGCTGCGCGACAAGCTGTTCGAACCGGGGGTCTCCTCGAAGTCTGGGGGATGGGGCGTGGGGCTGGCTCTGTCCCGCCGGATCGTCGAGGGCGTGCACGACGGTCGTATCGAACTACTCGACGGCGTGGATGGGGCGGCGTTCCAGATCCGACTTCCCGCATACGAAGACGACAACTGAGGCTTGGTCTTGACCGATACGCAGCACCTCGACGCACTCAATCCCGAACAGCGCCAGGCAACCGAGCACTTCGAGGGGCCCATCCTGGTCCTGGCCGGTGCCGGCTCCGGAAAGACAAGGGTTCTCACGGCTCGGATCACACATCTGATCCGGGATCACGGCGTGCCTCCCGACCGAATCCTTGCGGTGACGTTCACGAACAAGGCGGCCGGGGAAATGAAGGAGCGTATCGCCCGCAACCTGGGCGCCGCCCCGGGGGGGATGTGGGTCGGCACCTTCCACTCGATCGGGGCACGGCTTCTGCGGCGGCACGCCGACCGGCTCGGGTGGGACCGCACCTTCTCGATCTTCGACGCCGAACAGAGCCTTCGCCTTGTGAAGAGCGTCCAGGAGCAGGTCGGGCTGGATCCCAAGCGGTGGAGCCCGAAAGCGATTCGCGGTGAGATGAGCAACACGAAGAACCAGTTGGTCACGGCGGAGGCGTTCGCGCGCGACTGCGAGGGCAGCTTCGACCTCTTCGTTCGGAATGTCGCGAAGGTGTTCCCGGTCTATCAGAAGGCGCTCAAGGACCAGAACGCCTTCGACTTCGACGACCTGCTCATGAAGCCGGTCGAACTGCTGGAGTCGAATCCCGCGCTCCTCGAGCGCTACCGCGATCGCTTTTCGTTCGTGCTCGTCGACGAGTATCAAGACACGAACCGGGCGCAGTTCAGGCTCGTCGAACTGCTGGCGTCGGAGCACGGAAACCTGATGGTGGTCGGGGACGACGATCAGTCGATCTACGGCTGGAGGGGGGCCGACATCCGCAACATCCTGGAATTCGAGCAGTCGTTTCCGGGTGCCAGGGTCGTCCGCCTGGAACAGAATTACCGCTCCAGCCGCACGATTCTCGACGCCGCCAACGCCGTCATCGCGGAGAATGTGAATCGGAAGGGCAAGACGCTACGCACGGAGCGAACGGGGGGAGATCGGGTCGGGCTCGTCGAGACCTTCGACGAGGCCGACGAGGCCCGCTGGATCGTCGGCGACATTCAGGAGCGCTACAAGGCCGCCCCCGGCCTGGTGTACAAGGACTTCGCGGTTCTCTACCGGACGAACGCCCAGGCGCGCGCTCTGGAAGATGCGTTCCGCAGGGAAGGACTGCCGTATCAGGTGGTGGGCTCCGTCCGTTTCTACGAGCGTCGGGAGATTCAGGACGTGCTCGCCTACCTGCGGCTGATCTCCAATCCAAAGGACGCCGGGGCGTTTCAGAGGGTGGTCAACTACCCACGGCGCGGTGTGGGGGCGGCCTCGATCGAGCGGTTGGCGAGGTGGGCGCATGAGCAGGGCGTGACGCTGTTGGAGGCCGCCGTGCGGGCGGAGGAGGCGCTGGAGGTACCGAAGGGTGGACGGCGCGGATTCCTCCGATTCGCGGACCTCATCCAGCGCTACAGCCTCAAGGCGAGCCAAACGCGGGTCGGGGAACTCCTCGATGAGTTGGTCGAGGAGTTGGACCTCGTACGCCACCTCAACGACGAGGGTCCGGACGGTGAAGACCGGGCCCGGAACGTGGCGGAGTTGATCGCGGGGGCCCTCGACTTCAACGCCGAGGTCGCCGAGACGCTCGGCGCGGACGACATCGATTCGTTCACGGAACTGGATCTGTTTCTCCAACAGGTCGCGCTGGTGGCGGACGTCGACCGGCTGGACCCGAATGCCGATACCGCCACACTGATGACCCTCCACAACGCAAAGGGACTCGAGTTTCCCGTGGTGTATATCGGGGGTATGGAGGACGGCCTCTTCCCGCTGAGCCGGGCCTTCGACGACCCGGCCACGCTGGAGGAGGAGCGTCGACTGTTCTACGTCGGCATCACCCGGGCGGAGGATGTCCTTTCCCTCACGTGGGCCCGGCAGCGACGACGCGCCGGGGACTTCACGTACGGGACGCTGTCGTCGTTCGTAGAGGGGGTCCCGGAGGAGCTCCTGGACGAGCGGAAGAGTGAGCGCCTAGGGTTGATGAGCCAGTCGACGCCGCACCGTGGACGAGGCGGCTGGAGCCGTCGCGAAGCCAGGGGGACCGACGACCGCACCCTTTCTGCGGCGCCGGACTACGAGAGCGATGCGGTCATGAACCAAGACGGTCCCCGCTTCGTGAAGGGGGAGCGTGTGATCCACCAGACCTTCGGATCAGGCGCCGTCGTGGGCCTGAGCGGATTCGGCCGCGACCTGACCGTGACCGTGGACTTCGATGAGGCCGGGCGGAAGAAGCTACGCGCGCAGTACGCGGGACTGGAACGAGACTGGCCTTGAGAAGAAAGCGATAGCTCTTCGGAACGTCTGGTCCGACGGGTCATGGTGCTGCGAAATCAATGGGTGCCCGAGCCGAGCGCTCCTCACCCCGTCGCGGCCTGTGCCGCGTCTCGTCGGGCGATGATGCCAGCGGAAAAGCCGCGGTCCTTGATTTCGGGCCAGTAGACCAGCGGATCCTTCGGGAGCGGGAAGAAGTCCTCCGCCATCTCGGCCAGAACCTCCGGGTGGTCGGCTGCCCGGTCGGCGAGGGCGAGCCGTCTCACCTTCTTGGCCAGGCGGAGGTTCACGTCTCCGACCGGGTCGAGCCCACGGGCGGCAGCCATGTCCCCCTCCCTCAAGAGTCCGACCACCGCGTCGAATGCCCACTCGAAATACCGGTCGACCAGGGGGTCCGGAAGGTCGAAGCGAGAACGTGCCAGCACCATGTCGAAGACCTGTTGCCACCGCTCGTGCCCTTGCATCCGGATCATACCACGGAAGAGCCGGCGATTCGTCTGGAAGCTGAAGACCGTCGAGCTGAGGACGTCATCGAAGAGGGCGTCGGCTGCCGAGTGGTCGTGATTGACCACGAGGTCTCGCGTCTTGTCGAGGAATTCGGCGCCGGTGTGCACGTCCATCCGATGCTCCCAGTAGGCATGGCCCAGCCCCTGGGTCGCGCTGGTCAGGAGCAGGCGCCTGGGGACGAACAGATTGTGGGCCACGGTGTCCGCGGCCAGGTGGGAGAGGTATCCGTACCCGACCGCCCGCAGGGCCTCCGAGTCCGCGCTGTCCAGGATTTCATCGCCCACCGACCAGTTGTGGCAGTGCCGCCCCTCGGGCACGTACTTCTTGGCGAACGAGATGTCCGCCGCGATCGAACCATACAGGAAGTGTTTCGGATAGGCCTCGAGGAGGGCGCGCACCGCGGGAGGGACCAGGTAGAGCGCGCTCAGGACGGCCTCACCGACCGCGACGTGCGTCGCCGGTCCCCACGCCCACACAGGCTCAGGTACGAGCGCCAGCCACGCCAGCGCCATGAGTAGGGGAGGGATCAGGCCCATGTCAGCGTGACCGGCACCGCCCGGTCAGGGGCCGTGGGGTCACCGACGGCCCTCGCCCTGCTCTCCGGGCGGCTGAAGCGGTTGCACCCGATCGGGCACCGGAGTCGGCGGGGACACGGGGACCGGGTCGACGTTGGTCGCGAGGGTGTCCGGAGAAGTGTACCCGGACGTGACGAGCGCCGAGTCGGCCGAGCGTTCTCCTTCCCCTCCTTCTTCGACTGGCTGGCTCGAAGAAGGCCTCGAACCCGACAATGCCGCACGCGCGCCGACCTTCACCCCGTGGGCGGTGGCGGCCGCGTCGAGGAAGATCTCCTCGGCCTCGCCCTGAACCACCTCCATCAGAGCGTTGAAGTCTTCGATCCGCTCTTCCATGTGATCCGACGCCTGCTGCAGCCGATCCGTGAGCGACTGCACCGAGGCGGTGAGCCGGCTTACATCGCTGCGCAGGGCGTCGGTAATGAACTCCACATTGTCGGCGATCGCGCGCCCGCGCACGTTCAGAGGCGCCAGAGCGAGCTGTAGGGCGGAACGCGTGCCGGCCAACTGAAACCGGATGTCGCGCAGCACGAAGAGCATCATGATCGCTAGCGCGGCGAGCGTGATCGCCACGCTCATGGCGGCGATATCCACCGCAAGCCCGAGCGCGTCTCTCGTTTGGACCGTGACGATGGTGTCCCGGACGGCCCGCGTGACCGCGAGTTCGGCGTCTTGAATCATCATGAAGGAATTCTAATTGGATCGACAGGGAGGGAGCCAGACGGTCGGGCTATTCGTCCGAGGCCGTCGTCCGCTCTGGAGGGGTTGTCGACCGAAGGGCCTCTCGCTCGGCGCCGCGGTGGTCGCCCTTGGCAATCGCTTCCTCGACCGCCGGCGTGATCTCTCCCGCGCGTCGCAGAAGCTGCACGAGGAAGAATGGGCCGACCAACTCCGATAGCAGGACACCCATCACGATCGCCGTGAAGAGGGCGGCCTCGGCGTCGACTCCCTGAGAGGCGACGTTCGAGTACATCAGGGTCGCCGACACCGCCATGGCAACGGCCACGCCGCCCTGGGGAAGGAGCCCGATTCCGAGCCGCTTCGGCACGTCGAAGCCCACCGGTACCAGCGTGGCCGTCACCGCTCCGCCAACGCCTTTCGCAGCGGCTCGAAGGAGCGCATACGCGAGGGCGAGCGCGACGACCCAGGGCGTGGGTACTCGCAGAAGCGCACCGCCCAGCAGGAGGAAGCCGAGGTATACCGGCTTTTCCCATCGCTGAAGAATCGAAAAAATGCGGTGTCGATCCGGGAGGAGATTCGCCACCACTGTTCCCATCGTGACCGACACCAGCAGCGGCGACAGTCCCCACTGCAGCGCCGCCCCGGCCGCGAATGCGCAGATCCCGAGGATGTAGAGCATGAGTTCCTCGCCCGGAGGCCGGCCTCGGACAAGCCAGGTGAAGAGGATACCGAAGACGAGACCAAGGCCGATCGCGACGGCCATCAGCGTGGGATGGGGCGTGTGGGGGAGCCCTGCGGCCACGACTTCCGGACGGAAGATCGCATAGGCTCCAGCGAGTGCCAGGATGCCGACGACCGCGTCGACGGAAGCGGTGAAGAAAATGAGATCCCGGATGTTGCCGCGGACCAAGAAGTTGGACGACACCATCGCGATGCCGGCTGGGGTCGAGACGGACGCCGTGGCCGCGGCCACCACGATCAGTCGAATCGGTGTCTCGGGTGCGAGTCCGCTTCCACGCAGGAGGGCCCACCCCAGGCCGAGGAACACGACGAACGCGATCGCGGCCTGCCCCATCGCAAGAACATGGTACGTCAGCGGAAAGCGGCGCAGGCTGTCGATATCGAGCTGCAATCCGAAGTGGAATCCGACCCAGCCCAGGCCCAGCGCGAGGAAGGGAAAGAGCTGCTGGGTTGCCGCCGGCGTGAGGATGCCGAGGCCCACTGGGCCCATGAGCATCCCGAGGAGAAGAAAGTGCGTCCCCGTCCGGAAGAGGAGGCGCGGGCCTTGACGCACCCGTTCGGTGGAGAAGGAGAAGCGGGCTCCGAACAGCGCCAGAAGGAGCAGGACCAGTGTCCCGACGAGTGGATCCACGAAAACGGTCGTCCCGACCTCACGGCCGGGCCCCCCTCAGATGGGTGTCTCGGCGTCGCCGAGCTCGGGGGCGAGGCCCACCACGCGGTCGACCGGAATCGTGAAGAGGATGCCGGTGGCCGGTGAGTTCAGGTCGCCGAACACATCCTGAAGCAGTCGGATGGCCGGTTCGACACGGTCCTCCGGAACCACGCTGAAGATCGTACGGTTTTGGGGCCTCGATCCAGAAATCAGGGTCTGAAGCCCGGCGAAGATCGGGATGTCATGGGAGAGAAGCCGGCCCATTCCTTCGCTGTTGATGACCGTGGCCCCCGTTATCCCCAGTTCGAGGAAGCCCGACAGGATCTCGTCCAGCTTCTCAGGGTCGTTGATCACGGCGAGCAGAAGCCGTGTGGCGGGCGCGTCGCTCATACGTGCTGCTCATCGACCGACAGGATGACCGACACCACAGCGGCTTCGTCGGGAGCCGTGAGGAGGTCGTCGAGAAATCCCACGTGTCGCGCCAGGCGACAGATTCTCGCGAGCAGCTTCACGTGCTCACGCTCATGTCCCGGAGGCGACAGCAAGATGAAGAAGATCCGTACCGGTTCATCCTCTGGTCCTCCGAATTCGACCCCGTCCTCCGCAAGAGCGAGACCGATGCTCGGGCGTGTCAGGCCAGGCACCGTGGCATGCGGAATGGCCAGGCCCGAGCCGATGACGGTCGGATGCTGGCGTTCGCGCTCCAGCAGCTTGTCCGAGACCGTCTCAGCGGTTCCGACCCCCGCGCCGGCGGCGCGCGCCGCGATCTCGCCCAGAACGCCTTCGATGTCCGACGTCGCGAGTCGAAGGACCACGAAGTCCGGGTTGAGGAATTCCTTGAGACGCATGACAGGCCGGCAGATAGGGGGAAGGACCACGATGGTAGATCCGGGGGGAGGGGCGGTCAAGAACTCGCCCGTCACCCGACGTAGCTGGCCCATGACGTGAGTAGCTGGCACACAACGTGCAAATGAGGTTGCCGGGTCTCCGGAGGTGTTTTCGGCAGCCTATGCAATGGTCTCCCAACGCTTCGGAGGTTCGGTGATGAGTCAGTTGCTGGTGGGCGAACTCCCCGGTTATATCCCGATTCGGCAGCCCATTGTGGCTCTTCCTTTCCGCCCCCACGCCCAGGATTCAATGGGGACCTTCGTCGTAGAAGGCGGCCACACGCTCAGTGGCCGCATCCGTCCAGCCGGCAACAAGAACGCCGCGCTTCCATGTCTGGCCGCAGCTCTCCTCACGGAAGAGCCTGTGCTGTTTGAGAACGTCCCTCGCATTCGAGACGTGGAGACCTTCCTCAAGATCCTCACGTCTCTGCGTGCGGACGTCGAATGGACAGGAGACAACGAGCTTCGAATCGACGCCCGAAGCGTCCAGCCGGCCGATATCGATCGAGAGATGTCGATCCGGATTCGCGCGTCGCTCCTCCTCGCCGGGCCGCTGCTCGCTCGCTTCGGTGCGATTGAGATGCCCCCTCCTGGCGGTGACGTGATCGGACGCCGCCGTCTGGATACCCACTTCCTGGCGTTCGCCGCGCTCGGCGCGAGGGTCGATACGCCGCCTGAGGGCTTCCGCTTGTCCGCGCCCGACGGCCTGACCGGGGCCGACATGTTCCTGGATGAGCCGTCGGTGACCGGGACCGAGAATGCGGTGATGGCGGCCGTGCTCGCGAAGGGTACCACCGTCATTCGCAACTCGGCGGCCGAACCCCATGTGCAGGATCTCTGCAACATGCTGATTCAGATGGGGGCCCAAATCGAGGGAGTCGGGACGCACATCCTCAGAATCGAGGGCGTCGATACTCTGGGAGGCACACAGTTTCGGATCGGAGGGGACCACATCGAGACGGGATCGTTCATCGGTCTTGCTGCGGTCACCCGGAGTGACATCACGATCGGAGATGCGCCCGTCGAGCACCTCGATTCCACCCTACTGGGCTTCCGGCGCCTCGGCGTGAGGACGCAGGTAGAAGGGACCGACCTTCACGTCTTCGGTTCGGAAGGGTGCACGATCAGGCAGGACGCGTTCGGACACGTGCCGAAGCTCGACGACGGCCCGTGGCCGGCTTTCCCGGCCGACCTCACCTCGATTGCCCTGGTCACCGCAACGCAGTGCAACGGGACGGTTCTGGTTCACGAGAAGATGTTCGAGTCGCGGATGTTCTTCACCGACAAGCTCGTGGGGATGGGCGCGTCCATCGTTCTCTGCGATCCCCACCGTTGCGTCGTCGTAGGCCCGACGCCACTGATGGCCGGCACGGTGGAAAGCCCCGACATAAGGGCGGGCATGGCGCTTCTGATTGCGGCGCTGGGTGCCAGAGGGACGAGCAAGATCAAGAACGTGATTCAGATCGAACGTGGGTACGAGCGTATCGACGAGCGCCTCAGAGCGCTAGGTGCCAATATCGAACGGACGGAGGAGTGATGACCGAACAGGAACCAGCACAGGGCAGCGGCGCGGCGGAGGGCCAGTCCGAGGCGGACCGGTCCACCCGCGATCGGGTTTCGGAAGGGATCAAACACGGAATTGGCGTCTTGTCCGCGTTCCGAGACGCCCTCGAAGAGACCATCAACGAGGCCCGCGAGCGCGGAGATCTCTCCACCGATCGTGCCAAAGACGTGATGCGTTCGGCTCTCGATCGAGCGCAGGACGCGGCCGAGGGAGCGAAGGAGCGGCTCGACCTCGTTTCTCAGACGGAGTTGGCCGGTCTCGCCGCTCGAGTCGACGAACTTCAGGCGCGGGTTGCCGCCCTGGAATCTACGCCCGGGAGTGGAAACACCCAGTGAAGTAGCGCACGATCGAGGCCGTTACGGTCGGCCGTGAGGATGGACCAGCGCCCGGGGCTCCCTTGAGTGAGTTCCGGGCGTACCGTATATTAGGCGGCTAGCTAGATAGAGGGTGCCCTTGAGAGGGGCCGCCTTTTCTTGAAGTGGGGGAGCGGTTCGCCCCCGCTTTTTTATTCGGTGTGGTTTTGCCTGTAGGCTCGGAGGTGGGCGTGGCGCGGCCCGTTGTGCAGATCGACAGCGAGATGGACTCGAGGGTGGGTGACCTCGGGTTCGAGTTGGTCGATCTCGTGTGGGCTGGGAGTACCGCGCGTCCGATTTTGAGGGTACGGATTGATCGCCCGGATACGGTCCCAGGCCGCGGCGTGTCGGTCGACGACTGCGCGGTCGTGAGTCGGGCTCTCGAAGCGTGGCTGGACGAGCATGAGGCGCTTCCCGAGCGCTACACCCTCGAGGTGTCGTCGCCCGGGGTCGACCGGCCGCTGGTGCGGGAGCGCGACTTCGTCCGCTTCTCGGGCGAGAATGTGGCGGTGAAGGGGCACGATGTGTTGGCGGGGCGGTCCCGGCGGCTGGAAGGGGAGTTGCTCGGGCTGGCCGACGGGGGCGAAGGAGATGAGGGGACAGTTGCGGTGCGACTGCGGCTGCCCAGCGGCGACGAGGTCAGCATCCCGCGAGATGAAATCGCGGGCGCGAATCTCGTTTTCACGTGGAAGTAGAGAGGAGTCATGGCGAACGCCGAGCAGATCATTGCGGCATTCAGGGATGTGGCAGCGACCAAGAGCCTTTCTGAAGAGGAGATGACCGACCTCGTCAAGGACGGGATGTTGGCCGGTCTCGCACGTATCCACGGGCCGACCGTGCGGGCAGAGATCGATATCGACGAGGAGACGGGTGAGTTCGACATCGTCGTCCTCAAGCGCGTCGTCGACGAGGTTGAGGATTCGGCGTGTGAGATCTCCCTCGAGCAGGCTCGGTGGGACGATGACACCTATGAGGTCGGCGACGTGATGGAAGTGCCCGTCGACTTCGCCGATTTCGGCCGGAACGCTGTCATGGCCGTGAAGCAACGGATCGTGCAGCGGGTTCGTGAGAATGAGCGGGATCGTATCCGCGACGAGTTCGTGGACCGGGTGGGTGAGTTGCTTTCGGGAGAGGTTCAGCAGAGCGAGCGCGGGAAGCTCGTGGTCATGCTCAACCGTTCCTGTGACGCGGATTCGATCATTCCGTGGAAGGATCAGAATCCGCGGGAGCGCTTCCGTCAGGGCGACCCCATCCGCGCCGTCCTCAAGAAGGTCGAGGAGACGCCGAAGGGCCCACGCCTGATTCTTTCGCGGGCCGATCCCCTGTTCGTTGCGGCGCTTTTCAAGCTGGAAGTGCCCGAGATCCACCAGGGGATCGTCGAAATCAAGGAGATCGCGCGGGAGGTCGGAGGTCGAACGAAGATCGCCGTCTATAGCCGCGACGACTCCATCGATCCGGTCGGGGCCTGCGTCGGCCTGAAGGGGTCGAGGGTGCAAGCTGTCGTCTCCGAGTTGGGCGGAGAGCGCATCGACATCGTGCCCTGGCATCCCGACACGGAGGTGTTCGCGCGCCGTGCGCTTGCTCCGGCACGGGTCGCGAAGGTGATCAGCAGCCCGGACAGGCAGGTCATTACCGCCATTGTCGACGAGGATCAGCTGTCGCTCGCAATCGGGCGGAACGGACAGAACGTGCGCCTCGCCTCCCAGTTGATCGGGTGGCAGTTGGATCTGTACGGATCCCGCGAATGGCTGGAGAAGGGCGCGGATCTCTCGCTCTTTGGTGAGACTCCAGAGGATCAGTACGAGACCGCGGACTTCCCGCTCAACGAACTGGATCTGGAGGAGCGGACTCTAGCGGCCCTGAAGGGCGCTGGATATGATACTTTTCTGCAAATAATCGACCTTGAGCGGCGCGACTTCCTGGAGATTTCCGGCTTGGGTGAGGCGGATGCCGACAAGCTGCTCCAGTTGATCGACGAACTGACGGTGGTCGAGGACGCGCCTGCGGGAGACGAGAACGAAGACGCCGTGCCACCCGCCCCTGCGGAGGCTGTTGCAGACGGCGCTGGTGAGGATGTCGAAGCAAAGCCGGAGAGCTGACGCTTTCCGGTTCTTGGGCCTGGCTCGTCGGGCTGGCGCGGTCGTTCCGGGTACGGACGCCGCTCGCCAATCGGTCCGCGCGGGCGAGGCCCGCTTGGTCGTGATCGCCGAGGACGCGTCCAGCGTCCAGATGGCCAAGGTCGAGAAGGCAATGAGGAATCGAGCGGTGCCTCGGAGAGTTCTGGGGGATCGCGATGAGTTGGGTGCCGCCGTAGGCCGAGGACCGACCTCGGTGGTGGCTGTAACCGGAGCGTCGTTCGCCGATGAGCTGATCAAGCGGCTCGCGGATGGACGTGGCCCGGACGAACTGGAGGAATAGCGGACGCATGCAGGTCATCGAGCTAGCCAAAGACCTCAAAGTCGACGCCGAGGCGTTGGTATCGCTCCTTCGGGAGATGGGGATTTCCATTCACGACGAGGAGTCCTCGATCACCGACGGCCAGGTGGCCAAGGTGCTGGCGAAGGTCGAGCGCGAACGGCGCTCCGGCCACAAGAACCCGGGGGAGGCGATACAGGCGGCGTTGGAAGAGGCGAAGGCTGGCCCGAAGAAGCGGCGGCGCCGTCGCCGTCGTGCCGACATGCCCGAGCCGGAATCGGAGGTGAACGACGCGGAGGACGAAGCCGAATCGCCCGATGTCGAGGCCGACGCGGGCGACGTCGAGGCCGACGCGGGCGACGTCGAGGCCGAGGCAGATAGCGAGCCTGAGGCGGAGCCGGACGAGGTCGTCGAGGTGACGGCCGCCGTGACGGATACCCCGGCGGACGCCGCCGCGCCTGAGCCTGCGGAGTCGGGCGCTCCTGCGGAGCCGGATGCTCCCGTCGAGGCACGGTCCCCGGAGGCGGCGGAGGCTGTGGAGCCCGAGGCGGTGGAACCCGAGCCTGAGGCCGAGCCGCACGAAGCCGCCGAGACGACGCCTGAAGAGGCGCCGGCGGAGGCCGCTGAGGAAGCGTCGGAGTCGATCGAGGAGGTCGCCCCCGAGATCAAGCCTGCCGCGTCGGCTCGCCCCGCGGAGCGCGAAGTGATAACGCCCAAGCCGTCCCCGGCCCGGAAGGGTCAGACGGAGGGCGCGGTTCGGACGATTCGGCGGCCCACGCCGGCCGCCAGCGCCGGTCCGGGCGGGCAGGTGCGCATCCAGGCGGAAGGATACTCCGCGGACGGACGCACCAGCCGGGACCGCGGAAAGAAAGGCAAGAAGCGCCAGCGGGTCGATCAGGACGCGGTTCAGGAGAACATCCAGCGCGTCATGGCCGAGATCAAAGGCGGAGGTGGGGGCAAGAAGCGTCGGCGGAAGGGGCAGCGGATTTCCGCCGAGGAAGAGGCCGTACAGGAGGAGCAGCAGCGGGAGGAAGAGGAGCGGGTCTCGCGGACCGTGAAGGTCAACGAGTTCCTCTCGGTCTCCGAACTCGCCGAATTGATGGACGTTTCGTCGACCGAGATCATCGGGTCGGCCTTCAAGAACCTTGGCCTGATGGTCACCATCAACCAACGGCTCGACTTCGACCAGATCGAGTTGCTTCTCGATGAGTTCGGCTTCACCGCGGAAAGGGAGGAGGAGTACACGGCGGAGGCGGAAGTCCTCGAGGAGGAAGAGGATCCGGCCGATCTGAAGCCGCGTTCTCCGGTCGTCACGGTCATGGGTCACGTCGACCATGGAAAGACTCTTCTGCTCGACCAGATTCGCAAGACGAATGTCGTAGCCGGCGAGGCCGGTGGCATTACCCAGCACATCGGCGCGTATCACGTCGAGGTTGGGGACGGGAAGAGCATCACGTTCCTCGACACCCCCGGCCACGCTGCCTTCACTGCCATGCGTGCGCGTGGTGCCGACGTCACCGACGTCGTCATCCTCATCGTCGCGGCCGACGACTCCGTCATGCCCCAGACACGTGAGGCCATCAGTCACGCGCGGAACGCGGGCGTTCCGCTGATCGTGGCCATCAACAAGGTCGATCTACCGGCCGCGAACCCGATGAAGGTCAAGCAGGAGCTCCTTCAGCACGACGTCAACGTCGAAGACTTCGGCGGAGACGTTCTTGTCGCGGAGGTGTCGGCCAAGACCGGCCAGGGCGTCGACGACCTGCTCGAGAAGGTGTTGCTGCAGGCCGAACTCCTCGAACTGACCGCCAACCCGGACCGGGAGGCCCAAGGTGCCGTCGTCGAGGCCCAGTTGGATCCAGGTAAGGGTTCTGTGGTCACCGTTCTGGTTCAGAAGGGGACGCTCCGCGTCGGCGACTCATTCCTCGTCGGGATGTACGACGGCCGGGTCCGTGCCATGCTGGATGAGCGTGGGCACAACGTGGACGAGGCCGGGCCGGGCATTCCCGTCCAGATCCTCGGCTCAGGCGGCGTTCCGCAGGCAGGTGATTCGCTTCAGGTCATGGACGCGGATCGGGCGGCTGAGATCGCCGGTACGCGGCAGCGGCTCGACCGCGAAAAGCAGCTCCGAATCCGGGAACGAGGCATCAAGCTCGGGGACTTCTCCCAGCTCGTGGCAGACGGCGAGCGGACGACCTTGCCCCTCATCATCAAGGGCGACGTGGACGGTTCCGTCCAGGCGCTGTCGGATGCGCTCGAGCAGATCGGTACGAAGGAGGTCCAAGTCGAGATCATCCACCGAGGGGTCGGGGCCATCAACGAATCGGACGTGCTCCTGGCCGAGACGGCCGGGGCGGTCATCATCGGATTCCGGGTGCGACCGCAGACGGCGGCGAGGCTCGAGGCGGAGCGGGCGGACGTCGAGATCAACGTGTACGACGTGATCTACAATGCGGTCGACGACATCACGATGGCGCTCGAGGGAATGCTGTCGCCCGAAAAGAAGGAAACCATCGAGGGCACCGCCGAGGTGCGCGACATCTTCAAGGTCTCCAAGGTCGGCACAATTGCCGGATGCTATGTCCTGGAGGGTCGTATCGATCGGAAGGCACGGGCCCGGGTCATCCGGGACGGGATCGTCGTCTACGACGGTGAGATCGGGTCCCTGAAGCGCTTCAAGGACGATGTGAAGGAAGTGCGCGAGGGCTTCGAGTGCGGGATCGGGGTGCAAAACTTCAACGACGTGAAGGTGCGCGACGTGATCGAGTGCTACTTCGTCGAGGAAGTCGCCCGGACCCTCGCGGACAGTGCGTAGCGAGACCCAGGACCACGCGGTTGCGTCCGGCGTGTGCACCCGGTGCGCGGGAATTATCGTCCACATGCGGAGGCTCCCTGGGGCGCGCCGAGCGCCGCGATGATCGTCGCGTCCCATACGTGGGAGCTTTCTCTTCCTGGATGCTCTTCCCTCAAGGAGAAGCGCTCAGTGGTGCGTTCGCTGAAGGATCGTCTGCGCGTTCGCTTCCACCTATCTGTCGCTGAGACCGCGATGCAGGACGTCCATGCGCGGGCCGAGTTGACGGTGGCGTTGGTGGCGGGGGATCGCAGACAGGCCGAGTCGATCCTCGACAAGGCCGACCGACTGGTGGAGGGCGAGGGCAGAGCGCTCATCGTGTCCTCCGACCGCACGTTCTACTGACCCCACGCTGAGGACCCCACGGTCATGTCCAAGAGACTGGCGCGACTCAACGAGCAGCTGAAGCGGGAAATCTCGGCGCTCCTCCGTACCGGCGTGCGCGACCCTCGTGTCGGCGTGGTTACGATCACCGGGGTGGACACCGCCCGAGATCTGGGTTCCGCGCGGGTTTTCGTACGGATTCTCGGGGATGAGGCGGAACGGGACGCGTCGCTGGCGGGACTCCAAGCGGCCGCTCCATTCGTCCGTCGCGAACTCGGCCAGATGCTGCGGATCCGGCGTGTCCCCGAGCTTCGGTTCCAGGAGGACCGATCCATGGACCACGCGATGCGCATCGAGGCCCTCCTCGGGGAGGTGCTTCCGGAGGGTGGGGGCGAGCCCGACGGGTCGGACGACCCCTCCGGCGGATGATCGACGGTGCGCTGGACGGCATCCTCCCGGTCGACAAGCCGGTAGGCCCGACCTCGCACGACATCGTGACGCAGGCCCGGCGAGCCCTTGGCAGACGCCGAATCGGGCACACGGGCACGCTGGACCCGTTTGCCTCGGGCCTCATGCTTCTGTGCATCGGTCGAGCGACGCGTCTGGCCGAGTATCTCACCGGGATGGACAAGACGTACACGGCTACCGTCCGGCTCGGGGTGTCGACGGACACGCTCGACCTCGACGGCGAGGTCACTGCGGTGTCGGACGATTGGGCCCGCCTGAACGTGGAGGTGATCGAAGCCGCGGCCTCGCCCCTCCGGGGGGCCATCTTGCAGGTCCCGCCGCAGTTCTCCGCCAAGAAGGTTGATGGTGTAGCCATGCACAGGCGGGCTCGGCGGGGCGAGGTCGTGCACCTGGAGCCGAGGCCGGTGACCGTTCACGAACTGACGATCGAGTCGATTGAACTTCCGGACGTGCGTTTCACGTGTCGGTGCTCGAGCGGGACCTACGTGCGCTCGCTCGCCCGCGATCTGGGCGAAGCCCTGGGCGTCGGCGGGCATCTGACCGAGCTCCGCCGGACGTCGGTCGGCGACCGGGGTGTGGCGTCCTCGCTCACGCTGGCCGAGCTGGGTGATCCCGCCCGTGTGCGCGGTGCCTGGCTCAATCCGCTCGAGTCCCTTGCCCACCTCCCCCGAATCGACGTCGATGGGGCCTCGGTCGAGGCGTTGGGTCACGGAAAGGCGGTGGCGGTTCCCGACGTGCCCGACAGCCCCGTGGCTGCCGTGGCCGCCGAGGGGCGGCTGGTGGCCGTCGGGGTCGTGGCGGATGGGTTCCTCCGCCCCAGGAAGGTCTTCGTTGGCTGACAGCGTGGGTTGGGCGTATCCGCCGGGGATCCCGGCGGATCGGGGAACCGTCGTTACGGTTGGCACGTTCGATGGTGTCCATCGGGGGCACTGGGCGGTCCTTCAGGAGATCCGGGCCCGCGCCCGCGAGACGGGTCGCCGCAGCGTGCTCGTCACGTTCGATCCGCACCCGCTACGCATCGTGCGGCCCGAGCATGCCCCTCGGTTGCTCACGACGCCTACGGAGAAGAAGGAGATCCTCGCGGAGAGCGGTCTCGACTACGCCGTGTTCCTTCGGTTCACCGAGGAGTTGTCCAGGTACTCGCCGCGGCGCTTCGTGGAAGAGATCCTGGTCCGCCGCCTCGGCGTGGAGGAGCTCGTGATCGGCTACGACCACGGGTTTGGCAAGGACCGCTCCGGCGACGCCGATACGTTGAGGCGGATCGGTCGTGAGATCGGGTTCAAAGTGGATGTAGTTCCACCCGTGGACGAGGGCACGGACCCGGTCTCGTCGAGCCGGATCCGCTCGGCGGTATCCGGGGGACGGATGGGGGAGGCGACGGCATGCCTGGGTCGATCGTATTCGCTCAGGGGCGTGGTCGTGCGGGGAGACCAACGGGGCAGGGAGCTGGGTTTTCCGACAGCGAACCTCAGCGTCGGTGTGGCTGATAAGCTGATCCCACCCCCCGGTATCTATGCGGTCCGAGCGGTTCTTAGAAGCGGCACCTTCGACGGCGCTCTGCACCTCGGACCACGCCCGACGTTCCAGGGATCACCTCCGACGATCGAGGTTCACCTGATGGACTTCTCCGGCGACCTCTACGGTGAGGAAATCCGGATCGATTTCGTACGATTCCTGCGGGAAGTGCGGCCGTTCACCACGGTGGCTGCTCTGATCGAACAGATGAAGGCGGATGTCGTCGAGGTACGCGACGTTCTTGCAACCGCTCCCTAAGTCCCACGCCACGGAGGCCTCCCCATCCTCACGCCGATCCGCCCGGATCCGCGGGTTCCAGCTATTCACCCGGATCTACAAGGGTGCCACCACTTGTGTGTCCGCTGTGGCGGCCAGATGCACGTTCTGGCA
>JAJCZZ010000106.1 GCA_029262115.1 Gemmatimonadota bacterium | reverse complement strand
AAAGTGCTCACTCCGAACGACTTCGAAAGCCTCGAAGAAGTGGCCTCTCGTCTGGCTGCCTTCGAGCGCCGCTATGAGTCGATCGCCCAGCCGTTCCGCTGGACCTTTACTCGCAAGGACCTGATGGCCTTGCTCATCAAGTTCGAGAGGGCTCCCGAGTCAACCGACCTCCCCTCCCCTCTGGCCGCCTGACTCGATACGTGCCCGTACTTACGTCTCAGAGGACTAAGCAGACCCCACCAACCGGCCGGATGGACCTCCGCTCGGCGCTACGCGCCTCGGTCGGTCCGTTCGTGGGTCAGCACGACTGACTCGTCCACGACATGCGCCCCGAACGCCGAACCTACGGTTCTGCGGCCCCGCGCAGCGGGTCCGCGTGACCTCTTCGAGGTCACTGAATCCGGCCGTCCCGATTCGCGGGAAAACGAAACGCGGCCTCACAACCTTGGTCGTGAGACCGCGAATCGGGACGGCCGGATTCGAACCGGCGACCCCTTGAACCCCATTCAAGTGCGCTACCGGGCTGCGCCACGTCCCGAGGGGCGCAAACATAACCGCGGGTGTCGCTGGGGCTCAACCCACGAGTGCACTCACCCGCGCGCGCCTACGAGATCGGACGCTCGCCCCGTGTGAGCACTGCGCCGGCCAGGACGTGCGTCGGGCGGCCGTCGTCGACGGCAATGACTCCGTTCACCAACACCCACCGCATGCCGATCGCCAGGCGGGTGGGGTCGAGGAAGGTGGCCTCGTCGCGGATGCTCGCCGGATCAAACACCGCCACGTCAGCGAATGAGCCCACCACCAGGCTTCCCCGTCCCGGGAGTCCCAGAATCCGCGCGGGCTGGCCCGACGACGCTTCGATCATGCGGGCCATCGAGATGACCGAATCCTCCAGGACGTACTTCCTGATCTTCCGGGGGTACGTGCCGTACTTCCTCGGGTGGCCACCCGATCCGTCCGAGCCGGTCATGACGAACTCCGCGCGCATGAACGAGGCAACGTCGTCCTCGTTCATGTTGAACGACCCGATGCCGGCACCGCCGTCCAGGATGATGGCGATGGCCGTCTGAACGGGATCCTCACCGCGCGACGCCGCGATCTGCGCGAGGGTCTGACCGCGAAGCGATTCGTCCTCGCCGCCGGTGATCAGGAAGGCGTCCGGGCCGTTCCGCCTGCGCATGTTGTCGCGCATCTCCATCGCGATCCGAGGACGCGCGTCGGGATCGACCAATCGGGCCTCCAGCGAGTCCGACCCACCAACCTGCGCCCAGCGCGGCAGCAAAGACGCATGGAGCGACGACCCGCTGGCCTCGTAGGGATACTGGTCGGCCGTTACACGCTGTCCCCGAGCACGCGCTTTGCGGATCAGGGCGATAACGTCTTCGCTCTGACCCCACACATCGACGCCCAGCGCTTTGATGTGGGAGATGTTCACGGGAATCCCCGCGGCCCGGCCGATGTCGATGGCTTCCTCAACCGCCCCCACGAGTCCCACGGTGTACGTGCTCTCATCACGGAGGTGCGAGTCGTAGTACCCGCCGTGGCGAGCCGCCACGCGGGCAAGCGCAACGACTTCGTCCGTCGTCGAGAAGCTCTGCGGGGCGTAGAACAGCCCGGTGGCAAGACCGAGCGCGCCGTCCCGCATCGCCTGGTCGACGAGCGCTTCCATCCGGGCGAGCTCAGCCACAGTGGGGGCCTCGTCGCGCATCTCCATGACGTCACCACGCACAGCCCCGAACCCGACCAGAAGGGCGGCGTTCGTGCCGATGCCGGGGTCCGCGAAAGCGGTTCGCTGACCGGCGATGTCGTACGTGCCATGCCCGTCGTTGCCTACGACGACCGTGGTCACGCCCTGCATGAGGTAGTTCAGATTCTCGCGGGGCCCGCGCTTTTTATGCGCCAGATCGCCCTGGGAATGGGCATGCGGATCGATGAAGCCCGGCGAGACGATGAGCCCTCGGGCGTCCAGCTCCCTGCGGCCGTGCAAACTGGCCGCTGTCGCATCGCCGACGAAGACGATCCGATCCGCCGTGACGCCTACGTCGGCCTGCCACCCCTCCGACCCTGTCCCGTCGTAGACCGTGCCGTTTCGGATAAGAACGTCCACCGTATCCGCGGATTGCGGTCCGGCCAGAAGTGCGGCGGCGAGGAGGGCAATCATGGGGGGTACCTACTCCTCGTCATCTGGCAGGTCCCGGTCGAGCACTTCCCCCCGGGCCGGGTAGTCGTTGGCCAGCACGAAGTCGATGGCCTTCAGCACGTCCCCGAACTGCGGACGGGCGAAAGGCATGGTCTGCACCGAACCGAAGTAGAGCGTGCCGTCCGGCCGGATGAGAAACAGGCCAGGCTCGATGAAGAGGTCGGGCTCGTCGACCCCGATGGACGTCCTCCCCTTCCCGGTTGAGATGTACAGACCCCAGGAGCGCGCGTCGGCGAGCGTCATCCCGTATGCGATGTTCAGCGCCTCGAGTCCCCAGTCGGACCGGGCCTTTTCCGCCCGCTCATGGGAGTCGCCCGACACCACGAGGACGTCGACGCCGCGCGCTTCGAAGTCGTCGATACGGGCGGCCAGCGCCTGCAGATATCCCCGGCATATCGGGCAGTGGTAGCCACGGTAGACCACGATCATCGTGAAGTTCTCGGGCTCGCGAGCGGACAGCGTCCACGGGCCGTAGTTGATGGTCTCGACGGTCAGGTCGGGCACCGGCTGGCGGGGAAATAGCGGTGTATGGGTCATGAAGCACCTTTGCTTGGATTGGATCGGAGTGACAGAAGCCGAAGCCGACGGTCGTGTCCTGCGTTCCCTGCAAACCGCGCGCCGAGCGCCCCCCACTCCCACGTACCCCGCACCCTGGCGCCGCGACCTCCTCAATGCCGAAGCGCGGGCGAGAAGCGTCAGAATGCCAGCAGTCGCGTCGCCTTCAGAGTGATGAAGCGTTCGAGCACCGAGTCGCTGGCTGTACTGCGCCGCTCAGTGTAGAGGAGAAAGAGATCGCTCAGCGGGGCGTGAATGAGCTGGGCCCGGAGGTTCGATACGGTTTCGTCTGTGGCGGCGTTGTACTGGACGAAGGCGCCGAAGTAGAGCTTGGTGTTGATGGCGTATTTCACACGGGCCGCATAGACATCCGCATTGAAGTCGTTGCCCTGCACGTCCAGACCGTTGTGCGTAGCCGACGTCTCCAGCACGAAGCCCGCCGTGGGCTGCCACCTCGTGGCGGCGCTGACCGAGACTCGGCGCCCCCCGTAGAAGCCGCCGCCCGAGAGCGCGGCCGAGCCCGAGAACGCCCGTGCTCGGCTGGAGCTGTACCGGACGGAGCCCTCGTTCCATGTGTACGTCCCGACCGGGACAACCGTCTCCGAGCGGACAGCAAACGGAGCGTCCAGGTACTCGAGCCGGTTCGTGACGCCGAGGTCGACTCGTGAGCGGTCGTTGAGACTCACGCCCAGCCCGCCCTCCAGAAGTCGCGTCAGGAGCGTCCCATTCAGGTCGGTGAGACGACTCGCCTCCACGAACGGGTTCACCTCGACGATGAACGGGTGGGAGGGCCGGGGGTGCACGCCGAGTGTCGCGTACCAGTCGCGGATGCCGGTCCGACGCACGAAGCCGACTCCGGGGTCGAAGTCCTCGCCCACACGGCGGTACGCGGTCGACACGTTCCAGAAGCGGTCCCGCCACCCGACGGCGAGTCGCTCCGCGTGATCGGTGGCTCCGTCGACCGTCATTCCCACGACGTACGAATTGACGAACAGATTCGAGGCGAGGCGCAGATTCGTGTCCGCACCGTACGTGCGGTTGAAGCGGGCCACGCCGTCCGCGCCAACGTCCTGCCTGTTCGTGAAGATGCCCCCGATGTCGGAGTCTCCGCCGATGCTCCGCCGGGCGCGTAGGACCGTGAAGTTCTCCGCTGAGAAGCCGTCGAAGTCTTCGCTCTGCACGTTCAACGCGCCGATCTCGAGGGGACCCACCCGGCCGGTCAGGCGGGCGCCCCCGAGGAGCGGGACCGGAGAGCCCCGCCTGAGCCCGATCTCCCGAGAGTGGAAGAGGGTGAAATCCCTGAGCGAGGAACCGGTCCGCGGAGAGCCGGGACCGCCATTCACATCGCCAAAGGTGAACGTTCCCGAGTTCTCGAGGAAGAAGTCGCGCTGTTCGGGAAAGAAGAGGGGGAATCGGGTCAGGTTCACCTGCTCCTGATCGACTTCCACCTGGGAGAAGTCCGTCCGGTACGTCAGATCGAGCGTGAGACTCGGGGTGATGCCCCATTTGAGATCGACGCCGGCGTCCTGTTCGAAGTCCGCGTCGCGGACGACCGGCCCTCCCGGCCTCGGCGCCGTGAACGACGAGCCGCTCGAGCGTGCGGCGAGCACGTACGGTTTGATGGTCAGATTCCGCGCGGCGGGAAGGCGCCCGATCCCGCTGAGGGTCCCGGCTTCCGACATGAGGAAGAGCCGGTTCCTGCGGTCGAGCGGCGCCCAGTACGAGACCTCGTTCCGCCTCCGGATTCGGCGCATGAGGTTCAGGCCCCACACTTGATCCGCCAACGCAGGATCGTAGCGGAGGGCACGCCACGGAATGGCCATCTCCAGGGTCCAACCCCCGTCGTGAATCCGGGTGCGCACGGTCACCAGACCGTCCCACCCGTAGTCGCGGGTCCGCCCGTTGTCGAAGCCCTGGCCGTCCTTGATGCCGCCCGATGCGTTCACGAAGAAGAGGAACGAGCTGCGCCGGTCCAGAAACGGGTCGAGCGCGATGCCGACGGCGTCCATCTCCTCGAACAGGATACCAGGCGAGTCCCGCTCCAGGCTTCGCACCACGATGCCTTCGGGGTCGCGGTCGTACAGCTCGGCGCCGATGTAGAGGTTCTCCTCATCGTGGAAGACGAACATCTCCGTCCGCTCAGACGGAGGCGCGCCGGCATTCGGCTCCGCCTGGACGAAGTTCGTGATGGGCGTGGCCCGCGACCAGACCGCCTCGTCCAAGCGCCCATCGATGACCGGTGTGGCCCCCACGACGATCGCCAGGGTGGGTCGAGCGATGGCCTCGAGGTCGAGGCGGGCGTCGCCGGACGTCTGCGCTGACAGGCCGGTGAGCGCCCCCACGGCAACCTGCGCCCCGATCATCCACGCGACCACCGCAGCGCTCTCTCCGCCGATCCCGTGCGATCGGCGATACGGCCCCGCCATCCCGGCGAGTATCATGCCGGCGAGTGTCACTCGCTCACCCGATCGGACGCCCCGGCGACCACGGCACCCCGGCTGCGTCGAGGGCGTCGAAAAAGGCAGGGAGACGAGTGCGCACGATCTCGTTCAGACGCGCCACCTCGCGTTCGAGGGGAGCGGCCGCCGAGCGAAGCGACACGAGTTCCTGAGCCGAAGGCATCGTGTTGGATCGGTGGATGCCGGACGCTCCCTGCACCCTCTGGCGGACATTCCGCGGGCCGTCGCCACCCCCACCGCCGAAGAAGCCCCCACCACCACTCGCACCCAGCTCGGACCGGATGTCGTTCACATCGTCCTCGAGCGCCTCCGCCATGTCCCCGAGGGTCTCCGGCGTGCTGACTTCCTCTATGGCGGCCCTCGCCGCCTGCACGACCTCGCGGACCTCGTTCACCTGACGGGTGGCCATCGTGAGCCGCGCGTTCAACTCGAGTTGCTCGCGGCGTAGCTCGTACAGGTCAGCTAGTTGGGCGTCCGTGAGCGTGACCTTCGGGTCCCGGACGACCTGGAAGGTCTGCTCGTGCACGGCGTCGTCGAGCGTAAGGCGGGCGATGTAGGTGCCCGGCACGACCGGTGCGCCCCCGCTTCCTCCCCCGAAGCCGAAACCGCCGAAACCGCCACCGCTGCTTTGCTGCCGTGGCTCGGGGGGGCCGGAGTATGGAGCATCCGTGGTGAAGTCCCATGTCACGTGGTGCAGACCCGGCGTCTCCTCGGCGTCGAGCGAGCGGACACGCTGGCCGGTTGCCGTCACGATCTCCAGCGTCACATGGGAGGGCTCCTTCAGCAGGTAGGAGATGGTCGTGCCGGGATCGGGGTTTTCGACGCTGTAGTCGCGCGATGCGTGGAGGCCGCTCGTCTGCGAACGATCGGGAAAGAACTGGAGGCCCGACTTCACCGGAAAGAGGTACGCGTCGTCGGCGCCCGCCGCGCGCGCCATATGCTCCAGCGGACCGAGGTCGTCGATCAGGTAGAAGCCGCGCCCGTGCGTGGCAATCACCAGTGAATTGTCACGGGGGTGGACGACCAGGTCGTCGATGCGCACGGGCGGCACGCCCTCCTTGATCTTCGACCAGGAACCGCCGCCATCGATCGACACGAACGGCCCCATCTCCGTTCCCACGAACAGGAGGTCCGGATTCCCTGGATGTTCCGCGAACGCGCGGGTCGATCCAAACGCCGGGAGGTCCGCGGTGATGTTCTCCCAGTCCCGCCCCTGGTTCCGGCTCCGGACCACATACGGCCGGAAGTCGTTGCTCCGATGGTTGTCGAAGGTGACGTAGATCACGTTCGCGTCGTGCTCCGAAAGACGCACCTTGCTGACGTACGAGGTGTCCGGCACCCCCGGAAACGACGTCGTCCGGTTCCATGTGGCACCGTCGTCCGACGAGACCGCCACCATGCCGTCGTCCGACCCCGTCACGAGTAGCCCGCGCTGGACCGAAGACACGTCGATGTCCGAGATGTTGCTGAACACAGCGGTGCCCTGGTGCCGCGACACGGCGTCCCGTTCGGGAACGCTGCCCATCATCGGCAAACTATCCCGGTCGATCGCGCGCGTCAGATCCGGACCGAGGACCTGCCAGGTATCGCCTCGATCCGTGCTCTTGAACATGTGGTTGGCCGCGAAGTAGATCGTGCGGTTATCCCACGGAGAGATGTGAATCGGAGCGCTCCAATTGAAGCGGTACGACGGCTCACCCTCGGGCGGCGCGGGACGGATGCCCTTCCGGTCGCCGGTCCGCCGGTCGTAGCGCTGCAGGTTCCCGTTCTGCGACTCGACATAGGCGATGTTCGGGTCCGTCGGGTCGACCGCGGCGTAGAAGCCATCGCCACCGGCCATCTGAAACCAGTCCGAGTTGAAGATCCCGCGAGCCGCTCGGGTGCGGCTGGGTCCGCCCCACGTGCTGTTGTCCTGAAGACCGCCGTAGATGCCGAAGAACGGCTCCGCCATATCGATGCCCACGGCGTAGAACTGGGAGATGGGCAGGTTGGGCGAGAAGTCCCACGACGCCCCGCGGTCGTGGGTGGCGTACAGCCCACCGTCGTTACCCAGAATGAGGTGGTCCGAGTTCTCGGGGTTGATCCAGAGCGCATGGTGATCCACGTGCACCCCGCTCCCGTCTACCCGCGTCCAGTCCACACCGCCGTTGGTCGATCCCATGACGGGGACCCCCAGATGGTAGACCACGTCGGCGTCGTTGGGGTCGACCCGAATCTGTCCGAAGTACCACGGAATGGACTCGATGTCGCTCTGCAGGGTCCACGAGGCGCCCGCGTCCACACTGCGGTAGACGCCGGCCTCGTCGTTGCTCTCGACGACCGCGTAGAGGGTGTTCGGTGACGACGCGGCAATGTCCAGGCCGATGCGCCCCATGTCGGACATCGGTAGACCACGCGTAAGCTCCCGCCAACTGTCGCCACCGTTCGTGCTCTTCCAGATGCTCGTGCCGGGGCCGCCGCCCACGTAGCTGTAGGCGCGGCGCAGGCGCTGGTAGGTGGCCGCATAGAGGACGTCGGGGTTACGAGGGTCCATCACGATGTCCGTGACACCGGTCCATTCGTTCGCTCCCTCCAGGACCCGCTCCCAGTTCTCGCCCCCGTCCATGGTCCGGTAGAGACCACGCTCACCGCCGCCCGCCCAGAGCGGGCCGACGGCGGCCACGTACACGATGTCCGGATCGGTCGGATGGACGACGATCCGACCGACGTGCTGCGACGTCTCCAGACCCATGTGTTCCCACGAGGCGCCGGCGTCCAGCGAACGGTAGACGCCGTTGCCGTACGACGAGGAGCGCTGGCTGTTGGCCTCGCCCGTACCGACCCAGACAACGTTCGAGTTGGACGGCGACACGGCGATGTCTCCGATCGACTGGACACCCACCTCGTCGAAGACGGGGTCCCACGTCACGCCTCCGCTCGAGGTCTTCCAGACGCCCCCGCTGGCCGCCGCGATGTAGAACACCGTGCCGAGCCGGCCGCCCCGTGCCTCCGGCGACTCCGCCACCGCGATGTCGACGACCCGACCACTCATCACAGCCGGTCCGATGCCTCGAACCGGAAGCGTGTTGACCAGTGCGGTTGCAGACAGGTCGACCTGCTGCGCGCGATCACCACTGGGGCTCTGCGCCGAGGCAGCGTCGGACATTACGGGTGAAGCCAACAAGGCTGCTGAAACCAGAACGGTGAGACGCTTCATGGACGCGGACTCGCGTTGGGAGAATCGCTGCGGCAATCGGGCACACTCGGGGTCGCTGAAAGGACCCGCAAGGTCGGGCGGGCGTTGCCCTCGGGATGCCGTCCGCGGCACGTTGGCGGACGCCCTTCTCTCTCCCGAACCCGCCGCCGCCATGACGTCGATGCGCCGGAACCGCTCGATCGGTTCATCCGTAGCCCTGCTCGCCACCACGTTCGCCCTTCTGGTGGCCGCCGCCCCCGCTACGGCTCAGGGCGGCCGCAAAGTCACCTTCACCGACCTGATGAAGGTCCGCCAGATCGATGACCCCGCCATCTCGGCAGACGGCCGCTTCCTCGCGTACACGGCGGCCCCTGACCGCGGCAATCCCGAGGTGGTGATTCACTCCGTCGACGGGGCGGCGACGCGGCACATCGGAGGCGCCGACAACCCGGTGTTCGCTCCCGGGAGCCGGTGGCTGGCCGCTCGACTCGCCCCCACGCTGGCTGAGAGGGACACGGCGGAAGACCGAAGCACCCTCCGCAATGGGCTCGAATTGGTCGACCTCACCGGTGGGCGCGGGAACCACGTCGCACCGGAAGCTCGCTCCTTCGCGTTCTCCGCCGACGGGCGCTTCCTGGCCTACCTTCGGTATGCCGACGAGCCCGAGGAGGGCCCTTCTGAGGATGACGTGAGCCAGGAGGGGTCGACCGCGTCGCCCGACGACGCCGAAGGCGACCGCGATGCCGACGACGACCCCGGCGCTGACCTCGTGATCCGGTCGTTGGGCGCTCCCTCCGAGACCGTCATCCACGGTGTGTCGGCGTATCGGTTCGCCAACGAGGGCTCACTGCTCGCTTACACCGTTTCGTCGGAGGACGACGCCCGGGACGGGCTCTATGTGCGCGACCTGACGGAGGGCACTGATCGGACCGTGGACACTCGGCCAGACGGTGGGTACGAGGCCATGACGTGGTCCGAGACGGGCTCACACCTCGCCTTCTGGGCGGCGGACGACCGAGATCAAGACGTGCCGACTGGCGGAGCCATAATGGGATGGAACGGCCGCGAGACGGACGCCCTGGTCTCCGCCGCCGACACGCCGGACGGGTGGACGATTCCCTCCACCACCTCGCTGGAGTGGAGCGACGACGGGCGTCGGCTGTTTTTCGGCTGGCGGCCTCTTCGGGCGGACGAGCTCGAGGCCGCGGCGGACGACGCCGACAGAGCCCGGGACCGCAGCAGCGGGGAGCCATCGGACGGGTCGGGCTTCGACCCGTATGACGTGGACGACATTCTCGCGGACCGGGGCGTCGACGTCTGGCACTGGCAGGATCCGCGCATCAATCCGCAGCAGAAGGTGATGTGGAATCGGGAAAAGGACCGGACGTATACGGCCGTCCACCATCTCGACCGGGACCGGACGGTGGCGCTGGCCTCTCTCGACGTGCCGGACGTGGAGATCCCGACCAACGATCGAGTCGCGCTCGCGTCGTCGGACGTGCCCTACCGGTGGGAGTTCACCTGGAGGGGCGGACAGTCGGACACGTACATCGTCAATGTTGGTACCGGCGAGCGCACCCTGGTTGCGGAGCGCCTACGCCGCGACGCTGATCTGTCGCCCGGTGGCCGCTACGTGGTGTGGTACGACGGCGGCCACTACCACCTGCGGAATCTCGTGCAGGGAACGACCCGCAATCTGACCGAGGTCACGGGGGCGCCGTTCGCCGATGAGGACCACGACTACCCCGACCCGGCCCCCGGGTACGGCGTGGCCGGATGGACGAAAGGGGACGAGGCGGTCCTGCTGTACGACAAGTACGACATCTGGGTCGTGCCCACCGCCGGTGGGCGCCCCTGGAGCCTGACCGACGGAGCGGGACGCCGAGACGGTCGGATCTTCCGCCTGATCGACACCGACGACGAGGACTCCGCCTTGGCCGACGACGAGACCGTGCTCCTCTCGTCGTACCACGACCTCCGTAAGAGTTCCGGCTTCTACGCTGCGCGCCTGGACCGACCCGGAGTCACGCGACTGATCGAGGACGACCGCCGCTTCGCTTTCGTCGCGCGGGCCGATTCCGCGGATCGGTACGTCTTCACGCGCGAGGACTACGACGAGTTTCCGGATCTCTGGGTTGCCGACACCGACTTCCACAGCCCCCGAAAGGTTACCGACGCCAACCCCGACCTGATGGATACCTACGCGTGGGGCCACTCCGAACTGGTGGAGTGGAGCAGCGCCGACGGGACCCCACTGCAGGGCGTGATCATCAAACCCGACGACTACCAGGAAGGGCGCAGATACCCGGTTCTCGTCTACTACTATCGCTTCTTCAGCCAGCGGCTTCACGAATTCAACGACCCGTCGGTCAACCACCGCCCGAGCTTTCCCGTGTACGCTTCGGACGGATACGTCGTCTTCCTTCCCGACGTCCGGTTCGAGGTGGGACGTCCGGGCCTGTCCGCTACAAAGAGCGTCGTCCCGGGAGTGCAGAGGCTCATCGACATGGGCATTGCCGACCCTGACGCCATCGCTTTGCATGGGCACTCGTGGAGCGGGTACCAGACCGCGTTCATGGTGACCCAGACGGACATGTTTCGGACTGCGGTAGCCGGTGCCCCGGTGGCGAACATGACGAGTGCGTACTCGGGCATCCGGCTCGGCTCAGGGCTGGCCCGGCAGTTCCAGTACGAGATGGGTCAGAGCCGGATCAGCGGGAGCCTCTGGGAGGCACGCGACGAGTACATCGACAACTCCCCGATCTTCTTTGCCGACCGCATCAAGACCCCCATGCTCATCCTCCACGGCGACGTGGACGACGCGGTGCCGTGGGAACAGTCGATCGAGCTGTATCTGGCGCTCCGCCGGTTGGGGAAGGAGGCGGTCTTCTTGCAGTACCGCGACGAGCCGCACCATCCCCAGACCTACGCGAACAAGCTGGATTGGGCCATGAAGATGAAGGAGTGGATCGACCACTACCTGAAGGGCGCCCCCGCCCCGGAGTGGATCACGACCGGGATGCCGTACTCGGGGAAGTGACGCCGGCTGGCGGCGATCGTAGCCCGCGCCGTGGCCAGAGCCGTCGAGGACTCCTCGGCCATGGAGTCATAGTACCGAACGAAGCGTTGGGGCTCCGCCGCGTCGTACGGCTCGAGGTTGCGGGCCCATCGGAATCCGATCGGCTGGTACCGGAGCGTGACCGACACATCCCACGGTCCGGCACCAGGCAGGTCCAGGCGATACCGAGTCCGGTCGCCCCCACCTCGGAAATCGTCGTCCTGCGTCGCCGCACCGTGGACCGCCACTGACGCAGGCGCGCCCGAGGGATCGAAGCCACGGGGGAGCAAGCGATTGTCCTTGAGATACACCACCGCGTTCAGCAGCCCGGTCGTTGGCCGCCTCGAGTCATCTCCCAATATCGATTCGTAGATCTGGACCTGGTCGGGCGCGGTGATGACCGGGTAGTGCGGTTCAAACGCCCCCCCGTCACGGTCCGCGTCGTTGCCGAGGATGGAGCCGTTCGGGTCGACCCCCCCGGACTCGAACACGACCGCGCCGCGATTGTCTCGTGCCACCACGTGAAGCCAGGCTCGCCGCGACGGGTAGGCCGTGGGCAGCTTGTGACCGGTCAGATTGTCGACCGTGACGTCGAATGCGACCGATCCGCCATCACCGGCTGGAGCGGCCACGACGGAAAGTCGCGCCGCTGCGTTCGCCAGGTGTTCTTCGGTCCGATCGGCCGCCGCCGCCAACTCCGCCGGAGGGGCCTTCACACCGAGGGAGTCCGCGTACCGTCCCAATAAGCGCTGCATGAAGAAGTTGCCGCCGAGGAAGACGTGGCGAGACACGTCGGGACGGTTCTTGCCGAGCACCGCAGTGACCGGGACCTCTCCCGGGACCACGGGCATGTGACAGGACTGACAGCTCTGCTCGTCCCGGTAGTCGCTCCGCAGCCACTCGAGATACGGAACCTGTTCCGGGAAGGGTTCCGCAGCATGTTCGCCGTCCACGAGCGGCTCGGTGAACAGCGTATGGCATGTCGCGCACAGCGCCGAGCTTTGTATATGGCTCGACTCGACGGGCTCGTGCCCTGAGGACGAGCGCATGACTCGGACACGGCCGCTATCCACAGCGAAGGGTCCGAAGACACGCGGCAAGCCACCGGCGCCGTACGCCTCGTAGGCGAAGTTTCCCGAAAACGAGGCGGGAGTGCCGAGACCGTCCTCACCGATTTTGTGGCACACCCCGCACGACACGCCGTCGACCGCCAACGCCGCGTCCCCGCCCTCCTCGCTGTTGCCTCCCAGGTGCACGAAGACCGGATTCTGGGCGCCGTTGGCGTGAGCCGCGACGCTGGCCAAGGGCATGTGACACCTGGAACACTCGTTCTCGATTGCAGCCTGGCTGGACGGATGATCCATCACTTCGCGCCTGACTGAGGCTTGCCAGTACGGGTCACGGGCCGAGTTGGCCATCATCGAAGCGCGCCAGTCCGCCCCGATCGACAAACTCGCCGCCGCCTGGGAGCGGAACCGCGTTGTGGCAGGCGATGCACTGATCGGATGTCGGAAACGCGTCGCCGGAGAGCGCGTGGGCAACGATGGCCCGTGCGGAAGTGCCACCGGCCGGCGAGATCCACGCGGCTGCAAGAAGTGTGACGGCGACGACCACTGCCGCGGTTGACACGGGCCGCGCGCGAATCCGGTCCGAAATCCGTTGTCCGCTCATCGGCTCACCACCCGTCGAGCAAGGGACCGTCGTACCAATCCCACAGAAGAGAGAGCAACAGCCGCTTGGGCCCACCGTCCACCGGCACCAGCACACCCACGTTCGCCATCACATGCTGGCGAGTGTTCAGGGTGAAGTGGATCTGCGGGACGAGGTCGACCTCCGCCTCGGCCCCGCTCTCCAGCGCACGACCCACGACCGCCTCGAGCATCGGCGTCCACGCTCGGCCCCACGGACCCTGTGAAAAGGTGCGGCCGACGACACCCCGCAACTGCGCCTCGTGCTCAGCTCGGTCGGAGTCGAACGGGACTTCGACGACACCCTGAAGCTGAACCAATCCGGCGCCTCCCACGGACTGGCCGTACGACAGGAACGCTTCCGCGACCGACGTGCCGGTCCCGAGCCCACGGTCGGCATCCCCGGTCGGGAGCTTCACTTCGGCGCCGGCGGACAGGATGCGGCCGGCCTCGGCACTGTGAGTCAGTACGCGTTTGACGCCGAGGGTGACATCTCCAGGACCCGCCGACCATCCGGTCCCGTCGGCTGTTTCCAACACCCCGAATGGCACGATGACCTCCCACTGGCTCCTGACTCCGATCCGCCGTTCGTAGACCACGGCGCTCATGACCGCTCCCGGAGCCGACATCGCTGCATCGATCTCGTACACGGCCTCGTCCTCCGGATATGCCTTCTCCGTAATCAACGCCCGCGGATGGTTGAGTTCGCCCCGAGGCCACCGGTCCTCGCCGCAGAACGTGCGGATATGATCCATCACACGCTGGAGATCGTCGACGGTCAAGGCGCTGCCGAAGGCGGGCATCCGGCGAGAGAATCCACGGACGGGCCCACCCTCGTGTGCCACCGCGATCCAGTCCCCATCCGGCTCCCGACTGGCGAACGCGCACTCGGTGAAGTCGGGGATCGGCAGGTCGAAGCCCAGACGCGCGGCCGGCACGCCCGTCCCGTCCGGCCCGTGGCATGCGGCACAGGCCTCGCCGTAGAGGTCGTCGCCGGAGTACTCCGCGTACTCCTGCGAGGCGGCGGAGGCAGCCAGGAAGGTCATCCCCGTCGCGAGGGCCAGTCCGGACCCGGTCGACAGCCGAAAGCGCTCTCTCAGACGTTCCTCCTTGATCTGCCAGGACGACCGTCACCGTATGTCAGCATCTCCCGCGCGGCAAACCGAGCTTGACGCTGTCCGCCTCGTTCGGTCATTGTCGGGTGCACGTCGATCCCCCCGCCGGAGACATCTCATGTCGAGTCGTACTCTTTTCGCCCGAGCCGCAACCCTCGCCTCTCTGGTTCTCGTTGCGGGTGCCTGCGCCGACGCGGATGACGCCGACGACATGGACACCGACGACACACCGGCGGTCGCACCCGCGGCGGTGGACCCGGCAGCGTCCGAGACCGGCGCCCTGGTCGATCCGTCGTCGGCCGATCGCGCTCGACTCGCGGCATTGCCTGGTATGACCCCAGAGCTCGCTGGCGCGCTGATCGCGGGTCGCCCGTACGAGACCATGCTGGAGGTCGATGACGTCCTTGACGAGGCGCTCGACGAAGCTCAGCGCGAGGAACTCTACCGCCACATGTTCAAGCCCCTCGACCTGAACACGGCCAGCTCGGACGAGATCCAGTTGATTCCAGGGGTCGGCGACCGGATGACCCACGAATTCGAGGAGTATCGTCCCTACGACGACATCGCCCGGTTCCGCAGGGAGATGGCCAAGTACGTGGACGACGCCGAAGTGGCGCGACTCGAGCGGTACGTCGTCATTCGCTAGCAGGCGGCCAATACCATCGGGATCCTCAGGTGAGCGGCCGGGGACGGACACACACGCGTGAGTGAAGCCGTTCGGCCACCTGCCCGGCCCGGGCCCGTGACGGAGATCTCATCCGACAAGCTCCGGCGATGGCTGCTCGGCCTGTTCATCGTCGGGGCCAGCGGCCTCAGCGCGGAGTTGCTTCTCCTCGAGCACTACGAGGAGTGGCGGCAGTGGCTTCCGCTCGGCTTCCTGGTCGCGTCGGTGCCGTTGGCATCGTGGGTGGCGTGGCGACCCGGCCGCGTTTCCGTGAACGCGTTCCTCACCCTCGGCGCGTTGATGGTGGTGGTCGGCGCGCTGGGTGTCTTCTTCCATCTCTCGGGAAACGTGGAGTTCGAACTGGAGTTGAACCCGGAGCTGTCCGGGAGCGCCCTACTCTGGGACACCGTACGGGGCGCCACGCCCGTCCTGGCGCCCGGTGCGATGGTACAGTTGGGCCTGCTCGGCGTCATCGCTGCCTGGCGGCATCCGGGAGCGAAGATCCCGGCGCGATCGTAGCCGCGCTCGCTTCCGCGAGGCCGCGATGCCGGGTAGCTACGCTCGGCCCCTCGTAGTCACCACCCCGCATCTCTTCTCCTTACCGCTGACCCCGCTCCCAACGATGCCGATTCTCTCACACGACCGAGTCACCGCCGACGGCGCGGATCCCACCCGCTTCATGTTCATGGCGCACGGCATCTACGGCTCCGGTCGAAACTGGACGTCGGTCGCGCGCCGCTTCGTTCGGGCTCGGCGGGAGTGGGGCGTCTACCTGATCGACCTGCGGATGCACGGAGAGTCCCAGGGCTTCTCCGAGCCGCACACGATCCAGGCATGCGCGGACGACCTGGACGCATTAGCCGAGCACCTCGACCTGTCGCCGGACGCGATCCTCGGCCACTCGTTCGGGGGGAAGGTCGCGCTTCTGTTCGCCGCCCAGAGCGCGCCGGATCACGTGTGGGTCGTGGACTCGCCCCCGGGCGTCCGCCCCCCAAGCGGCAGCGCCTGGGAGATGCTGGCCATGCTGCGCAAACACCCGGGTCCCTTCGCCGATCGCGACGCGGGTATCGCCGCGATTCAATCGGCCGGCTTCGTCCGGCCCGTGGCCCAGTGGATGGCCACGAACCTTGCTCCCCGCCCCGACGGCTCGCTTGAATGGAGGCTCGACGTCGATGCGCTGGAGGCACTGGCGCGCGACTTCTTCCAAACGGACGCGTGGCCGATCATCGAGGCGCCTCCTGCCGACACGCACATCCACGTGGTCAAGGCGGAGGAGTCCGGCGCGATCGACGAGAGCGACTGCGCACGCATCGAGGAGGCAGGCACCGCGAACGGTCGAGTCTCGCTACACCGCGTCCCGGGCGGGCACTGGGTCAACGCGGACGCTCCGGATGCCCTCCACGATCTTCTCATGGAGATGGGCGTTTAGGAAACCCCGGCTAATCGCCGAGCAATGCCTCGACGGGCGCCTTCCGGGTCGCCCTCCATGCCGGAACCGCTGCCGCCACGACGGCCACGACCAGCATGATGGCGGCGGTCGACACGAACGTCATCGGGTCGTTCGGAACGACGTTGAACAGCAATGCTTCCAGGAGGTCCGCCGCGAAATAGGCGGCCACGCCACCCAGCACCAGACCGAACGCCACCAGGCGAACGCCTTCGAACACGACCGACCGGGCGACATCGCCCGCCTGGGCGCCCAGAGCTCTGCGCACCGCGATCTCCTGCCCGCGCTGACCCACCGCGAAGGCCAACACTCCGTACACGCCGACCGACGCCAACGTCAGGGCAAGGGCGCTGAAGATCCCCATGAGAAAGGCGGCGAATCGGGGCGTCGCGGTCTGGTCGTCGTACAGGGCGCGGAGGGTGGCCATGTCGTAGAGCGCGATCTGCGGATCGATCGACGCAACGGCTCGCCGAACGGCCGGGCCTGCCTGCACACCGTCGCCGACGACCCGGTAGACGACGTTCATTCCTCGCATCGGGCGCTGCCGAGACGAGAAAAACACGTCCGGGCTGTTCGGGCCATCCATCATGTCCTGCGTCAGGTTTCGGTAGCGCACGTTCTCCACCACGCCGACGATCTCCGCGAGGTTGTCCGGGTCTGCGGGGTTACCGGCCCAGATACGCCGTCCGACCCCCGAGGCGGCCTCGGGAAACACTCGGTCCACGAAGGCCTTGGTGACCACCACTACCCCCGGTGATGTCGCTTCGTCCGATTCCTCGAGAACCCGTCCCTCAATGAGTCCGACGCCCAGTGTCTCGAGGTACCCGGGCGTCACGGAGTGCCGGTGATAGCGAATGGGATTCTCGATGTCGTCCTCCCGGGCTACAAAGGCGCCAGAGCTTCCGCCACGGAACGGGAGATCCGACGAGGCCACGACATCGGACACTCCTGGAACTTCTGCCACACCTTGCACGATGTCGTCGGTGAACAGGCGGAGGGACTCCGCATCCGGATAGCGCTCCCGCGGGGGCACCACGACAAAGGCGTGCACGCCGTCGAGTTCCAGCCCGGGATCCACGGACAGTTGCGCCTGGAAGCTGCGGGTCAGCAGGGCCGCGCCCACGAGCAGAAGAAGGGCCAGCCCCACCTGGGTCACGACGAACCACTGTTGGGTTCGGGCCCCTCCCCCCGCCATTCCACGCCCTCCCGAACGGAGCGCAGTGGCCAGGTCCCGTCGAGCGGATGAGACCGCCGGAGCCATACCAGCGATCACGCCGACGAGCGCCAGGACTCCCAAGGTGAACAGGAAGACGCGCGGACTGAGGCTCGGCTCGGCGTAGGCGGGCAGCACACCCTCCGGGACGAGACGCGTCATGATCCGGAGCGCCCATCCCGCCAGCATGAGACCGACCACTCCGCTGACGAGCGCGAGAGCGAGGCTTTCCGTTACGAGCTGGCGCCACAGGCGAGCGGAGTCGGCCCCGACGGCTCGGCGCACGACGAGTTCGCGGCCGCGCGCGTTTGCGCGTACGAGCAGGAGATTCGCCACATTGGCCGAGGCGATGACCAGGAGGAGCGCCCCGGCACCGAACAGGATCCAGAGAAGGCGGGCGGTGGTGCCGAGGTATCCATCCCGGAAGCTCAGAACCTCCGCGTACCGATCCTCGTGAGTGTCCGGGTACATCCCCTGGAGCTCGACCGCCACCCCGTCCATCTCCCGCTCGGCATCCTCGGGGGTCAGTCCGGGCGCCAGACGGCCGATGACCCCCAGGAAACGGGTTCCCCGTGACTCCAGGAAGTCGGAACGGCCTACCAGGGAGATCATTCCGAGCGGCGCCCATAGATCGGTTTCGAGGTTCACCCCGTGGAAGTCGGCCGACATGACACCGACGACCGATACGACGCGACCGTTCACTTCCAACGTTCGGCCCAGCACGTCCGCGGCTCCGCTGAACCTCGTTTGCCAGAGTTCGTTGGAGAGTACGACGACCGGAAACCCGTCCGGCATAGCGTACTCGTCCGCAGTGAACGTGCGTCCCACTGAGGTGGACCCACCGAGAAGCGCGAAGTAGTCCTCGCCGACCACCTCCAGGTAGGCCCGCTCGGCTCCACCGTCCCCACTGATCGTGACGGAATTCAGATCGACGGCGGCCATAGGCCGGACCGCGCGCGAACGCGCCTTCCAGTCCCGGAACTCGGGGACTGACGCCATCCGGATGGCCCGCTCACCGTCGCGGAGGTGGTATCCGTTCACGAACACCAACCGATCGTGCTCCGGGAAGGGCAGAGCCCGTAACACGGCGGCGTCGAGCACCGAGAAGATCGCAGTGTTCCCGGCCAGGGCCACCGCCAGGGTCGCGACGGCCACCGCAGTGAAGCCCGGGCTCCGTCGGAAGCTACGCGCCGCGTACGCGAGGTCCTGCACCAGCTGCCCCATCATCCCACCTCCTCCCAGTGAATCCACACCAACACTCGACTCGTTGCGCATTTTACGAGCAAAAACCTCGGGATCACCGAACCTCCGTTCGGCCTCGCGCCGCGCCTCCTCGGGCTCCATCCCCTCCGCAGTCAGCTCCTCGGTGCGCAGCTCCAGATACAGGCGGAACTCCTCACGGATGCCTTCGGTCGGGTCGCCGTGGAACTCCCCCGGTCCGGGCTCACGCCGGAACGGCCAACGGGCCACTCAGGACTCCGCCGTCCCCAGGATACCCGATACCGCGTCGGCGTATCGGCTCCAGCGCAGGTGCTCCGTCTTCAGATGCGCCAGACCCAGGTCTGTCGCCAGATAGAACTTGGCGCGGCGCCCCGTCTCGGTCTTGCCCCAACGAGACTCGAGAAGGCCTCGCCGTTCGAGGCGGTGGAGCGCCGGGTAGAGCGCGCCTTCCTCCACAGCGAGAACGCCCTCGCTCCCATCCCGCAGCGTCCGCCCGATTGCGTACCCGTGGAGCGGCTCGGATTCGACGCTCCTCAGGACAAGGATGTCGAGGGTGCCCGTGAACAGGTTGCTACCACTCATGTCACTCCCTCGTGCCGCCGAATCGAACAGGAATGGCACCGTCCCGATCGGTGCCCCGGACATGAACGTCGTGCGCCGAGCGCACCCGAAATGACGCATGCCTTGCTCTCTTAGGTATTAACTCTAATACCTAAATGGTCAAGGGGTCGAACGTACAGGGGCGGAACGCAAAGGAGTCGAACGCATCCGCGGTCAAACGCAGAGGGGCCGAGTCCGTCGATCTGGATTCGGCCCCTCTTCTCCGGCTGGGGCCGAGTCCGTCGATCTGGATTCGGCCCCTCCTCTCCGGCTGAGCGGGGGGGAGAGAACTCCCACCGCCCGCGCGTTCTTAGCCGGTCAGGCGGCCGTAATGGGCTCCACGATGGCCACGAGGCGCCGACCCTCGATTCCCTTCGACTGGTGCTCCACCCTGGCGATATCGCTCATGGCTTCGATCATCCGTTGCAAGGTGGCAAGTCCCACTTCCGGCCGGCGCAATTCACGACCCCGGAAACGCAGGACGATCCGCACGACGTTCCCGTCTTCGAGGAATTTCCTCCCTTTTCGGAGCTTCGTCTCGAAGTCGTGGTCGTCGGTGCGCGGGCGAAGCTGGATCTCCTTCACCTCCGTCTTGTGCTGCTTCTTCCGGTCCTCGCGCTTCTTTCTCTGAAGCTCGTACCGGTGTTTTCCCCAGTCCATCAGCTTCACGACCGGCGGGCGGGCCAACGGCGCCACCTCTACGAGGTCGAGTTGAGCCGCCTCCGCGGACTCCTTGGCCTGGGCGAGTGACACCACGCCGACCTGCTCGCCGTCCGCCCCGATCAGGCGGATGGGGCTGATGCGGATGTCATCGTTTACGCGGGGATTGTCGACTGAAATAGGATCATCCTCAGATACGGTTGAATCGATGCCGGCTGTTCGGGCCGGGCGGAAGAGCTATCGACACCCTGTGCGCCGACAGGTTCCCGTAGAGCCGCGGGACCCCCGCGGTAGGACCGAGCCTCCGCCGTTACCTGTCCTCCAAACTGCCCCCACCAAACTCAGCCCGCAGAGTCTCGGGGTCCCAGCCGGCGTCCCGATCGAGCTCCGCCTCCTCGAGGTCGGCGAGAAGCAGGCACTCCAGATCCTGGATTCGCTGACGGGCCACCGTCAGATATTCCGAGCGCCCCTGGCCACGCGTGGCGGTGAGCTCACGGACCGACTCCTCGTCGTGCCGGAGGAACTTCTGGCTGGCTCGCTCGGCCTGGAACGCGCGGAAGCCGACGCGGCGGAGGGCGTCGGTGCCCATTCGCAGCGACGCGTCGACGGCCTGCCGGTACACTGCGTCCACGCCCGCCTCCTGAAGATCGTGCGCGTCGGACCAGTCGAAGGCGCGGGCCAGAATCGTGACATTTGGGAAGTGCTTACGCGCCGTGTGGACGAGGCTGAGTGTCTTGTCCGGAGCGTCCAGGGCAATGATGAGGATCTGGGCGTGATCGGCGCCGGCGGTCTTCAACAGGTCGTATCGGGTGGCGTCTCCGTAGTAGACCTTCAGGCCAAGCTTCCGCAGCAACTCGACGCGCTCCGAGTCGACGTCGAGGACGGTGGCCCCCACGCGGTTCGCCTTCAGCAGGCGACCCAGCGTGGACCCGAAGCTGCCGAATCCCGCGATGATGATCCGGTTGACCTCTTCGATCTCGTCCGCCTCACGATCGTCGGCGCGCTTGGTACCGAACTGTGGTTGGAACACCCGCTCGTTGAGCACCAGGAGGAGGGGAGTGAGCGCCATGCTCAGGGCCACCGCGGCCACCAGCGGGCTCGTGATGGCCGGCTCCAGTACCCCTTCCTGTCCGGCGAACGAGAAGAGCACGAAGGCGAACTCACCGACCTGAGGGAGCGCGAACGCGAAGAGCAGCGCCTGATCGGCACCCATCCTGAAGCCGCGAGCCAACCCTGCGAGCACTCCGAACTTCAGCGCCACGATCCCGAGGGTCAGGCTCACGATCAGACCGGGACGTGCCTGGATGAGCGCGAAGTCGATCGACGCTCCGACCGCAATGAAGAAGAGGCCGAGCAGGAGTCCCTTGAACGGCTCGATATCGCTCTCCAACTCGTGGCGATACTCGCTGTTCGCCAGAACGACGCCGGCCAGGAAGGTGCCGAGCGCCGGGCTCAACCCCACCTCGCCCATGAGAAGGGCGATGCCGATGACGAGCAGGAGTGCCGCGGCAGTAAAGATCTCCCGCATGCGAACCATTCCCAGGATCCGGAACACAGGCCGCAGCAGGTACCGCCCGCCGACGATGATTCCCGCGACGGCACCCAGGACGACGAGGGCCCGAACCCAACCGGGCGCGCCCGTGAGCAGGGTCTCGGCCGCCGCCCCGTGACTGTCGTCGACCGCCGGCCCGTGGCCCGTGGCCAGCAGGGGCATCAGCGCGAGCATCGGAATGACGGCGATGTCCTGGAACAGGAGCACCGAGAACGCGCCCTGTCCGCCGGTGGTCTTGAGGAGCCCCTTCTCAGCGAGCGTCTGTAGAACGATGGCCGTGGACGAGAGCGCGAGGGTCATCCCGACCGCCAGCGCAGCCTGCCATGGCAGACCGAACGCCATGCCCGCCCCTGTGGCCAGGGCGGTGGTGATCGCGACCTGCAATCCCCCGAGCCCCAGGATCGATTTCCGAAGCCGCCACAGAAGAGCGGGCTCCAGCTCCAACCCGATCACGAAGAGCATCATGACGACGCCGAACTCGGCGAAGTGCATGACATCCTGCCCTTCCTCGCCAACCAGCCCTAGTCCGAAGGGACCGATGGCCACACCGGCAATCAGGTAGCCTAGGACGGACCCCAGCCCGAAGCGTTTCGCGAGTGGGACGGCAACGACCGCCGCCGCGAGGTAGACAAACGCCTGGACGAAGAACGACTCGGTGCTCACGCGACACCTCCGCCGACGTGTGCCCGTACCACGTCGTTCAGGTCGTCGAGCCCGCGGCCGTCGGCAACCGGCAACTCCCCTCCCACGAGGGCCTCCAGGAGCGCACCGTACTCGCGACCGCGCTCCTCCATCACGTCCAGAGACAATCCGTGGGTCCCGTAGACGATCCAAGGAGGAAGGTAGTGCATGCCGCACAGGATGGCGGTTCGTTCGAGCGGTGCCAGAAGCGCGCGGACGGTCAGGCGGTTGTAACCGCCCTCCTGGTACGCCTCCCGCGGCCCTCCCGCGCTGAGCGCGCACAGCATCGTCTTCCCGCGCAAGGCGGTCCCCGTCGAACCGTACGCCCACCCGTGCTCCAGGACGAGGTCCTGCCACTGCTTGAGCATCGGAGGCGTGCTGTACCAGTAGAACGGGAACTGCAGAACCACGGTGTCGTGGGCGTCGAGGAGGGCCTGCTCCCCTCGGACATCGATATCCAGGCGCGGATAGCGCTCGTACAGATCGTGGAACGTCACATCCGGATGATCCGGGACGCGCGCGACCAGTCGTTGGTGCACTCGGGACTTCTCGAGCGCCGGATGCGCGAAGAGAACGAGGACTCGGGCCATGAACGCCTCCCAGGCGGGGTAACCAGGCCACTGTCACCCGGAGATGACAGTCCGGTTCCGACCGGACGGGGTGGCGCCGTCGGCGGCCGGTGCCACACCCTGTCCCGGCCAACTCCCTTCGCCCTACCCCTTTCGCCCAACCCGCCCGCTGACGAGCACGGCCAATGACCACCACCGCGCTACGCCATCTCCATGAGGAATCGTCACGCCTCATCGCGGACTTCATCGAACTGCTGGAGATCCCCAGCATCTCAACGGATCCGGATTTCGCGGGCGACGTCGCGCGGGCCGCATCGTGGGTGAGGGCAGCCACGTCCACGGCAGGACTCGACGCCGAGGTCATCCTGACGGAGGGCCACCCCATTGTGGTGGGCCGATGGAATGGCTCGCCGGGAGCCCCCACCCTGCTGATCTACGCGCACTACGATGTGCAGCCCGCGGACCCTCTGGACGAGTGGGACTCTCCGCCGTTCGAACCGTCCGAGCGTGACGGAATCCTCTACGCGCGGGGGGCGGCGGACGACAAGGCGCAGGTCATCCTCCAGATCGCTGCGGCACGTGCCGCCATCGCGGCCGGCGACCTACCGATCAACCTCATCCTGGTGTTCGAAGGCGAGGAAGAGGTCGGTTCTCCCAACCTGACCCGCCTGCTCCCCGACCGGGCAGCGGAATGGGACGCGGACCACGTCGTCATCGCCGATTCGATGATGTTCGGCGCGGGCCATCCGTCGCTGATCTTCGGGATGCGGGGCATGACTTACCTCGAAATCGACGTGATCGGGTCCGGCCACGACCTGCACTCCGGTCAGTACGGGGGCACCGTGCCGAACCCGGTTCACGCCCTGGCTTCGATCATCGCTTCGCTGCATCGCGCCGACGGGAGCGTCGCGGTCGAGGGCTTTTACGACGAGGTGGCGGCCGTCCCGGACGCCGTCCGAGCGGGGTGGCGGAGCCTCGGCTGGAACGAAGAGGCGTTTCGCGCCTCGGCGGGTGGCGTCCTCCTGACCGGGGAGCCCGGGTGGTCGCCCGCAGAGCGGCTGTGGATCCGTCCGTGTCTCGACGTAAACGGGATCACGGGTGGGTACTCCGGACCGGGCAAGAAGACGGTCCTTCCCGGACGGGCGTCCGCGAAGTTGAGCTGCCGCCTGGTGCCCGACCAGGATCCCGGCGAGATCGCGCGGCGTGTGGAGGCCCACCTGCGGAGTCACGCTCCGGTGGACGTCGACGTGAAGGTCCGAGCGCTCCAGTCGAACCCGCCGTGGCGGGCGGATCCCACGTCCGCCCTCTACCGGTCGGCCGCCGAGGCGCTCGAGCGCACGTTCGGCCGCCCCCCGGCCGTCGTCTGTCACGGGGGCACGCTGCCGATCGCCCAGGCGTTCGCGACCACCCTTACGCCCAGCGTGGCAGTCATGGGCTTCGCGCTTCCCGGGGCCAACATGCACGGCCCGAACGAATGGATCCCTATGGAGCAGCTTACGCTGGGTGCTGAAGCGATGCTCCAGCTCTACGCCGAGTTGGAGCTGGTAGAAAGATGACCGAATTTGGTCCACGGCAGTACTATGCTGCGGGCAGGATACCGACGTGGTTGGGGAGAAGTACAGGGCGCTGACACCGGTGCCGACTGAAAGCTCGAGGCGGCTATGGGCGGCGAGGGACGGGGGATGGCGGAGAAGCAACCGGTCCCGGCTCCGGCTGTAGAAGTGGGAGCTCCAGAAGTTGGCCAACAGGACAGGGCTCTCCGTTACCGTATGCCACTTCCCGCCCGGCGCCAGCAAGTGGAACAAGATCGAGCACCGGCTCTTCTCCCACATCGCCGTAAACTGGTGCGACACGCCGCTGACAACCCCGGCCACGTCATCAGTCTGATCGGCGCCACGACCAGCACCTCTCCGGCCTGCGCTCCGAGGATCGACCACGACTTCTACCCTGCGGTGTGCGTATCTCAGACGAACGGATGGCGAGCCTCGTGCTCGAACGCCACCGCTTCCATGGCGACTGGAACTACACGATCCATCCCGCCCACTGATGCGCCACTTGTCAATTTACGTGCCCTTAGGTGCCACCCGATGGTGGGCCGTGGCCAAGCGCATATAGGAGGCGCGAGGGCGTCGGCCGCGAGCACAGACCGTCGGGACGTTCTCTCCCCTCCTTCGCCGACCGCAGCGGACCGTCGCCCGGTCGCGGCGACACCGCCAACCGGAGGACCGATCGTCGTGCAGGAGCTCGACATCGTTCTGGTCGTTCCAGCCCTGCATGAGAGGGTGCACCCCACTTGCATACAAGCTCCAGGAACGGGTGCAGCGTTCGTCCCCGGTCCCTCGGGTCATCGAGTCAAGGAGTGCGGGCTGCCGCTCTACGCGACCACGACGCTACCCGAGCCGCGAGGCAAGCGGTCCGTAGGCATTCCCACGCCGATCGGTCCATCCCGCACATCAGGCTGTCCCGTCCGCCCCTTGACAGATTTTGGCGGGCGCGGCCGACCAGGTCCCGGACAGCCCTGAGATTCCGTCCCTGCGGCCTTCTGGGCTTCGCTGCCCGGCGTGAACGGCCGACGGGTCTTTTCTGGACCTCCGAACACGCGTTCAGGCCGCACCGAGCGCCTCCGGCCGCCGGAAAACCTCTCACTATATTTCGGTGCCTGTTCGGGTTCGCCCGGACGTGCGTCCAATCATCTCAAGAGACCCTACTCATGGCGCCCTACCCCGCCCATCGCCCGCCCCATCTCGTCCTCGTGCGCGAGCGGCCCGCCCCCGCAAGCGAGTACCAGCGCCCGCGCGGGTACCAGCGTGGGGGTGAAGCCGACCCTGTGAGCGGGTACCAGCGCCCTGAGGGTGAGGCCGACCTCGCGAGCGAGGATCAGCGCGCTGAGGGCGGTGGCGCGCTCGACGACCTCGACAACCTCGACGCGCTCGAGGATCTCGGCGACCGGATCGCGGTGCTGGCCGCGCACATCCATGCCGCGACCCACCAACTCCTCACGCTGGTCGCGGAATTCGACCGCCTGCGTGGCTGGGAGGCCGGCGGCCACCGGTCGTGCGCGCACTGGCTCGCGTTCCGCACGGGCATCGACCTCGGTGCGGCCCGTGAGAAGGTGCGTACGGCTCGCGCGCTCACCGCGCTTCCCGAGACCAGCGCGTCGATGGCCAGAGGCCGGCTCTCGTTTTCGCAGGTGCGCGCGTTGACGCGTGTGGCCACACCCGAGAGCGAGTCCGACCTCCTGGAGCTCGCGCGCGGATGCACGACCGCGCAGCTCGAGAGGGTCGTGCGGGCCTGGAAGCGCGGGAGCCGCACCGACGAGGCGGCGCTCGAGCGTGACCGCCACGAGTCCCGGACGCTGGCGGTCTTCCCCGACGATGACGGCATGTACGTGGTGAAGGGTCGACTCGATCCCGAGGTGGGCGCGCTGCTGATGCGTGCGGTCGAGGCCGCGAGCGACGCGCTCTTTCGGGAGCGAGGCGCGGCCGGTCGCGAGAGCACCGCGCCCGGATGCGACGACGCCCCCTACGGACACCCCGACGACATCAGCCGGCGCGCAGCCGCCCAACGACGTGCGGACGCGCTGGGGCTGTTGGCCGAGCGGGCGATGGCGGTGGGCTTCGGCGGCCAGGAACGCTCAGGCCGGGAGGACCGCTCAGGCGGCGACGATCGCTCGGGCAGTGAAGACCACTCAGGCAGCGACGACCGCTCAGGCGGGGAGGAGGACCGCCTCGGTGAAGACCGCTCAGGCGGCGGCTCTGCCCACGCGACCGAGGCCCCCATCAGCGGCACCCGCGCCGCGCGCTACCAGGTCGTG
>JAJCZZ010000105.1 GCA_029262115.1 Gemmatimonadota bacterium | reverse complement strand
GGGAGCCTCGCGAACCCGGGTGGAAGTCACGACCATGGCCTCAGGTCTTCGCCTCGCGGCGGCAGGGTGCGTCGCGGGCTCGCTGCTGGCGTGGGGGGCGGGCCGAGTCCTGTCCGCCTATGTGCCCGGACTCGCTGGACTGGACGTCGGAGGGGTTTCGCTGGCCGCAGCCACCATGCTGGCGACTGCGGCGCTCGCGAGTTGGATCCCGGCGCGACGCGCGGGCCGATCCGATCCGCTGCAGGCTCTTCAGGCAGAGTGAGACCGGGCCATCGTCCCGCTGGGAGCCTCTGCGTAGCCCGACTCACTCCGATCGCAACGCCCTGATCCCCCGGATGCGCGAGGCCTGCAACGCCGGAATGCCCCCTGCCGCGGATGCCACGAGCAGGAGGATCACCGCCATGGTCACGAACGCCACCGGGTCGGTCGGCGAGGTTCCGTACAGCATGGATGAGAGGAGCCGCGAGCCTGCCAGGGACATCACCGCGCCGATCGCGATCCCCGCCGTCGTCAACGCGAGGGTGCGGCCCATCACGCTGCGCAGCACGTCCGAACCGGAGGCACCGAGGGCCATCCGGATGCCGATCTCCGGCTTCCGCTCCGCGACGGACTGGGTGAGCACGCCGTAGATGCCGAGTCCAGCCAGGAGGAGCGCCACGATCCCGTACGCACCCAGGATGCGCAGGGTGAAGCGCCGGGGAGACAAGACGGTGTCGACCGTGGACGCCAGCGTCCAGGACTCGCGCCGTGGCATGGATGGGTCGATCTCGGCAAGGGCCGCGGAGACCGCCTGTGTCACACGGTCGAGTGGCGCCGAAGCCCGGACGACCATGTCCAGTGTCGAATAGTCCGGGACCTGGGCGAAGTGGAAGTACGCTTGATTGCCCGCCTCCATCTCGGGGCTCGAATGGCGGATGTCCGCGACGACTCCGATGATCCTCCGCTCTTCACCCCAACCGGCTCTCAGGCTGCGACCCACTACGTCAACATCGCCGAACATGCGCAAGGCGCCGCTCTCGTTGATGAGCATGACCTCCTCGTTGCCGAGTCCGTCCTCCGGAAGGAAGCCCCGGCCGGCGACGATGGGGATGCCCATGGCTTCGAGGTATCCCGAGTCGATCATGTGCGGGAAGATCGAAAAGCCCTGCGCGTCCGACCCGACCAGTTCGGGAAGTTGCGCCCCCCACGTCCGCTCCCGCCCGAGTGGCAGCGCGTCGATGAGGCCGACCTCCTGGACGCCGGGCACGTCCGCGACACGAGCCGTGAGCGCCCGGTAGAAGTCCGCCCTCATCTGCTGCGTCTCGAAGTCGACGCTGGGATTCAACTGCCACGCGACGGCCTGGTCTGATTCGAAACCGAGGTCGATGGCCGTGACCGCTTGGAAGCTCCGGATCAGCAGCCCACCGACCACGAGCATGACGCACGCCAGTCCGACCTCCGCGACGACCAGACCTTCGCGAAGGCGTCGCGCGCCTCGGCTCGTTCCAGCCCCTCGGCCACCCGCACGGAGGACGCCGGCTTCGCCCCCATCCGCCACCTGGAGGGCCGGAATGAGTCCGACGAGGAGCCCGGTGACAACGGCCACGGCCGTGGCGAAGAGGAGGGCCGACCCGTTTAGCGACAGATGGTCGATGAACGGGATGGCGAGTCCGGCGGCACCGGAGACCAGCCGGACGGCGATCCATGCCAGCACCGCCCCAACGGCGGCCCCACCAAGTGAGATCACGAGGGTTTCCACCATGAGCTGACGCACGACCCGTCCGCGGGGCGCTCCGAACGCCTTTCGGACCGCCACCTCACGGGCCCGCCCCGGGGAGCGTGCGAGAAGAAGGTTCGTGACGTTCACGCACACGATCAGCAGCAGTGTGGCCGCCGCGGCTCCGAGCAAGGCGAGAGCCGAGCTGAACGGCGCGGAGATCTTGTCGCGCAACGGCGTGACCCGCGCACCCAGGCCCCACCGATCGGGCTGTGCCTCCTCGAGCCCGACTATGATCGCATCGAGCTCGGACTGCGCGGAGGTGGCCGTGGCCCCCGGCCGCAACCGCCCGATGAAGAACATCGTGTTCCCCCACCGATCGGTTTCGTCCGAGACCGCGAATGTGAGGAGGAAGTCGACCGGCACGCCGGGCGTGAAGATCGACGAAAAGTCGAAGGAGGCGGGAAGGACGCCCGCGACGGTGAACGGCGTGTCGTTGAGCGTGATGGCGCCGCCCACGAGGTCCGGATCGGATCCGAAGCGTCGCACCCAGAACCCGTGGGAGAGGACGACGGCCGGGGGACCGACCCACAGTCCTTCCTCCTCGGTGAAGCCGCGACCGAGCGCAGGCTCGACGCCGAGCACGTCGAGAAAGTCGTGCGCGACGCCTACGCCCACGAGCCGCTCGGGTTCACCGTCGCCGGTCAGCGAATACGCGCCCTGCTCGAAGAAGGCGTTGTACCCGGTAATGCCCTCGAACGACCGCGCTTGCGCCCTGAAATCCCTCAAGTTGCTCGTCCGCGACGTGAACGCGGATTGGGACGTCGCACCCTGCGGCGGCGCGTTCGAGATCCACACCAGTTCGTCGGCGCCCGCGAACGGCAGCGGCGCGAGGACGAAGGGCTCCAGCACGCTGAAGACAGCCGTGGTCGCGCCGACCCCGAGGCCGATGACGAGGGCCGTGAACAGGGCGAAGCCAGGGCTGCGGCGCAGCGACCGAAGCGCGTAGACCGTGTCTTCGCGAAGGGCACTCAGGAAGGACTCATTCATGAACGTGCGTCCGGTTGAGACGAGAATCGGGTGGTGTAGAAAGCGTCCAGCGGTCAGGAGCACCGCTTCGCGCCGATACCAGCGTCGCGCCCGGGCAACGCCCCGTACCTGTGCGAGGGTCGCGTAGTCTTCCCGGAGATCGCCGAGGATGGAAGCGTTGGACGGATCGGACCGGTATGCCCACGCGAGCAGGCGCTCCAGGAGGGGCGGGGGGAGCGAGCTCATGGCTTCGGGTCGAGGACGGGATCCAGCCCGTCGAAGAACACGGCCAGCACGTCCCGCGCCCTCTTCACGGCCTGTCGGCCCTCGTCGGTCACCATCAGGCGGCGCGTCGGGTGCCCGCCGCGCTCGGGAATCTCCGAGCCCTCCATCTCCCACTCCAGGTGGCCCTTCGCTCGGAGGCGCTCCAGGGTCCGGTAGAGGGCGCCCCGCGTCACACTCCGGTCGGCCGCTTCCTCCAGCTCCTCGCGAACGCGATTGGCATACGGCTCCTTCCCGTTTCGAAGGATCGACAGCAGGACCAGAAGTTCGAACTCACCGAGTTTCGCCATGGAGATGCGCGGGTGGGGTCAACGAAGGGGAACGACCGAAGTATACATTTTATTCTTCGAACGTCTACGGACCTCCTTCACACAAGACTTGGACGCCGCCCACCCGACCTGGGTTGGAAGGCGGTATACGACGCGGGGGGGACCACGGACCGGGGGGCTACGACCGGGAAGGGCCACGAACGGGGAGGACCACGGACCCGGGGGGCTACGACCGGGGTCTCGGTGGCCCCAGGGCACCGACCTCAGTGGTCGTCGTGCGCCTCTTCGTACTCACGCTGCGTGCGATTCATCTGGTTCGCCTGGCGAGCGTCCCGCTTTCTCGCGGCGCGCATGGCCATCCCGTTGGTCGTCTCGGTACCGAGGGCGGTGGTCGCCATGAAACGCTCGAGTTGCCCACCCCCGCACTCAGGGCAGCTCGTTGAATCGTCCTTGCGGACGAAGGCCTCGAATCGGTGGTCGCAGTCCGTGCAGCGGTAGTCGTAGATGGGCATGGCATTGTCCGGCGAGGTGCATGATCGACACCACAATCTTATCTCCGGCGGACGCGTGTGCCTACGGGCATCACGGCGCCCCGACCCGGCATCCCCGCGCGCTCCTGTTGGATCACTTCTTGCTTATTCCCCCGTGCCGATATCCCCCTGAGGAAGACCGAATGATCATGCGTGTGGTGCTCCACGGAGCACGGGCCGACAACGACGACGTCCGCGCGGCCATAGAGGCCGTTCGCCAGGACGGTCACGAAGTCGACGTGCGCGTCACCTGGGAAGGGGGACACGGTCAGGCATTCGCCGCCGAAGTCGCCCAGAAGGTCGACGTCGTCGTGGCCGCAGGAGGCGACGGAACGGTCCGTGAGGTGGCCGAAGGGCTCGCGTCCGTGAAGGGCGACAAGCGGGCGGCCCTGGGCGTGATACCACTGGGGACCGCCAACGACTTCGCGAGCTCGAACGGGATTCCGACGGAGGAGTTGGCCGACGGCTTCGCGGTCCTCACGCGCTCAGGTGTCCGTCGGCGAATCGATGTCGCAACCTGTGAAGGTCATACGTTCCTGAACGTCGCGACCGGCGGCTTCGGTGCGCAGGTCACCGCAGAAACGCCCGATACGCTGAAGGACGCCCTCGGGAGCTTCTCGTACGCGCTGGCGGGGGTGGCCCGTATTGGGTCGGTCGAAGCCCTCCACGGTACCGTCCGCGGAGCTGACTTCGAGTGGTCGGGGGCCTTCCTCGGCCTGGCGGTGGGCAACGGCTGTCAGGCGGGGGGCGGAGCCGTGTTGTGCCCCGGCGCGCGCCTCGACGACGGTGTCCTGGAGGTGCGCGTCGTGCCCGAGGGTGACGGGGCGGGCCGGCTTCTCCTGGAGACGCTGGTGAGGGACCGGGAGACCGTGCTGGACGAAGCTTCCATCGCCTTTCGCGGCCCGTGGGTCGAGATCGAGACGGAGGAGTGCATGCACATGAATCTGGACGGCGAGCCGATGACAGGGCGGAGCTACAGGTTCGACGTCAGCCCCGGCGTCATCGAGTGCATCCTTCCTCGCGATTCTGCGCTCATCTCCCCATAGGTCGATCGGCTACGCAGGGACCCCACGCCCGCGGCCGCTCACTACGGCCACGAAGAACATGAGTGCGGACATCATGACGATGGCCGCGCCGGACGGCAGATCCCAGGTCCAGGACAGCCAGAGCCCGCCCAGAACGGCGGCGACGGCCGACGCCACGGACACCGCGAGCATACCGTGAAGGGAGCGGGCCAGGGCCTGGCCGGTTGCAGCCGGGATCACGAGGAACGCCGACACGAGGACGATCCCCACCAGCCGCATGGCGGCCACGATCGTCAGCGCGATCAGGGTCAGGAGCAGGTAGCGAAGCATCGTGACGGGCACGCCCGCCGCCCGCGCCGCTTCCTCGTCGACGCCCATGAACAGCAGTTCCTTGAACCAGTACGCGAGCAACCCGAGCGCCGTGGCGCAGAAGCCGACGAGGGGCAGAACCTCCGCCGATCGGACCGAAAGGATGTTCCCGAACAGATATCCCAGGAGATCCTGCCGGTAGTCCGGCGAGAAGCTCATCAGGATGACCCCGAGCGCCATGGCGGTCGGAAAGAACACCCCGATGGCCGTGTCCTCCGACACTTCGCCCCGCCCGCCCATCCACCCGATGAGCCAAGCGACTCCGCTCGTGAAGAGCGCCCCCGCGAGCAGGGGAGAGACACCCAGCACCACCCCCACCGCCACGCCGCCGAGCGCGGCGTGCGAGAGACCGACGCCCACGAACGCCATGCGGCGGAGCAGCACGAAAACGCCGAGAACCGCGCAGGTCACCCCGAGAAGCACGCCCGAAATGAGGGCGCGCTGGACAAAGGCGTAGGACAGGAACTCGGTCACACGCCCTCTCCGCCGTGAACGTGCCCCAAGGGCATCGGGTAGGCGGCACCAACTGCGGCGCTCTCCAGGACCCGCGAGGGCTCCCCCACGGCGTGCACCGTCCGGTTGAGCAGGATGAGCTGGTCGGCATGGTCGGACACGACGTCGAGGTCGTGGGTCGCCGACAGCAAGGTCATGTCTCGGGCATGCCGAAGCTCACACACCAGCGCGTAGAAGCGAGCGCGGGCCGCGGTGTCGAGGCCGGCCGTCGGCTCGTCGAGCAGCAGGAGGCGAGGGTGACCCGCCAACGCGCGCGCGATGAGCGCCCGCTGCTGCTGGCCGCCCGAAAGGTCCTGAAACCGACGCCCAATCTGGTCCGCGAGTTGGACGCTGGCCAGAGCCTCACGGGCAGCCGTCTCGTCCGCGCGGCCCGGACGCCGACCCGGACCGAGCGCGCCGTAACGGCCCATGAGCACGATATCCAGAACGGTGATGGGAAAGCCGCGTGGAATGACCACGCGCTGCGGCACGTAGCCGATTCCTCCGGTCGCGGCCCCGACGGGTTCACCGAACACCCGGACACTGCCCGACGTGGGCTTCACGAGGCCCAGGAGCACACGCAGAAGGGTACTCTTTCCGGCGCCGTTGGGCCCGATGAGCGCGGCAAAGGCCCCCTGCGGGACCACGAACGAAACGTGGTCCAGAACCGTGGAACCGCGATAGCCGGCCGACAGGTCATCGGCCTCGAGGGCCGGAACGCTCCGGTCGCCCATCACCGGGGAGCCATCGCCTCGGCAAAGGCCCGCGTGTTGAATCGCATCATGTCGACGTAGTGATCTCGTTCGGGAAGACCGGGTCCGCCCAGTGGGTCCACAACCACGACTCCGATGCCGAGTTCCTCGGCCAGGGCTTCCGCGCCGGTGCCCGCCAGTTGGGGCTCGGCCAGAACCGCGGTGAGTCCGGCGGCGCGCGCGCCGCGCACGAGCCGGGCCAACCCCGCGGCGGACGGTTCGTGCCCTGGACGCTCGTACACACTGCCCAGCGACTCCAGATCATAGCGGGCAGAATAGTAGGTCCACGCCCCATGGGTGGCGACGTAGCGCCGCCCCCCCACGGAGCTGAGCTCCTCGTGGATCCAGGCGTCGAGCGCCGTCAACGAGTCGGAGAGCACCGCCGCCCTCCGACCGATTTCGTTCGCCCGCCCGGGAGACGCGGCCACCAGATAGTCCGCCAGCACCGGGACGATCCCATCCCGGACGAGGATCGGGTCGAGCCACACGTGCGGATCGCCCGAACCGTCGGCACCGTGGCCGTGGGCGTCGTGCTCGAGATCCAGGCCGTCGGCCAACTGGAGCGTCCGCACTGTGGGCGTCGAGGGCAGGAGGCCGGTCAGCCACCCATCCAATCCCGCGCCGACGGACACGAATCCGTAAGCGGACGCGAGCAGTCGAATCTGGCTCGGTGTCGCCTCCCACGTGTTCGGGGAGGCCCGCGGAGGCAGGAGCACTTCCACCTGTACGGCGTCCCCGCCGATCGAGCGGAGCAAGTCACCGATCGGGTGGATGGTGGCCACCACCAGTGGAACGCCTGCGTCCCGTAGAGGAACCTGAGGCCCGCACGAGAGCACGCCAAGCAGGAGAACGGCGTGGGGGACGCGGGAGAGGGCGGGGAAGCGCCTCACCGCTTGCGGCCGGTGACCGTCAACCGCAACGACTCGAGAACCGGCAGCGGCGTCAGCTCCCCGTCGACGATTCCGGCCAGCTCCTCTTCACGCTTCCAGTGGGCTTCCAGCTCCGCCAATTCGAGCTTGAGAAGGTGCTCCTCGGCGGACTCGTTGGCCGCGATTTCCAGCGCGATGGCGCCCGTGCGCTGCAGGTCGCCGAGTCGACGACCATCCTTCACCACGATCCGGGCGAGGTCCTTGGGCGACCCCGCCTCCTGAATGAGAAGCGCGGCCGACTTCACGCGCCGCTCGGACGCGCCGGCGAAATGGTGGTAGGCCAGCACGCGTCGCAGCGTTCGATCCGCCGCTTCGCCGGTCAGGCGGATGCCCCCGTCCCGGTAGCGACCGCACTTCGGACACCGATACACCAGATCCACCTGACCGGGCTGCTCACCCGGAAACAGCCCGAGGCCTCCCCGATCGCGATAGGTGAGGGACTTGAACGTGTGGCCGCACCCCTCGCACGCCTTTCTGCCGCGCCAAGCGGCCCCACCGAAGCGCATCCACCGCGCCGCGTCGGTCAGCGAGTCCGGGGCATGCCCCATGATGAACCACATGCCCAGAAAGGTCATACCACCCGTAGCCCATCCCCCTGCGGCGACCGCGCCGGCGGCGAGCGTGCCGGCCAGCGAGAGCTTCTTGTATGAGGCCCGACGGGACGCCAACTCGCGTCCGTATCGCCACCATGCCTCCTCCGACAGATTGGCTTTGCCCACCCGTACGATCTCCAGGCGTTCGGCCCGAAGCAGGGAGATGTTGTCCGTGGACGACAGCAGGCGGGCCCGGTCGGTCGTGAGCTTCTCCAACTCCTCCAGGGCTTCCCAGCGATCCTCGATGGGCGTCAGCGACCACCGCTTGCACGTCCTGCAGATGACCCACAACCGCCCGCGGCCCGGGTCGAACGCGAGCCGCCGCCCCATGGGCAGATGCTCCAGTGCCTCGTTGGCCTCGAAGGGTGTGGCGCAAACGAGGCATCGCGTGTACATCCAGCCGCTCCTTCCCATGGTTCCAAGCCGGCCACAAGATAACGGGCCCGCAACGACACCTCACCCTATGCTCCAATGTCGGAGAGGCGGAGGGCGCCTTTTTGCTCCTGGTCATCGACAACTACGACTCCTTTACGTACAACCTGGTCCAACTTCTCGGCGAACTCGGGGCGGATCCCGTCGTCGTGCGCAACGATGAGCACTCCGTCGAAGAGCTGCGTACCATGCGTCCCGACCGGGTCGTGGTGTCGCCGGGCCCGTGCACGCCCGCCGACGCCGGGGTGAGCGTGGCCGCCTTTCGCGAGTTGGGGACGGCGGGCGTTCCCATGCTCGGGGTGTGCCTCGGGCACCAGAGCCTGGGGGAAGCGTTCGGCGGCCGTACCGTTCGCGCCCAGCGGCTCATGCACGGGAAGACCGCGCCCATCCGGCACGACGGTCGGGGCCTGTTCGAAGGTCTGCCGTCGCCGTTCGTGGTGGCGCGCTACCATTCGCTCGCAACGGAGCCTGCCGACCTTCCCGATGCTCTGGAAGCCGTGGCATGGAGCGACGAACCCGACGGCGGCACCGAGATCCAGGCCATGCGCCACCGGCATCTTCCGCTCTGGGGCGTCCAGTTCCACCCGGAGAGCCTCTTCAGCGAGCACGGGTCGGAACTCCTGGCGAACTTCCTGCGGCTCTAGTGTGGTGACTCGAAAGTGTCTCGGCCATTCGAGGGGACCACGCTTCGCGCGGTGCCCGCATCCGGCCCTAGGTCGTTGCTCCATCCTCGAAGTAGCGCTGCTATTACTCGTCGTCGCGCCTACTAGAAGGCTGATCGGAAACCCCTGACGCCGCCTCGGCCCGATCCGGGGAGGGTTCGCGCGCGCGCGCACGCGAGGCTACGTTGCGTGGGATCGAGGGAAGCGCACCTAAGTGACGGATGTGGCCAATGCTTGGACGC
>JAJCZZ010000104.1 GCA_029262115.1 Gemmatimonadota bacterium | reverse complement strand
GTCACCGCGTCTCCACCGTGCTTCTTCGCCTGCGTCAGCGTGATCGCCGCCGTCAGCGTCGTCTTCCCGTGGTCCACGTGACCAATCGTGCCCACGTTTACGTGAGGCTTGCTCCTCTCGAATTTCGCCTTACCCATCGATTCCTCGTCTTCGTTGCTATTGACGCCAAACGGAACGGGACACCGCCCGCGACTCGTGAACAATCGCCCAAAGGCGAAGAGCTCTGGGCGGGGATTGAACCCGCGACCTCATCCTTACCAAGGATGCGCTCTACCACTGAGCTACCAGAGCGACCCCTACTTTCTCACTCGCCGACGCGCTCTGGCCGGCAAGCGGGAGACGGGACTCGAACCCGCGACCCTCAGCTTGGAAGGCTGATGCTCTAGCCAACTGAGCTACTCCCGCAAACTTTGTCCGCCCCCTGGTCGGTCACTGGCTGGAGACCGCGGACGCTCGCATGCGACCATGACGAAAAACCCGGGGCGGAGGGACGTCCAGGGCGATCGGGTGCGAGCCTGAAAAGATGGTCGGTGGTTGGAGCGAGGTCAAGATGGGTCGGAGAGACGCGGGAAGCGTCGCGCGAACCCGAAGTCACGTCAGTCCGATCTGTCCGAAGGAAATGAACCTGCGATGAGGCGGGCGAAGGGCCGGTAGTTGTCCTCGAGTTGAGCCCGGCGCAGCGCCGCGAAATACTCACGGCGCTGCTCGACACGGATCGTCAGCCAAGGTAGACCTCCCCCAAGAAACGCAGCATTCATGAGGAACCGGGCCACGCGCCCGTTGCCGTCCGAGAAAGGGTGTATCCAGACGAACCAGAGGTGCACGAGAATCCCGCGTAGCAGCCCGCGGGAGTGGGCGATCCCGTCCAATTCCTCGAACAGCAGCTCGATCATCCTCGGGACCTTTTCGGGGTGCGGGGGCACGAACAGGGTGTCCCGGATGAAAACGGGGACGGTCCGCCAGCCGCGCAGGTCTTCGGCCGCCACGATGCCGCTCTCCACCGAGGGAGTGAAGAGATCCATGTAGAGGTCGGTCGCGAGTCCCCCCGAGAGGGGGACCACACCTCCACGCTCCTCCACGCGCTGCAGAAGACGGTCGAAGGCCAAGCCGTAGCCGAGGATCGCCTGCTTGGACCGGAGCTTTTCAAGGTCTTGGCCTTCCGCAGCCTCTCCGCCCAACAACATCGCTACTTCCCCGAGGCTGATGCGGTAGCCCTCGATCGAGGACGAGTGGTAGGCGTCGTACACTTTGGCCTCCTGGGCGCCTACCAACAGGTCCCCGAGCCGGTCGGACGCCTCGGGGAGTTCCAGCTGGTCGAGGATGCCTTCGATCTGTCGACTGGAGTCACGGACCACGACCCTGAGACGGTCGAGCCACGGCTGCCTCGTCGTCTCGATCTGGGTAACCAGCGGCGGTACGATGAGGTCTCGACCGACTCCGGTACGGTCCCTCCCGATGCGGACGCTCTGCTCTTCGCTGACAACCTTCTCTAGGAGATCCGCCAGCCGCTCGTTCCCGACATCGCGCGCGATGTGTTCCATGCGTTTCAGGACCACCGGCCGGGGCCGACGCCGATACGCTTCCGTCAACGCGGGCCGGGACAGGACGAGAGACTTCAGCCATAGCGCCACGTCCGGGAGCTGATCTCGGAGGAAGTCGAGCGGGAGCATCAGCAGGACGGTTTCGGCCACATCTACGGGGATCTCGGCCTCGCCTACCGATACCGCCTCGTGTTCGCTGACCTCTCCTCTCTCCACCCGAACCACCACGCCTGGAGCGATCTCTTGCCGCCAGCGAGTTCCCCCGGCCTGCCGGATCCGGATGTCATCGCCTGGCTCCGTCTTCCCAAGGTAGAGGCGAACAGCTGAGTCACGCTCCACAACCGCCGGCGCATACAACCGCGTGAGGGCTTCGACGATCGGCCACACGAGAGCCCGCAACACACCCTCGGCATCGTCCCCCGGTGAACGCACGACGATCACGCCCCCCGGTACACTCACCACGAGCTCCAGTCGACGCAGCGTCTGAAGCACGTCCTCTGGGATATCACCCGGCAAGAACACAGGCGCGGCGTCAGCCTGCGCTTCGAGCCACTGCAGTGCCTCTGTTCGATCGGACACGATTCCGTCCTCCGCATCCCCGAGTGCGATGTCGCCGCATACGTGAGTGCGACATGGCTGCGTACATTAGTGCGACGATAGCGCCTACGCCAGTCCGACGCCTCAATCGACGGACTGGGGCCATCTCGCCGCCGGCCGCCCTCCCTGTCGGAGTGTATCACCCCGTGTCAGGAGAGCCGTCCGCGATCACCACCAAGGGGACGGTGACCATGCTGGCGACAGGCTTCGGGCCGGGGAATGGCCCGCCGGCCGTGACCGTCCTCCACGCACTGATGGGGGGACCGGACTGCCGCGAGAACGAAATGGTGGGGGGAGGATTCGAACCTCCGAAGGCTAAGCCAGCAGATTTACAGTCTGCCCCGTTTGACCGCTTCGGTACCCCACCCGTTGGACTGATTCGTCGCTCCCGAGCGGCCGGGTCGGCAACCGTTCGACCCAGTAACACCGCGAGAAAAAGGCCGCCTCCACACAAGAGACGGCCGCGCGAATCAGGGTCCGAAAGTAACCCGGGCCTTCGGGGCCATCAACCCCGCGCCAAACGCGTCAGGGAAGGCTCGGATTACAGGAAAACGGGCGAAAAAGCTGGCGGAGGGACTTGAACCCCCAACCTGCTGCTTACAAGGCAGCTGCTCTACCAAAATTGAGCTACGCCAGCGTCGCCGTAAACCTATCGGGTGCTCCCTTCGAGTCAACCTGAGGCTTTCTCGATCTCGGCCAACATCCGCAGCGCTTCCTGTCGGAACACCTCATCCCAGGGGAGAAGCCCCGTGTGGCCCTCCAGCCGCTGGAACAGTAGTCGGGCCACCTGGGTCCGCCCGCGCACGAAGTGCAGCGCTCCGAGATCGCGGAGGTACAGGGCATTCGCCGGCTCCAGCACCACGGCGCGCAGAAGGTGTCGCTCTGCCAGTTCCCAGTTCGTACCGTCGAGGGCGTCGCCCAGGAAGGCCCGGCCCACCGCCCGCTTCCACCGGGGCAGCGTCATCACCTCGAGGTTCAGTCGACCCAGGGCGTTGTGCGCTCCCGCGTGGAGCGAATCCAGCGCGAGGAGCTCGCCCACCTCACGGGAGATCTCGCTGGCGAGGGACGCCGCGCCCCGGGCGTCCGCACTGAGCGACAAGCGCCCTTTCGCCGCAACCCTCCAGTAGCGCCCATCAATGCCTCGTGGCTCCAGGTCGACCGCGGCTTCTCCGTGGGCGATCGCTACGCGGTAGAGCGAGTCCTGTAGAGCCGGACGGCCCTCCCGCAGGACCGCCAACGCCGTCGCAGCGCGGGCCGCGCGCCAGTGCAGCGCGTAGTCCGCGGGCGACGCGGCCAGTCCGCTGCTCAGAAGGTCGAGAGCCCTCCGGGCATCTCCCGCGCGGAAGAGGAGCGAGTCCGCCAGGAGGCCGACCGGGCTTTGTGTGATCGCCTCCTCCACCCCCGTAACGGCAACCACCCGCTCCTGCGCCTGTGAAGGGGACGCACTCCCGGCGACGACCGCGATGGTGGCCAGCAGGAGCCAGCGGGAGTTGGGCATCAAGAGCACATCCGAGAGGACCTGAGTCGGGAACGCGTTGCAACGGGGACACACCGGGGCGACACTTGAGCCGCCCCGCTCTTCGCACTCACCCTACACTCGGAGCCTCGCACGTGTTCGCGTCGACTACCCGACGGTGGGTCCTGGGGTGGGTGGTCCTGACCGGCTTGGTGGTGCTCGCGCTGCGGACTCTCCCGTGGGGGCCGATCCTCGACACCGCGAAGACCGCGTCGCCGCTGTGGCTGGCCGCCGCAGTCGCGCTCAACGCCGCGCTCCTCCCGCTGGCGGCGTGGGAGTGGTCGACCCTCCTGCCGAAGCTGCGCCGGATACCCTTCGCAACTATGGTGTGGATCCACGCGGTTACGTCGACCGTTTCGAACGGCGGGCCCTTTCTCGCGGGGCACGCCACCGGCGTTCACCTGCTTGCAACGAAGGGTGGCGTGGGGCACGCGACCGCGGTCTCGGTGAAGGCGATGGAGCAGCTCACCGAAGGGCTGGCCAAGCTCACCGTCGTTGCGGTGACCCTGGCTATGGTTCCCCTCCCCGATCCTGTGCGCGTGGCCGCGCTGGCGCTCCTCGTCGGACTGCCGGTGCTGGCCGGGGTCATGGTCGCGGTGGCCTACCGTGGTCATCACTTTCAGCGGTGGGCAGACGAGCGAACGGGCCGGGCCGGGTCGGCACTCCAGTTCGGGCTGGACGTCGCGGGCGGCATGGAAGCGATTCGGCGTCCCGGTGCCTTTGCTGGCGCCCTCGTGCTGGCGCTCCTACAGAAGACCACGGAGGGAGCCGCGATCTGGATGACAGCCTACGCACTGGACATCGCCTTGCCCTTCTGGGTCGTCACCATGTCCCTAGCTGCGGTGGGTCTCTCCACCATGGCTTCGGTCACGCCAGCGAACATCGGTGTGTACGAGGGGAGCGCGCTCCTGGCCTATCGTGCCGCCGGATTCGAAACCGACACGGCCGTGGCACTCGCGATCGTGCAACACGCCGCGTACTTGCTCCCCATGGCCGGACTGGGTTGGATCACCCTGGCGTTGTCTCCACCAGTCCCAACCGAAGAGACAGAACCCCCACGATGAGCCCCACGGCAATGCCCGCCGACGCGTCGACCGCGTAGTGGAAGCCCCCGTAGACCGTGCCGACGGTCAGAAGACCCGCCAGAGGCACGACCAGCCACGCCTCCGCCATCCGATACCGGACTACGGAGAACGCCTGGACCGTAGCCACCGCCACATGGGAACTGGGGAACGCAGCGCCCCGTGACGATCCGGACTCCAGAAGCGCGAGGGTGAGCGCCCGCGCCGGGCCGGCCGGAGCGTCCGGAGTCCAGAGGTAGCGAGGGCCCTGAACGGGGAACACCACGAACAGCAGGTAGCACACGGCGAACGTGGCCACGAGCGCGAACATCATCTGATGGAAGCGCCGCGCCCTCCCCTGGACGAAGTCCCGGAGTTGCGGCAAGTAGATCAGCGGGTAATACGACAGATATCCGAGATGAACCGCCTCACTGACCGCCTGGAACGGGAAGGCCCCGGCGAACGTACGGGACGGGTTCGACGGGAACACCGAAGCTTCCCATCCCTGGACCACGGGGTCGAAGTACGTTCCGACCCACCGGTTGAGGATCTGGATCTCCGCATAGATCAAGGGGATGGCCAGCAGTGGAATCCAATCCACCCAGGTGGCCCGGTCCGGGTCGAAGCGGCGGGCGCATGTCAGGAGCGCCGCGGACGCGACCAGATGAGCAGCCAGCAGGAGCCACCGCGACACCGACGGAGCGCCGATGACGAGGAACGGCGCCGTGACCACCAGATAGATCGCCCCGGTCAGGAACGTGGGATTGCGACGTGCCACGACCTGCGAGTCGGAGCCGGTGTTCCCGGTCAGGCCTGAACCTTCCAACGTGTCCCGGATGCTCCGTCCTCGAGGACGATGCCCCGCTCCGCGAGTTCGTCTCGGATGGAATCCGCGGCGGCGAAGTTCCTCGAGGCCCGCGCATCGGCCCGCGCTTCGATCCGTCCCTCGACCCACTGCGCGAGGTCGTCGTCCACGGCGCGGGAGGCGTGAGCAACCTCCAACAAACCCAGGACCTGATCCACGCCCCCGAGCGCCCGCCGCGTGGCGTTCAATTCCTCAGGTCGAACCACCGACTGGGCATCGAGGGCATTGTTGACGCGATTCACGAATGTGAAGAGCACGCCCATCCCGTCCGCAGAGTTGAAATCGTCGTCCAGCGCGCGCCGGAAGCGCGCCGTGAGATCATGGGCCAACTCGGGCAGGTGGGTGTGGCCGGCATTCGGGTCGGTGTCCGTCGCGTCGAGGCGCGCTTCGAAGTCCAGCAACCTCTGGACCGCGCTACGGGATCCATCCAGACCGGCACGGGTGAAGTTGAGTTCCCGACGGTACTGAGCGCTCATCAACTGATGTCGGATCGACGCCGGATCGTACCCCTCGTCGATCAGATCCCGCACGACGATGAAGTTGCCCAGTGACTTGGACATCTTCTTTCCTTCGACGAGAAGATGTTTGACGTGAAGCCAGTGACGTACGAACGGCTCGCCGGTCGCCGCTTCCGACTGGGCGATCTCGTTCTCGTGGTGCGGAAAGACGAGGTCTTCGCCGCCGAGGTGCATGTCGAGCGTCGGTCCGAGCTCAGTCGTGCTCATAACCGAGCATTCCAGGTGCCAGCCGGGTCGGCCCCGCCCCCACGGCGAGTTCCAAGCGGCCGAAGCGCTCTCGTCCTCCGGCGTGGCCTTCTTCCAGAGCACGAAGTCGCGTGCGTCCTCTTTGTCGTACTCGTCCTGCGCCACCCGTGCTCCCGCGCGCAGGGTCGACGGGTCGATCCCCTTCAACTTCCCGTAGTCGGCGAAGGTCGAGATCGAAAAGTAGACGGCCCCGTCCTCCGCTTGGTACGCGTGACGGCGCTCTATCAGGATCTCGATGAACGAGATCATCCGGTCCACGTACTCGGTGGCTCTCGGATAACTGTCGGCCGGTCGTACGCCCAGCGTGGTGCACGTGTTGAGAAAGCTCTCGCCGAAGGGTTCGGTGTACGACCGGATGTCCTGCCCGGCCGACACGGCTCCGTTGATGGTCTTGTCGTCCACGTCGGTCAGGTTCATTACGAAGCGGACGTCGTACCCAATCCACTCCAGGTACCGATGAACCAGATCGAAGAAGAGAAACGCGCGGAAATTGCCGATATGCGCGTCGCCGTAGATCGTCGGCCCGCACCCATAGACGAGAGCCCGATCCGGGACGATCGGCTCGAACGGCACGAGGGCCCGGCGAAGCGTGTCGTAGACCTTCAGTGCCATCGGGGGACGGACTCCGTATGAACGCGGTTCAGGGTTGTCTCGCTGCAGCGGAAACCTCGGATAATACCCGGGACAGTGCACCCGCAGGATCGGGCGCGGCCGTTACGGCGCGCCCGACCACCAGGTGCGTGGCGCCCGCCCGCACCGCGTCGGTCGGAGTCGCTACCCGCTTCTGGTCGCCTTGTTCTCCACCTGCCAGGCGAATGCCGGGCGTCACGATCAACGCGGCCTGACCCAGCGCCCGACGTAGGGCGGACGCCTCGCGAGCGGACGCTACCACGCCGTGCGCGCCGGACGTGACCGCGTGGGCCGCGAGCCGGACCACCTCGTCCTCCACCGAACCGACATCACGCTTCCAGGCGATCGAGAGGTCACGGGTGTCGAGCGAAGTGAGAACCGTCACGGCAACCACCCGCGTCCTGGCGCCGGCGGCGTCGACGGCCGCCCGAATCATGCCGGATCCGCCGCCGGCGTGGATCGTGACGAGCTCGACCTCGAGGGCCGCCGCCGCCTCGACCGCCCCCCGTACAGTGTTCGGGATATCGTGGTACTTGAGGTCGAGGAAGATCCGCTTCCCCCGCGAACGAAGCGACTCGACGAACGCCGGTCCGGCTCGACCGAAGAGCTCCATTCCGACTTTGTAGTAGTCGGCGCCCGAGCCCAACCGATCCACGAGATCGAACGCGGACTCGGCGGACGGTCGGTCCAGCGCGACGATCACCTCCGCCATGCGGCAGTCTCCTCGCCGGTTCGCCGCTCGGCCGTCTGGGCCGGCCGATCGAGCGCCTCGACCTCGGGGTCGGGCACCGGTGGCTGGAGGTCGCTCCATGAAGCGATCCCGGATCGAGGTCTCCACGCCCTCAGGTCACGGGCCACGCGCTCACCCGCTCTCGGATCGGCAAAGGACGCGGTACCGATACCCACCAAAGAAGCCCCGGCTCGAGCATAGGCCACGGCGTCGGCGGCGCCCCCGACCCCCCCGAGCCCGACGAGCGGCACGTGAGTCGCTGCCCGAGCCGAGGACACCGCTCGAAGTCCGATGGGCAGGAGGGCCGGACCGCTGACGCCGCCCTGCCCTGCCCCGAGTTCGGGCGCGCCCCCGGGATCGAGAAGGAGGCCGGGGAGCGTATTCACCAGCGTCAGGCCATCGGCCCCCGCGTCCACGGCCACCCGTGCTGTCTTCGACACATCCAGATCGTTGGGCGCCAGCTTCGCGAGTAGCGGCCGCTCGGTCCTTGCCCGCGCCCCAGACACGATCTCCGCCACAAGTGGAGGGTCCAGCGCGAACGGCGCCCCACCCCGTCGCGTGTCGTTCGGGCACGAGAGGTTGAGCTCGAAGCCAAGGAAGCCGTCCGCGTCGTCGAGGCCGGCCACCAGATCGAGAAACTCCTCCACGCTGTGGCCCGCCACGCTGACGAACACGTGGGCTCGGTGGATGTTGTCTCGTATCCACGGCAACTTCTCGGTACGGGTGCGGGCGAGCCCAGGGTTCGCCAGACCGATCGAGTTCATCATACCACCCCCGAACTCGGTGACGCGCGGGGCGGGATTCCCGTGCCTGGGCTCGAGGGTCACGGACTTGGTGACGAAGCCGCCGAGCGCATCGAGGTCGACGACATCCGATAGCTCGCGCCCGAAGCCGCAGGTGCCGGCCGCGAGAAGCACCGGATTCTGGAACGTCGTTCCGAACAGATCGATCGCGACCTTCAACGGCTCCTCATGCGCGCCAGGCGCTCGGCGAGTTCTTCCTCGAGTTGCTCGAAGCCGGGGGCGGGGTCACCACGGGCGGCCAGAACGTAAGGGCTCCCACCGTATCGCTCCAGGCGCCCCCTCAGCCAGGCGCGATCGCCAGCGACTTCCGTGACCGAGATCGCGGCCAAAAGCGCCTTGGCGGCCCAGGGTCCCTCCGGTGCCGCATCCGCGTAGGCGAGAAACAGGCCGCGAGCCAGGATGGGCGCGCCGAGACGGTCGCGCGCCAGTTCGCCGGCGGCGAACCATGCGAGGGGGTCGTCCAGCCCCAGATCCGCCAGCGCCGTCACGCCGTTCAAGTCGGAGAGCAACGTGTCCGCAGGCGCCTGACCCACGGCCGGTAGGAGCGTGGGAACCACGGCGCGGGCGGAGGCGAGGTCGCCGATCCCAGCCAAGCGCCAACTCGCCAGGTGGAACCGAGCCTGGGCCGCGACCGCGCCGGCACCCTCGGCAGCCGTTGTAGCCGCTGCATACGCACGACTCGTGTCGCCGGCCGAGTAGAGGGCACGTGCGAGCCCCAATCGGAGGCGCCCCCTCTCGGCGGGCCTCCAGGCAGCTGTTTCCACCCCCCCGATCAGTCCGACCGCTCCCTCGGGCCCCCAGCGCGACTCCGCCAGAGAGAGCAACGACAGCAGGGAGTCCGTCGCGGCCCCGCCGCCAGACAGCCCGTACAGAAGCCGTGCACCCTCCCGTGCCCTCTCCGGGCGATCGAGGAGGATCCCCGTCGCCACCCGGTGGAGTGCCGCGTCGAGGGCACGGGTGGGATCGATGCGGGCCGAGTGGTCCAGGTCCCACCAACCGCCATCCTCATGCCCGGTCGCAAGGAGTAGGCGGCCCCTCCAGTAGTGACCCTCGGCCAGCTCCGGCCCCTGCGGGAGCTCCCGCAGGGCATCGTTCAACGCCGGGAGCGACGCGGCGTACTCGCCCAGTTGAACGTCTACGGCGGCGAGGTAGACGAATACCGACAGGCTATCGCCTCGAGTGGCGGCCAGGGAGAGCGCGTCGTCCAGGGCGGCGCGGGCGGCCCTCAAGTCTCCGCGACGGAGCTGGGCGCGGCCCAACAGAAAAATCGCATCGGACGCCCACGGGCCCTCGGGCTCCATCCGAAACGCGTGGGCCGCCTTGTCGACGACCTCGCCGTAGCCCAGAAGGGCCAGGGAGTCCTGGCCCGCCGCTCGATAGGCCTCCGATCGCTCGAAGACGTTCTCGGCGTTGTAGACCGCGTTGTAGTAGACGCAACCGCACAGGAGGAGCGCAGCGCCAGCAGCGGCACCGCGGGCGATCACCGTGCCTCCCCTGCTCCGCTGCCCGAGCCCGGGGGATACCGTTCGAAGAACCGGACCACCGCGTCGGCAATCGCCTCACCCGCTCGTCGCTGGAAATCAGAACGCCCAAGCAGGCGAGCTTCGTCAGGGTGCGACAAGTAGCCGATTTCCACGAGAACGGACGGCATCAGGGCATTCGTAAGGACCGCGAGGGGAGCCTGCTTCACCCCACGATTCGGACCGGGATGAAGATCGGCGAGTTCGCCCTGGACCATGTCGGCCAGAAGATTCGACCAATGCGAATGGTCGAGGTTTCGTAATTCGCGGAGGATGAAGTCGAGGTCGTTGCCGGGCGACACCTCGGCATCATCCACGCGAACCGGAGCGTTTTCGATGGCCGCCACCCGCCGCTCGTGTTCGGTACGAGCCTCCGACAGGAAATAGGTCTCGAAGCCGCGGGCGGGCGTATTGAACGAGTTCGCATGGATCGATACGAAGACACCCGGGCGCTCGCCCCGCTCGGTGGTGGCAATCTCCCCCCGTTTCCAAACATCCACGAAGGTGTCGTCGTCGCGGATCATGAGAACATCCACCGTCGGGTTCCCGCGCAACCGACGCGCGACAGACCGTGCCACGCCAAGAGCGACCGCCTTCTCCTGCAGGCCACTCCGGGCAATCGACCCAGGATCCCTCCCGCCGTGCCCCGCATCGATGACGACGAGGCGTCGACGCGACGGCTCGGGGATGTCCGAGGGCGCCGGCGGCGGTGCGAGATCGGTGGGCCGCCGGTCCGGCCCCGTGCGAAAGGCCCCCCGGGTCGCGGCCAGGAGCCGCGAGGCGGCCGGATCGAAGTCGTAGAGGTCCGGTAGCCGCTGGGGCAGGAAATCGACCAGGAACTGGAGGGGGACCATCACCCGTCCCCGGTCCTCGTATACCACGTCGACGAACTGAAAGCTACGGTCGTTCCAGCGGAAAAAAGGGCTCTCCGATCGAAAGACGACCACGGTGCCTTCCGGCCCCCGGAGCGTCACCGCATTCGCCTGCCGTTCGGCCGTCCATCCGAGCGCCGCCAGGTCGTCCACGTCCACGGCAGCGTATCCTCGGGTCGTGCCCACCGGGACAGTCACGGAGGTCCCGTCTTCCCACTGAAGCTCGAGGTCCGGTCGAATCTGTGCGGACAAGGAGGCCGACGGGAGCAGCGGAACCACGAACACGCCTACGAAGCGGCGCCAGCGGACGGGTAAGGCGGTCGTCATCGCTCGCTCACGGCGCGGCGCGCGTCGCGCTCCTGGGCCTTCTTCTTGAGCGTCTCACGTTTGTCGTGGAGCTTCTTTCCGCGCGCGAGGCCCAGCCGAACCTTGGCCACGCCGCGCCGGAAGTAGATCTCGAGCGGCACGAGCGTCAGTCCCTTCTCCTCGACCTTGCCGACGAGCCCACGAATCTCGTGTCGGTGGAGGAGGAGCTTTCGGGTTCGCGTCGGGTCGACATTTGCCCGATTGGCCTGTTCGTACGGGCTGATGTGCAGGGAGTGCAACCACACCTCACCCCCGCTCACACGCGCGAAGGAGTCCTGGAACGACACCTGGCCTTCCCGGATCGACTTCACTTCGGGGCCTTTCAGTGCCATCCCCGCCTCGAACGTCTCGAGGATCTCGAACTCGTGCCGGGCTTTGCGATTCCGCGCAGCGACCTTCACACCCTCGTCGGACATCGCCGAGCCTTCTAAAAAATCAGGACCGGCGTGCCCACATCCACCATGTGCATGAGAGTGCGCGCGGCTTCGTTCGTCAGGCGGATGCACCCATGCGATACCCGGCGGGCCTCAGGATCCGGATTGAGCAGCAATTCGGGCCGCTCGGTGCCGTGGATCGCGATGCCGTCTCCCAGATACAACGCGGTGTTGCCCATCCCGCCCCGGATGAAGCGGGACGGATGATTCGGCGCCGGCACCGGACGGCCGCTTTCGAGGAAGTGCCAATCGGGCGCCTGCCAGATCGGATCCTTCTCCATGCGCTTGACCATCATGAGGCCCTTCGGCGTGTCGAACTTCCACCGATGCTCGCCGCCACGGTCGAGGCGAAAGCCCGTGCCCGTGCCGGCCGGTGCCGACCAGATGGCCTCAGTCCCCTCGAAGAGAAACACCCGGTTCTCCGCGAGATGAACCACGATGTAGCGGCCGTCGTGGTTCACGAGGGGCACGTCAGCCACCACGTCCCGCTCGAGGAACTCGGCCCGATAGCGCACTTCCCCCCCATCCGGGGCGAACAGCGACTCCTGAGCCGAGACGGGCGCGGCAAGGAGAGCGAGTGCGAGTGCGATGGCTACGTGGAACGAGCGAGTCACGTGCGTCACGAGCTGCTGCGAAAGGACCTGCGCACCTTCACTTTGGCCGCTTTTCGCATGGTGTACACCTGGGCTACTTCGCCCGCGACAATAAACACTACCGCTTCGTAATAGATCCAGAAGTAGAGGACCGCGACGGTCGCCAGATTCCCGAACGTCGTGCCGTAGTCGGCCACGTCCGTCGCATACCAGGCGAAGCCGGCCTTCAACAGTTCGTGGCACACGGCGGCGAACGTCGCCGCGACCAGAGCGGTCCTCCAGGGGATGCGGCGTACCGGTAGGTAACGGTAGATCACGAGGAAGAGCAGCCAGATGCTCGCGAAAGCCAGCGACATCCCCGCGAGACGCCGGGTGAAGTACTGGAAGGGGGGGGCGAGGCCGAGCGTACCGATCCCGAAGGTGAGCGCCGCCTCGAAAACGACGGTCACCCCGAGGTTCATCGTGAGGAGCATTACCGCGAGGATCACGACCTTGATGTCGAAGATTTTGCCCTCGACGATGCCTCGTCCCCGTCCGACGTCGAAGATCTCCTTCAGGGTGGCGCGGAGCGATCCAACGAGGCGGGTGGCGACCCAGACGAAGAAGACGGCACCGAACAGCGTAAGGCCGCCGCGCTGCGCCAGGAGCGTATCGACGAGACCTCCGACCATGGCGGTGATGTCGACGTCACCCGAGGCCGTTGGCACCAGGTCGGTGACGAGCCGCATGATGGCCGACGTCGGATCTCCAAACCGGCGCGCGAGGACATACCCCGACACGCCGACGCCCAGAACCAGGAGGGGGGCGATGGCAACCAGGAGATTGAACGCGACCGCACCGGCCATGAACAGGACGTCGTCTTCATACGACTTCGTCCAGAGGCGCCGGATGAATTCGGCGAAGCGGTATCCCCGCGTGTCATGCGGAGAGCGCCCGGTCGCCTCCTCGTCATGTGCAGACGCCGCGGGAGACTCGAAGTCCACCGCGGCGTCCGGCACAGTCAAGGAAGGCCCGTCGGCGTCCCGAAGGGATCGACTCAGGCTTCAACCTCCTCGGGGGGGGCCTCAGCCTCGGCGGCCTCGCGGGCCGCGTCGATTCCGGCCCGATAGGCCGCCTTCGACTGCTCGAGGCGATGCTCGAGCGACACTCGCGCCTCGACCGCAGCCTGCTTACCCGAGTCCACGGCCTCCTTCACATCATCGATGCGGCTGGTCAGCCCTTCGCGGGCCTGCTCCATGCGCCCTTCGATCCGGCGCTGCGCATCGCGGACCCGGTCCTCGGCCGTCAGCCGAAGACGCTCGGCGCGTTCGCGAATTTCGGCCTGTGTCTCCTCGCCGCTGCGCGGGGCCATGAGGAGCGCCACACCGGCGCCAACCAAGGCACCCAACACGAACGAGCCGAAGCCGCCTCCGCCGTTCCGGTCAATGACGATGTAGGGGACGTCGTCTCTGTCACGCATGATGACCTCATCAGTTGCCCGAGCATCACAGTACCGCGACCCGCGGCCTGACACCCGGAAAGAGTGCTACAACAGGGCCTTGTAAACTAACTCTCCGCTCCCGGAGCGACTAGCGGATTGCAAGACTCGTTCCCCGCCAACCCAGAGGGGCCGGCGGCTGGTTAGAATCTCCAACGAGGGTCCCCAGCATCGAGTTCGGGCGCCTCGAAGCCGTCCCGACCCATGAGACCGTAGGTGAGGGTCTTGCCGAGCTCGACCCCGGGCTGATCCAGTGGATCGACACCGTACAGCCCACCGGCGTAGACCGTCGCGATCTGGAGAAGCATGAGACTCTGCCCCAGCGCATGCGGCGTCACGCCGGGTAGCTGGATCGACAGATTCGCCCGCCCCTCTCGGCGTAGCGCTTCGGCCGTGGCCGCACGCTCGACATCGAGGAGCTCTCCCAACCCATGTCCTCCCAGATAGGCCAACCCAGGCATTTCCGGGTGGCGCTCCGGGATGTCGACGTCGTCTTCACGTTCGATACCGGCGAAGAGAACGACTTTGTCCCGGGGGCCCTCCATGAGGAGTTGGAGCAACGAGTGCTGGTCCGTCGCGCCGACGGAGGCCAGGGGGGTCGGCCCCCCCCCCTCCTTGCCCAGCGATTCCGCCCACAGTTGCTGGAACCAGAGCGCCAGCGAGCGGAGTCGGTCGGCATACGGCATGAACACGTGAACGGAGCGCCCCGACTCCGTGTGGGCGGCATGCAGCAGCGCGGCCAGAACACCCGCCGGGTTGTCCACGAGCTTCCTCGAACGGCAGCGCGCCTCCATGGCCGCCGCACCGGCGAGGAGGGCACGAACGTCCACGCCGCAGGCCGCCGCGGGAAAGAGCCCGACGGACGACAGCACGCTGAAGCGTCCCCCGACATTCTCCGGGACCGACAGCGTCGGAATTCCTTCGGACTCCGCGATCTGGCGAAGCGCGCCCCGGCCGGGGTCGGTCGTAAACAGGAAGTGGCCCCGAGCCTCGTCCTCCCCGAGTCCACGCTCCACCCAGTCGCGGGTTGCCAGGTACTGGGCCATGGTTTCGGCGGTCGAGCCCGACTTGCTCACGACGTTGAACAACGTCCGGGCGGGATCGAGGTGATCGAGGAGCGCCCGGACGGTGTCCGGATCCGGGTTGTCGATGATGCGAAGTCTCGGGAAGTGGTCCCGTTTCTCGTCGGAACGCTCGTTCCACAGAGGTCCGCACAACGCATCGCGCAGCGTCAGTGATCCAAGCCCGGACCCGCCGATGCCGAGCACCACGACGTCCTCGAACCACTGTCCGAATCCGTTGGCCAGCCCCTCGACCTGATCGACGGTCTCCGAGGCGTAGGGGAGGTCGAAGAAGCCCATCTCTCCGCGTTTCCGACGGAGGGCGACCTCGTCGAACGCGCGGCCGAAGCGATCCGCCATCCCGCCCTCGAAAGCGGCCCGCTCGGTGCCCCCGGGAAGGTGAGGCGCCATCATGTTCGACACGTCGATGCGGATATCGGGATGCTCAGGCATGTCAGATCTCAATCGAGAGTCCGTCGTACGCAGCGTGCACACCAGACGGCAAGAGCCGGTCCAGTTCGCGCTGAGTCACGCGGTGCGTGAGGTGGGTCAGGTAGGTGCGCTTCGCTCCCACGCGCCGAGACGCCTCCACCGCCTCTTCGATCGTGAAGTGCGCGGAATGCGCCTTCCCGAACCAGAGTGCGTTCAGCACCAACACCTCGACACCGCGGAACGCCTCGATCGCGGCGTCCGGGAGCGTCTTCGCGTCCGTCACGTAGCCGAGACGGCCGACCCGCAGGCCGTAGGCGCGGACCTGGGCGTGGGGTACTACGACCGGGACGACCGTCTCGTCGAGGATGGTGAGGGCCTCCCCCGCGTCGAACGGGATCAACTCCGCCCTCGGCTTCGAACTCCCGGCCGCGGGCGCCACCGAATCGTCGAAGATGTAGCGGAAGTAGCGGCTGAGCGGCTCGTGGTACTCCGATGCGACGTACGCCTTCAGGGCGGCGCGACCTCGCACGGTGAAGACGCGCAGATCGTCGATTCCGTGCACGTGGTCGGCGTGGATGTGCGTGAACCACACGGCACCCACCGAATCGATCTTCGAGTGGAGGAGTTGGAGGCGAAGCTCCGGGGGAGTGTCCACGAGCAGGCAACCCCCAGCGAGGTCGATCGCCGCGGCATGGCGGGTGCGGTGATCTCTCGGGTCCTCCGACGTGCAGGCCGCGCAGTCGCACCCGACGACCGGAACCCCGAACGACGTCCCCGTCCCGAGGAAGGTGAGCCTCACGCGACCGCGGTCACAGCGATTCGACCCGCATCGTGTTCGTCGAACCCGAGAGGTGAAACGGGTATCCCGCCGTGATGATGACCGGAGCCCCCTTGTCGCCCACGTCGGCCGCGACCACGGCCTCGCGCCCCACCCGACTGAGACTGGCGTACGTGACTTCCTCCTCGACTTCGGCCAGAACGGGGTGGACCCCCCACACCGCGGCCAGTTGACGGTACGTACGATCATCCGTCGTGACCGCGAAGACGGGCACTGGCGGCCGATAGCTGGACACAAGCCGGGCGGAGAAGCCGGAACGCGTGATCACGACGATGGCGGGCGCGCCGACGGACCGGACCGCGTCGACAGTGGCCGCCGCGACCGCGTGCTCCCTCGGCGACGCCCCGCCGCGGGATCGTGGACCCGGGCGAGTCAGGTAGCGCGGGCCCCGCTCCAAAACGCCGCTGCGCTCGATCTCGGTGGCAATGCGCACCAAGGCGTTCAGCGCCTGGAGAGGATACTTCCCAACGGCGGTCTCGCCGGACAGCATGACCGCGTCCGAGCCGTCCAGGATCGCGTTCGCGACGTCCGAGGCCTCGGCGCGGGTCGGCCGTGGATACTCGATCATCGACTCCAACATCTGGGTGGCCGTGATGACCGGACGACCGTAGAAGTTCGCGCCCTGAACGATCCGTTTCTGCGCCAGCGGTACTCGCTCGAACGGGAGCTCGACCCCGAGGTCGCCGCGAGCCACCATCACGGCGTCCGTTTCGGGCAGGATCTCCTCGATGGCCTGAAGCGCCTGCACCTTCTCGATCTTGGCGACCACGAGCGCCCGCCCTCCGATGCGCTCCTTCAAGTCGACGATGTCCTCGGCTCGACGGACGAACGAAAGGCCCACGTACTCGACCCCCACCTCCATCGCGAAATCGAGATCCTCGAGGTCCTTTTCCGTCAGCGAGGGGGCCTTGACGTTCACGAGGGGAAGGTTGATGCCCTTTCGCGACTTGAGCTCGCCGCCTCGGATGACGCGCAGATGCGTGCGATCGCCTTCCGTGTCGAGACAGATCAACTCGAGCAGACCGTCGTCCAGGAGGACCACATCACCCTCCTGGATCTCCTCGGCCAGCCGGGCATAGGTGGTCGGGATCTCGTCGGCGCGAGCGTCGTCCTCCGGCGCCATCACCACCGTTTCCCCGACTTCCAGCTGGATCGGTTGGTCCAGATGGCCGACACGGATCTTCGGGCCGGCCAGATCCACGAGAACGGCAATCGGCCGACCGATCTCAGCGGCCGCGCGCCGAACGTTGTCGATGGAAGCCCGGTGCGACTCACGGTCCCCGTGGGACATATTGATGCGGGCCAGGTCCATCCCGTCCCGGACCATGTCTCGCACGGTCTCATACGATGAGGTGGACGGTCCGAGCGTGCAGACGACCTTGGTACGGCGCATAGAAGTGATGTTCGGGTTTCAGGGAGGAGTCGAAGAGTGGCAGACGCCCAACGCCCGGTCAATCGGGTCCGATCGGCCGGCGAGGGGTGGCGCCGCCCTCGCGTGGCTGCTTCATTTCGCGCCGACCATCCCCCATACATATCGCCCGCCCATGCCATACATTCACGTCGACTCCGAAGCCGCGGCCGCGCGGCTTGGCGAGGATCTGGCCGGGCTCCGTCGGTTCGCGCTCGACTGCGAGGCCGCGGGCTTCCACCGATACGCGGACACGCTCTGCCTCTTGCAGATCACCACGCCCACGGCCACGTACGTCGTGGACCCGTTCGTGGTGGAGGCCGAGGCCCTCCTGCGTCGTCCGCTGGAAGACCCGGATGTCGAGATCGTGATGCACGGCTCCGATTACGATCTGCGGCTCCTCGACCGAGACGTCGGCATCCATCTCAAGGGCCTGTTCGACACGCAGATCGCCGCGTCGATCCTCGGGGAAAAGGCGATCGGGCTGGCGGCCCTGCTCGAATCACGGTTGGGCGTCTCGTTGGCGAAGAAGTACCAGCGGGCGGATTGGGCCCAGCGCCCTCTACCCGACGACATGCTCGACTATGCGGCGAACGACACGCGCTACTTGCCGGAGTTGGCAGACATCATGGTTCGCGAGCTGCGCGAGGCCGGGCGCCTCGATTGGGCGGAGGAGGAAGCCAGGGCTTTGGAGGAAAGCGCGGTCGCCCCCCCGGCCGACTCCGACCCTGTCGACCTGGTGTCTCGCGTGAAGGGAGCCCGGGATCTACCGCCCCGCGCCGTGCATGGACTGCGGGAAGTTCTGGTCTGGCGCGACGAGATCGCCCGGGAGCGAGACAAGGCACCGTTCCGGGTCGCCGGTGACGCACCGCTCATCGAGGTGGCCCTGAACACGCCCGCTCACCCCCGGGCCCTCACCGATATCAAGGGCTTCCCTCGGGGACTGGCACGGGAGCACGGCCCGGAGTTGCTGGCCCGTCTCGCACGCGTGACGGAGTTGCCCGACGATCAGCTCGTCGGGTACCCCAAAGCCAATCGAGGCGGCCGTGGCCGTCCCCCGCCGGAGATCGAAGAGATGGCCGACCGTCTTCGGTCGATCCGCACCCGCAAGGCAAAAGAACTCGGCCTGGACCGCGGCGCGCTCATCTCCAACGCGGTGCTGAACGACATCGCATGGCACGACCCGGGAGACGAGGCGGCACTTCGTCGTGTGCCCGGGGTCCGGGGATGGCACGTCGAAGTGATGGGCGCGGAGATCCTCGACACCCTGCTCCAGCACGGCTGAGGCGCGGCTCAGCGCCGGATCAGGCCGCCTCCTCTTCCTTCCGCTTGCAGTCGATGCAGTATCGGGCGTGCGGAAGGGCGTCGAGACGCTCGAAGCCGACGTCGCCGCCGCAGGTGTGGCAGGTCCCGAACGTCTTCGGATCGTCGTACATCCGACGCAGGGCCCCCTCGAGGCGATACAGGTACCGGCCTTCCTTCGTGGCAAAGACTGCGGCCTTCTCCCGCTCCTGGGCCTCGGTGCCCTGATCGGCCATGTGGTCCGTGTAGGCCGACAGATCCGAGTCTCCAGACTCACGATCGGCCTTGGCCATCGCGTCGAAGAGCCCCAGCGCCTTGAGAGCGCGCTCACGCTCATCCATCAACCGCTTCTCGATATGTGCCAGCTGCTTCTTGTTCAGCGCCATGAGAAGGCCCTCGTCTCGTGGTAGATGTACGGCGGAAGAAGGTAAACTCTGGAACGCCGACCGTCTACGCTCTGCGGCGTTCCTACACGAGGACGGTCGGACTGGTCCCCAAGAGGCCGAAAAGCCCGCAACGGCGCGGCAAACGCCTTACCAGCGGACGAGCGACGCCCCCCACGTGAAGCCCGAGCCGAACGCCACCATGCACACCAGGTCGCCTCGATTGACGAGCCCCTCACGCACGGCCTCCGCGAGCGCGATGGGGATCGTGGCGGCCGTCGTGTTGCCGTACTTCTCAATGTTGTTGAAGACCTTTTCGTCGGAAAGCCCAAGCCGTCTCTGGACCATCTGGGAGATCCGCAGATTCGCCTGGTGCGGAATGAGAAGGTCGATGTCGTCCGGCTCCAACCCGTTCTCACCGAGAACCTCGAGGACGGCCTCCGGCATGCGAGTGACCGCATGACGGAAGACCTCTTTCCCCTCCATGGTCGGGAAGTGCCGCCCTTCCTCGATCATCTTCGCATCGATCCTGGGGTGGTGGCTGCTGGACGCCGCCTCGGCCCAGAGGATTTCCGCGTGGCGTCCGTCGGCGTGGATGCGGGTCGTCAGAATGCCCTGGTTCTCGTTCTGGGTGGCCTGAAGGACGGCAGCTCCGGCGCCGTCGCCGAAGAGGACCGCCATGTCCCGTCCGCGCGTCGACATGTCCAGCCCCGTCGACTGGATCTCCACGCCGACGACCAGAACCGTCTCGTACTGACCGCTGCGGATCCATGCGTCGGCCACGGACAACCCGTACACGAAGCCGGAGCACTGCGCCCGGAGGTCCAGGCACGGGACCCCCTCCAGTCCGAGCGCCCGCTGGAGGAAGACACCGGTACCGGGAAAGAAGTGATCGGGGCTCAGCGTGCCGAGGACGATCGCATCGATGTCGGCAGGAACCAGATCACCATCCGTAAGCGCCATCATGGACGCCCGGCGGGCCATTTCCGCGCCGGTCATCCCCTCGGGCACCCACCGCCGTTGGCGGATTCCGGTGCGCTCGACGATCCACTCGTCGCTGGTGTCCATGACTTCGCTGAGCTCATGGTTCGTCACGATCCGTTCGGGCACGTAGTACCCGGTTCCGACGAATCTCGAATGGGTCGAGAGCACGGAGGGCCTCCACTGTTGTGGTCGTCACTGTGAGGATCCGCGGCCGTTCGAACGGGTAGACGGCGTGCTCCATACTCCTCGCGACCAACATATCATGGCTGACCAGACCATCCACTGCGCGCGCTGCGGGCGCGACGACGCCCCCCTTCTCGAGCGCGCTCCGTTTCGCACCGAGTTGGGCGAACGGATCCAGGGGTCCATCTGTGCCGAATGCTGGCAGGAGTGGCTACAGCACCAGACCGCGCTCATCAACCACTACGGCCTCGACCCTCGGGACGCCAAATCGCGGGCGTTCCTCTACGAGCAGATCGAGCAAGTGCTCCTGGGAGGCGGCGACGGAAAGGAGGTCGACACATCGAAGCAGGGCTCGATCGAGTGGTGACGACGGCGCCGACCGCGTCGCGGGTGTCCGAGGAGGATTCCCTAGGGAGATGGGTCGCGTAGCCCCAGTCGACCGGCACAGTCGGGCCCCCACGTGAGGGCCACGATCATCTGTGGAGGAAGCCGCGCCGGGATCGTCGCAGAACCCGGACAGGTGGCCTCCAGGAGGTTGAGCGCCTCGCCGTGGATCTGGCCACCCTGCTCCAGCAGGAGATGGGTCGCCCCGGCATCCCACCACAATTGAAGCTGGTCGGTCGGGGAGCCCCATACCGGGGTCGCGTCGTCGTCGGACCGAGGCCTGAAGAGTGCGCTCGGGGTGGTCTGCCAGCCACCGTGCAGGTGAAGCGCGGCCCAGAACTCGGGAGCCCCTACCACCGCGTCGGCGGGCGCCACCCGTCCAAGGGCCTCGACCGCCACGGCCAGCCGCTCGGCGCGCAGCCGGTACGGGGCGACGGTCCACTCACGCGCGGCACGGTTGGCGCTCACCAACAGGTGCGCGGCTCCCCAGACCCCGATGCCCGTGAGCCAGGCGTACCGAAGTCGGCTGCGCCCTCCCCCGGCGCGCCCGTCCCGAGGCCATAGCGACCAGGCCCCGACGCCGACCATGACCATCAGCAGCGGGTGGAGCGGAGCGACGAGCCGTCGGTCGGCGAACGGCCACACGAGGAGCATACCCAGGTAGGCGGCCGCAACCCATGGAACCGCGGGCCAGTCGCGCAAAAGGCGACCGGAACCGCGCACGGCCAACGGAAGGAGGACGAGCGCCCCCGCAACGGCCAACCACCCGGATGCCCCGGGGACCATCAGCGCCACCACTCGTTCGAGGACCGCGGCCGCGTGGCTGGGAAGTCTCTGGACGAAGGCCCCCGGGGCCGCCAGCAACTGGCCACCGAGCCACGCCCCGTACGGGCCGAGCACGTCACTCGACTCGGGCGACAGCCGCTCCGCGCCCCTGGACGACCATGCCGACCAGGCCGCGTACGCCCCCGCCGACGGGAGTGCGGCAATCAGGACGTCCCGGTATCGCCCTCGGAACGCGAGAGCAGCGCACACCCCCAGGACCGCGGCCAGGCCGGCGGACCGTACCAGCAGGGCCGTCACGAGGAGGACCGCGAGGAGCCCACCAACCCACCACGGTGGGCCGTCCGCCAGGACCCGACCCGCCGCGATCAAGCTGGCGATCAGCAGCAGAATGAACAGCGGCTCCGAGAGCGGCACGAGCGCCAACCGCCAGATGTCCGTCGCGACGAAGGCCATTCCCGCGACCGCAGCCGCGACCTTCGGTTCGAGCGCCGCGAAGCGGTGGAGCCCCCATGCGAGCAATGCCCCCGCCGTTGCCAGAAAGCACAGGTTCAAGACGGTCGCGGCGAGGGTCACAGCACCCGGCCCAGGCAGGACGAGCCAGAGCGCCGCGAGGAGCACGGAATAGCCCGGCGGGAACTTCACGGCCGGCGGGGCGCCCGGAACGCCGCCGTACGTGAGTCCGCTGCCCTCGGCCAGGGCCTCGCCCACGACCATGTAGACGCCGTCGTCGTGCCAGACGCCGGCAGGCACCGCGCGCCAGTTCGCCACCCCCCACGACAGCAGGAGCAGACCGACCAGGATGAACGGCCGCGACGTGGCGCCGGCCCCCGCCGGCTCGCGGCTCACGCGGTCAAAACGTCCCGTACGTGTCCGAGTGCGAACTCGATATCCTCGCGCTGAATAACGAGCGGAGGTGCGAAGCGGATGACCTGGCCGTGCGTCTCCTTGGCAAGAATCCCTCGGCTCTGGAGCGCCTCACAGTAGGGGCGCGCCGTCCCGGACGACTCCTTGATGACCACGCCGATCATCAGACCCCTGCCGCGTACCTCTTCCACGTGCGGAGACCCGATGCCGCGGAGCTCGTCCATGAACCACGATCCCAGTTCGTCGGACTTCCGCACGAGGTCTTCGTCGAGGATGACCTGAAGAGCCTCACGCGCGACGGCAGCGCCCAACGGGTTTCCGCCGAACGTCGATCCGTGGTCGCCTGGCCGGAATACGTCCATGAACTCCGCATCGGCGATGGCTGCGGACACGGGGTAGACGCCGCCCCCCAACGCCTTCCCGACGATGAGCACATCCGGTCGGACGTCCTCCCAGTCGCAGGCGAACAGACGCCCGGTCCGGCCCAACCCCGTCTGGATCTCGTCGGCCATGAAGGCGATCCCGTGCTCCGTGCACAGGGCCCGGGTGCGCGCAAGGTATCCCTCGGGGGGCACGACCACCCCGCCCTCACCCTGGAGGGGCTCGACCAGGAAGCCCACGGTGTTCGGCGTGATCGCTCGCTCGAACGCCTCGGCATCTCCATAGGCCACCTCCACGAAGCCAGGCGCGAACGGCCCGAAGCCCTCTCGGTACTGAGGCTCCGAACTGAAGCCCACGATGGTGGTCGTGCGCCCGTGGAAGTTGTTGCGGCAGACGATGATCTCGGCGGCGTCCGGCGCGACGCTGCGGCGCTCGTACCCCCACTTGCGGACCATCTTGATGGCCGTCTCGACGGCCTCGGCGCCGGTATTCATCGGAAGGGCTTTCTCGAAGCCGGTCGCGGCGCACAACTCACGGACGAAGGCGCCCATCTGGTCGTTGTGGAAGGCGCGCGACGTCAAGGTGAGCTTGCCCATCTGCTCCTCGGCGGCCGCGAGGATCCGAGGATGGCGGTGGCCCTGATTGAGGGCCGAGTAGGCCGCCAACATGTCCATGTAGCGATTCCCCTCCACGTCCCAGACCCAAATTCCCTCGCCCCGGTCGAGAACGACCGGGAGGGGGTGGTAGTTGTGGGCGGAGTAGCGATCGACTTCTTCGATCAACGCGTCGGTGCGCGCGGCCGTGGCCTGGACCATGGGTGCCTCTCAGCGATGCGGGACCGGCGGGCGTCGGCGGGACGCTCGCCTGCTCGACTCTAACCGGGAGAGACGGCGCGGTTCAAGGAGGACGCGGCCGCAGCGAAGGACGGCTGTTCCATCCCGTCAGGGTCGCCGCGCCGCCTCCACCACCGGGTGCGCCGTCTCGTCGACGGACAGACGGAACACATCCGGGCGAGCGTAGTGGCCCGTCACGTCGAAGTCGAACTTGCTGCGTGCGATGGCCGAGTGGTCGAGATCGGCCGTGAGGATCCCTTCCTCGTCGAAGAGAGGCCCCGCGAGCAGATCCCCGAGAGGGCCGTAGATGGCGCTCCCACCCCGCGACAGGGTCTCAGGCCACGCCTCGAGCTCATGCGCGATCTCCAGGTTCTCCGGATACATCTCGCGGCGAACGTACTGGTTGCACCCGAGAACGAAACAGCGGCCTTCCAGGGCGATGTGCTGAAGGGTCGCCTGCCACCGGCCCCGGGCGTCGGCCGTGGGCGCCAGATAGTACTCCACCCCTTTCGCATACATGGCCATCCGCGCGAGCGGCATGTAGTTCTCCCAACAGATCAGCCCCCCGACGGTGCCGAAGTCGGTGTCGACGGTCGTGAGTGTGCTCCCGTCGCCCTCGCCCCAGATCAGCCGCTCGGCAGCGGTGGGCTTGAGCTTGCGATGCTTCCCGAGCAACGAGCCGTCCGGACCGAGGTACAGCAGCGTGCAGAACAGAGTCCCGCCGCTATAGGTGGAGTCTCGCTCGATGACGCCGACGCAGAGATGCACACCGGTTTCCGCCGCCACCTTCGCCATCCGATCGACTTCGGGCCCCGGCACGTCCACGGCTCCGTTCCAGTAGCGCTCCCAGGTACGCCGACCCGCGTCGGAGCGCCCCCCGACGGCCGTTCCGAAGGCGAGCCCCCAGGGGTACCCACCGACGTAGGCCTCCGGGAAGAGCACGAGTTCCGCCCCATCGGCGGCCGCCTCCCGCGTCCGCTCGATCACGCGATCGACCGCGGCTGGGGTATCGAACGGGACGGGAGCTGCCTGGACGACCGCAGCGCGGACGATTCCGGATCGGGTCATTTCTGGAGATACCATGGTGGTGAGGTCGATCGTCTGGTCATGGTCCAGCCAAGTCGGCGCGCCAATGTGTGGCGCGGACGAGGTCGACACCATGCTCGGCGTACGCATACACGTCAGACGTGTCGGACGGACGTCACGCGCGTAGATTGGAAATCCTCCTTGGCCCGTACCTCTCCCGCCCGAAGCGATGACACTCTCTCGACGCCGTTTCCTCGGCTCTGCCGCTGCCATCACCGCCGGTTTCGCAGGCCTGCGCTGCACCGCCGACCTCCCGATTTCCGAGCCCTCTGTCGGATACGGGCCGCTTCTCGATGATCCTGACGGGCTCCTGGCCCTCCCGGAGGGCTTCAGCTACCGCATCATCTCCCTTCAGGGCGAACGCATGTCGGATGGCCTGATCGTTCCAGCCGCCCACGACGGGATGGCGGCGTTCGCCGGTCCCGGTGGGAGCACGGTTCTGGTGCGGAACCACGAGGTCGTGAGCGGCGCGGGGCCGGAGGCCGGAGCCTTTGGCCCGGGACACCGTCTTCTCACCGACGACCATCGTGCGTTGATCTACGACGCGGGTGCCATCGGAGCACCGGCGCTTGGCGGCACGACGACGCTGGTCTTCGATACCGACTCACAGGCGCTCGTGTCGCACCACCTGAGCCTGGGCGGCACCCTGCGGAACTGCGCCGGTGGGCCGACGCCATGGGGGAGCTGGATCTCGTGCGAGGAAACGACCGAAAGGGCTGGCGGTCGCCTCGCCCAGGACCACGGGTACGTGTTCGAAGTGCCCTCCGCCTCGGAGGGGCTGGTTCCGGCGGTGCCGATCACGGGGATGGGCCGCTTCAACCACGAGGCCGTTGCCGTCGACCCCGCCTCGGGCGTCGTGTACCTGACCGAGGACGACGGTGAGGGGCTCATCTACCGATTCGTCCCGAACCGACCCGGCGAGCTCTTGCTGGGCGGTCGCCTGCAGGCCCTCGCGCTCCTCCAGCAAGACGCGATGGACACGCGGAACTGGGATGAGCAGGCCGTCCCGGTGGGACATCCCATGCAGGTGCGCTGGTTCGACCTCGACGAGATCGACGCACCGGACAACGACCTCCGGTTCCGCGGCTTATCCGCCGGGGCCGCGCGCTTCGCACGAGGTGAGGGCATCTGGTACGGAAACGATGCGGTCTACTTCGCGTGCACAAGCGGGGGCCGTGCGCGGAAGGGTCAGATCTTCCGGTATCGTCCCAGTGAGCACGAAGGGACGGATCGGGAGAGCGAGGCACCCGGTACGCTCGAACTGTTCGTTGAACCCAACAACGGTACTCTGGTCGAGAATGCCGACAACCTGACGGTGTCTCCCTGGGGTGACCTGGTGGTCTGTGAAGACGGCACGGGGGACGACTACCTGGTCGGTATCACGCCCGACGGCGACCTCTACAAGCTCGCCCACAACCTGTCGGGCGACGGCGAGTTCGCGGGCGCGTGCTTCTCGCCGGATGGCTCGACGTTCTTCGTGAACATGCAGTCCCAGGGGTACACGCTCGCAATCACCGGGCCGTGGCACTCCCGAGCCGCCTGACTCCAACCCTACCGCCGAGACGACCGATGCGTCTGTCCACCTTTCTGGCCGCCACCCTGCTTGCGACCCCAATCGCGGGGCCCCTCACCGCTCAGGACGCGAAATCGAGCGTCGAGGCGCACGTCTAGCGCCATGCCGACGAATACGTAACCATGGCCCAGCGCATCTGGGACCTGGCGGAAGTCGGGTACATGGAGCACGAGAGTTCCGGGCTGCTTCAGCGGCGGCTTGGTGACGCTGGCTTCGACGTAACCCCCGGTGTGGCCGGGATCCCGACCGCCTTCGTCGCATCCTGGGGCACGGGTGGACCGACCCTTGCCATCCTGGCCGAATTCGACGCGCTACCTGGGATCACCCAGGACCGGGTCGCCGAGCGGAAGCCTCTGAACGACAAGCCCGCCGGGCATGCGTGCGGTCATCACCTCTTCGGCACCGGCTCCACGGCGGCCGCGCTCGCCGTGAAGGACTGGCTCGAGACGTCCGGGACGCCCGGTACGATCCGCTTGTACGGCACGCCCGCCGAGGAGGGCGGGTCCGGGAAGGTGTACATGGTGCGGGCCGGCCTGTTCGACGACGTGGACGTCGTCCTCCACTGGCACGCGGGCAACCTCAACACGGCCGACCCCACGTCGAGTCTGGCGAACATCAGCGCCAAGTTCCGCTTCAGAGGAGTCAGCGCACACGCCGCGGGTGCGCCCGAGCGTGGACGTTCCGCGCTCGACGGCGTCGAGGCCATGAACCACATGGTCAACCTCATGCGTGAACACGTGCCCCAGGAAACACGCATGCACTACGTCACGACGTCCGGAGGAGCGGCGCCGAACGTGGTCCCGGACTTCGCCGAAGTGTACTACTACGTCCGGCACCCCGAGCCCGAGGTCGTTCGTGAACTGTTCGAGCGCGTGATCGATGCATCCGAGGGCGCGGCCATGGGAACCGAGACGGCCGTCGAGTTCGAGATCATCGGCGGAGTCTACCCGCTCCTGCCCAACGTGCCGCTCGCGCGAATGATCCACGCGAACCTCTCGTCCGTCGGGGGCGTCGAGTATACGGCCGAAGAGCGGCGCTTCGCGGAGACGGTCCGCCGGACACTTGGAGACGACGCGCCACCGGTTGACCAAGCGGCTCAGGTGAAACCATTCGAGCTGCTCACCGGCGCCCGCCGTGGGGGTGGGTCCACCGACGTGGGTGACGTCAGTTGGGCCGTTCCGACCGCAGGTTTGCGTACGGCGACATGGGTTCCCGGCACGCCTTCGCACTCCTGGCAAGCCGTGGCCGCCGGTGGGACGACCATGGGCAACAAAGGCATGCTGGTCGCGGCCAAGACGCTGGCCCGCTCCGCCGTGGACCTGTTCCTGACGCCGGACCTCGTGCGCCAGGCAAAGGCGGAGTTCGAGGAGCGCCGAGGAAGCGATTTCCGCTACCAATCGTTGGTCGGTGACCGGGACCCGCCGCTGGACTACCGGGCCTCAGTGGTGGGCGGAAACTAGGGTAGGACCAGGCGCACGGATCGCCGATGACCGGCCTTGAACTGTACTCGATAGGCGTTGCGCCGCTGCTCGGAGCGGTGTCTGTCTCGTTCGTGGTTCTTGGCGCGGTCCTCCTGAGGAACCGGCAGCCTCCGGGAGTGGTCCCACTCGGGCTCAGCATATTTGCTGCCGCACTGTGGGTGGGCGGCGCTGCGGGTGAGCTGCTGACGGCAGGCTCGCCCGACCTTTTCCTGTTCGCCCGAAACATCAAGTATGTCGGTGTCTGTCTGATCCCGCCGCTCTTCCTGGCCTTCGTGGCGCGCTACGCGCTCGCGAAGGAGATACCGGCGGTGTTGATGGTGACGCTCTTCGTGCTCCCGGTGGTCTCGATCCTGCTCGTTTGGTCCAATCCACTCCACGAGCTGATGTTTCCCCACCCCCCGACGCACCCGACGTCCGGTGGACCCCGCGATCCATGGGGACCGTGGTTCACGCGCGTGCACCTCCCCGTGCTATACGGCATGGTGACCGTGGCGTGGATCCTCCTGGGATGGGAGATGGTCCGGGGCACCACGTTGCGGCGGGCTCAGTCGGCCGTCCTCTTTCTCGGCTCCGTGGTGCCGCTGACGGTCAACGCCATCTATGTGCTGAATCCGGAGATTCCCGACCTTCAGTTCACGTCCCTGGCCTTCGCCTTCACGGCGGTTGTATGGGGATGGGGCTTCTTCCGGTTCCGGCTGTTCAAGGTCAACTCGCTCGCCCTCAGGGCTGTTTTCGACGCCGTCGGCGATGCGGTGCTCCTCGTCGACGCCGAAGACCGGGTCGCCGACGCGAACCCGGCGGCTCGGCGGCTCCTGGGGGTCCGCGGCCCGGGTCGTGTCCTCGGACTCAAAGTCGCTCCTACGCTCGAGGATGCCGGGCTCGCCGCGGAGCTGCCCGAGCCGGCGGCCATGGCCGAGATGCGGACCCGGGACGGACGCCTTCTCGAGGTCGAGACGCACGCGGTCCGAAACAGCTCGGACTCTCCCCTCCGAGGCCGCGTTGTCGTCCTCCGGGACGTGACCTTGCGCCGCCGTGCCGAGGAGGTCCTCCGGGAGAGCGAGGCGATGATGAGGAGCGTCATCGACCAGGCACCAATCGGGATTGTCCGCCTACGCCCCATCCGGGACGAGACGAGACGAATCCGGGACTTCGTATGCCTCATGGCCAATCCGACGACTCGTCGGTATCTCTCGCCGGGTGGTCGGACCCTGGAAGGACGCACCCTCACGGAGGTGCGGCCTCCCCACACACCGCTGTTCATCGACACCTTCCGCCACGTCTGCGCGTCGCGTGATCCGGCGGAGTTCACCGTCCAGGTCGAAGTCGAGCCGTCGGACGCGCGGTGGTTCCGCATCAACGCGGTTCCCGTTGCCGACGACGTGAGCGTGACCTTCGTCGACGTCACCCGAGAGCGAAGCCGCCAGATGGCGATGGAGGCCGTGGCCAACCACGACGCCCTCACCGGCCTGTTGAACCGAAGGGGCCTCGAAGAAGATGCCCGGATCATCCTGGAGTCGGCGGTGCGGGACCGTCGTGAAACCGGCTTGATCTATCTGGATCTGGACCGCTTCAAGCCCGTGAACGACCGGTTGGGACACTACGCCGGGGATGAAATCCTGCGCTCGTTCGCCGCGCGGCTCATGGACTGCGTGCGAGCGGAGGACCTGGTCGGACGGGTGGGCGGTGATGAGTTCGTGGCCCTGATCCAGGAGGGTGATCGGGTGCGTGTGGAGGAAGTTGCCGAGCGCATTCGTGCGGTCGGCGCGGAGCCGTACACCGTCGGTCGCTACCAGGTCACGACGCCCCCGAGCGTCGGCTTGGCCCTGTCACCCAGGGATGGGACGACGTGGGAGGAACTCCTCGGTGTCGCGGATGCCAACATGTATCGCGCGAAGGGCCGCCCGTCGATCAACTGAGGGAGCCTCTACTCCGACTCCCAGGTTACCCCATCCAACGCGACGTCCGGGGAGCCATCGGCTCGTGCCATGACCACCTGGAGCCGACCGGCCGAACCGGCCTCCTGGGGCGAGACGGTCACCTCCACGTCCCCGACGCGGAGGCGGCCGACCGCTCCGGGCACACCCACCAGGGCACGGAGTCCGCGGGCTGTGCGCTTCGGATCCGCGCCGTACACCGAGACGGCCCGGACGGTGGTCTCGGGGCAGCCGGCCTCCGCGTCGTGCTCGGGCACGCGTAGCGCCCGCGGCGTCACATCCTCCACGAGGAACGGCAGCTCCGGATCGTCGGGTACCGCCAACCGCCACGAGATCGTCTGCCCGTCGGGTCGCACCCGGGACATCGCCTCGGGATCGGGAACGACAAGACCGCCGGAACGTGCCCGTTCGACCGCCCCGTCCAGATCGTCGGTGGCGAGGCACCAATCGGCCATCCCCCTGGAACGAGCCAGAAGGCCGAGAAAGCGACGTGGAATCGAGCCCTCTGCCCGCAGGTGAACGTCCAGCGTCCCATTCCGAATGTGCGCGTCGAGTCCGGGCATCACCTCCGGTTCGCTCGGGCCGAGAAGTTCGAGATACGCGCCCGCGCCAAGCGGCGCCAACACGTTCCGGGTCGGCTGCTCACGATGGTGTCCACCCGGCCGCACGTCGAAGCTCGCCGCCCGCCACTCGGCCGTCGCCCGTCCGAGGTCCGGCGCGACCCAGACCAGGTGATCGAGGATCATCCGGAGCGCCTCACGGAACCCGTGTGACGGTCATGCCTTCGCTGAAGCCCTTCTCCGCAAACCAGCCCATGTTCATCTCGAGGGCGGACGCGTAGGGCGAGCCGGGCTCGTACTCCGGGCACGCCTCGACGCGGGTGGCGGTGCACGGCGGCATCTGCATCACGCGCACAACGACCCCGAGCGAATCGATGAACGCGATATCCAGGGGGATCTCGGTACGCCACATCCAGAAGCCGTCGTCACCCGCCCGCGGTTCGTCGAAGAGGAAGAGCATCCCCGACTCGGGCGCCAGATGATCCCGCCGGGAGAGCCCGAACTGCTTCTCCTGTTGGCTCTCGGCGACCTCCACGAGGACCCGAGCCGACCGACCGTCCTGCTCGACCACGACCTCGGCCGTGTCGAAGGCCAGGGGGGACACCCACCCCGAGCCACCACCGCCCCCGCACGCGAGGGCGACCCACGCGATTAGCGTGGTGAGTCCGGCCGAGATGGGAGCGCGAAGGGGGCCACGGAGCAGGAAGTGGTGCCCGCTCGACGAAGGATTGGGCTGAGGGAGTGGCACGTGCAATATCCAGTCTGGCGGGTGGAACAGGGATGGTAGCGCCGGGGCGCCCCACGCGGCCAGGCAGCGGACCGCCACATCCCACGCAACGTAGGCGACCATCAGGTGATCTAGAGCTTGTAAAGAAATAACAGAATGATTTCGGTTCACGGTGGTATTGTGCTGCGGGCGTGGATGCCGACGTGGTTGGCGAGAAGTATCGCCCGCTGGCACTGTGACCGAACGCTCGAAGCGGCTGTGGGCGGCGAGCGAGGCGACGTCGCTGGGACACGGGGGGATCGCTCATGTGCTACGAGTGACCGGGACTTCGCGGTCGACGGTCGAGCGGGGGCTGCGGGAGTTGAAGTCGGGCGAGGTGCTTGATCCGGAGCGGACGCACAGACCCGGAGGCGGACGCAAGCCCGCCACGGAACGCGATCCGTCGCTGCTCAGAGATCTGGACGCCCTGGTGGAGCCCACGGCGTCGGACGATCCCGATTCTCCCCTGCGCTGGACCTCGAAGAGCGTGCGCCGGCTGGCCGAAGGCGTGCGGGAGATGGGCCACGAGGCGAGCCAAACGCTGGTGGCGGCGATGCTGCATGACCTGGGCTACAGTCTTCAGGCGAACCGGAAGACGCGGGAGGGACGCCAACACCCGACCGGGACGCTCAGTTTCGCTACATCAACGCCCGGGTCCATCGAGCCCACCAGATGGTGGAACCAGATGGGCCGAGCCGCTTACGGCGGCACCGACTCGCTTCTCATCTCCCACATCGCCATGAAGGGGCTCGCCAAGCCGCCATGCCGATCGGCGACATCTCCGCACATCAGGGTGCCCCATCCGCCCCTTGACACGCACCGGGATCAGCGATGGGGCGATGACTTCGCAGGCGTGGCCCCACTCCGTGATGTCGCGGTACAGCACGTAGCCCGCTCCGCTCGCTTCGTAGCAGCTGCGGATCTCGCCACGCTTCGCCCAGCGCTCGAAGAAGCGTCGCAGCTTGCGGGGTTCGTTGGGCAGTTGCTGGACGACTTCCGGCGCGCTCTCGCGGTCCGCGAAGACTGCGACCATCACGGTGTCCTTGTGCACGTCCATCCCGATCCAGATGATTGAAGTCGATGACATGGGCTGGTCCTCCTGTTCGGTGCGACTCATCGCGTCGCGTGCTGGCTCTGGCGTGACTCCTCGTGGGTCCGCTAATCCGCGTATACCAGCGAGCAGGTTGGGCCAGCCCTTTCATAACTTCTAGCGACCAAGAGGCCGTGCATCAGACAACCCCGGCGAACACCAGGTCTCGCCCCGCGTGCGCGACCATGTTCTTGTGGGTGGGTCCCCACGGTTCACGATCACTACCGTCCACCGTCACCGCCTCGGATCAGGAGTTCGTCGATGCGCACGCTTTCCCCCTCAGTCGCCGCCTCACTCTGCCTCGCCGCCCTGTCCGGGTGCGACACCGGAGACGAGACCGAACGCGCAGCGTATCTGACCCTCATGGGAAACGACACGCTGGCGGTCGAATGGATCGAGTTCGGAGACGACGAGGTCGATGCCGAGGCCCTCATCCGAGGAAGCAATACGACGTTCGGCCAGTACCACCTGGAGTTCGGGGAGGACGGCGTGGTGGAGGCGTACACGGCGCGCACCTACGCCGGGGGAGACGCATCGGGTGAGCTCCTCCGCACGGACGAACTCGTCGTCGCGGAGGATGGCACACGTATCCTTGTGACCACGCAGGGAGGCGAGGACCGTAGTCGTGAACTCGACGGCCAGGTCGCCGCCGTGCCGTTCATCGACATCCTCCACTGGCCGTTCGAGGCTTCGATGCGTTGGCAGATGGACGAGAACGGGACGCTCGGCAGCGAGGTGCCGATCCTCGGCGGACGACCCTTTCCGCTCAGCCGGAACACGGACGGCACATGGGCGCTACGGCATCCCAGCCGCGGACCCTCGACCGCGCAGATCGACGACATGGGTCGGATCACCGCGCTGGACGGCACCGGTTCAACCCGGGCCTACGACCTGCGTCGTGTCGACTACGACCTGCTCGACAAGGCCGAGATGGCGGCGCTGTTCGGCGATCGGCCTCTCGGCGAGTTGTCGGGGCGTGGCATGATCGACGACCGTGTGGCCGGCATCCACTTCACGGGAGACTACGGCGTCCCGAGGAAGCGGGGTCGAGACATCTTCGGGGGGCTCCTGTCCTACGGCACGTGGTGGCGGACCGGCGCGAACGCCGCCACCCAACTGTCGTTCGATGGAGACATCGTGATCGACGGCGTGGTGGTGCCGGCCGGCGACTACTCCCTGTCGTCGATCCCCGAGGAAGACGGCGGTATTCTCATCATCAATCGCCGGACCGGCCAGGGCGGGCAGAGCTACGACGAGGCCGAGGATCAGGCGCGCGTACGCATGCGCCGGGACATGCTCGATGAAGTGGTCGAGGAGTTCGAGATCCGGGCGGTGGAAGCGGACGCCGGTGGGCGCCTGGAGCTCCGGTGGGACGACACGGTCTACTGGGTGCCGTTCACGGTACGGTAGGGATCGGCCCGGCGCGATTCACGGCCAGCGAGGCGAGGTGCGCGGACGGGCGGGTGCGCGGACCGTACGAGTCGGGGTCGGCGGGCGGGGACGCTCGGCGGCCGCTACCCAATCAGATTCCTCGTCACGCGCTGCGCGAGATACAACCCGAGGCCCGTGCCCACCACGCTCACGATGAAGGCGGTGAAGATCCCCACGAGTGCGCCCAGCATCCACCCGAGCCATCCCCCGATGGTCATGCCGATGAGGTTCAGGAGCCGTGCCATGCGGTCATCTCCGGCGTCGTGGAGCGAGTGAGCCTGTCGCTTCGGCGAGTGAGCCCGTCGCTTCGGCGAGTGCGCCCGCGCCTCGAGGAGGGACCCTACCCTCCAAGGTAGCCGAGAGGCGGGTCGGCGTTGATATTCCAGGGCGACGGCAACCCGGACCGGCCCAACTCCAGGAGTGACGATGCGCGAGCGAAAGAAGGCAACCGACTTTCCGAAGGAGGTCCTCCGCCTCTTCGATGGGTACGTCCACGGCTTCATCGAACGCCGTGACTTCTTGGAAGGTGCCGCGAAAGTGCTCGGGGGCGGAGCCGCCGCGTTGGCCGTCCTGGACCAGTTGAAGCCGCGCTACGCATGGGCCCGGCAGGTCCCGGAGGACGACGAGACCGTGCGTGCGGAGTACGTCACCTACCCATCGCCCAACGGTTCCGGCACGATGCGCGGCTACATGGCGATGCCGGAAGGACCGGTCACGCCCAGAGCCGGTGTCCTCGTCATTCACGAGAACCGGGGCCTCAACCCCTACATCGAAGACGTGGTCCGCCGCTTCGCAGCCGCCGACTTCATCGCGCTCGGGCCGGATGCGCTGACCCCACTGGGTGGGTATCCCGGCAACGACGACGAAGGGCGGGCCATGCAGCGGGAGCTCGACCGGGAGGTCATGATGGAGGACTGGGTCGCCGCCTTCGACTTCCTGCGCACGCACGACGGGTGCACCGGCCGGGTGGGAGCGGTCGGCTTCTGCTACGGTGGCGGCGTGGTGAACCAACTTGCGGTGCGTCTGCCCAACCTGGGCGCCGGTGCTCCCTTCTACGGGTCGGCACCCGATCCGGCCGACGTGCCATCGATCGTCGCCCCGTTGCTGATCCACTACGCCGGACTCGACGAGCGGGTGAACGCGCGCTGGCCCGAGTACGAGACCGCGCTGAACACGCATGGAAAGACCTACACCATGCACATGTACGAGGGCGCGAATCACGGCTTCCACAACGACACGACCCCCCGGTACGACGAGGACGCGGCGCGGCTCGCGCAGCAGCGAACGATCGACTTCTTCGATCGGCATCTGAGGTAGAGCGGCGGCACCTGAGGAAGAGCGGCGCTAGCGGGCTGCCCGTCGCATGGGTGTCAAAGCCGGCGCCGGCGTAGCATCTAACGGCTCTCGGGCACGATGATTGCGTTTTCGGGAAGGTGCACCGCCCCCGAGACACCCATTCGTGCCGCGCGTCGGAGAGCCCATGTCCCCCCGGAGAATACGATCGTTCCTTCTTCTCATGGCGATAGCGCTCCTGTCGAGCGGGTGCGCCTCCGCGTACTACGGCGCCTGGGAGAAGCTCGGTAAGGACAAGCGGGACCTGCTGGTCGACCGCGTCATGGGCGCGAAGGAGAGCCAGGAAGAGGCGCAGGAGGACTTCCGTGACGCCCTTGACGTATTCCGCGAGTTGGTGCGCGTGGATGCCGGTGAGTTGGAAGAGATGTACGACCGGATGGAAGCCGCGTACGAGCGTAGTGTGGACCGGGCCGACGAGGTCCGGGACAGGATCGACGACGTCGAGTCGGTGTCCGAAGACCTCTTCAGCGAATGGGAGGACGAGCTCGACGACTACAACGATCCCGCCCTCCGCCGCGAGAGCCGGTCCGGGCTGCGCGACGCCCGATCCGAATTCGCGGATCTCCTGCGCGCGATGCGTCGGGCCGAAGCGTCCATGGACCCGCCCCTTCGCCGCTTCAGTGACCAGGTGCTCTTTCTCAAGCACAATCTGAACGCGCGGGCCGTAGCCTCCCTGGAGATGGAGCGCCAGGCCATCACCTCCGACGTCGAAGCGCTCGTCCAGCAGATGGAGCGGTCGATCGCAGTGGCCGAAGCATTCGTGAGGTCGATGCGCGGAGGGTGAGGCGTGGTTGGTGGCAGATCAGCTCACCGCGCAGCCAGGCTGCCCATCAGCGAGGCGGATAAGACGTGCGTCCGCCGAGGCCGCCGCGGAGCGTACGACCTGGATTGTGAAGAAGGTCTCCTCCAGCAGCTACTGATGGATCCGGGAACAACTATCGACCCGGTGGCTGAGTGCCGAAGCATCGACCACACCGTCATCGGCGATGCCTGGCACGAGTTCCCCCGAGTCGAGTAGATCACGCACTGTCGCAGCCTTCCCAGCCTCAACAAGTGACAGTTCGCGGGCTCCTCATCACCGAGTCGCTTCAGGTGTCTGTCCACATGACAAGAGAACATTTGGCCGAGAGGCCTGGCCGCTCGGTACCTTGAGCGCACTCTCGCACCGTGGAGTCGACGGAGAACTCTGTGACCTCTACCTCAGATTGGCCGAGTCTTGAGCCTGGTGCCGGATGTGCAGGACGTGGACGACGCCGTCACGAATTGTGAATAGGATCTTGTACGAGTGAAACAGCCTCTGCCGGATCCCTTCTTGGAAAAATTTGTCTTCGTAGGCTGTGCCGCATCGCTCAGCGGAATGCGACAGATCCAGGATGGCCTCACTGATTCCGTGGAACCACTGCCAAGGGTAGTCGGATCCCGGATTTTCCTGTTGAAGGTTGGAGAAGTGGGCCCGAATGTTTTGCCTGGCCTCTTCCTCAATTGTCACATGAAACAACTCAGATCGCCTCAGACGCGATCCCCAGTTCTTGTTCCAGAGAGCCCAACACTTCTTCCGCAGGCTGCCCGGTTCCGGCGTACATCCCTAGAAGCCCGCGGTGAATTCCCAAGATAGCCGCGGCGTTCTCGGCGAGATCGAGAATCCTTTGGTAGGCCTCCGCGTCCTGCACCACAACCTTCGCCCGACCGCGCACGGTCAGGACCTCCGGTTTCCCCGACTTCTTGAGCCGTTCCAGGTGTTCTCGAGTGTTCCTCTGGAAATCGGTCAGCGAATGGATCTCGTTTAGGTCAATCATCGCAGATTCAAAGCATGGATTCACATGTTAATTCCATGCTAATGTTTCCCACTGCTCCCCGGTAGTCAAGGGCCGGTGCCGGGTTCGGTGTGGGCGACTCTAGGGCTGGCCGCCAACCGACCCACTGCCGCCGAGAGGATTCGGGGGTGCCGGTAGCGCTGCAGAACGGGAGCCAACCTGGTGGCTAGTGAGCCGGGCGATCCCAAGCCGTTCGACCGCCGTTGAGTCGGTCACGCCAAGGAGGATCCCTCCGTCCGGTAGAAATGTGAGCGGCATCGGGAATTCGGAGGGGAGCGATCCGAGGTAGTCGCCGCTCGGCCCGAACAGGTCGATCCATCGCTGTTGGTTTGCTCCGAAGAACTCGACCCACAGCCGGCCGCTCGGCTCGAGCGCCACCTCCTGGACCAACTGGGGGTCCTTTGCGAAGCCATGCGACTCAATGACCTCTCGCGCAGTGGAGCGGCACGGTCCGCCACGGAACCCTCGGGCCTCCAGCAGGTCGACTGTTTGCGCGGCATTCAAGGCCGGCGGCAGGCCAGAACCGCGCAGACTCCACACCTGTCGTGCCCCTTCAAACACGTCGACCCGGTAGCCAGGGTACGCGCTTGCGACAATGCGATCTCCCCATTGGGCCCAACGTGGGAATGGCGACAGCGGCTGAGGAATGGTGAAGCGCATTCCGCACTCCGGATACTCCGCCGTCGTGAGCGGACTTGGGTAGGCCGGCACCAGATCGGCGGTGTCCCCGCCCTGGATCAGACGGAGCCGGTCCTTGTGCGTCTCCTCCACACGAGCGCTGCGGGGATCTCGAGCCCAGTACGCCTGACCGGACGTCGTGAATTCGACATGGCGAAGCCCGACGTTGATGACGGAGTGCGGATAGAAAACCTGCGTGGACGAGGAGTCGGAGAGCGTGAAGCGAACGAGCGCGCCCTTGTTCGCGTCGTACACCGCGACCACGTCTCCATCGACGGCGGCAACCGAAACCGGAAAGCGGAGTTCTCCAGGGCCATCGCCCTCCCTGCCATAGACGCCAATGACCGTCCCCGTGGGGTCGAACACCGCCACCCGATACTGAGATCGATCCAGAACGTAGATCTGTCCGAGCGAGTCGACGTCCACAAGGACGCGGTGCATCTGGTAGAAGCCCCCTGGCCCTGAAGGCTCCCCGCCGAACACGAGAGTCGTGTCGAGACCCCAGTCCAGGGCGTTCCGGCGCCCATCGAACTCGATGACCCTTCCAGCCCAGGGATCTTCGGCATCGGAGGTCGGGGCCGGGACGGCCTCACCACACCCCATCGCGGACATGCCAGCGACCATCACGATTGTCACCAGGCCCACTCGGCCCATCGACATACCTCCTGAGGGGCTGGTTGACTTCATCGACCTTGCAGTCGGGCGTGGCCCTGTTCGATTGCCGCCCTCGGACGAACTGCCCCCCCGTCCACGTTCGTCCAACAATCCTCAGTGTACACCGCTCTTCGGCTGGAACTGCACCCCATCGAAGCCGTCGAAGTCCGCATCCTGCGTCCACAGTGTCGCTTCATGGACGCGAGCTGCCGCATAAATGACGCTATCCGCCAGAGGAAGGCCGTGGGTGGCTCCAATCTCCGCTGCTTCTATGGCGAGGTGCTCATCCAGCGCCAGCACGCGACCCTGGCGCATGGAGGCGGCGGCGACCAGAGCATCGTGGCGCCCGCGCTCCCTGAGGACGTAGCGGTAGACTTCGAGAATCGAGATCGAGGGAACGAGAAGACGCTCGAGGTCCTGGAGAGGACCTGAAAAAAACGCGGTGCCGGGACCGCCGACGAAGTACTCGATCCAGCCTGAGGAGTCAACGACGTTCACAATTCCCGATCCGGCTCCCGCTCGAAGTCCGGGTTCATCCCCTCGAAGAAACCTCGCATCTCCTCGATCGGACGCACCGGGACGAGTTCGATCCTTCCCCCCACGGCAAACGCCTCAACCTTCTGGCCCGGACGGATCTTGAGCCGATCCCGCACGTCCTTTGGGATCACCACTTGATACTTGCTCGACACCGTCACCGTGGACACAAACACACTCCTGATCGATAGGAGATACGTAAGACGCCCGGGGTACTAACCCCTCTCGAGAAGGAAGTTCAAGAGGAGGTCGCGGCCAAGGCGTACGCATCGCGGGGGGATCGGCCGACCTGGCCACCCGAGCGAGGACCTCACGTCGGTTCGAGGAAGCGCACGACGACGTTGCCCCCCATCCGCCAGTGGGGCGTCTCACGGGCCAGTTGCAAGGCGGCCTCCAATGTCGGGGCACGGACGAGGAAGATCCCCGTCAGGATACCGTGAGGGCCGTGCGCCCCTGCGGGCCGAGTGACCGGAGGCCCCGCGGAGAGCGCGAACTCCGTCGCTCCAAGCTTTTCTGCCCGATCGACCACTCCGGCCGCGCGGCGGTCGTCCACCCACCCGAGATAGGCGGAATCGATCTGAGGTAGCGACAGGCCGTTGGGGTTGTAGCGCTCGTCCTCGTAAAGCAGGAACGCCCAGCGGGCGGCGGCGCCTCCGGCCGTGGTGTCGCCGAAGGTCTCCGGCGACTGCGTCGACATCGGGGGCGCGGAGGGATCGAGGGGCGGCGTATCGGTCCGGGACGGAAGGCTCGACCGTCCCGCGAAGAAGGCCACAATGACGGCTGCCGCGGTCAGCGCACCTCGGGTCCAAGGAGCCATCGGAACGAACGATCTCGCGGGGGCCGGGGGGGTCACCATGCCCAGGGTCGCGAGCCGGTGCACGACGTCGGCTCGGAGCCCCTCGGGCGGACTCACCTCTGGAGGCAGTTCGGCGAGGAGTTCGTCCCGTGGGCCAGAATCCTGTCCATGAGCATCGTTATTCATCTCTCTCCCCCCCCTCCTTCTCGTTCAGCAATTTCTGAAGGGCACGTCGCCCGCGCAGGAGCTGGCTCCTCGATGTCCCTTCCGAGATCCCGAGCATCCCGGCCACCTCAGCGTGCGTGAATCCGTAGATCCCGTGGAGTACAAGGACCGCTCGGTACCCGTGGGCCACACGTTCCAAGGCCCGGCGGACGTCGATCGGCTCGTGGGGCGGGGCGCGTCCCACCTGGGTCCCGGGGGCCACGCGCTCGGGCGCCGCTTCGAGGCCCAGCTCTGTCCCGTTTCGCCGCATCCACTCGCGCCAGACGTTGGCGCAGATCCCGCACAGCCAGGACGACAGGCGAGACTCGCCTCGGAACCGATCCAGTCCCGCGACGGCTCGGATCCAGGTCTCCTGGACCAGATCACGGGCGTCGTCGTCCGTCCCGCCCGCAAGCCGAAGGGCGAGGCCGTACACCCTCGGTGTGTGGCGGTCGTAGAGTGCCAGGAAGGCGCGTTCGTCGCGTCCCTTCAGAAAGCGAGAGACGAGGGCATCGTCCGTATCGTCTACGCTCAACGGAGTCCCATGATGGGCGTCGGCAGGGCGTGCCACGGTACCGCACCGCCACGCCACCAAAGGCCCCGAAACCCCGTCGACCGTCGTCCGCGACTCCCACGCATGGTTCTCCTCAACCGGGTGATGCGAACAGGCTGGCGCTGTCCATACGTGACTTCCTACCGCAAGGGCGTTGCACGGCTCGGCCACCAACGATGCAACGCCGCCTGGCTCCTCGCGCACTTACTTGCCAGCGACGCCAACACAGCGCGCCTCGCCATCGCCCCCTGAGCGGCCCTAAATCGGGCCGAGGAGAAGATCATGCGCATCCCTGCGACCCTGCGACTGCTCGCGTCGGCTCTGACCGCCGCCGTGCTCGTGTCCGCGGGTCCGGCGACCGCCCAACCGGTCGGCCTCGAGCGGTACCGAGAGGATCTGGAGCGACGTACACGCGACGGCTCATGGTGGTGGACGTCGAACGAGGCCTACCGGGACCAGGACGGCGCCGGCGCGCCCGAGGCGTACGGCATGCGCCTCTGGACGGCGCCGGGCGGGATCTCCGCGACCGGATGCCTCTGGTCCATCCGGGACGGCCAGCCGGCTGGGGTCGCCTGGCACTTCCAGCAGGGGTGGGACGGGTCCCAGGGTCGGCCCTTCGTCTATCAGGCCCATTCGAGCGGGACCGGTACCGGCTTCGGCTACGTGGGCGCGCTCGGGGACGACACCGGCACCGTCGAGCAGGACTTCTGGTGGACCGATGGGACGACTTCCCAGAGCCGCCATGAGGATTCCTGGATCAACGAGGACACTCGTGCCGGTGCCAGCCTCGCGTGGCGGGACGGGGCATGGGAGCCGAACCGGACCTACACCTGGGAGCGACGAAGGGGAGGCACTGTTCCGTGCGGGCCCGTCGGGGATGACCAGGGCGACGGGGCGACCTCGGGCGAGCCGGACCGCGACCCGCGTCTTTCCGGTTTCGACCCGTTCATCGGGATGTGGGACGCTCCGGAGGCGCTCCTGGAGCGGAACCCCTCGCTGGCTGAGTACTTTGCCCGGAGTTGGAGCTGGGGCCCGCACGGCACGATCGTGCGACTCGGCGAGTCCGTCCACAAGGAGGATCCAAACCGCACGGTCTTCGAGGGAATCGCCTACTGGCACCCCTCACACGAACGCGTCGAGTTCACCGGCTACAACGCGCGTATGTACTTCGCCTTCGAAGGCCACTACGTCTTCGGCCCCGACGCTCTGACCCGTATCTACACGGTCCATTACCCTTCCGACTTCGAGCACCCGACCTACCCCGAGGTGACCGGCCCCGTCCGCGAGTTTCGCGGCGAGCTACGCCTCGTCGAGCCGGACCTGCTCGAGCAGCGTACGTTCATGCGCATCGACGGAGAGTGGGTGCCGTGGCCGACGCGGGAGGGCGGTGTGGTGCGGGTGAGACGCGCGGGAACTCGCGACGGAAGCGGATGAGGCGAGCCGCGAACGGTCGACGCCGAACCGGAGGGCCGTGTCGAGGGCGCCGGTTCTGGGCGACGTCGCAGAGGAGCTCTGTCTCAAGATGGACAGGATAGACTGTTGGCTGGCGTTCGTAGGCAAGATCGCTATGCTCGCTGGTTTGGTCATCGTAGCGATTCAATTCAATTCGATTCAAATTTATCTTCAGAGGATCCCGCACGTCCTTTGGGATCACCACTTGATACATGCTGGGCACGGTCACCGTTGCCGCAAGGTCACCTGGAGGTCAGGGTGGCGCGGCCCCTTGGACGAAGTGGGGTCCATAGTGCGTCGGCGATAGTGATCGGCGGCAGCCGACCGGATGCGCACCAACTCATGCAGTTGATCTCGCACCTCAAACGCCAGTCAGTCCTTGATCTGAGCGTTACGGTCGTCCCCTTTTCCCCGTGCATCGCCCGAGAGCTGATTGCGGCGGGACCGCTCCGGGTCGTATGGTGGACGGAGGCGCCCGATGAGTTGAGCCCGATTCTGCGACGACTCGTTTGTGGGCACCTCTGCTACCGGGCCGCGACGATGGTGGGAGAGCAGTGGCCTGGCGACGGGCTGCCGTCCGGCTCCTCCGGACGTGCCTTCTTTCGTCCCTTCCCCTAGTCAGCGTCCACGCTGCGAGTCAGCACCTCCACGTCGCACCCAGGACGCTTCGGCACGTTTGGCGCCGTGCCGAACTACCGGAATCACCGCCGGCGGCCATACACTGGGGCAGAGCTCTTCGCGCAGCGACGGCTCGCGGCCGCAGAGTAAAGTGCAATTCTGTGGTAGGCTCCGTCCATGCATCAACGGTGCATCGAGTTGTTCGACGCCGCACCGGCGTGAGTGTAGCTCGTGTTACTCCCGACCGCGCTCTGGAAGCGTTCAAGTCGTGGCTAGCGCTTAGCCGCGTAGGGCTTGCACGTGCGAAGCCGTAGCCGACCTACGGCTCGTTGGATGGCGTGGCTGATAAAATCCTGGTCGACGGAGTCGAGTGGGCGGTCACCCCTCCTCCGATCTCGAACTGCGTCTTGGAGCTCATGCCCTCCATCAGCCGCCCCACCGTGTATGATTTTCCACGAACTGGGACCTATCCTCCCCTCCCCGCAACCCCACCGAGACATCCCGGCCGGCTAGGCCCCTCTAGGCCGCCTCACCCCTCGACCGCACCGCCCTCCTCTACCTCATCCGCACTCGCTATACCCGCACACGTGGCACTTCATGCAGCCTTCCTCATACGCGAGGTGGCCCGCGCCGCACTCCGGGCACGATCCGATGAAGGCCTCCTCCTGCGCCTGGTGGAAGGCATCCGACTGTGCCGTCGCCTGGGCGGCGCCGACCGTTCGGCCCACCGTGAGTGGCAGGGCCTCCTGGATGCCCTGCTTCTCCTCGAGGTAGCGCTCGATGGCTTGGCCGATGGCGTCGGGCGCGGACAGCACCTTGTTCGGGCCGAGGCCCACGGCGCGGTCGCAAGAGATGCCACGGAGTTGGTCCTTCACCTGCCGGATGCTGATGCCGGAGCGGAGCGCGAGGGACATCAGGCGGCCGATGGCCTCGGCGTCCGCCATGGCGGCGCCGCCCGCCTTGCCGAGCGTGCAGAAGACCTCGAACGGGCGGCCGTTCTGGTCTTCGTTGATGGTCACGTACAGGTCGCCGAGGGGCGAGTTCATCTTCATGGTGAAGCCGCGTAGCGCGGCGGGCCGCTGCCGCTTGTGGCGTGACGCCCCGGCCGTCTGGTCGCGGTCGGCGAGTTCGGCCCTCACGCGCTCGACTTCGATGCGCAGGTTGTGCGCCTCTTCGCGGGCGTCCGCGACCTGAGCCCGGAGCTCGACGACCGCCGTCGAGGCATCAGCGGAATCTCCCTTGCCCGTCTTACCCGTCGAGAGCACTTGGCCCTGCCGTGAGCCGTCGCGGTAGACCGTCACGCCCTTCGTGCCCAGCTCGTACGCCAACTCGTAGATGGCACGCACGTCGTCCTCGGTGGCCTCGTGCGGGAAGTTCGTGGTCTTGGAGATGGCCGAATCCGTGTGCTCCTGGAAGGCGGCCTGCATGCGCACGTGCCACTCCGGCGTGATGTCGTGCGCGGTCCGGAAGACGCGCTGCACGTCCTCCGGCACCTGATCGAAGTGGATGTGGCCCTCCTCGGCGATCTGCTCCATGAGCTCGTCGGAGTACCATCCCCCTTCTTTGGCCATGCGCACGAAGTCGGGATTCACGTCGGGCATGAGCGAGCCCGCCTGGTTGCGCATGAATGCGACGGCGAACAGGGGCTCGATGCCGCCCGAGCAGCCGGCGAAGATCGAGATCGTACCGGTGGGGGCAACCGTGGTCAGGTTGCAGTTGCGCAGCTCGCGGTACTCCCGCACGCGGCTCCCGTCCGCCCGACGAGCGGCCGTCTCGTCCGGCCCCCAGATCGACGCCTCCCACGCGGGGAAGACGCCGCGCGTCTCGGCCAGCTTCTCCGAGGCGTTGCGCGATTCCTCGTTCAGGAACTCCATGACCATCCGCCCGAGGTCCACGCCTTCAGGGGAGTCGTACGCGATTCCGAGCCGCACGAGCATGTCGGCCCAGCCCATCACCCCGAGACCGATGCGGCGGATGTTCTGCGCCAACTCGTGGATCTCGGGAAGCGGGTACTTGTTCGCGTCGATGACGTTGTCGAGGAAGTGCGTGGCGAGATGCACCACGGTGCGCAGCGCGTCCCAGTCGATGCCTTCGGCCGGGTCCGTGCCCGGACGCGCGTCCGGCTTCACGAACTTGCCCAGGTTGATCGAGCCGAGGTTGCAGACGTCGTAGGGAAGGAGCGGCTGTTCGCCACAGTTGTGTACGACCACGCCGTTCGCGTCGAATGCGTTGACGCCGGGGACTTGTACGTCGTACACGTCTTCCGCCCCGTCCGCTACCACTGCGGAGACTGTGGCAGTGAAGCGTTCCCGGTTGGGCGTGCGCGCATACGAGCCCAGGAGATGGGCCAGGCGCGCCGACTTGTCACGGTCGCCGAAGCCCACCCGCTCCGCAAACACGCCCATGTTGTCCTGGGAGATGACCAGCTCGTGCTGCGCACGGACCGCGTAGACGGCCGTGCCTCCCTTTCCGTCCGGAAGCTCGCTCGTGCCGGCGGAGCGGCGATCCTGGTAAACCGACGACGCGATCCCGAGACGGAGCAGCATACGCTGCACAGCCTGGAGCACAGACAAGTCCGACTGAGCCAAGCGCACGCTGACGCCCTTGGCCGGTGAGCCCTGCACCGAACCGTCCGCGTCGAACAGGCCGCGCAGGAGGCCCGCATAGAAGGCGCTTGAGCCTCGCTCCACGGTCGGGGTGACCGTCTTCCCACCCCGCCCAGACACCATGCCCAGCGCGGTCGCCAGGTCACGCACGGCCGCGAGGCTCATCCGGTACTCGCCGCGTCCCGCCACCTGCGACCAGCCCGCGAAGTCCGAGCGGTGCGACAACGTACGCGCTGCCGACTCCGCCTCGGCCATGACCGCGCGGACGCCCGGACGCAGCCCGCGCGCCGGACCGTCATTGGCGGCCAAGGCCTCCTCCCAGACAGACAGGACGGCTTTGTCCGACTTCAGCGTGCCATCTCCGAGAAGGAGTCCGAGCAGGTAGCCTTCCTCCCGCGTGTGCTCGCCGGCCCACTGCGGGGCATCGCGGTGATCGTTCAGGACCACCCGATCGCCAACGGCCAGCTCGCCAGCCGGGCACCACTCCTCCTGAATGCGATAGCGCGTACACGACGCGGCCCGGCGCACGAGATGATCCTTGGTCAGACGAAGCTCAAAGCCCTCGGACGTGACGAGGCGGACGACGTCCTTCACGCCGGTCCGGAAGAAGCCCTCCTCCGTGGTGGCGTGGTCTTGACCACGCACGCGGACGACCGTGGCGCGGCCGACGAGGTCCGAGACCTGACGCGGACCGTCAGCGGTGTGCACCCACGTATCGGCCGTGACACATGGATTCGTAGCCTCGTAGCTCCCGAGCTCCGGTACCGGGTTGTACTCGTTGGCGCGGTCGATGAAGAACGTACCCGGCTCGCCGGTGAGCCAGGCGCCGTGGATGATCATGTCGAAGATCTCGGTGGCGTTCTCCCGGCCCATGACCTCGCCGGTCTTCGGGTGGATCAGGTCGTACTCCTCCCCCGCGGCCACCGCCTCCATGAAGCGGTCCGTGATGGCAACGCTGATGTTGAAGTTGGTGATCTGCGTCGTGTCGTTCTTGCACATGATGAACGTGCGGATGTCCGGATGGTCCACCCGCAGGATGCCCATGTTCGCGCCCCGACGCGTTCCGCCCTGCTTCACGACCTCGGTGCTGGCGTCGTACAGCTTCATGAAGGAGACCGGACCGGAAGCCACGCCCATGGTCGAGCGCACGGGATCGCCTTCGGGGCGGAGTCGCGAGAAGCCGAAGCCCGTCCCACCGCCGGACTGATGCACGAGCGCCATCGCCTTGAGCGTGTCGTAGATGCCGCTCTTTCCGTTGCTGATGGCGTCGTCCACGGGCAGGACGAAGCACGCGGACAGCTGCCCCAGGGGCCGCCCGGCATTCATCAGCGTCGGGGAGTTCGGCTCGAACTTTCCGTTAATCATCAGGTCGTAGAACTGGCGGGCCACCTCGCCGACGGCCGCCTCCGACGCTCCGTAGTGCGTGTCCACGTCCGCGATCGACCGGGCCACCCGCCAGAACATGGTTTCGGGCGCCTCCGTCGGGGTCCCGTCCCTGTCCTTTTTCAGGTATCGCTTGCCCAGGACAATGCGCGCGTTCTCGGTCAGCTCAGCCGCCGGGACGTCCTCGGGCACGACGTCGTTGAAAATGACTGCTTCTTTGCTCATGGGTCTGGGCTGGTGCACGCGCGGCATGGTCGGGGACTCCTGTGGAGAACGAGGTGGAAAGCCCGTGGATACTGAGTTGAAAAACGGCGGAATGTGGCTTCCGCCGTGACTTTTATATGTGGAGACGCCCGGGGGCACCACTAAATGTTGGGGCGGAAGCATAGTACGGACACTACATGTTGGGGTCAAGAAAATACCAGCGGACATTTTGTCCGGTGTGGCCGCATCCCTTGTGCCGAGCGGATCGGGCTGTTGCACCGGCGGCATGGCTCCCGCCAACCCTCCGAAATTTCGGGTTTTGTTCGGGTTCATGCAATATGGCCCATCGGAGCCCCCGGCGGTATCGTGCCGCACCCCAATCCCCCGTACCCAGGTCAGGAGAGGCGTCCGTGCTCCGGATGATTCGACTCGTTCTCACCGTGGCCGTCACCCTTCTCGGGGTGGCCGTTGTGCTCGCGGCGGTCCTCATCGACCCCGACACCGACTTCAGCCAGCGAATGACCATGGTGCTGCTCGGTGTGGTCCTGCTCGAGGCGGCCGCGTGGAAGCGGAACAACCCGTTCCTCCCAAGCGAGCGGAAGTACCACGATCTGAGGGCCGAAGTGGATCTGTTCATCCTGATGGTGCGCCGGATGAACGCGGCGGTCATCAACGATCAGAAGGGACGGCCCAACGCCAAAGGACAGGACACCGACACGATCGTCGCAGACCTGCATCAGTCGGTCGATCGGATGGTACGGGTCGCGGGGATACAGCAGGACGCCGAATAGCGCCGGGACGCGGGAGGGCAAACGCCGTTTGCCCCCTTAGAACGCCAACCCCAGCCGTAGGTAGACGCGCCCGCCGTCACCTTCCACGAGCGGCGCAGCCGCCCCTACGCGGATGCGCAACGGCTCCGTCCAGAAGAACAGGAAGTCTGCCGCAAGCTCCGCGCCGGCGCCCGCCAACGTCGATCTGCGCTCGTTCGTGAAGCCCGACAGCGACACATCGGGTCCCCACGCGTTCCCGGCGTCGAGGAAGACGGTCCCGAACACCCGGTCCATGTACGCGGGCACAGCGCCCACGCCCCGGTGGACGTTCAGGAGCGGAACGCGGTACTCGAGCGTGCTCGTCCACGCCAACCGGCCCGACCGGCTGTTCCGGTCGTACCCGCGCACGCCGAAGAAGGCCGACGATCCGCCGAACAGCTCCAGCCCGGTGATCCGCTCGGGCGACCCGGTCGACCCGCCCGCGTTGAACCAACTGGCGTCGGCGTCGGGGCCGCCCGCGATCCCGAACGCGGTCCGGAGCGCGAGGACGTGCGCCGCGAAGCCCGGACCCCCGAGCGTCTTGTAGAGCCGAAACTGCGTGAGGACCTCGTCGACCGACCGGTCCGCTCCGGCCACGCCGCTCAGCGAGTCGGCTACGGTGAGGTCGAACACCCGACGGGCCCGGACGAAGAGCGCCGGTCCGTTGGCCGGCCCCATCTGCATGGCGTGGGAGCGGGCTCGGCTGATGTTCAACGTGAGGCGGGCGTCGGCGATCCGGGCCTCCGGTGCGCTCAGGTTGTACTCGGTGGTCGGCCGCAGTGCGTTGTCGAGGAGGAATCGGGTATCCCACCCGTAGCCTCCGCTCGCGGTCAGCGTCGAGACGGTGCGGATCGTTTGACGCAGCCACGTCGCCGAACCCGAGATCGACCGGCCGCGTTCCAGGACGAACAGAGTATCGAAGGGGCCGGTCTCCGGTCTGGCGAGACGGGCGCCGTCGCTCGACCACAGTTGCCGGAAGGCCACACCGAGGCGCGGGTTGCCCAGTCCCGCCCAGGTGTACGAGGCGCCGAGATCGGCCTTGGCGGGATCGTCGACGAAGACGCGGGCAGACGCCGAGTAGAAGTGGCGACTCACGAGGTCTTCCCCACCGATCTCCGCACCGACCGCGTATCCCAGCAGTTCCCGGCTGCGTACGAACACGCTGTCGCCGCGCACGGGCGACGTGAGGATCGGCTCCTCGGCCAACGGGATCCAATAGGTGGGCACTAGCGACCGGAGCGGGTCGTACGCTTGCACCGGCCCGCCGGCGCGGGCGTCGGGGTCGGGGGGGCCGTAGTCGGCGGCGAAACGGTCGTCGGCCCGGGGCGCCTCCGGCCAGGCGTCGGGCGTGAACGGCACCCGCTCGATGCCCCACCCGTCGGCGTGGTACCCGCTCACGTAGATCCACCGGCCGCTTGGATCCACCTCCGGATAGGCGACAGCCGTGCGGACGTTGGTGGCCAGCCGCACCGGTCCCGCGGCGCGTCCCGTGCCCGGATCGATCGGTACGGCCAGGATGTTCTGGATGCCCGTGCGGTCCGAACCCCAGACGAGCCAACGGCCATCCGGGCTCCACGCCGCGGACAGGTCGACCGCCCGATCGTTGGTGACCGTGGTGATGACCGACCCCGAGGCGGCGTCGAGCACGACCACGTCGAGCATCGCGCCGGGCGTCCACCGAGACGCCGCAATCCACCGCCCGTCCGGGGAGAAGGCCGGATACGCCCAGTGGACGTCCGGGTCGGGTAGGGTCAGCGGCGTGACCGTCGCGTCCCGGTCGACGCGCGCGAGCCAGGTGGTGCCCTCCCCGCCCTGCACCGCGACCAGGCCGCCGTCCGGCGCGACCGTGGGGTTGATCAACCGGGCGCCGTACGTCACGCGGTGCTCTCCGCCCGACGGGTCCACGCGGTAGAGGTCGCTATACACGCGGTACGGGCCGTCCTGCTCGAACTGTGCGACGATCAACTCCTCGTTGTCGAGCCAGTCGAAGGTCGGCACCCCAGACGACCGGGTGCGCTTGCGGCTGTCCGATCCGTCCGGTGCCATCTCCCGGATCTGCGTGTCGGAGCGTCCGTCCGAGCGCGCGTACGCCACCGTTGCTCCGTCGGGGGATACACGGGTGTGCAGGGCCACCCGGCTCGGCTCTGAGATGACTTCGGGCTCGGTGATGGGGCCGAAGCGGGCGAGTTCCCGGTCGAGTCCCTCGTAGCGACCCTCCAGTGCCGCTCGCCAGGCCGACCACTCAGAGGACAGGCTCACGCCGAACGCGTCGCGCCCGGCCGCGTTCAGCCGATAGGGGATCCACTGACCGCCAAGCGCTTGGACGAAGGCGGCCATCTTGTCCTCGCCGTGCTTGTCGAGCAGGAAGTCGAAGAACTCGGAGCCGTAGAGGTAGGTACGATTTCCGCCGGGCCACACAGGGGAGTCGCCGGAGGCCTGATCGATCCCCTCGAACTTCCCCTCCAGAGTGGCGGTGCGCAGCACCGTCTCCTGGAACGTCCCGTGCTGGCGTCCGGCATCGGACAGGCGCGACTCGTACCACGTCGCCAGCCCCTCGACGGTCCAGCGCGGAGCTGCCGTGTTGGGAAAGACCGGCCAACCGCCCGGGTACCGACCCACGATCGACCGGATGAAGCGGCCGAGGGCGCCAGCCCGGTCCAGGTGATAGATGTGGGCGAGTTCGTGGGTAATGACGAGGTCGATCCACTCGTCGAAGTAGCCGAGATTCGGATCGTCGACGGGGGGAGCGGCAAACACGCGTATGCGCTTGGAGGGGGTCAGCCGCGCGTTCCCGTTCGCGATGTCCGTGTGGTCGGACAGGACGATGTCGATGATGCCGTCGGGGGCGTCCAGGAACGCTTCGGCAAGACGCGCGCGCGCCGACTCCGCTCGGGCCGCGGCCCTGCGCGCGAGCGGTTCCAGAACGTCCGGAAACGTCACCCGAAAGTGTTCCGTCTCAATGGTGCGCCAGTTCTCATCGGGTGCCTGGGCCTCCAGGCTCGAACCTCCGCCGGCCGAGAGCGCCAGCGCCACGCACGCGGCCACGCCAGCCGCCCGAATGAACCCTCGCGCGGCCATCGCCTTGAAAACGCACCACGCCGTAGCGAACGTTGGAGCCCGCCCCTTCCCCGCCGACGTCATCCGCCGATGTCCTCCAAAGATAGCCCCTGGTACCGTCTCGGATTCGCCTTCGAGCGCGCTCGGGAGGCACCGACCCGAGGTACCCGGAAACTCGCGAGTCTCAAAGAACGCGCCAGTCTCCCATCTCTGAAGAAGGACGAGTCGCCGGCGGCGCTGGACCTGAACGAGGTCATCACCACGGCGGCCGTCGCCCTGGCCGCCAAAGCGCTGGATCGGTGGGGACCCGGCAAGAGCGGAGGCCTTCTGTCGACCGTCCGGGCCGCCGCCGCGGGTGCGGGCGCCGCAGTCGTCATTGAGCTGGTTCGGCCGCTCCTGGCGGGAGAGGCGGAGATCGGTTCGCTCGACGATCAGACGCCCGACCGCGTTCTGGCCGGCGCGGTTCAGGGGCTGGTCTACGGGACGCTCCTCGAGCCGTGGATCCCCGGACCGCCTCTCCTCAAGGGCGCGGTGTACGGGGGCGCGGAATACGTCGCGATGGACGTGGGCGGCATCTCGAAGCTGCTCGGCGGCCACTCCGCGGTCGGCAAGCTGCCGGGACTCGGCCCGATGCTGACGGAGTTGGATCCCCAGGAGCGCGCGTTCGTGGAACACGTTCTGTTCGGGGTCGCGCTCGCGGTGCTCTATGGGTCGAGTCGCTCGAGCAGTGGGATGCGCGTGGACGGGGAGTAGCTCTCCACGCTCGCGCCGTCCCGGACGTACGACTCCGGGCACCCCTCGATCCGGATGGAGCCGTCGTCCTCGGCCGCGCCCCGCGCCCGCGAGTCCGGCGACAGGACACCCAGCAGGTGCGTACCGACGCCGGGCCCCTGTCCGAACGCGCGCACCGAGCAGTAGGAGCCGGGCGCGTCCTGAATGGCCCCGCCCACATAGGCCGCGGCCAATCGGTCGATCTGGTCCATCAACTCGTACCTCGCGCCGACCGCGTCCGCTTCCTGTGTGTGCGCCGCGGCGTCCGCCGCGAACGGGAACGTTCGGCTCGGCACGCCGCTGAGGACGAAGAAGAGCCGGGGCTTTCGTGACAGCACGGCGGATCCTTCGGGGAGGTTGGCCCCCGACCAGCTCGCCGCCTCGGCGAAGTCCGCGTAGCCCCCACCGTAGCACGCGAAGGCCCCCTGGGCGCGGGTCATGGGGCCGCACGCCCGGGCGGCACCGATCGCGTCGCCCAGGCCGCCCAGCGCGGGCAGAAGAACGGCAAGCAGCGCCACCGCCCCCGCGATCCGGGGCGCCACCGGCCCGAGTCGACGGCTGAACCGGACCACCGCATGCGCCCCATACGCGAAGAGCAACGGTAGGAGCGGCAGGGCGAAGCGGTCGCCGGACCAGACCTCGGGCCACAGAAGGATCAGCCCCGCGTACAGCGGGAAGAACAGCTCCGCCGGCCCGCGCCGATCGCGCACGATCATGACCCATCCGGTCACACCGGCCACGACGACGAGGACGCCGAGCAGCGTCGCGGACGGGCCCGTCGGTCCGACGATCCCGGCCGGGACGTGCCGTGTCAGGTATCCTGTCAGGTTGCCGAACACCCGTGCTACCATCCCCCCGACACCCACGGTGCCCAGCGCCGGTTGATACGGGTCCACCATCCAGAACTCGGAGCCGTAACGCGCCTGCGCCGTGTCCACGGAGGCGGCGCGGGCCATCCAGAGCAGGGCGGGAAGACCGAGCGCCACCGCGGAGGCCGCCAACGCCTTCCACCGCTTGGCCAGCCCCAGCCAGAGGAAGAGTGCCACCACCAGTGGGAGGCCGGCCGAGCGCGTGAAGTAGGCGAGCCCCGTCAGCACGACACCCGCCGCGAGCCACCCGGTCGCGCGGGCCGTGCGGCCCGGTGCACCTTCGTCGGCTCCACTGTCCTCGGCCCCCTCGTCGGCACCACCGTCCCCTGGGCCTGCCTCGTCCGCCCGCTGCAGCGCCCACAGCGCGGCCATGGTGAAGAACACGAAGGTGGGGTCGGAGAGGATCCAGTGGCTGTAATAGACCACGCCCGCGGAGAACGCCACCGCGGTCGCCACGGCCGCCCCGCCGATCGCGCCCAGCCTCCGCTCGGCCCACAGGAACGTCGCGGCCACGGCACCGACCGTGGACACCGCGGCGACCATCTTGAGGCCCGCCCAGGTGCGGACGCCCAGGAACATCAGGAGCGCGAGGAGCGCCGGGAAGATCGGCGGATACTTGGTGTGGGGGTTACGAGCCGGATCGAACAGCTCGGTATAGCTCCCCTCGGCAAGCAGGGAATACGCCAGCGTGACGTATCCGGCGTTGTCACCGCCGGTGTGGGGGGCCCCGTTGAAGGCGAGGTACACGACCGCAGCGGACAGCACGGTCACCACGCCGAGCAGGGCCCATCGCATCCGCTCCCATCCCCTAACCACCCTGTGGCTCCAGAACCCGGGCAATGGCGCCGCCTGCGTCGGAAATTCTGCGCCGAGCCTCCTCCGCGTCCACGTCGAGCCGCCCCATGACCAGGGCGGTCTTCACGTGACCATCGGCGGCGGCCAACAATTCCGTGGCACGAATCCGGTCGACGTTCAGCATCTCCTGAAGGATGCGCTCGCCGCGGTCCTGGAGCTTCTGGCACGTGACCTGGAGATCGACCATGAGGTTGCCCCAGACCTTGCCCATCCGGATCATGGCGCCCGTGGTGATGGTGTTGAGGACCAGCTTGGTGGCCGTGCCCGCCTTCATACGCGTCGAACCGGTCACGACTTCCGGTCCGACGAGCGGCGCGATGACCACGTCGTGCGTGGCACGGAGCGAGTCGGGCGGTGGCGTGCACAGCAGGAAGCCGGTGTAGGCGCCCCGCTCCCGGGCCCGAGCGAGCGCCCCGTGCACGTACGGCGTCGTGCCCGACGTCGCGATGCCCAGCACCAAGTCGTGCGCCCCGACCTCCTTCTCGTCCATGGCCCGGGCGCCGTCCTCAGGGTGGTCCTCGGCGCCTTCCTGAGCTCGGACGAGCGCCTCCATCCCGCCGGCGATGACGCCCTGCACCATGCGCGGATCGGTCCCGTAGGTGGGGGGCATCTCGGCGGCGTCGAGCACGCCGAGTCTGCCGGACGTGCCGGCGCCCACGTAGATGAGGCGTCCCCCCGCGCGGAAGCACGCCTCCACCAACTCGATGGCCCGAGCGATGGCGGCGCGCTCGGCGCCCACCGCCTCGGCAATCCCCCGGTCCTCCGTATTGATGACGTCCACGATCTCGAGCGGAGTCAAGCGATCCACATTCGTGGAGCGAGGATTGCGCTGTTCGGTGAGGCGGGAGTCGCGCATGCAGCGGGCTCGATTCGGGAAGCCGGTGCCCTGGAACCCACAGGTTCCCTTGTTCGCCGTTCGGAGCACCACGTATCGTTGGGGCCCAATCGTACCCAAGACGGACCGGAGGCGGCAACGACTTCACCGACCCTGCTGGAGCGGGCGACAGAGTTCCAGACCGATATGGTGGAGATGCGACGCGACCTGCATCGCCACCCCGAACTGAGTTTCCAGGAGACGCGCACGGCCGCCGTTGCCGCTGCCGCGATGGAGGCCCTCGGCCTCGACGTGCGCACCGCAGTGGGCATTACGGGAGTGGTGGCCGACCTCCGCAACGGGAACGGTCCGCTGATCGCGCTGCGGGCGGACATGGACGCGCTCCCGGTCCAGGAGTCGGCCGACCACGACTACAAGTCGACCGTGGACGGGTGTATGCACGCGTGCGGGCACGACGGCCACGTCACCGGCCTCGTGCATGCCGCGCGCCTGCTGCACGACATGAAGGAGCGCGGCGAGCTCCCGCCGGGAACCGTCCGCTTCCTGTTTCAGCCCTCCGAAGAGACGGTCGACGCGGAGGGGAAGAGTGGCGCCACTCGGATGATCGAAGACGGAGCGATGCAGGGCGCCGACGCCGTCCTCGGCATCCACCTGGGGGGACACCTCCCCTCCGGCTCGGTCTACCTGGCCCCGGGCCCCGTCATGGCAGGCTCTGCGGAGCTTCGCGTACATGTCCGAGGGGTGTCGGCACATGCTGCCATGCCGCATCAGGGCGTGGACGCGCTGGTTCTGGCGGCGCAGGGAATCCTGGCCACCCAGCAGGTGATCTCGCGGCGGATCGACCCGATGGATTCGGGAATCCTCACGTTCGGCACAATCCACGGCGGAACAGCCCTCAACGTACTGGCCGAGAGCGTCGAGTTGGCGGGCACCCTACGCTACTTTGAGGACCATGTCCGCGAAGCGCTGGCGGATGGGCTTCGCGGTGCCTTCGAGGCGCTGCGTGCGCAGGGTGCGGAGGTCGAGGTCGACGTCGGTGCCGGGTACATCCCCGTGGTGAACGACGCCGCGGTGACCGAGCTGTGGCGGCGCGCCGCCGTGGACGTGGTCGGTGACGAGCGAGTCCTCCGCTTTCCGCCCATGATGGCGGCGGAGGACTTCGCGTTCCTCGCGGCAGAGGCACCGGGCTGCTTCATCTGGCTCGGCGCGGCACTCGAAGAACCCAGGAACCATCATCATCCCCGCTTCGACATCGACGAAGGCGTTCTCCCATTGGCGTCGACACTCCTGGCTGAAGGAGCCGTCGCGCTTCTCAAGGACCGTGCGTGAGAGCGAGGCGCATGAGAGCGACGTGGATAAGAGCGAGGTGGAGGGGTCCCGCGCTCTCCCCGTCCCTGGCGTACGCCTCCCTTCTCATGGCGATGGCGGGCTGCGGCGGCTCCGACGCGACCGACGGCTCGGACGTCCCCTTCCCCGACACATGGCGATACTCGGGCGACGCCGCACCCGTGGTGGCGGACAGCGGGATCGTGGTCACCACCGACGTCCTGGCCACTCGGGTGGGCCTCGACGTCCTGCGCGAGGGCGGCAACGCGGTGGACGCCGCCATTGCCATCGAGTTCGCGCTGGCCGTCGTCAATCCGGAGGCCGGCAACATCGGAGGCGGCGGCTTCATGGTCGCGCATATGGCCGACGGCACCGAGGCGGCTCTGGACTTCCGCGAGCAGGCCCCATCCGCCGCAACGCGCGACATGTTCCTGGACGAGCAGGGCAACCTGACGGATCGCTCGGTGGTGGGGCACCTGTCCGCCGGGGTGCCCGGCACGGTTCGGGGGATGTGGGAGGCGCACGAGCGCTTCGGCTCGCTGCCGTGGGAGCGCCTGGTCGACCCCGCGGTGGATTTTGCCCGGGGCTTCGTCGTCACCGAGCGCTTCCTCGGCTCCCTGGGAGATGCCATGGTGGAGGCCCTGAGCGCGTTTCCGGCCTCGGCCGCCCAGTTCCTGCCGCGCGACGGACGCCCGCCCGAGGTCGGCGATACGCTCCGCCAACCCGACCTGGCGGCGACGCTCGGCCGCATCCGCGACCTGGGGCCGGACGGCTTCTACCGGGGCGCCACGGCCGACCTGATCGTGGCGGAGATGGCGCGCGGTGGTGGGATCATCACCCGGGAGGACCTCGCGAGCTACACGGCCGCATGGCGCGATCCGGTGCGGTTTACCTACCGGGGGCACACCGTCCTGTCCATGCCGCCCTCCTCCTCGGGCGGCGTGACCATGGCGGAGATGGCGAACATCCTCGAGCGGTACGACCTGGGCGCGCTCGGGTGGCACTCCACCCAGTCGGTGCACCTCTACGCGGAAGCGTGGAAGCGCGCCTACGCGGATCGGAACCACTACCTGGCCGATCCGGACTTCGTAGAGCAGCCGCTCGAACGGCTGGCGTCGCAGGCCTACGCGGGCGAGCGGGCCGCGTCCATCCGGCTCGACCGGGCCACCCCCTCGTCGGAGATCGGGCCGGGCGCCGGTGCGCTGGCCGAGGGAGAGAACACCACGCACTTCTCGGTCGTGGACGTCGATGGGAACGCGGTGGCCATTACGACCACGATCAACTCGTGGTACGGCAGCAAGGTCACCGTGACCGGCGCGGGCTTCGTGCTCAACAACGAGATGGACGACTTCTCAGCCAAGCCGGGGACCCCGAACCAGTTCGGCTTGGTGCAGGGCGAGAACAACGCCGTGGCGCCCGGCAAACGGATGCTCAGCGCCATGACACCGAGCATCGTGCTGGACCCCCGTGGCGAGGTGCGCATGGTCACCGGAACGCCCGGGGGATCGACGATCATCACCACCGTGTTCCAGACCATCGCCAACGTGCTGGATCACGGAATGGGCGTGGTCGAAGCGGTCGAGGCGCCGCGGGTGCACCACCAGCACCTGCCCGATCAGATCTTCTACGAGAGCGGCGGCCTGTCCGCGGACGTGGTCCGCGCGCTCGAAGCGCTTGGACACACCGTGGTGGAACGCGGCGGGGTCAGCGGAGATGTCCAGATGATCCTGCGTCGGGCCGACGGCTCTCTGGAGGCGTGGTCGGATCCCCGGCGCGGGGGGCGAGCGCTGGGATACTGAAGCCGGCGCCCAGTGGCGCGACCCACACGCTATGGGCCCGGGTGCCCCGTGAGACCCACCTCACCTACGCAAAGGCGCCCAGGTACTCCCGTCTGAACTGGTCGGAAGACGCGGCATCGGCCGGGGTTCCCAGGTGGTGGGTGGTTCCAGCCGTGCACCAGATGATGGCATCCGACACCTCCATGAGGACGCGCACGTCGTGGCCGGAGGTGACCACCGCGCACCCCTCGTCCGCCAGCGCTCGCAACGCGTCCGCCACCATCTCCTGATCCTTGGGCTGGACGCCCACGAACGGCTCGTCGATGAGAAGGACCAGTGGACGGCGCGCTACGGCCAGCGCGACGGACACGCGCATTTTCTCGCCGCCCGAGAGCGTCCACGTCCGCTGCTCCAGGAGCGGACCCAACCGAAAGCGCTCGACTGCGGCGTCGAGGTCGGGCGCTGAGAACGCGCAGTTGGACACGGGGAACGCGTGTCGGAGCGCGCGAAAGTGGTCCTCGACGCGGTAGCTCGGGCACAGCAGGCTGCCCTGCGGGACGAACATCAAGCCGTCCCGGGCCATGGCGGCCAGGCCGCCCGCCACCCGGACCCGGCCCCGGTACTTCACGACCCCCCAGTCCGGACCGAGTCGTCCAGCCGCAATTCTCATCAGGGTCGTCTTGCCACAGCCGTTCCGGCCCAGGAGGGTGGTGACCCGGCCGGGCTCGGCCCACAGGGAGGCGGACGACAGGACCTCCACCCCTCCGAATGACTTCCCGATCCCCTCCGCTCGGAGGACATATTCGGCGGGTGCCGGGACGGTGCAGCCGTGAGGACCCGATTCATGGATCATGAAGCGAGCAGAGCAACCGCGCCGTCGAGCACGACGATGAGGACCGTGAGCGATACGGCGATGCGTCGAAACGGCCACCCCAGATTCGCGAGAAAGACGGCCTCGCTCTGACGGGCCATGTCGATCCGAACCGCCACGAGCACCACGAACACCAGCGGCAGGGTCGCAACGGGGAAGGCGACGAAGGCCGCCACGGGGGAGCCGCCCACCAGGATGACCCCGCCGGCGCCAAAGCCCTTGAGGACGATCCAGATCACGAAAGCGCGCGCGACCAGACGGTCGGCGAACGGACGAGGTGGCAGGAGCGGTTTCACGACCGTTCGACACGTCCGCGGGTGGCGGGTTCCCCTCAGAGCGAGGGTGCGCGCGTGGCTACCGCCCGCCGCCGGGCACCACCAGGGGGAGTTCCGGGTCCGCCGCCCACTCGGTCATGGAGCCGTCGTAGAGGCGCGCGTCGATGCCCAGGGTACGCGCCGCGAACACGACCGCCGAGGCCCACAGGCCGATGTGACAGTACGCCACCACCTGGTCGCCCTCCGTCACGCCGGCGCGTTCGAACAGGGCGCGCAGGTCGGCGTCGCTCTTCAGGCGGCCGCCCTCGGTGTAGAGCTCGACCTGCGGCAGACTCCCTGCCCCGGGGATGTGGCCGATACGGCCGGGAAGCTCAGGACGCGTCCCGTCGTAGGAAACCGTCCGTCGTGCGTCGATCAGCGCGACGCCGTCGGTGCGTCCGTTCGTCAGGACCCAACCTGCGTCGACCCGGCGGTCCGCGCGGAGCGCGGCTGTGATGGCGCCCCGTGCGGGAGCCGCCCGCTCGGTCGTGACCGCGCCCCCCGCGGCCACCCACGCATCGACGCCTCCGTCCAGGATCGACACGTCCTCGTCGAGGCCGAGGAACTGGAGCGTCCACAACGCCCGTGACGCCCGTGGTAGTTGGCCGCCGTCAGACACCAGCACGACGCGCGACCCGTCGGAGATACCCGCCCTCTCGAAAGCGGACACGACGGGCTTCAGGTCGTCGGGAAGGTCGAGGCGCACTCGTGGGGCCCCTTCTTCCATGCGACTGACCGAGATTTGCCCGAGGTGGATGACCGACGCGCCGGGGATCGTCCGCGCGGTCGCCGCACCCTCCTCGTCCCCGGCGACGTGAACGATCACGAGGTCGTCCATCTCACGGTTGGCCATCAGCCAATCGGCGTCCACCAGCAGTTCGGCGCGACTGTCCGAGGCGGTGGGTCCCGCCTGAGCCGCGACGGGCCCCGCAACGAACAGTGTTGGGAACAGCGAGGCGGCCACGGCTAGCGAGCCGAGGCGGGTGACACGGGGCCTCGCATCTACGCGGAGCATCCGAGTGAAGACAGCGATCGGGCTGCGTCGAAGCGCAGATCGTGCCGCGTCCGTGCGGCACATCAAGGCGGCGGCGATCGGAGTCGGGCGGGCGGAGTAGCGCATGGGATCCTTTGGTGGGCGGGGGAGAGGCGCGGGCGGAGGCCGCTCGGCCGCTGAGACTTTCCTGTCGTCCTACTTACTCCGCTTGCCTCGCTCGGTCGCTACGCGCGGCCGAGCCTCCTTCCGACCTCCCCCCCGCCGCGCGCCCTGTCGGGCAACTCCTTCCGGTCACACTCTTTGTGACCGCGCCGCGAGGGACCACTGTGGTCCCTCGCGGCTTGCGGCCGGGGCGGAGGTTCTGTCTTGCGGGTGGTTTCATGAGTGGTTGAGTGTGGTGACGACCTCTACGCGGGTGGCGCGCCGAGCCGGGACGAGACATGCGACCGCGGCCGCCGCCAGGAAGAGGGCGCCCACACCCGCGAGCGTGAGCGGATCCCACGGTTCGACGTCGAAGAGTACCCCCTCCAGAGCCGGCCCGATCCACCAGGTCAACACCAAGCCGCCGACCCAGCCGACGGCCACGACGACGAGCCCGTCGCGAACCACCAATCGCTCGGCTTCCTGTTCGGTGGCACCCAGCGACCGGCGAATGGCCAGTTCACGTGTGCGGGCGGATGCGGCCAGCGCCGTCACGCCGAAGACGCCCGCCAGCGCCAGGCCCGTCGCCACGGCCGCGAACATGATCAGGAGGCTGGCCATGAAGCGGCGCGGTGTGAGCGCCTCCCTCCGGAAGTGCTCGAGGCTCCCAGAGTGGCGCACCGCCAACTCGGGATCGATCGCGTGGACGACCGCAACCATCTCGGTGATCGCGATCTGGGGATCGCCCACGACTCTCGCGACGAGGACGTTCGAGAACCAGTCCGTCTGATCCAACGGGGCGAAAAGCCTCGGTACGACGTCGAATTCGGCTCCGTTGACCCGGGCGTCTCGGACCACCCCGACAATGCGGAGCGGCTCTCCGCACCGATCCTCGGGCGGGCACGGCGCGGCCAAGTCGCCGACGTCCGCAGTCCCCTCCATATAGGTCGAATAGAAGGTCTCGTTCACGACGACGACCTGCTCGGCTCCGAGCGTATCGGCCGCGTTCAACCCCCTGCCCCGCACCACATCGATACCGAGCACGTCGAAGTATTCCGGGTCGACGGCACGGCCGTCAGCCACGGCGGCGACCCATTCGGACGTCCCGGTGCCGAGGTAATAGCCGTCGCGGTGGGCGTGGGGATCGGCCAGCGGCGCCCACTGCGTCCGGGCCACCGCAGTGAAGCGGGCATCCGCACGGAGGCGCTCGCGGGCCGCGTCGAGCATCTTGCGGAAGGCGACGTTGCCCGAATAGCGATCCTGACTCCCGGTGAATTCCGCGGTGATGACAGACTCCGTTTCGAAGCCGACGGCCGTCGAGTTGGCGTTCCAGAAGCTCCGTAAGAGCAGACCCGCACTGGACAGGACCGCGAACGCGAACATCACCTGCACGGCCACGAGACCTCGCTGGAGCCTGCCGCTACGCAGGCCGGCGGTCGCCCCTCCCGACCGCAGGAGCCGCTCCGACAGGCGGGACGTGGTGAGCACCGGCGCCAGGCCGAACGCCAGTCCGGTGACCACTGCGGCGCCCAAAGAAAACGCCAGGACCACACCATCCACGCGAATCTCCTGAGCGCGGGTCGTAAACCCTGCCGCAAAGGTCGCTAGGAGGTCGCTTCCCACCACCGCGACGGCGAGACCCAACGCCCAGCCGAGCACGGCCACCAGAACGGATTCGGTCAGAAGCTGCCGTGCGATCCGTCCGCGGCCCGCACCCATGGCCGAGCGAACAACGAGGGAGCCCATGCGCCGGTTCGCCCGAGAGAGCGCGAGACCCGCGGCGTTGGCGCACGCGATCAGGAGCAGCAGGAGCGCCACGCCGATCAGTGGGGTCAGCACCGGCCGTGCTTCCCGGACCAGTTCCTCGCGAAGCGGCGTGAGCGAGAGATCGTGCCCGCCGGGGATATCCGCGTATCCCGCGTGTTCTCCATGCATCCTGGAACGCGCGTGATCCAGCTCCTCGCGTGCGCCCTCGAGCCCGGCGCGGTCATCGAGCCGAGCATAGGCCGACATCATCCGGCGGTCACGGTTCTCAATGAAGGTGGGACTCGACCGCGTCGGGCAGACGGAGATCGGCAGATAGATGTGGTTCTGCTCCGGGAACTGCGGAATACGTGGCAAAACGCCGACGATCTCGTGCTCGCTTCCGTTCATTCGAACGGTCCGTCCCACGACGTCCGGATCGGACGCGAACGAGGAGGTCCAATACTCGTAGCTGAGCACGATGACCGGGCGGGCGCCCAGATGATCTTCCACCGGCGCGAACAGCCGCCCGAGCATCGGCCGCATTCCCAGGAAGTCGAAGTAGTTCGATGATACGACCGCGGCCTGGACGAGGTCGGGACCGGCCGGTCCGATCAGCGTGAAGCTCATCCGGTGGTATTCGGCAACGTCTTCGAACGCGCCGACGCTGCGCAGATCTCCCAACTCCGCCACCGAGAACGTCAGGTCCCGTCCCCCGGACATGCCCTCCTCCCAGGACGGGCGGAAGGCCTCGACCCGGACCAACTCGTTCGCATCATCAAACGGAAGCGGGCGGCCGAACACGCCCCACGCGGCGCTGAACAGCGCCGTGTTGGCGCCGACCCCCAGCGCCAGCGTGACGGCCACCCCGACGAGATATCCCGGCGTTGCCCGCAGGGTGCGCGCCGCGTACCGGACGTCGATCAACGCGTCGGCCAGCAGTGTGCTGAGTCCCGAACCAGGGAAGCGGACACCGCTCGTTCCGAGGCGGTATCCTCGCGTCGACGCCCGCTCCCGGACTCCGGAGCGCAGCGTATCCCATGCGGTGCGCACGCCGAAAGCGAGCCACCTCGGCAGCCCTCGTCGACGAGCCTCGTCCGCCAGGTACTCGAAGCCTTCGAGCAGGTCGCGCTCGTAGCGCGCGCGGAAGCCCCTCGGGTAGGCCCGAAGCAAAATCCGGTAGAGCCAGATCGGCACGAACCCCTACCCTTCCGCCAATGCGGAACGCCGGGCCACGCTCATGAGAACCGCCATCCGATCCATCTCGGCAGCCACGACCTCACGTCCCAGATTCGTCATCTCGTAGTACTTCCGACGGGTGTCTGCGCCCGCCGGGCGCTCGGTCTCCCGAATCAGCCGGTCGTCGACCATCCGGTTGAGGGTGACGTAGAGCGTACCCGCGAGGATGGCCGCCCTCCCGTCGGACTTCTCGGCGATGGCATCCATGATTCCGAGGCCGTGCAGGCGGGTCGCCCCGAGCGCCAGCAGGATATGCAGCACCGGAGTGCTCAGCGGCAGAAAGTCGTTTGGATCGGTCACGTCGGCCTACTCGCTACGAAGGGCCTGCATCGGGTCGACGCGTGTCGCCCTCAAGGCAGGGAAGAATGCGGACAGAAGGGCTACCGAGGACAGAATCACGCCCGCCAAGCCGAACGCCACCGGGTCCACCGGCTCGACCCCGTAGAGCATCCCGGACAGGAAGCGGGACAGGGCCACGGCCCCAACCGCTCCCAGGACGAGAGCGAGCGCCACCAGCTTCGTACCCTCCCCGAGGACGGACAGGAGCACCATGTCCCGGTCGGCCCCGATGGCCATGCGCAGGCCGAACTCGCGGGTCCGCTGGCCGACCGAGAACGCGAGCACGCCGAGGACTCCGACCGCCGCGATGACGAGCGCCAGCAAGGCGAACACGGTGAAGAGCGTCGCGTTGAGGCGAGCCGGAGCCACGTCCTCGGCCACAAGATCGTCGACCGTGCGGATCTGATCGACCGGCCGGGTGGGGTCCACCTCCCGGATGGCGTCCTTGATCGACTGCACCAGCGGCAGGGGGTCCGCCCGACTCGCCACGATGATCGTCTGGCCGTAGTTGGTCTGCTGCGCCGGCATGTAGAGAGTGGGCGTGGCGTCCTCGCCCAGCCCGAACTGCTTGGAATCCTCGACCACCCCGACAATGCGGGCGAACGGGCCCCAGTTGGCGCCGTCGAAGGAGCGGGCGAGCCGCTGGCCAATAGGATCGGCATCTCCGAAGTAGGAGCGCGCGAGCCCCCGGCTGAGGATCACGACCGGTTCGGACTCAGGAAGATCCGTCAGGGTGAACAGGCGGCCGGCCACCAGATCGACGCCGAGCGCATCGAAGTAGCCGTTCGACACGCTGTTCATGGCAGCCGTGATCGTGCGTTGACTACCTTCCTCGCCCCCTTCCACCTGGAAGTTCCACGCCATGCGCATGGCTCCGGTCATGGGCGCGTACGACGAGACTCCGACCGCCCGGACGCCTGGAAATCCACGGATCCGCTCCTCCACCTGCTCAAAGAGATCCCGGTTGGACACGGCAGGGCTCGCGTTGGCGAACGACTGGAACGCCTGCAGCGTCACCACGTTCTCCGTGTCGAAGCCGGGGTCGACGGCCTGGAGCGCGATGAGCGAGCGGACGAGCAGTCCCGCGCCGGCCAGCAGGGTGAACGAGAGCGCGAGCTGCGCCACCACCAGCCCTGCCTGCGTGCGCTTCCGCGCCCGCGTGCCGGTCGAACGACCGGCCGCGCCGGCCATGTTCGAGGCCGAGGGCGCGACGGGCATCCACGGGAGGTACGCGAGGCCCACCGCCACTCCGGCCGAGATCAGGAACGTGACCAGAAAGACCGTCAGGTCCACACCGACTTCCTGGGCCCGAACAGTGAACCGGGCCGCGTACGACGAGAGCAGCCCGCTGCTGGCCCACGCCAGTGCCATCCCCAGGACGGCACCGGCGACGGACAGGAGGAGATTCTCCGCGGCCAGAAGGCGGCGAAGCGACGAGGACGGCGCGCCGAGCGCCCCCCGCGTCATGAGCTCTCCTTCCCGCCTCACCAGCCGCGTCAGCGTGAGGTTGGCCAGGTTGGCGCACGCGAGAAGAAGAATGGCCCCGACCGTACCCATCAACAGCAAGAAGACCGGACGCGCGTTCTCGGTCAGTTCGTCCTGCCACCGGTCCACGGTCAGCCCGAAGCCCATCATCTCCGGATATGCGTCCGGGTACTCCTGGTGGAGCTGGCGGCTCACGGACGTGGCTTCCGCACGGGCAGCCTCCAGGGAGGCCCCGGGCGCCAGTCGGGCGAAGACGTCGGTCATGCGGTGGGTGCGCGCGTCCTGCATACTGGCGCCCAGGTAGTGGTCGTTCGTCGCGTAGTTGACGTAGAAGTCCTGCTGTCGGGAGCCGGTGTAGTGCCTCCCGTCCTCGAGCACGCCGATGACGCGCGTATTCTTTCCGTTCAGTTCGACGAGCGAACCCAGCACGGTCGGGTCCTCACCGAACGCGCGCGACCAGTAGTGGCGCGTCATAACCATGACCGGCTCGGCCCCCTCCGCGTCATCCTCCGGAAGCGTGGTCCGGCCCAACTCGGCACGGATCCCGAGCACATCGAAGTAGTTGTTGGTGACGAGACCACCGACGGCCCGGTGAGGCTCCCCACCATCCGCCGGGACGACCGAGAAGTTCCAGTCTCCGAACTCCACGACCTCGTCGAAGGCCGAGACGCCCTCTCGGTAGTCCGCCACCTCGTGGAAGGAGAACAGCGCGTTCTGAACCTCCGCCCGGTCGGCCGGTTGCTGCACGTACACGATCCGGTCGGCGTTCTCGAACGGGAGCGGCTTCAGCAGAACCGCGTTCACCACCGAAAAGACCGAAGAATTCACTCCGATCGCGAGCCCGAGCGTCGCCACGAACGCCGCGGCGTACCCCTTCGCCCGCCTCAAGCTCTTCCACGCCGCCCGTACCGTCTCCATCCCCATCCCCCTGGCCTGAGTGCGCGCTCAATACTTGTGACGTAATACTTTCACATTACTTCTTATGACGCAAGATGTTGTCGCCAACGGACGCTCGGTCGTGAGGCCGCCCGCGGGGCCGTTGAAGCGTCGAGCGTCGCAACCGCCGATGGCTCACAAGACGATCGACCGCCACATTGCCCGACCACCGCACGGTCCCAGGCAGGAACCGCGCGATGTTCACGCCGGATCGGGAGGGATCATCGACGTCGACGCGCCGCCGAAGGAACCAGCCTCCGGCCCAGAGCCCCGATCCACCCGTGTCGGCCTCGGCACGCAGATTCTCCTGGGGATGGTATTCGGGTCCATCGTCGGCGCCGTATTCGGCCCACGCGCGGAGGTCCTGTCGCCCCTGGGCGACGTCTTCATCCGGCTCCTGGTCCTGGCGGCCATCCCCCTGATCTTCTTCAACCTCCTGGCCGGTCTGACCGCGTTGTCGGACCTCCGCACGTTCGGGCGTCTGTCGGCCAAGATCATGACCTGGTTCGTCGGCACCGATCTGGTGGCGTTGTCCGTGGGCATGGGCGCCATGCTCGTCCTCCGACCCGGTGTCGGCATGGAGCTCACCGAACCGGTCGCGGCCACCGTGGGGGAGGTTCCTTCGGTCGGCGCGGTCCTGCTCGACATGGTCCCCACGAACATCGTCCGGACCTTCGCCGAAGGGAACGTGGTCCAGATCGTGGTCGTTGCGGTGCTGCTCGGCGTGGCGACCCTTCTGCTCAGCGGTGGTACCCGCGAACGGCTGACCACCGCGTACCGGGATCTCGCGGAGCTTTTTCGTAGCCTGGTCGGGCTCGTTCTCAAAGGGGCACCTCTCGGCATCGGCGCCCTCATGGCCGTGACGGTGGGCCGATACGGTGCGGAACTGTTGGGTCCCATGACCCGGTTTCTGGGAGGTGTCTACGCCGGTCAGTTCCTGATCTTCTGCGGCTATATGCTGCTCATGAAGCTCTTCACCGATCGTCCGCCGACACGCTTCCTCCGGGAGACCGGACCCCTGTGGGCCACCACGGCGGCTACCACCTCCAGCCTGGCGTCGCTGTCGGTCGGGTTGGAGACCGCGGAGAAAATCGGCCTCCCCCGGTCGATCTTCTCGTTCACCCTTCCGCTCGGTGCGCAGCTCAACAAGGACGGCACGGCGGTCATGCTCGGCGCCGTCTTGATCTTCACCGCACAGGCGGCCGGGGTCGACTTCTCGCTGTCCGTCTTCCCCACCCTGCTGCTCGTGGGTCTGCTCCTGTCCGAGGGGTCCGGGGGAATCCCGGGCGGCGGCTTCGTGATCGCGCTGATTTATGTTCAAGCGTTCGATCTGCCGGTCGAGGTCGCCGCCATCGTGGGGGGGATCTACCGGCTGGTCGACATGGGCAACACCACACTCAATGTCATGGGGGACATGGTGGGCACTTCTCTCGTCGCGCAGTCGGAGGCCGGTCGGTGAACCCGAGCGTCCGCGCGCTCTTTCCCGGCGCATCCGACCGGGTCTACCTCGATGTCTCAGCGCGTGGGCTGATCCCGACTCCGGTGAAGGAGGCCATCGACGAACATGTGCGGGGGCGCATGTACGAGGGGGGCGACAAAGACGGTCTGTGGGCCACAGTGGAGGACGCCCGCAGCCGCTTCGCCCGCCACATCGGGGCCGACGCCGAAGAGGTGGCGATCACGAAGAACGTGTCCGAGGGACTCAACCTCTTCGCGGCCAGCCTGCCCTGGCGTCCCGGCGACAACGTGGTCCTGTGCCCTGGCGTCGAGCATCCCAACAACATCTACCTCTGGTACAACCTCCGGCGCATCCACGGGGTGGAGGTCCGGACCGTCGAGCCTCGGGACGGCCACGTGCCGGTCGATGCGATGGCCGCGGCCATGGACGACCGGACCAGAGTGGTCACTGTACCGTCCACCTCATTCGCTCCGGGCTTCGTTACGGATCTAGCGGGGGTGGCGCGAGCCGCCCGAAGCGCGGGAGCGCTCACCCTCGTGGACGCCGCGCAATCGGTCGGGGCGCTGGAGACGGACGTCCGGGCGCTGGGCATCGACGCTCTGTCCGTGGCGACGCAAAAGAGCCTGATGTCCGTGTACGGCTTCGGCTTCCTCTACATCCGGCGCGTGGTCGCAAACCGGTTGCAACCCGCCCATGTCGCGCGGTACGGGATCGACCTGGGCGACGCCCACGAGACCGCCTTCGATGCCTCCGGCGAGCTCCGCTACAAAGCCGCGGCCCTGCGTTTCGATGTCGGCAACTACAACTACCTCGGGGCCGCAGCGGCGGCGGCGGCGCTCGCCCTCCTCGAAGAATGGGGCATCGACGCAGTCGAAACGCATGTGCGGGGGCTGGCCCGGGCGCTGGCCGACGGATTCCTCGCGCTGGGCCTGCCCGTAGTCGGCGGTGCGCCCGGCCCCCACATGGCCCACATCGTCTCGGTCGGCACGTCGGGTGGCGGTCGGCACTACACGGCGGATGACCCGGCCATGAACGAGTTGCGCGAACATCTTCGAGCTGACGGGATCGTCCACTCGATCCGCAGCGGTGTGTTGCGGTTCAGCGTGGGCGTGCACAACGACGCGGCCGACATCGCCCGGACGCTCGAGTCGGCGGGCCGGTGGTCGACAGCGGGTGGGGGCGTCCACGGCTGACAGGAGGTCCACGGCTGACCGGACGGGGCCGTCGCTTCGGCTCAGGCCGCGAGCGGGTTCACCCAGTTGAGACCCGGGAACCGGGCGAAGTCGGAGTCCGCCGAACACAGCGTCAGCCGGTACTCGATGGCCAGCGCCGCGAGATGGGCATCCGGCAGGAGGTTGGGACGGTTCCCGACGTGCGGCATCAAAGTGGCAAGCACCTCGGCATGGCGCGTGGTGGGCTCTGGCGCGAAGACCACGGTCTGCGACCGCCACGCCTCGACCTGCCTCCATGCCGCCTCGATCGGCATCGGATTCTTGAACACGCGGGGGTTGGAGACGATGCGAGCGAACGCGAGGAGAGTCGGCCAGGGAAGCCCGACCCCCGGGACGTCTCGCAGGCGCCCGTCCAACCACTCCCGTGCCCGCTCGTGCAGGTCGAATCCGTCCATCGACGCCCAGATCAGCAGATTCGCGTCGACCAGGATCACGAGTGGGGGATCATCCTTGGGGGATCACCGGAAGCCATCGCCTTCACCGATTGCCAGAGCCTCCGCCACGTCCGTGACCGACCCGATCAGACACCGACCCGAATGCCAGACCGCAGTCTCGAAATCTTCCGTGCCGTCGCTCGCTGTTTGCTCATCGACGGCGCGGAGCCCCAGTCGCAGCACGTGGTTCACTGTGGCCTTGAACGTGAGGCTCTCCTCACGTTGAAGCCGTTCGAGGCCCCGAGCGAGGTCGTCGTCGATGGTGAGTGTGGTTCTCATACATCAGAACATCACTCTTATGATGTCTTGATGTCAATAGGATCGGCCTTCTCGGCCCCGGGTACGCCACCGCCATGAACGAACTGCGCACCCTCCTTCCGTACTTTCGTCCATACCGACGCACCTTCGCCTGGGGCATGGTGTTCGTCGTGTTGGCCAACGTGTTTTCGGTCCTCACACCATTCATCCTCAAACTCGCCATCGACGCGTTGGACGACCCGACCATCACCGGGGGGCAGGTGGTGCAGTTCGCGCTGTTGATCGTCGGAGTCGCGCTCCTCGGCGGAGTCGCGCGTTTCGGAATGCGCCAGCTACTGAACTCGATGTCCAGGCGGATCGAGACGGACGTGCGCAACGACTTCTTCGCCCACCTCCTCCGGCTGGACGCGACGTTCTACGGTTCGGTCCGCACGGGCGACCTGATGAGCCGGGCGACGAATGACACGCAGGCCGTCCGCATGGCGGCCGGCCCGGCCATCATGTACTCGGTGAACACCGTCGTCACATTCGCGCTAGCCCTGGGCTTCATGATCTGGATCAGCCCGCGCCTGACCGCCTACGCGCTGATCCCGCTGATCGTGCTCCCGCCCATCGTGATCGGGTTCGGCAAGGTGATCCACGCCCGATTCGAGCAGATCCAGGAGCAGTTCGCCACGCTCTCGACGACGGTGCAGGAGAACCTCACCGGCGTCCGGATCGTGAGGGCGTACACGCAAGAGGCAGAGCAGGCCCAGCGCTTCGACGCCCTCAATCAGGAATACCGGCAGCGCAACATGCGGCTGATCTACTCGGCGGGGGCGTTCCACCCGATTCTCGGGCTGCTTGCAGGTGCGGCCATGGTCGTCGTCATCCTGGTTGGCGGGCGTCTGGTGATCGCAGATGACATCACGGTGGGAGGCTTCGTCGCGTTCGGCTTCTACCTCGTGCTGCTGGTTTGGCCGATGATCGCCCTGGGATGGGTCGTGAACCTCTTTCAGCGAGGCGCCGCCTCAATGGGGCGCCTGAACACGATCCTGCGCACCGAACCGACCCTGGCCATCCCCATAGAGCCCTCGGTGCTCGGTTCCCCCGAGGGTCGGGTGACCTTTGAGCACGTGTCCTTCACGTATCCCGGCACGGAACGCGTCGTTCTCGAAGACGTGTCCTTCACCGCGGAGCCCGGCCAGACCGTAGCGCTGGTCGGACCTACAGGATCAGGGAAGAGCACGATCATCGCCCTCCTTACTCGCCTCTACGATGCGACGTCGGGTCGAATTCTCGTGGACGGCACTCCCCTGACCGAGCTCGATCCCCGTGCGCTCCGCCGGGTCGTCGGGGTGGTGCCGCAGGACGCATTTCTCTTTTCGGACACGATCGAGGCGAACATCGGCCTCGGGCTCGAGGAGGGCGACGGCGTCGACGCCATCATCCGCCGGGCCGCCGAGGTCGCTCAACTCGACGACCAGATCGAAGCATTTCCCTCCGGCTACGACACCTTGCTCGGTGAGCGCGGCATCAACCTGTCCGGCGGACAGAAACAGCGGGCCACGCTGGCCCGGGCCGTGGCGCGGGATCCCACGATCCTGATCCTGGACGACGCCCTGAGCGCGGTCGACACGCATACCGAAGCCCAGATCCTCGACGACTTACGAGAGGTCATGGCAGGGCGAACATCCTTCATCATCAGCCACCGGGTTTCCGCCGTCATGAACGCGGATCAGATCTTGGTGCTAGAGAACGGGCGCATCGTCGAGCGCGGGGTCCACGAGGATCTCATGAGGGCCGGCGGGACCTACGCGCGCCTGCTCCGGCGTCAGCTTCTCGAGCAGACGCTCGAGGACGAACTCGAAGGCGAGGCGGTCAAATCCGCTCGAGGATGAAGTCCGGAGTGAACTGGGTGAGCCACGACGCCAGCACGGTGAAGCGGCCGGTGATCAGCATGAGACCCAACGCGATGAGCAGTACGCCCGAGGACTTCTCGACCACGGGAATCCATCGCCGGAACTTCTTGAACGTCAGCAGGAACCTATCGAGCGCGAGCGATGCCAGAAGGAATGGGATCGCCAGACCGATCGAGTAAACGGTCAGGAGCCCGACGCCTGCCCACACGGTGTCCTGCGAGAAGCCGTAGGTCAGGATCGCCCCGAGGACGGGCCCGATGCACGGGGTCCACCCCGCCCCGAACGCCATCCCCACACCCAGCGTCCCGAGGTATCCGGCCGGCTTGTCGTTCAGATGCAACCGCTTCTCCTGCATGAGCGGAAGCACCCGGAAGACGCCCGCCATGTGCAGCCCGAGCACGATGATGATGATCCCGCCCACCGTCGCGACCACCCGTTCGTACTGCTGGAAGAACTGACCCAGAAACGAGGCAGAGGCGCCGAGAATGATGAAGATGATGCTGAAGCCCGAGACAAACAGGAGCGAGTGGATGAACGTCGCCTTCCGGTTCACGCCGGCTTCGAGGTCTTCCAGGCTCATTCCCGTGACGAACGTGAGGTAGCTCGGGACGAGCGGGAGGACGCACGGAGACAGGAAGGAGAAAAGTCCGGCCGTCAGGGCAATCAGGATTCCGACTTCGGGCATCGTCTGCGGTTGTTCGGGGGATGTGGGCGGAAGCTAATCAGTGT
>JAJCZZ010000103.1 GCA_029262115.1 Gemmatimonadota bacterium | reverse complement strand
GGGTTTCGGTACTGGGGGGGCACGGAGCTCTCCTCGGCGGAGTGCGGGTTCCCAAATTTGTACGGCTTTTGGGGGCCGTGGGCGGGGGGGGGTGCGGACGCCCCCCGCCCGGCGGCGGCTCAACGCAGCACCCCCTCCATCGCCGGCACCCACCCCTCGATCTCCTCGACGAATCCCGCCTTCATCGCCTCGATCACGGCTTCCCCGTGGGGCGACAGAGCTGTCACTTCGTATGTGACCAGGACGCGGGTTAGGCCGTCTTCTTCCGGCTCGCACCCGACACGCACGACGGCAACCCTGGAGCCGGGGGTGAAGCGATGGTACTCGTACCGGCGCGCCGATTGATCGACCGTCCCCACGTACCAGAGAGTCGTCTCACCCCCATGGTGGGTGGTGAACACCAGTCCCTCCTCGATGTCGGGAGCCGTAGGGGACGGGAGAGCCGAGTCACGCTCGTAGTCGGGGCCAGACGCCGAATGTCCGCCGTAGACGGGTTCCCATCCTGGGACCCATCTGCGCTCGCCTTCAGGGGTGAGAAGGGCCAACACCTCTTTGGGGAGGGCCGCGACGACGATCTCGTGCGAAAACGTGGTGCTGTTCAGCACCCTCAGCCCGGCCCCATACGGTGCATGTCCATGCCGCCCTCGACATGCTTGACCACCCGCCCACCCAGCATGACGAAGCGAACATCCTTCGTGACAGATATGTCGTCGACGGGATTTCCGGGCACCGCAATGATGTCGGCCAGCATACCCGCCTTCAGCGCGCCCCGGTCCTCGGTCCCAAGCAGGTCAGCCGCGTGGACGGTGGCCGTTCGCAGCGCCTCGGCGGGGCTCATCCCGAGCCGTACGTAGACCTCGAACTCACCGGCGTTGAGTCCGTGCGGAAACACGGCGGCGTCGGTCCCGAACGCGATCGGCACGCCGGCCGCGATGGCCCGCTCCACGCTCCGTCGGGCCACCGGCAGCACCTGCTCGGCTTTCGAGCGCACGAGCGGCGGTAGCACGTCCAGCGGAATCACGTCCACCAGAAACGTGGTCGGCACGAGGTACGTGCCGCGCTCCTTCATCAGGTCCATGATCTCGTCCGTGAGAACCGAGCCGTGTTCGATCGAGGCGACGCCGGCGCGTACCGCGGCGAGGATCCCTTCCGAGCCGTGCGCATGGGCGGCGACCTTCACCCCGTGCCGGGCTGCTTCGTCGACCATCGCCTTCAACTCTTCGTACGAGTACTGCTGCGCCCCGACCGGGCCCTCCATCGAGAGCACACCGGCGGTCGCGCAGGTCTTGATGACCTTGGCGCCATGCTTGATCTGGTAGCGTACGGCCTGAACCACTTCCCACGGACCGTCCGCCACGCCCTCCTTGGGACCCAGTTCGAGCACTCCGGCCGCCCACCCGGTCGCGTCGCAGTGGCCACCCGTGATGCCCAGCGCGTTCCGCGATGGGATGATCCGGGGTGCCAACACGTCGCCGCGCTCGACCGCCTTCGACAGGGCCACAGTCGCTTCGCCACCGAAGTCCCGGACGGTTGTGAAGCCGGCCCGGATGGTGGTGGCCCCGTTCTTCACCGCATGCAGCGTGGCGTCCGCGACGGTCTCCGTGACCGGAGCCGTGAACGACGTCGGGCCGATCTCGCCGCCCAGGTGGGTGTGCGCGTCGATGAAGCCGGGCAGAAGCGTGACATCGCCTAAATCGATATCATGATCGGAGTCCGGCAGAGTGGCCGGGTTCACGGCCATGATGTGCCCGTTCTGCACCACCAGCACAGCGCCCTCGACGATGCGCCCCGCCTCGGCATCGAACATCCGTGCCGCGCGCACGATGGTCGGCCCGTCCGTATCCATCCCGGGCATGCCCGCCATCTGAGCACCCGCCCCGGCGCTCGAGAGTAGAACGGCCGCGAGGGCCAGCAAGACGGGAACTCGGATGTTCATCGTGTCGACTCCGGAGGTGGGTAGCACTGAGGAACTATGCTCCCGGAAGCTCCCAGATGTCCACCCGGTTCAAGGCGATGTACGGCACGGCCACCCGACCTCGTCGGGTGTCGACGCCGATATCGGCCGGAGCCCCCGACATGCGGATGAGCGCGCTCGTACCGCTTCCCGTGACCGCCTGGAGGGTCGAGTCCGTCTGGCTGGCGACCAGAAGCCTCCCGCCGTACGCCTCGACCCCGTCGAGCCGCCCGGGCGTACCGGTACCGACCGCCATCACCTCACCGCCCGGCGCCCACGCGTGCACGGGATGGCCGGGAGTCCAGGGGACCAGGATGAATACCTCGCGCTCGGCGTCCCACGTGACCCCGTTGGGGCTCCCCAAGGCCTCGTCGGCCGGGAGCGCTTCGCTGACCACCCCGTTCCGGATAACCAGGAGCGAAGACCGGCCGGTGTCCGTCACATAGAGCGCGCCGTCCGGCCCCCGGGTGATGTCGTTCAGGAAGCCGGGGTCGTGCGCCGCGAAGTCGATGAAGCCGAGAGCCGCGCCCGAACGGCGGTCGAATGCGTGCACGCCGTCCACGTCCGCGGCCCAGAGCGTGTCGCCGGTAATGAACATGCCGCGCGGCATGTGGAGCGGCTGGTCGGTGGTGCCCATCGCGAAGCGGAGATCGCTCACCTCTCCGGTAGCGGCGTCCACCCGGGTGATGAAACCGTCTCCGTCGCGGGCGTCCGCGTTGCCTTCGCCGAAGTTGGCGATGAACCAAACGTCCTGATCGGCGTCGTAGCGGACGGCCTCCGGCCCGGAGAGGCCGCCAACGGACCCGACCCGATCGGCGTCCGTCTGGACGGCGTCCCAGGAGCGTCCGGACGTCGTCTCCGCCGCCTCCCCTGCCTCGCTGTCGGGAGCGGTTTCGGCACAGCCCGCCGAGAGAAACACGGCGGTCAGAAAAAGGAACTCACGTCGCATGGAAGACCTCGTCAACGTCGGAGAATTCAAGGGAATCGGAGAATTCAAGGGAATCGGATGGCCGATCGGTGGATGGACAGCGGGGCGGTAGCGCCGGTGCCGTGCTGCCCTCGGCCGCGCGCCCCCTCACTCCTCCAGCGCGCGCCAGCAGTACCAGGCGGCCGCGCTACGCCACGGTTCATACGGAGCGCCCAGCGGAGCGATTTCCTTTTCGCTCGGGGCGGCGGCCAACCCGTGCAGCCGTCCATACCCGGCCCGCACGCCCAGGTCCCCACACGGCCAGACGTCGGGGCGGTGCAGCCGGAACATGAGGTACATCTGAGCGGTCCAGGTGCCGATGCCCCACACGGCCGTGAGTCGCCGGACGATCTCCTCGTTCGACTGAGAGTCCAGGTCGTCCACGCGGAGCTCTCCGTCGCGGATCTTCCGCGCCAGGTCACGGATGGCGCGCAGCTTGGCCCCGGACAGCCCGGCCTTACGTAGGGTGGTCTCACGGACCCGCAAGACCTTCTCCGGAGAGACATCGCCTTTCAACGCAGCCACGAATCGTCCGTGGATCGTCGCTGCCGCCGCTCCGGCCAACTGCTGATAGACGATCGACCGCGCGAGATACATGAACGGGGGGTCGGTCCGCTCGATCACCCGCACGGGGCCGACCCGGCGGGCGAGCGGTCCGAAGTGGGCGTCCGCCAGCAGGAGCGGCTGGGCCTCCTCCCAGATCGTGATCTCGGGTGGATTCACTGATGCACGTCGCCTACGACCGACACACCGTTTCGTGCGGACGTCCTCACTCAGGATCGACTGGGATGACCCAGCCACTTGCTTCGATCAACCGGTAGAGCTGAAGCCGAATACGGGTCTTGTCCATCGCGATCCCTCGCACATCAGTGTGTGCACGGTTTGTTCGAATCGGGGCATGTTGGACACTACATCCCTTGACACTACGGACCCCACCGACGCTCAGCGAAACTACGCCATTATCTTCAGGAGCAGACGCCCGGACCCGGGACTGCTCCGGCGTCGAGTATTTGGACCAGTCCACGGACATCCCGCCTTGATGCTCCCGAAATATGCTCGGGCGAAGATCTCCCTTCGTCCCCAACAAATTGCGATGGACTCGATAGTGGAGGAGGTCCTCATCAGGGACTTCCTCGACTTCCCAGTCCGTCATTCACCCAAGAGCCAGACGAGGAGATCCTCGCGGATTTTGGTGGACGACCCGCTTATCGTCTCGCCCTGCGCTCCCTCTCCGAAGAAGGTGTAGGGATCTCCTCCCGAAGACGGAATGTTCATGAGCAGGTACCGATCTCCACGCTGCCAGAACACATCGACCGAGCCCGAGTCGGCTGCCGAAATATCCGGCGGCGGCAATTTTCTGAGATACCTTTCGATCGACAACCAGCAAAACGTCCGCGCGAGGTTCGTTGCTCGTCGAAGCGTGGCCTCAGCATAGCCAACCCCACCGTCATGGTCCCAATCGTCGGGGATTGCGAGAATCGCCTGACTGTCGCCAATCAGGTCGTCTACGGGGACGAGTGCAGCCTGAACATCAGCCTCCCCCACAAACCACTGCTGATCCGGATCAAGGCTCAAGTCCGCCGGGGATACGAACGCGGGGTATTCGTGAAGGGCCTGGCCCTTCCCTAGCGAACTATCCCATAGGGAAATGTCGTGGACGACCTTGGCCCGTAACGCCTCTCTATTCATTCAGTTCGTCTCCGCTCCAGAGTGGGGATTCCCGCTACCCGCAACTTCTCTCGGAGGGCACTCGCCTTCTTCCGTGCCCTCAGGATTTGCTGTTCCAGTTGAAGCAGGTCAGCCTCGTCAAGTACTACGGAAATGCCCTCTGTTCCGATCAACGAGATCCGTAGCGTGTGCATGACTACACCCGCCGACACCTCATCGTTATCCGAGAACAACGGTCGAAGGTCGGTCATGACCCGCGCCTCGTCGAAGGCACGGTCGACCTCAAGAGCGACCTCAGCAGCCTTGAGAGTCATAGTGACCGCCGACGACCGCAGAAGAATAAGGAGCAATTCCTTGAGACGCTTCTGCTCTACCTTCGACACGGCGATCCCCGCAGCCACAGAAGCCTCGACCACCATCCCAACCAATGGCACTGCGTCCGCTCCGACGCGCCGAATCATTGGCACCAAGGATCCGGCCACGGACAATACGCCAAGGGTCGACTCCAGATCCAGCGGTCCCGATGCGGCGACCGAGCGCGCCAACTCAGGTATGTACGGGTGCGGCCCTGCAGACTCCAAGGCGCTCTTCAGAGCATCACGCTCGGCAGGTGAGACTGTCGCTAGGATGCGAAGGAATGGCTTTTGGGCCTCGGGCACTGACAGCATTGACGCATTCCTCCTACAGCGGGCGAAAACTGGACCGTCAGGCGGCGGGGCGTGCCATCTGGAAACAACTTCATCGTCACCCTGTCCAAGAGCAACTCCACCGCTCCTTACTGCGGAAGCGTCTTCCAGATGACCCCCGCGAGCACGATCCACTGGATGACGATGAACGGAATCGCACCCCTGTAGATGTCCGTGGTGGGGATGTCGCTCGGCGTCACTCCCCGAAGGTAGAATAGGCTGAAGCCGAACGGGGGTGTGAGGAACGACGTCTGGAGGTTCATGGCCAACACGATGCCGAGCATGGTCATGTCGATCCCGAGGATCTGCGCCGGAAGCACGATGAGCGGCACGATGATGAACGCGATCTCGAAGAAGTCGATGAAGAAGCCGAGGATGAACACCACGAGGTTCACGACGAGAAGGAAGCCGAGCGCCCCGCCCGGCACGCCGGTGAGGGCGTCGGAGATCCAGATGTCGCCGTCGAGTCCGCGGAAGACGAGCGCGAACGCCGTCGATCCGATCAGCAGGAAGATGACCATGATGGTCAGCCGGCTCGTCTCCTCCATGGCCGCTCGAAGCGTCGTCATCGAGAGCTGGCGGTTGACCCCGGCCAGAAGCATGGCCCCTACCGACCCGAGCGCTCCGGCCTCCGTGGGGGTGGCCACTCCCGCGAAGATGCTCCCAAGTACCACGAGGATCAGGAACAGCGGCGGGAGGAGCGACACGATCACCCGACGAAAGAGCGCCCAACCCGACGACCGCATCTCTTCCGGGAGGGCCGGGAAGTAGGTCGGCCGCACCAGCGCCAGGCCCATCACGTACACAGCATACGCACTGGTTAGAATCAGCCCTGGGACCAGGGCCGCCCGGAAGAGATCGCCGACGCTGACGCCCATCTGGTCGCCCAAAACGATCAACACGATAGACGGGGGGATGATCTGCCCCAGGGTCCCCGACGCCGCGATCACGCCGAGGCTGACGTCCTTCTTGTAGCCGTTGCGGAGCATGACCGGCAGCGAGATCAGGCCCATGGCCGTCACGCTGGCCCCCACCACCCCCGTGGCCGCGGCGAGCAACGCTCCGACGAAGATCACCCCGAGCGCCAATCCCCCGCGGAACCGACCGAAGAGCGCGCCGATTGTCTCCAGCAACTGCTCGGCCAGCCGGCTCTTCTCCAGGATCGTGCCCATGAAGATGAAGAAAGGCACGGCCAGCAGCGTGTAGTTCGACATCGTGCCGAAGGTGCGCTCCGGGAGCGCAAACAGGAGCGCCATATCGAAATGGCCGGCCAGGCTGCCGAGGATTGCGAAGATCATGGCCGTGCCGCCGATCGCGAAGGCGACCGGATAGCCGGTGAAGATCAGGCAGAGCGCCCCGAAGAACATGGCCGGTCCCCAGATACCGTCCATCAGGCGCCTCCCTGCGTCGGATCGAGGGGAGCGGGAGCGGCGTCGGCGGCCGGGTCGGGCACACCGTCGGGGTACGGGTCATCGGTGGGGATCGGGACGTCCGGCGGGTCGGCGGATCGCAGGATGTCGATCTGCTTGATGAGTTGGCTGAAGCCCTGAAGCGCGAGAAGGACGAAGCCGACCAGGATCACGCCTTTGATGGGCCACCGCGGCAAACCGCCCGGATCGGGCGACACCTCCCGGACGGACCACGAGTTTCGCACTGCCGGATACGAGACGTACAGCATGAGGAACGAGAACGGCAGCATGAAGAGGACGGTGCCGAACAGATCGATCCAGGCCCGAGCCTTACGGGACAGCCGTTCGTAGACCACGTCGACCCGGACGTGGACGTCGTGCAGGAGACCGTAGGCGGCCCCGAGCAGGAAGATCAGGCTGAAGAAGTACCACTGCAGGTCCAGGTACGCGTTGGAGCTGAGCGACACATCCGTATACCGGGTGGCGTAGCGGGCGAGGGCGTTGAAGGCGCCGACCAGCACCATGATGAGGGCGAGCCAACGTATGGCCGAACCGATACGGTCGTTGAGGCCGTCGATGGCGCCGGCCAGTCGTCTCAGAGATTGCATCCGGCCATGATGACGCGGCGCGCCCTTCCGGGCAATGCGACACCGGGTCGGGCCGCGCGGTCCCCGCCGCGGACCGCCCGAATGGGCTATCGGACCTCGACCTGGACTCTTTAGAGCAGGTAGCCCCCGTCCACCGGGATCACGGCCCCCGTGATGTGCCGAGCCGCTTCGGACACAAGAAACATGATGGTACTGGACACGTCCTGCGGGTCGCCGAGCCGACCGAGTACCGACTCCTCGCGGGCGTGATCCAGAACTTCGGGCGAGACGCCGTCCGTGAGGCGCGTCGTACGGATATAGCCGGGCGCAACCGCGTTCACGTTGATGTTGCGGGGCCCCAACTCGACGGCCGCGCTCTTCGTGAGCCCGATCAGGCCGGCCTTGGACGCCGCATAGTTGCACAACCCGAACTCGCTGCGCACTCCGTGCACGGAGGCGACGTTCACGATCTTGCCATACTCCTGTGCGCGCAGATAGGGCGCGACCGCCCGCGTGAAGAAGAAGGCACCGTCGAGATTCGTCCGGACCACAGCCTCCCACTCGTGGTCGGCCATATGCCACAGTGCTCGGTCCCGCCCGATGCCGGCGTTGTTCACGAGAATATGGATGTTCCCGAGCGTCTCGTGCGCCCCTCGCACGAACGCCTTCACCTCCGAGGACTCGCGCACGTCACAGGCTTGGAAGAAGCAGCGCACCTCGAGGTGCCGGAGTTCGCGTGCGACGCTCTGCGCATCGAGCCGGGACTGGGCTCCGTCGTCGAGAAAGCAGAAAGCGACATCGGCGCCGGCCCGCGCGAGGTCCAGGACCACGGCCCGCCCGATTCCACTCGATCCGCCCGTCACGATCGCAATCTGTCCGCGGAGACCCGACGCCTCCAAGTAGGGCTCCGGTTGGGTGTCGACGCCCACCTCGTCGAGGAGCGCTTCGACCGCCTCCTGGACATCGCCCGGAGCGCCTGGCAGCTCAGCCGTACCGCCCTCCTGGGTATCGGGGCGCCACTTTTCGGACGCGATCGAGTCGTCTGTCATGGCCACAGAGTACGTCGCGCAAGGCGGGGCGGCCAACCTGGGAGCGCTGGGGAACCCTCTACGGTAGCGCGTCGTCCTCGTCCACCTGGACCCACATCTCTTCGTCCAACCCGTGCTTGATGGTCCGTCCCTCGACCAGGAAGACGACGTCTTCGGCAATATTCGTGGCGAGATCGGCCACGCGCTCGAGATTCTGCGAGACCAGAAGGAGTTCGAGAGCGCCGCTGATCCGTTTCGGATCCTCCAGCATGTGTGTGACGAGAATCCGGAAGAGCGACCTGCGGAGATCGTCGACACGGTCGTCGGTCAGGCACACCATCCGTGCGGTGCCCGCATTCCGAGACATGTAGGCGGCCAGGGCATCGGATACCATCTCCCGGGTGATACTGGCCATCTCTTCGAGTTCCCGCAGCTCGGGAAGAGGATGGGTATCCGCGAGGCGCCGGGCGGCCTTGGCGATGTTGACGGCATGATCGCCCATCCGTTCGAGATCGTTCGAAACCTTGTTCGTGGTGACGACCTGGCGGAGGTCCGTGGCCATCGGCTGGTGTAGCGCCAACAGCTCCAGGACCATCTCGTCGATCTCGACCTCGATCTCATCGATTCGGTCGTCCTGCTCAATGATGTCCTGCGCGACCGTCGGATCGCGTTGAAGGACCGCGGTGGCAGCCTCCGCGATGGTACGCTCCACGATTCCCGCCATCTCCACGAGCCGCCCTTGCAGCGCATCGAGACGCGAGTGGAAGTACCGACGGGGCCTTTGATCGATGTTCATCCAAACCTCCCTGTCACGTAAGCCTCGGTGCGCTCCTCGCTGGGATTGGTGAAGAGGAGGTCCGTCGGACCGTATTCGACCAACTCACCCATATACAGAAAGGCCGTGTAGTCCGAGATCCGTGCCGCCTGCTGCATGTTGTGCGTCACAATCACGATGGTGTACTGCTTTTTCAACTCGAAGATCAGCTCCTCGATCCGCTGCGTGGCGATCGGATCGAGCGCTGAAGCCGGTTCGTCCATGAGGACGATCTCCGGTTTCACCGCCAGCGTCCGCGCAATGCACAGGCGCTGTTGCTGCCCACCCGACAGAGCGTACGCCGAGTCGGAGAGCCGATCGTGCACCTCGTCCCAGAGCGCCGCCTGCTTGAGCGACTCCTCGACCAACCCGTCGAGATCTCCCTTGAACCCGTTCACCTTCGGGCCGAAGGCGAGATTGTTGTAGATCGACTTCGGAAACGGGTTGGGCTTCTGAAAGACCATCCCGATGCGCCGGCGCACCTCCACCGGGTCGACATCGTCCTGGTAGAGGTTGGTGCCGTGGAAGTTGATCTCGCCTTCGACGCGCGCTCCAGCGACCAGATCGTTCATCCGGTTGAAACAGCGGAGCAGCGTCGACTTGCCACACCCGGACGGCCCGATCAACGCGACCACTTTGTTGGCCGGAATGACCAGGTCGATCTCCTTCACCGCCTGCTTATCTCCATAGAACACCGAGACGGCACGAGCTTCGAGGGCAGGATCCTGGCCGTCGGTGTCGATATCGTGGGTCGTTGCCATCAGGTACGGTTCTGATACCGGTTTCGGAGGAGGATGGCGGCCGCGTTCATCGTCAGTAGTAGCGCCAACAACACGAGGATAGCTGCGGCCGCGATGTGGTGGAATTCCACCTGGGGTCGGGAGATCCAGTTGTAGATCTGTAGCGGCAGCACCGTGAACTGGTCCATCACGCCGGACGGTGCGAACGCGATGAAGCCGACAGCACCCACCATGATAAGGGGAGCGGTCTCACCCACGGCGCGCGACAGGGCCAGGATCGTACCCGTCAGGATGCCCGGCATCGCCATCGGTAGGACCTGCTGGCTCACGACCTGCCAGCGGGTGGCCCCGAGGCCGTATGCGGCTTCACGGATCGAACTGGGCACCGCGCGGATCGCCTCCTGAGAGGCCATGATGATGATCGGCAGGATCAGGATCGACAGCGTCAACGCGCCGGACAGGATCGTGCGCTCGAGGCCGAGGGCGCGTACGAACAGCGCCAGCCCGAGGATCCCGTACACGATGGACGGCACGCCCGCGAGGTTGGCGATGTTCAATTGGATCAGACGTGTGATCCAGTTCTTTCCGGCGTACTCCTCGAGGTAGATCGCGGCACCCACGGAAATGGGAAAGGCGATCAGAGCGGTCAGTCCGAGGATCCAGATCGAGCCCAGCAGCGCAGCCTTGACGCCTGCCTGCTCAGCGAACCGCGAAGCGAACGACGTGAGGAACTGAATATCCAACTCGCCCGCGCCGTCTATGAAGACGTCAATGAGGAGGACGGCGAGCGCCACGATGCCGAACATGGCCGCCGTTCCACAGAGGACGGCGAAGATCCGCCCCTTCAAGTGGCGGCGCCGATCGAGTGACGACCGGGCCCCATCGAAGCTGTTCACCGGCTCGCTCATTGGTACTCCTCACGGAAGCGGGCCAGCACCCACTGGCTGAGGATGTTCATCATGAACGTGATGATGAAGAGCGTCATGCCCACCGCGAAAAGCGATTGATAGCTGATGGTCCCGCGCGGGGTGTCACCGAGGCTGGCGGACACGATGTACGCCGTCATGGTCTGGACCGACTCGAGCGGATTCATCGTCAATTGCGCGAGGCTCCCGGCCGCGATCGTGACCGCCATGGTCTCGCCGATGGCACGGGAGATCCCAAGGATGAACGAGGCGATGATGCCCGAGAGAGCCGCCGGCACCACGACCTTCGTAGACACCTCGAGCTTGGTGGCGCCCAACCCGTAGGCACCCGCTCGGAGCGCCAGGGGAACGGCCCGAAGCGCGTCCTCGGACAGCGACGACACAGTGGGGATGATCATGATGCCCACGACGATCGACGCGGACAACGCGTTGAACACGTCGGTTTCCGGCCACACCACCCGGAGCAGCGGCGTGATGAAGGTAAGCGCGAAGTAGCCGTAGACGACCGTCGGGATACCGGCCAGGATCTCGAGCATGGGCTTCAGAACGCCTCGAAGCCGATCGCCCGCGTACTCGCTCAGGAAAATGGCCGTCATGAGCCCGAGCGGGAGCGCGATCAGCGCCGCCCCGATCGCGATCAGGAAGGAGCCCGCTGCCAGCGGCATGATCCCGAAGTGCGGATCCTGGAACATCGGCGTCCACTGTCGGTCGGTTAAGAAGTCCACGATCGACACCTGCCGAAAGAACGCGAACGACTCTGTCACCAACACGCCGACGATGCCGAGCGTGATGAGCGTCGACAGCGCGGCGCACGAAAACAGCGCCCACCCGATGACCCGCTCCTTCAGGTCACGGACCCTCCGGAAGGTGAGGGGCGCGGAGTGGGGGATCCCCGACTCCGCGCCCAAACCGGACGCCTTCTTCCCGTCTTCCAGTGTCAGCCCGCGGCGTCGGTGGTCCGGGGCAACTCCGCCATCTCGGCGCGGTACTCTTCCACCGAAAGCGCATGGTACCCGGTGGCCGGAACCAACTCCGGCGCGTTCTGGAGCATGTACTCGACGTAGGCCCGCACGGCCGGCCTCTCGAGCGCCGAGTGGCGCACGTAGACGAACAGCGGTCGCGACAGGGGCGCGTACGATCCGTCAGCGATGGTCTCGTCCGTGGGGGTCACACAGCCGTTCCCGCCGTCGACCGCGATCAGCTTCAAGCGGTCCTGGTTCCGGGAGTAGTAGCCGTACCCGAAGTAGCCGAGCGAGCTGTCGTCACCCGAAACGCCCTGGACGAGGATGTTGTCGTCCTCCGACGCCTGATAGTCGGCACGGCTCGCGCCGCTTTCGCCGTTCACGGTCTCGGTGAAGTAGTCGAAGGTGCCGGAGTCCGTGCCGGGCCCGTAGAGACGGATCTCATCGGCCGGCCACTCCGAGCGCACGTCCCGCCAGGTACGCGCCGGAGAGCTGGGCCCCCAGATGCGCGCCAGTTCCGCCACCGTCAGGCATGTGAGGAACGAGTTGGACGGATTGGCGATCACGGAAAGTCCGTCCCACGCCACGGACAGCTCCGTGAACTCGATTCCGGCGGCTCTGCACGCTTCGATCTCGCTCTCGCGAATGGGGCGCGACGCGTTGGACAGATCGGTCTCGCCCGCGCAGAACCGCTTGAAGCCACCGCCGGTGCCCGACAGCGCCACGGAGACCCGAACTCGCGGGTTCTCCTTCTGGAACTCCTCGGCGACCGCCTCGGCCACCGGGAAGACCGTCGATGAACCGTCGATGACCACCTCGCCTCGGAGGGCCGTACCGCCATCGCCGCCCGCGTCTCCGCCGCAGGCACCAAGCAGGAGAACGGAAAGCGTGAGTATGCCGGTCGCGGATGACTTGAGTCTCATCAGGTTTTTGCCTCTCGATCTAAAGAGGTAAATAGGGAGTCGACGAAGCATATGTGTGTTCAGGGTCGGGTCTGCGACGATTCGGTAACATACAAGTAACGGGCCCGGACGCAGGAGGCTCAATCGGGGGGGAACGCCACTCGCACGGTGGTGCCGCGCCCCAACTGGCTCTCGGCCGACACGACCGCTCCCATTGCATCGGCGAGGTGGCGTACGATTGCGAGGCCGAGGCCCGTACCACCGTAGTCGCGCGCCCTCGACGAATCGGCGCGGTAGAACCGCTCGAAAACCCGCTCCAACGCCTTGCCGGGGATCCCTTCGCCGTCATCCGATACCTGAAGGACCGTGCCCCCGTCGTCCGTCCGATACGCGCCCACACGGATGGTGCCGTCGGCGTCCGTGTGGCGGAGTGCGTTCTCGAGGAGATTCCGGAGGATCTGCTGAACCGCGGCGCCGTCGGCTCGCACGCTGACATCGGCGTCCACGGCAAGCTCGACTCCCTTCTCCGCGGCGGCCGCGGCATACGGTTCCCACGCCTGGGCCGTCTCATCCGCGAGCACCACGTCCTCCAACCGCGCCACCCATCCGCCGGACTCGAGGCGGGACAGATCGAGGAGATCGTCGACGAGACGCTGGAGACGGAGCGTGTTGTTGCGAATCAACGAGAGGAAGTGCGCCCGCAGTTCCGGCGGCGGCTCCTCCTCGAGCAACGCTTCCGCGAAGCCCCGGATCGACGTCAAGGGCGTCTTGAGCTCGTGGGACGCGTTCGCGACGAAGTCCCGCCGCACCTGTTCGAGCCGGCGGACCTCGGACACGTCCAGCAGCGTCGTGACCGCGCCTCCGGAGTCCAACCGCCGAGACGAAACCAAGAGGTGGCGCCCGCCGATCTCGATCTCGCGTGCCTGCACCGGCTCGTCGACGGACTCGAGGAGCAGAGAGCGAAGATCCGGGTGGCGGATCAGTGTGCCCAGTCGCGCGAACGTCGCGTCACGCGGGAGATCCAGGAGAGTCGCCGCCGCGCGGTTCGTCCGGAGGACGCGCGCCTCGTCGTCCAGAGCCACCACGCCCTCGGCCATGCAGTCGATGAGCGCCTGCATCTCATCTCTCTCGGATCGAAGCTCGCTCAGTCGGGCCGCCAGCTCGTCGGTGAGGCGATTGAACGCCATGCCCAGCTCTTCCAACTCGGTCACGCCGCCCGGCGGGCGCAGCCGAGCATTCGTTCCGCCGAGGGCCGACCGACGAGCCTGGTCCGCCATCCGGACAATGGGCCGGGTCAGCGCCATCGACAGCAGGTAGGCGATGGCGAGGGCGACCGCCATCGACAGGAGTCCCGACAGCGCGATCGTGCCCTGGACCCGCCCCACGGTCGCTTCGATCTCGGCCAGTGGAGCGGCGATCCGCAGGACCAGAGAGCGACCGGAGTGTTCAACGGAGACGGCGCCGTAGAGCAGTTGTTCCCCCACCGTGGCGCTCCGGCGCTCAGAAAACACCAGATCGCCCTCACGCGCCGCGACAATCTCGGGGCGGTCCGCATGGTTTTCCACGGACGCGAGCGCATCGGAGTCGACGTAGGAGTCGGCGACTACCACTCCGTCGCGTGTGATGAACGTGACCCGGTACCCGACCCGCCGCGTGATCCCACGGGCCAACTCGCCCAGGGGCGTCGAGGGAGAAGAACTGGTGAGCCATGCCGCCAGGGCGAGCTGCCGTCGAAGCTCATCCTGATACGTCGTGGTCAGCTCTCTGCGGAGTCCCTGGCCGACCAGCACGACCATGAGCACCACGGACAGACCAACCACACCGAGAAAGCCGGCAAACAGCCTGTGGTGGATCCTCAGTCGCACTCGCCTCGCTCCTCGGGGCCGGGAGCCGGAAGGCCCCCGACCGTCAGCATCAGAAGTACAGGAAGGACTGCACCTTGAACGAATACTCCGTGTCGCCCGTCTGCGGCGAGAACACGTCGACATTGAAGCCGATCTTGTTCTTCCCGCCGACGTACAGCATCAGGCCCGGGGTGAAGATGACCGCGCCATCGTCCGCCGTGTCGCCGTCCCCGTCGGCGAACGAAACTCGAGCGAGCGGCTCGACTCCGACGACCCGGGGGCTCGACGTGGCCACGTAGTAGCTGACCCAGCCCTGAACCGCGCTGAAGCTGGCTTCGTCTCCGCCAGTGTCGAGCACCTTCCAGTTGTCGCCGCGCGTGAACGCGAGCTGGCCGTGGAGTCCGTCGCGCCACGTGCCGACCTCCAGGTCCACGGTAAACGCGACAGCCGTACCGTTCTCCTCATTCGCTTTCACGTAGTCGTGGGCGGCGACCGCCCCGCCGATACGAACGTTCTCGGTGGCCCCGATCGAGAGGCGACCCGATACCGACTTCGCGTCGTTCTCGTCGCTCGAATTCGCCCCGGTCCCGTTCGTCAAGGTGGCCATATACTCGAGGCTGCCCTGCTCTCCCTCCAAACGAATGCCCTGGTCACGACCGGCGAATTCGAGCTTCTCGGACAAGCGGGTCAGGGAGCACGCGCCGCCCACGCCGGGGCACGAACTCACCCCCGCGACCCGGCCATCCCGTTCGATGAGCGAGAGATCGGTCGAACTGGCCAGGTCGAACAGGTCGAAGGCCAGCTTGAACTGTCCCATCGACAGCTCGAAGGCATCGGAGAACGCGAACGTCATGTACGCATCCTGAAGTTTGGCCGTGCCGCCCGCGAAGTCGGGCTGGATCCGCGCACTCACGAAGTCGTTGATGGTGATATCCGCGATGATGCGGGCCCGCCGGAAGAAGAAGTCGTTGTCAGCCGCCTCCACCGTGGAGGCGGCGTACTGCGTGTGCAGGCGCCCACCGATTCGGATCGACTCGGAGGCACGGGAAAGCACGGTTTGGGACGCTACGGGCGCTGAAAGGACCGCCAGAGCAGACGTGAGAAGCGCAAGGGACCGGATCACGGAAGAACTCCTGGAGAGGTGTCGATCTCCTCGGCGTAACCGTGGAGATCCCATGAGCCTGGCCGATGACCGGCGTCGCCCAGGACCGCCGGAATGTTACCGTCTCGTGACCCTATCTCAACAAACGTCACCGCAAATCGGACCGCCGTTACCTGTGTGTTACACGTTCGCGACACAATTGTCGGCAAAAGGGGCCGCGCTGGGATGTTCCCAGCTCACGTTCCCTCCGGAACCTTCAGCCGGTACCCGAAGCCCCGGATGGTCTCGATCCAATCTCCGGTTTCGCCGAGCTTGCTCCGCAACCGCCGGACGTGCATGTCGACCGTGCGGGTCTGGATGCGATCCGAGACCCCCGCTTCGACGTCCCATGCCTTCTCCAGAAGCTGTTTGCGGCTCTGCGTCCGGCCCCGACGCTCCATGAGCGCCTGGAGAAGTCGAAATTCCGTCGGCGTGAGATTCAGCTCGCCGTCGTCCAGAGACACCTGATGCGCCGCCACGTCCATGCGGATCGGGCCGGCGCGGAGGATCCTTCCGCCCGACGTGATGCCCGTCTCCTTGAGCCGACGCAGGATCGCCTGAACCCGGAGCACGAGTTCGCGGGGGCTGAAGGGCTTCGTCAGATAGTCGTCGGCACCCAGTTCGAAGCCCTTGATCCGGTCCTCCTGTTCACGCTTGGCGGTGAGCACGAGGACGGGAATCGACGCCGTGCCCGGCTCGTCTTTCAGCCGCTGCAGCACTTCGTCCCCGGTGATGCCCGGGAGCATCCGGTCCAGGACGACGAGGTCCGGCACCTCCCGCCCGACCGCCTGGAGAGCCGCCGTGCCGGTGCCGGCCGTCTCCACCCGGAATCCTTCCCGAGTGAGTTGGTAGGCGATCAGGGCGGCGATGTCGGGCTCGTCTTCGACGACGAGCACGCGCGGAACGGCTGGAGACGAATCGGCGGATTGCATGATCAAGTCTATGGCTGACGTCGCGAGAGCGCTCATCGAATCCTGAACGGAAGGCCCACGCCCGTCGTCGGCCTCGTCCCGCCTGACTCACATGTCAGCCGCCGCGACAGAGGACGTCGAGCTCTTCCTCGGAGAGAGTGTGATCGGTGGCCTTGGCTTTTTCGAATATGCGATTCACGAGGTTCGCGTCGTCCGGGTCGAGGCCGCGTTCCCGGAGCCAGTACTTCACGTTGCTGAGGCCCGACATCGGCCCGATCTCGATCTGCTGGCGGCGACCCACCAGCGAGGCGGGCACACCGGAGTAGATCCGGTCCGCCAGCCAGGCATCGCCTTTGGCCTCGGCTTTGATGATGGCCGCAGCGTGGACGCCCGTGCCCGTACGAAACGCGTCTTCCCCGACCACTGGCTGCGCGTGCACGATCGGGACCTGGCACACCTCGCTCGTCAGGGCGCAGTACTCGGGAAGGCCGTGCAACGAACCGCTGTGCACCCCCTCCAGCGCCAGATTCACGAGGATCAACTCCATTTCGGTGTTGCCGGATCGCTCGCCGATTCCGAGGGCGGTTCCGTGCACGCGGGTCGCGCCCGCCTCGATGGCCGCGAGCGTGTTCGCGAGCCCAAGCCCGCGATCCCTGTGGCCGTGCCAGTCGACCCCCACGTCCTCGCCCGAAGGCTCCACGATCTCCTCGATCACGAAGCGGACCAGCGCCCGGGTTCCGTGGGGCGTCGCATGTCCGACCGTGTCGGCAATGCACAGCCGCTTCGCCCCCCACTCGATGGCCCTGCCGTACAGTTGCTTGAGCACCTCCGGGTCGGCCCGCGTCGTGTCCTCGGTGACCATCATGACGGGAAGGCCCTCCCGAACGGCGAAGGTCACGGCCTCCTCGGAGGTCTTCAGCATCCGCTCGAGCGTCCACCCCTCCGCGTACTGACGGATGGGAGAGGAGCCGATGAACGTGCAGGCTTCGATCGGGATCCCGACGGCTTGGGAGATCTCCGCGATCGGCCGCACATCCGCCACCATGGTGCGGGCCGCGCAGTTCGCCTCGATCGACAGACCCGAGGATATGATTTCCTTCGTCAGCGCGGTGACCGCGTCCACCTGTCGTTGGCCGGCACCCGGCAGTCCGACGTCCGCCGTGTGGATGCCGAGCTCGTCCATGAGATGGAGAAGGCGGATTTTGTCGCCGATCGGGGGATCGACCACGGAAGGGTTCTGCAGCCCGTCGCGCAGGGTCTCGTCGTCCAGCTCTACCTGCTTCAGAGTCGACCAGTCGAACGCTTGGGGCGCACGATTCCAGTCGTAAATGAGCTCCTTGTCGTTCAACCTTCACCTCTCGACGAAACTGGACGCGTAGGATTCCACCCACGGATCAGAGCTCGTCCAGGTTCATCAACTTCCACGTTCCCCCGTACTCGACGAAAACGTCGAATGTCGGGAGCACACCTTCGCGTCCGTCGTCCAACCGACGGACCTTCACCTGGACGCCCGGATGCAACCGGAACGACTCGTACTCCTCGGGCTCTTCGGTGAAGGTGACGGAAACGAGTTCCAGGCCAAGCCCTCCATACGTCGAGAGCGCCTGGCGCAGGCCCTTGCGGTTGTTCGCGTCCGCGAGTCCCCACACGAAGTCGAACGGAGTGTACTCACCGTCCGGCAGTTCGGGCCAGATGAACGTCTCGTATTCGTCCCGCGTCAGGACGTGGGACATGACCTCGTCCCGATCCGCCGACGCGATCGCCGAAAGGACCGACTCGGACAGCGCCTAGGGTGAGGCGCTGTCTCCAGAGAGCGGGGTGTTGGACTCCTCCGTAAGGCAGCCGCCAAGGGCGACCAGCGCGGCCAGGGTCCAGACCCGCCTCATCGTCGGTCGCATTCAGCGCTCACGCCGAGAGATCCAGTCGATCACGTCTAGTTTCCGGCCTCGTTGGCACGTGAGTCGCTGCCGTCCACCGACCAGATGGTCCACCCGTTGTACCAGGCGTCCGCCAGGGCCGTACCCGGAGCGACCGCACCCGGGTAGTCGGTCGACTCGAGCCGGCGACCGTCCGCCGGAGCGAACAGGTTGATCCCGTCGTAGGCGATCGTGCTGAGGTCGAACGCCGAGTATCCGGCCGGCGCCGCGGCCGCAATGATGTCGGGCGGGCTGCTCTGCGTGCCGATGTTGTTGTAGCCGGCCCGCAGATTCGGGTCGGCCACCATGTTCTTCCAACCCGCGTTGAGGAAGAACGCCTTGTTCTGGGCGGTCGTATAGCCCGAGCATCCCTCGAAGTTCTCGTCGGAGTCGTTCGCGCCCGCGTTGTTCCAGACGATCGAGCCCTGGATGTCGAGCGTGGTCTGGGGATCCATCGCTCCCCCGAGGCGGTTGTTCGCGTTGACCACCGTGCCGCCGTTCTCGACACAGAAGCCGGCGTCGCCGAAGTCCCGGAAGATCGAGTTGTAGACCCGGTAGTGAGAGGCTTCGCGGAACTGTACGCCCCGGTCGCCGTTGGCGCCGGCGATCTCACCGCTCTGGAAGTCCTCGTCCGCCCCGACGGCCGTCGCGTTGGCGATGACCGCCGTGGAGCGCGGCTGCGCGTCGGCGTCCTCACCGTCGTTCGACAGCTCCATGCCGTTGTCCGCCTCGTCCCCCCGCTGCTGGACGATCACATACTGGATGAAGCCCCGGTAGCCGTCCGTTCCATCCACCGAGTCGTCACCGATGCCGGTCACGACCAGGTGATCGATCGAGGCCGTGCCACCGAAGGGCTCGACTCCGTCGTCCACGTTGTAGTGGATCTGGATGTAGGAGAGCGTCGTGCCCGAACCCACGCCCTGGAGCGCAAGGCCGTTCAACTCGTCGGACGGCGTTACCCGGTCGCCCGCGAACTCGATACGGACGCCGCGGAGGATGCCGGAGCTGTCCGTGTCGTTGGTGCCGCCGAAGAAGCCGGAGTCGCCCTCGCCCTGCGCTTCGTCACCGGCGTTGGTCCGAGCCATGCCGTTGACGATGAGACCACCCCAGTCGCCACGGTCGCGCTGGCCACGAGGCTTGTCCGACGTGAAGACGATGACTTCCTCGGCCGTCGGAGCGCGGGCTGAACCGGTCGCGTCCGCCATGATCCTCGACCCGCGGCTCACCACGAGATACGCGCCACGCACACCCTGGGACAGGTTGGTCCGACCGAGCACAGTGGTTCCGGGCTCGATGATGAGCGTGGCCTGAACGCAGCCGGCCTTGTTCCCGTCCGTGCCGCAATCCGTGCCCACGAAGGTGGGCTGACGAAGCACCCACACCTTGTCCGCGGTCCACGTCGTGTTGGTCAGGACGTCGCCTTCCACCACGACGAAGGTCGGCTCGGCTTCCTCGATTTCCGCGAGCGTCACCGACGATCCCGCCTCACCTGCCGAGTTCACGGCGAAGACCTGCACCGCGTAGGTGCTGCCCTGCGTGAGTCCCGCGAAGTCCGCGGTCGTGCCCGTGGTCGTCTCCGTCCGATCCGACTCCCCGGACGTGGTCAGGACCACCCGGTGGGAGGTCGCGCCCGTACCTGCGGTCCAGGTGACGGTGACAGCCGCCCCATTCACGGCCGCCTGGATGTTGGTCGGTGGGGAGGGTGCCACGACGACGACGACCGGATCGTCGTCTCCGCAGGCTGCCGTCGCGACAGCGCCGAGCGCTACGACGCTCAGGGTCCGAAGGATTCGCGAGAACTTCATGGTAGTTGGTGCTCCAAATCAGGTGTGCGCGATGAAGGGAGATCCACGCCGAACCGGCGTCAGAACTCCCATGAAATCCCCACGGACAGCGTGCGTCCGGTGGAGTAGAACCTCTGGACCTGGGTAATCCCGTTCGCTTCCTGCTCGAACCGGAACTCGGAGTCCAGGAGGTTGGTGGCCCGCAGCTTGGCCGTGGCGCGCCCCATCAAGGGAAAGCCCACGAAAGCGTCGAGCCCGGTGCGGGCCTTCTCGTACAGGTCGGGGATGCCGCCGCCGCCCGCGGCATTGAGGCGGTCACCGAAACGGTTCACGAAGACACCGGCGTCAACGCCGTTGTTGTTCGACCAGTTGAGGCCGGCGTTGAGCACGTAGGGTGCTTGGCCCTCCAGCGGCCGGCGGAGGTTGGTCGGCTCGAAGCCGCCCTCTCCCTGCCGCACTTCCACATCCGAGTCGATCCAGGAGTAGTTGGCCTGCATCGAGAAATTCTCGAGGCTCTCCGAGAGCCTCCACAGGCCGAGCTGGGCGTCGAACTCCAGCCCGTTGACCGTGGCGCTCTTCGCGTTCTGGAACGAGAACGCGGTCGAGGCGGCCGCGATGAACACACGCTCGATCGGATCGGTGAGCTTCTTGTAGAAGCCGCCGATCGAGAGCATCTCACCCGGGCCGGGGAACCAGTCGACCTTCAGGTCCCCGCTGACGATCCCGGCGGGCACGAGAGTCGGGTTTCCGAAGAGCTGACGGAGGCTGGTGGCTTCGGTGAACTGGAAGGGTGCCAACTCCCGGAATTCGGGACGGTCGACCGTTCGGCTGACCGCGCCACGCACCTTCACGTTGTCCGCCACGCTGTAGATCAAGTTGAGCGACGGCGCGATGTCGGTCTGCCCAAGGTCCTGAAGCACATCGCCGCGAGAATTGAGCCCCAGGTCGTAGGTCTCGACCCGCGCCCCCGCGATGGCCCGGAGGCGGTTGCCGAGTGGCAGATCGACCATGGCGAAACCAGCCGTCCGTGTGTCCTCGGCGTCGTACAGGTCGCCCGGTTCGACGACTTCCTCGATCGAGAACTCTCCACGGCGCCGGGCGTTGGCAACGATCTGGGCACCGGCCAGAGCCTGGTCCAGATCGGTGATGACGCCACCCAGGAAGTCCCAGTTCAGGCGACGGGCGGCAAAGTCGCGAGATCGGGTACGGTGCTCCCCGCCGAACTTCACGCTGGCGTCGTTTCCGAGGAACGAGAAGGGGATCGACCAGTCCGCCGCACCGGATACGTCGTTGTCCTTCAACTCACTCCAGAAGTACCGCCCCGACTCGCCGATCGGCAGAAGCGTGAACGCTTCGCCGTCATCGGCCACGTACACGGATTCCCTCAGTAGCGGCTCATCACGGTTGGCCTGTGCGGCGGTAACCCGCCACTCCAGCCGCGAATCGCCAAACAGCTTGTGCTCACCGGAGAGCTGGCTCCACATCATCAACCGGGACACGAAACGAAGCCGGTCCGAGCGGACCGTTGCTCCGATATCCTCCCGGTTGTCCCCGACGTAGCGCCGCGCCTCGTCTTCGGTGCTGAGGTTCACGGTGCTACGGAAGCTCACCTTCTGACCCGGGGATGGCTTTACGGTGAAGTTGCCGATCGTGCCCCAGGAGAGCGCCCGGGTTCCGCGAGTGAAGGCGTAGTCCACGTTCGGCTGGCGGACGCTGGCGGGAACGGACGGATCGAAGGCCGACACCCGCCACTTCCGCTCGACGTCGAGCGGCTGGTATCGGTAGTCGTCCGAGTAACTGCCAGCCAGGAAGTAGCCGAGCTCTCCATCGTCGAATACGTCGTTGCGTCCGCCGACCGAGAGGTTGAACGAACGGTTCAGCGGTGTGGTCCTCTGCGTGGGCGCGAAGGCCTGGCCGAGCTGCTGAAACGCCTGCCCGATGGCAACGAGTTGCGCCGGATCCGAGGGAAGCCGGTTCCCGGTGCGGACGTCACCCATGATGGCCCGGACCGTGTTCGGCTGATTCCGCGTGCCGTCGTCGAAGCCGAGCCAGTCGCGACCGCCTCCGGCGTAGGTCAAGAAGCCGTCTTTGAACTGGCTGTTCGAGTTGACGCTCGAGCCGACACCGAACCGAACCGTGAACTCGTTCGGGAAGTCCTTGGTCTCGATCTTGACCGTACCGCCGGAGAAGTCGGCGGGGAGGTCGGGCGTGTAGGACTTCTGCGTCTCGAGGCTCTCGAGAAAGCCCGCCGGAAAGATGTCGAGCGGAACGACCTCCCGTTCCGGCTCCGGACTCGGAAGCGAGGAGCCGTTGAGCGTCGTCTGGGAGTACCGCTCCCCCAGGCCGCGGACGAACACGTACTTCCCGTCCGTCACGGTCACACCCGTGAGGCGCTTCGCGACGTCCGCGGCATCGGAGTCGGGACGTCGGCTGATCTCCGCCGCGCCCACCGACTCCACGAGGGCGTCGGCGTTCCGTCGCTCGTCGAGCAGAAACGCCTGACTCCCGCGCTCACGGGTGGCCTCGATGACCAGCCCTTCCAACTGAACGGCGCTCTCATCGAGCGTGATGTCCAGAACGGTCGGGGTGCCGGGGTCGACCGTGACGCCGGTCACGGTCTTGGTTGCGTAGCCCAGGATCTGGGCCGTCACGCTCACCGTACCCACCGGTACCCCGCGGATGACGTAGCGCCCGTCCAGGTCGGAAAGCGCACCGACGACCCCGTCATCGACGTAGACCTGGGCGCCCGACAGCATCCGTCCGGAGGAGGCATCGACGACCCGGCCGATGAGCCGTCCCGTCTGCTGGGACGCGACCGGGGCCGCCGCCGCGAACATCGCGAGCGCGAACCCGAGGGTCCCGAAGGAATTGAGGAGCTTCTTCATATCGAGTCGTCCTGCGTGGTGGCAGGCGCTCACGTCCCGTGTGCGGTTCGCGACGTGTCGGCCCACCGATACCCTGTGAGGACGACGATATGGGGCGCTCGTAACGGCGCCGGGCGGGTTGTGTAACGGAGCCGTAAAATACCGAGAGGGGCCCGCACGCTGTGCGTGTCCGGGCCCCTCGGCTTCACCCTGCGGTCATTGGCCTCGTGAGCCGTTCGCTCACCAGGAAACCTTCTGTAACGGCCCGGTGGCTACTCCACGGAAATCGTCGTGTAATCGCCCACGGAGAGCGCCCCGGCCGCCCCGGTGATCGTGCTGTGCGCTCCCACGATCGAGTCGTGCAGGGTGCAGCCACTCAGCTCGCTTTCGGCACCGATCACACTGTCTCGGATCGTGCATCCCACCAGCCGTGCGCCGGCTTCGACGGTCACATTGGGCCCGACCGTTCCGCCCTCGACCACGGCGCCCGCATCGATCCGTACCGGCTGGACGATTTCCGCGTCCTTCACGGTGGCGCCGTCGTCCACGCCGCCCCGGCTCGTCTCGACGAGGTGGGCATTCGTCTCCAGAAGCGTCTCGGGCTTCCCCGCGTCCCACCACCCCTCGACCGGGGCGGTCAGGATCTTCGAACCGTGGTCGACCATGTACTGGAACGCGTCGGTGAGATAGTACTCTCCGCCGACCGAAGGCTCCCGACCCATCGTGTCACGAATCCCATCGAAAAGGAGCTCGTGGTCACGGATGTAGTAGAGACCGATATTCGCCAAGTGGGAGATCGGCTCGTCAGGTTTCTCGACGATTCGAGCCATGGTGCCATCCGGCGCCGTCACGATCACGCCGAACCGCTGGTAATCCTCGACTTCCTTTGCCCAGATCACGCCTGCGAACTCCGAACCCAGCGTGCGCGCCAGACCGTAGTCCAGCTCGAGAACCGCATCCGCGAACACGATGAGTACGTCTTCGTCGACGTAGGGCTCCGCAAGGGCGATCGCCCCCGCCGTTCCGTCCTGAACCTCCTGGGTCACAAAATGAGCCGTGATGTCCGGATATTCAGCGCCGATCCAGTCGCGCATCGTCTCTTCGAGATGCCCTGTGATCAGCACGAATTCCTCGACCCCCAGCTCACAGAGGTCATCGAGGATGTAGCTCAGGACCGGCTTCCCAGCGACCCTGAGAAGCGGCTTGGGGGTATGCAGGGTGTGAGGACGAAGCCTCGTGCCCTTCCCTGCGAGGGGGATGATGGCTTTCATAAAACTCGACGTAGCGGGTTCGGCGGTGCGGATCGTACGATAGACGTCGCCCCCACCCGCGCAAACCCCGTGCCGACAATGAAAAAGCTGCAACTCTTCAAGTATGGTTCGCTCGTGGTCGCGATGGCTGCGTGCGGTGGACAGCAGGTCGCCGCGCAGGACCCCGCGCCCGCAGGCGCGCCTCTCGATCACGTTTACCAGTACGAGCTACCGTCTGCGGGCGCCCGGGTACAGGCGGCCGACACCGGAGTGATCCGGGTGAACGGGACGGCCACCGTCGAGGTCGAGTCCGACCGGGCGACGGTCACTTTCGCCGTCTTGACCGAGGCCAAGGACGCGAGCGACGCCGCGGCAGCAAACGCCGAGCTGATGTCCCGCGTGCTTGCGGCCGTGCGACGCGACGGGGCGCCGGGCCTGGACATCGAGACGTTCGGGTACGGCCTGAACCCGCGCTACGTGACCCGTACCGAGAACGGCGAACGCGTCCAGCGCATCGACGGATATACGGCGTACAACAATGTCCGCGCCGAGACGACGGACGTAAACGCGGTGGGCGGGATCATCGACGCCGCCATCGGTGCCGGGGCCAACCGGGTCGCCCAGCTCACGTTCCACGCCTCGGACACCCGCGACGCCGAGTTGGAAGCCATCCGGCGCGCTGTCCAGAAGGCCCGCCAGGAGGCGGAGACCGTAGCCGCCGCGCTCGGACGCACTCTGGGACCACCGATCGACGTGAATTCAGGTGTGCAGGCGCCGCCCATGGTCCGGAGCCGCATGGCCAACGTGGAGATGGCGATGGACATGGCCGCACCGACGCCGATCGAGGCCGGCGGCCAGGCAGTCACCGCGCACGTGAGCATCGCATTCGCCATCGGCCCCGCGACCGGACGCCGTTGACGGCATCTCCCACCGGGCCTGTGGGTCCCCGGGTCGGGACCGATCCGCTTTCGGACGACCCGAGGCTAGCCGGACGTACGTACGCCGTCCCGTTCGACGCGGTCTGGAACGCCGCGCTCCGCCTGGTCGGTGGCGGCCTGCCGAGGTGGTCGGTGATCCATGCGGATGACGAGGAAGGCATCATCGATGCGCGCTGCAAGACGCTTCTCCTGAGAACGGAGGACCAGATACGGGTCGATGTCGGACTGGACGGGAACGGTCAGACGCGTGTCGACCTGTCGTGGACCACGGCCAGCCGGCGGCCGGCCCTTGGCCGCGGCGCACGCCTTCTCGGCTGGTTCGCTCGGCGGTTGGACAGGGAGCTGGGTGTCGAGGCCCATCTGATCCTGGATGCAAGCAGCCCGCCGCGTTGGGACGCATGAGGCGCGGTCCCGTCGACAGCGGCGGCCGTTGGGGCGCCCGGACAGGGGCTCTCAGGATCTCTGTTGGAACCCTCCTCGTCGTGGCCGCCGCGTGCGACTCGGGAGAGCGTCCCGCGCTCGGCGAGGTCGACGTGCCCATCCCGGCGCCGGTGAGTAACCCCCCCGACCGGCTGTACGAGAGGAGCATCGTCTTCTCGACGGTCGGAACCGACACGGCCTTCATGGTCCCCATGCTGTTCACCGCGGAGACCCACGCGGACGGGATCGCTCGCACCGCCCGCGGGTGGCTCCGGCGGGGATCGACGTGGGACGCATTCCATGATGCGTCGTGGGACACGCCGCCGAGCCGGGCACCTTGGCGGCTCCTGCCCCACGGGGGACTTCGTCTCGTCGTCGGCGTGGAAGACGCGATTACCACGATCGTCTTCGAAGAGGGCCCGCGCGTGCTCGAACTCGAGTTCGGGAACGTTTTGATCGAGTGGACCGGACGGACGGGTCAGGTCTTCCGCCTCCTCGATGGAGCCCTCTTCCTGTCTGAGCAACGCGTCGGTGGGATCGTGGTCGATGCCACCCGAACGTTGGCGTCCAGCGGACCTCCCGGTGGCGATTGGGCCTTCCTCATGTCGGGGGACTCGCTCCAGGTGGTCCTGGAGAGCACGCGGTACGAGCCCCCCGGGACGCCCGGCGTCTATCACGGGTGGGGCCGCCTCGACTCGCGGGAACTTCAATGGCCGTCGCTCACGGTCGAGTGGCCCGAAACGAGCGCGTTCGAGCCCGCCCGACAGGACGTCCCTGCCGAGTGGTCGATCGTCGGAGGGCAGGACCTCGTCGGCACCCTGACCGCGGAGACAGCGCAGCTTCAAGCCGGCGATGGGCCGGGTCCCCTTCTGCCGGTGGATGGCCTGTTCGGCGTCTCCGGCACCCTCGTCATCGATGGTCAGGCCTTTCCGGTTCGGGGCCTGATCCGCCACACGCGCCCATGAACGAAGAAATCGCTCGAGCTCTGGTCACCATATTGTTCGGCGCTCTGGCCGGAGGCCTCACCAACACCATTGCCATATGGATGCTCTTCCATCCGTACCACCCTCCCAAACTGTTCGGGCGATGGCGGGTCGGCTTCCTCCAGGGGGCCATTCCCAAGAATCAGCCTCGCCTCGCATCGGCCATCGGTCGAACGGTCGGAACCCGCCTGCTGACGGAGGAGGACCTCGCGGCGGCCTTCACCAACCAGGAATTCCGGCAGGCGTTCGATGACCGCCTGGGCGGCTTCCTCCAGGAGGTTCTCGAGCGGGAGCGGGGTCCGCTACGCGAGATCTTGCCGCCCGCCCTGTTCGAACGCGTCGAGCCGATTCTGGAGGAAGGCGTCGATCGGGCGATGGACCGCCTCGACTCATACGTCGACTCCGAAGGCTTCGCCGAGGCGGTAGGCCGCCGGTCCGACGACCTCCTGGCCTCGATCGCCGACGAGCCGATCGGTGGAATGTTGACGCCCGCGCGAGAAGACGCGCTGGAGGACGCGGTCGAGGAGTGGCTCGAGTCGGCCGTCGGGAGCGCCGATTTCCATCAGGCCGTCGACGACTACCTCGGGCGCGCCGCGGCCAAACTGTTGCAGCCGGGTCGCACGTTCGAGGAAGTCCTTCCCACCGGTCTCGTGAGTTCCTTCGAGAAGGCCATCGCCGGGTATTTACCGCTCGCCATCGAAAGGCTGGGGCAACTCCTCGAGGATCCGGACGCTCGCGCCCGCTTCGAAGCCACGATCCACGACCTGCTCCGTCGGTTCATGACCGACCTGAAGTTCCACCAGCGAGTCGTCGCGCGGCTGGTCATGACTGAGGACACCGTCGACAAGGTTCTCGACACGATCGAGCGGGAAGGCGCGGAGCGGCTGGCCGAAATCCTGACGGACCAGGCGGTGCAGAAGGCGATGGCCAAAGGAGTCAACGAGGCTATCGTCGACTTCCTGAGGCGCCCGGTCACGTCCGTACTCGGCGAGCCGGACGATGAGAACGTCCTCGAGGCGCGCGCCACCCTCGCCGGGTGGGTGGTGGAGATGGCCCGCGACCCCGCGACCCGGGAGTTCGTGGTCGAGAAGCTGCACATGGGCCTCGACAAGGCGGGCGCCAAGACATGGGGCGACGTCCTGAGCGGCCTTCCGCCCGAGCGACTGGTGGAGTGGGTGCTGATGGCCGCCCGCAGTGAGGGCGCGGGGAAGTTGTACCGGGAAGCGTCGAACCGGCTGGTGAGCGGCCTCCTGGACACGCCGGTGGGACTCCCGGCCCGTTGGCTACCGCCACGCGCCACCGAGCGACTTCAAGCGGGTCTGGGCGATCCGCTGTGGGGGTGGCTCCAGGGGCAGGTGCCCCAGGTCGTCGAGAAGATCGACGTGGCGCAACGTGTGGAAGAGAAGGTCCTGGAATTCCCGATGGCTCGCCTCGAGGAGATCGTCCGCACGGTCACCGACCGGGAACTGGTTCTGATCGTCCGGCTCGGCTACGTCCTGGGGGCATTCATCGGGGTTATCCTGGTGGTCGTCGACCGGGTCATGGCGTAGCGAGCCACCCGTAGAGGACCGCCGCGCTACCGGTCTTCCGGCTTCTCCAGCTTGAAGCCGCCGCCACCCTTCGACCGGGTGCCCACGTCGACATTACGCTTCACCCACGCCATCGGCGTGAAGTGGCGCTTGACCCTCTTCGTTCGGCCGTATCCCGACGTCATCGTCTTCTCGATCTCGTCGTGTTCCGGCTCGTACCGACCCGGAAGCCCGAGCCACAAGCCGAGACCGAGCGCCGCGACGGCGCCGATGATCTTCAGCGTGAGTAGGGTGTCCACAACTATGCCTTTCCGATCGACTCGAGCGCGAGAAGGACCAGGCCGACCGAAAGGATGATCGCGACGCCGTTGGTGCCGACCGCCACCATCGCGATGACCGTCCAGAAAATGGCGTGAGTGAAGACGTATCCGCCGGGAATCAGATCTCGCATGAGCGCTTCTTGTAGGGATGTGGATGCACCGAAAAATATGCCGGGACCCTGGCGGCCTGTCACCCCCCTGGGGGCCAGTTGGCGAGCCCCTACTCGTCCTCCACCCGCCGGCGCGACTGCGCCAGATATCCCGGCTCCAGCCGAAGAAGGTGGCAGATCTTTCGCATCAGGTAGTCCTCGTGGCGTGCCAGCTCACCGTCCGAGAAGACGAGCCCCCACAGGATCTCCATGAGCACCATTTTCTGGCCCAGGGAGTAGTTCTCGGCAATCAGGCTGGTGAACTGCCACAGGTCGACGGCGCGGGCACGCTCTTCGTCCGCCAACTCCAGGAGGCGCTCGGCCTCCGTTCCGTCGAGCCCGAAGTGGCGACGGACCACCGACTCGAGGTGCGATCGCTCGTCGACGGTGAAGTCATTGTCGGCGTGCGCCAACTCCAGCATGAGCGCGCACGCTGCGAGCCGGAGGTCGGCGCCCTGGTCCTCCTCGGATGCAGCCTCGTCGGGTACCATCGTCGTGCTGAAGAAGCTTCGGATCGATTCGAGCACTCCGTCATCTCCCTGTCAGAGCTCCAAACGCCTGACCTTACGAATCCCTGCCGACAGTGGGACCGAAATCGCGACTCCGGTGAGCACCGCAGCTCCGGAGACGCCCAGTACGAGGGGCACGAGCCCGACGGTGGCGGTACCTCCGCCCATTCTCGACGTCAGGAAGAGATACACGGGCCACGCCTCCAGGATCACCACCCCCGCCAGATAGGTGACGGCGGCCATCATGAAGAGGAGGCCGCCGAAGGAGGTGGGGATCTCGGCCACGTTCTCCGTTTCGTAGTTGGGATAGAGCGCCCCGAAACCAAGGGCAAGCGAGGTGAGCGCGAAGGTGACGCCGACCATCGTGACCGTGGTCAGAACCAAGATGAAGGTCGATGCCTCAAGCACCACATTGGTGATGACGATCAGGGGCAAGGAAACGAGCAGGAGCGGAATCGTCCCTACCCAGTACTTGGACCAGAACAGCGCCCGGACATCCAGGGGAGACGAGCGGAGGAGCCACATCATCCTCCCTTCGAGCGACATCGCGGGAAAGACGAATCGGGCCGCGATGGCGGCCACGACGAAGCCGGCGAGCCCGAGGTTGAGAAAGGAGACCACGTTGATGAGGAAGAACGAGATCTCCTCGCCGGTATACAGCGGTAGGACGGTGATGTTGTAGACGTACACCGCCACGAGGACACCCAGGAGGATCAACTGGGACCACTGTGTGGTGTCGCGGAAGAACGTGCGGATCTCCTTCGCTACCAGAACACGAGTGGACGGCTTGGCCCCGGCCAGCAGATGGTCGACCACGACCGAGCGGACCCGCCCGTCCTTTTTCTCAGCCCCCTCCTGGGCACGCGTGAAACCGGCATCGAAGTACCGTGCGTGGAGCCAGGCACCGACCACGACCGCGGCGGCTGCGGTGCTCCACAGAAAGAAGAACGGGAAGGGCTCGAAGAACCCGTTCAGGTACGACATCAGCGCGTCGCCGGCCCACTCCGAGGGGAGCCAGGGTGACGTCGGGGTCCGCAGCACCGCCACGAAGTCCACGAGGTCGCGAAACTCCTCCGGACGCATCAAGCGCTCGGGCCGAAGGAAGCGAAAGAGCGCCACGACGCCGGCGGCCGCGAAGAGGCCCACCAACGCCAGAAGGTCCCTCGTTCGCCGTGCCGGAAAGACATTCACGAGCATGAGGGTGAACGCCGTGCCGAGGACGGCCGGGATGACCAGGAACGGAACGACGGTCGCCGCCGCCAACAGGTAGTATCCCGGCCCCGCTCCGTACACGGCCCCGTACGCCGCGAGCAGCGGGACTGCCAGCAACGCCACCATCCACGACGAATCCACCATCGTTTCGAGGAGGCGCGCGCCGTAGACGGTCACGGAGTCCACCGGACTGGCCACCACCAACTCCAGATCGTCCGACAGGAAGAACGTCGACAATGCGGTGATCACATTCGAGAGGATCAGGATCATCAGGAACGTGAGAAACGCCAAGGACAGTAGTTTGGCCGACAGGAGGTGGCCGATGCCCTGCGTGCTCCGGAAGTACAGCAGCATCCGGTAGATGACCGCGAAAATCAGCGTCCAGAAGAACAGCCCGACGAACGACAGGAGAAGGCCCTTGAAGATTCGGCCTTCGTCGGTTCGTGCCCGGTTGATCTTCGTCCGGATCTTGGGGCGCAGGAGCCAGAGAAGGCCGGCACCCCGGGTAGCCGAACTCAAGTCGAGCCGATCCCTGCGTCCGACGCCGGCGCCTCGATGGCCTGCTGCAAGCTCGCAATCACGTCGGCCATGTCCTGGCCACCGGTGACCTTGAGGAAGATCTCTTCGAGGTGGGCTCCGCCCGCCTGCGCCTGACCGCGAAGGTCGTCCATCGTGCCCTGGGCAATGATCGCTCCCCGGCTGATGATGGCGATTCGGTCACACAGCGCCTCCGCGACCTCCAGCGTGTGCGTGGACAGAAAGATCGTGCCGCCTTTCTCGACGAACGTCCGCATCAGGTCCTTCAGGATGCGGGCGGATCGGGGATCCAGCCCGACCATGGGCTCGTCGACCAGGATCATCTGCGGCTGGTGGAGCAGCGCCGAACTGATCAGCAGCTTCTGGCGCATCCCATGGGAATAGCTCTCGACCAGCTCGTCCTTCCACTCGGTCAGGTGGAAGATCTCCAACAGGCGGTCCGCCTGCCCCTCGACCTCCGACCACTCCTTGCCCCAGAGCCCCGCTACGAACCGAAGGAACTCACCCCCGGACAGCTTCTCATAGAGGAACGGTCGGTCTGGGATGTACCCCAGCCGCTGCTTGGCCCGTTCAGGCGATGCCACGATGTCGTCGCCGCCCAGGAGAATCCGGCCTTCGGAGGGCCGAAGCACGCCGGCGACCATGCGGATCGTGGTGGTCTTCCCGGCGCCGTTCGGTCCGAGGAAACCGAAGATCTCCCCGCGCGGAACCTCCAGGTCCAGGCCCGACACCGCGGTGAACTTCCCGTACCGCTTGACCACGCCTTCCAGCTTCAGCATCGGCCCGAGGGCGTGCGTCGGCGAAATGGGTTCGCTCAAGGATGACCTCGGGTTGGAGTCGGACGGATCGGGTCGGAGGCAGGCTCGATCGCGACGTCAGGGTGCGTCGGCGACCACCACTCGATCGAGGACTTCGATGTCCAGGTTACCGATCAGGCGCACGATCTCGACCTGCTGCGCGAGTCCGCCGATGACGAAGCGAAGGTGGGACGCGTCCGCAGGATACTGGCCGAACGTCGGATCCACACCGACCCACTCGCCGAGCCAGACTTCGGGCCAGGCGTGATAGAAGAAGGCGCCGTTCACGAAAACCAGACCGACGGCCGTGCGCGCGGGCAGCCCGAGGGAGCGCGCCATGGCCACGTAGAGCACCGTGTGCTCGTTGCAGTCGCCCTGGAGCGTCTCGAGGACCTGGATCGCGTTCGGGACCGAGAACGTGATCTCCTTGTCCAGCATGTTGTACACGGCATTGGTCAGTTGCCGCGCCACCTGCTTCGGATCCTGCCGCCACTGGGAACGGCTCGACGTGATCTGCCGCGCCCGCTCGAGAATCCGAGGGTCGTCGCTCTGGATGAGCGGCTCGGGTGCGAGTGCGTCCGCCAGATCCATCCGCGGGTACGGGAGTTGGTATCCGGGATCCAACGATGCCCAGCGCTCACGCCGGACGATGAGCGTGTCTCCTCGTAGCGTCTGTCGGCCTCCGTCGAGCTGGAAGCCCGCCAGATCGACGCCCCGGAGCAGGAAACGGAGTTCCTCGTACTCGGGGGCATCCGACAGGTCGACGTTGCTCTGAACCGCGGTCGACAGGATTACATCGTCATCGATGGACGAGGAGTAGTCGACCAGCCGCGCCCGTTCCTGAGCCTGACGAACGAGTTCGTACTCCGTCTTCTCCATGGAGAAGCCCAGCGGGCTCGACGCTCGCAGAACTCGGCCGTCCTCGTCCACCCAGCTCTCCACCTGAATGCCCCCGAATACCTCGGCGATCTTCCACGCGGGCACCGTATCCTGCCGCGCCGGGCTCCAGGAGGCCGTCGACGGCTCGAAGGACGCCGAATCGGTGATGAAGAGGGTGTCGTGCTCAAGCACCCGTACCTCCACGTTCCGCGTGCTCAGGCTCGTAGGATCGAACACGGGATACCGACTCGTCCGGCCCACCTGGAAGCCCTCGCCCATGGCCACCCGGATCGGCAGCACCGAGGAGAACACGGGCGGCTGCGGCAGACGGAAGTCGATGTTCTGCTCCGACCCCGCCGACACGATCGTCACATGTAGCGTCGTATCCGCGTCCAGCGTGCCGGACGCCTCGAACCGGCCGACGGAGCTTTCGAGCGAAAAGGAGAAGTTTTCCATGACGAGGGACTCGTTCATCTTGACCCGGGTCCTGACGACCGCGGTTCCGGTCTGGCCAAGGGCGGGAAGCTCGAGGCTCATCAGGTCCTCCAACTCGAAGCCGTCGGGAAGGGTGTCGAGTCGGGACGTGGCCTGTCCGACGGTCCGATCCCCCATCGTCAGCGTGTAGAAATTCACGCTGGGCGCGAGCGAGAGTGCGGCGTCGGCCAGCCGGAAAAGTTCCGGTTGGAAGTACTCCCGCCGGAACTGCCATCCGACCATGGAGATCCAGATCAGGAGGATCGAAACTCCGACAACGCGCCTTTTCATCGAGCCTCCTCTGAGCGGGGCGAACCCTCGCCCGATGCAACCTCCCCTACCACCCTGTTGAATACCTGTTCCTCGTACCCACTCGAGACGACGATCACCAGCTCCGTCGGCGGGACGCCCTCCGCCATGTGCTCTACGAGCATCTTTGTCAGCGCCTGCGCCCCCTCCTCCGCGCCCATCACACCCACCGAGATGCCGAGAGGGGGCAGGGCGAGGGACGCAATACCCCAATCCGCCGCGCGCCGGAGACCGTTCCGTACCGCCTGGCGCACCGTGGCGGGCGTCTGCGGCTCGCCCTCGGCACTGGTTACCACGTGGATCAAGAAGGTGGCCGGCAGGTCACCCCCTGCCGTGATGACCGCCCCACCCACGGGAATGTGGCCCACGTCGGCCAGGCGCCGTTCCACGAGCGGACCCGCGCGCGCCCCCAGATCCCGGGACGCGGGCGTGAGCGGAGCAAGGTCCGAGCGAATCGGCCGCATCACCGCCTCTTCACTGCGGGACACCAGATCCCCGACCACCACGCGGATCATCCCTTCTGCAGTTCCCGAGCCTTCCGGTACATCCGGGCAGCCTCTTCCGGCATGTGCTTCCGGTCGTAGAGAATGCCGAGCGTGCGGAACGCCGCTGCGCTGCCCGGCTGTAGCTCGACGGCACGCTCCAGGACCACCAGCGCCTCGTCGTAACGCCCCAGGCGGTTGAGGGCCTCTCCGCGGTAGTAGTGGGCGGGGCCGTGGTCTGGTTGCTGCTCGCAGACCCACCGCAGTTCGCTCTCCGCCGTGGCGTAGACACTGCGGCGGAACGCCAGGATTCCCAGGCTGGCCCGCACTTCCGGGTTCTCCGGCTCCAGTCGCGCCGCCCGACGCAGTTCCTTGTCCGCTTCGTCATAGCGAGCGAGGCCACCGAGTACGGACCCGAGATTGTTGAGAACCTCAACGTTGTCCGGGTCGATCTCGGTCGCGGCCTCGAACTGCTCGAGCGCGAGGCCGTGACTTCCGAGCGCCTCGTAAAGCGCGCCCAGGTTGTTTCGGGCCTTGAGACTGCCAGGGTTCTCGTCGAGGATCTCCAGGTAGAGGTCGACGGCCTCCTCCACTCGACCGTCCTGAACCAGCTCCTTCGCCCGTGCCAGACGCTCTCCGGCGGGGGGGTGCGCGGGGGGCGGGCCGGAGCCCATACCCGTCGACATGGGGTCAGCGGCCACGGCGCCGCGGGTCGGTACCTCGACCGGGTCGGAGGTCGGGGTCGCGGGCTCCTCGGCCGCACCGACCGCCGGCTCCTCAACCTCGCTGACCGCCGGTTCCGCGACCGCCGACTCCGGGCGCGCCGACTCCGGGCGCGCCGCGGGCTCGATCGTGTCCCGAGGGGACCGCGATTCACCATCGGCAGGGGCGGTTGGCTCATGGGCGCCCTCAAGGGAGGACTCCGACGCCTCCGGCTCCCGCGCTTTGGCCGGTGCCCTCCGCCTGCGTCGTCTGGGGGGGCGGGGCGGATCAGCGGAAAAGTCGGCCACGGCCGCATCTTCTGCCCCAACGACCGGCGGACCCCCGGCCTCGACCCCGCTGCCGACCTCCCCGAGCAGATCGCCCTGCTCCTCTTCCCCCGGGATCTCCTCGGCTCGCTTCTCGCTCTTCCGCCGTCGGTTACGACTCACTCGGACTCCTGCTCCCGGCCCGTCGTCGAGCCAATCCAGTCGAGGTACGGAGCGTGGCCCTCGTCGACCACGAACGCGAGGAACTCAGGCACTTCGTAGGAATGCAGCTCGACCACGCGCTCACGAAGGCGATCCAGATTCGCGGAGCTCGTCTTCAGGATGACGAGGACCTCCTCGACCCGTTCGACTTCGCCCTTCCATCGGAAAATCGATCGCACTCCGGGCACAATGGTGCCGCACGCGGCCAACCCCTCGACGATGACCGCCTCGGTCAGTCGGTCGGCTTCGCCTTCATCCGGGGCGGTCATCAGGACCGTGCGCACATCGGTGGTCATGGCGTGGCTCAGTCGACGACGGCGTCGGCCGCCTCGCCTTCGTAGAGACCGTCGATGACCGCGTCGAACCGCTCCTGCACGACCCGCCGCTTCACCTTCATGGTCGGGGTGAGCGTCCCGTCCTCGACCGTGAACTCGTCCGCCAACAGCGCCACCCGCTTCGGCGTCTCGTACGACGCCATGCCCTCGAACTCGCGGGCGACCTGCTCGTCCATGAAGCGTTGAACGCGGGCGTCCGCGACTAAAGCCGCCCGATCGGAGAACGTGATCCCCTGATCCCGGGCCCATGACTCGAGGTTGCCGAAGGCCGGGACGAGAAGGAGGGACACGTACTTGCGCTTGTCTCCGACCATCACGACCTGCTCCACGAAGTCGTTGGCCTTCAGTCGGTTCTCCAGCGGTTGGGGCGCCACGTTCTTCCCCCCGGCCGTGACGATGATGTCCTTCTTCCGATCGGTGATGGTCAGGTATCCCTCCGCGTCGATGACCCCGACGTCTCCCGACCGGAACCATCCCTCGTCGTCGATCACCTCGGCCGTCGCCTCGGGGCGGTTGTAGTACCCCTTCATGATCTGAGGGCCGCGCATGAGGATCTCACCATCCTCCGCAATCTTGATTTCCGTGTTCGGCACGGGCTGGCCGACCGTCCCGATCCGGAAATTCTCGGGCGTGTTCACGTTGGTGACGGGACTCGTCTCCGTCAGACCGTACCCTTCCAGAATCGTCAAGCCGATCGAATAGAAGAACCGATTGAGGGCCGGAGCGAGCGGGGCGCCACCGCTCACGAAAAAGCGGAGGCGTCCACCGACCGCGGCCTTGACCTTCGAGAACACCAGTTTGTCCGCTAGCCGATACTGAAGGGCCAGTAGGCCGCTGGGCTCCTCTCCAGCCAGACGGATATCCGCCACCCGGTCGGCCACATCGACCGCCCAGTTTATGATCTTCTTCTTGAGGCCCTGACCCTCCATCACGCCGTTGTAAATCTTCTCGTACAAGCGAGGGACCGACACCGCCACGGTGGGCTGGATATGCGCAAAGTCCTCCACGACCGTCAGGATGCTACGGGGATACGCGATGCGGCATCCGACGTGGAAGAAGAGGTAGTCGACCATCCTCTGGAGGATATGAGACAGGGGCAGGAAGCTCGCGGTGTTGTCCTCAGGCCCGATCGGCAACGCGATACTGCACGCCAGCACGTTCGACGCGATGTTGTTATGCGTCAGCATCACCCCCTTGGGCTCGCCGGTCGTTCCGGACGTGTAGAGCAGAGTCGCCGTCTGGTCGGGCTCATGCGAACGCCCGCGACGTCGGAGTTCTCCCTCCGGCCACCGCGCCACGCGCCTCCGACCTTCCTCCAGAAACGTGGCCCACCGAACCACGCCTTCGGGAAGCGCCCCGGGGGCGTCGAACACTATGATCGTGACCTCGTGGTCGGTCTCGTCGACGGCCGCCTGCGCCTTCTCCATCTGCTCGACGTCGGATACGAACAGGACTTTCGCTCCGGAGTCGTTCAGGATATACGCGACCTGCGGCGCCGTCAGAGTCGCGTAGATCGGTACCGAGAGCACGCCCGTGCACAGACAGCCGTAGTCCGAAAAGGCCCATTCGGGCCGGTTGTCCGAGAGAATCGCGGCCCGGTCGCCGGTCTCGACGCCCTGGGTCTCCAATCCGCCCGCAACAGCTTCCACGAACTCCAGGACGTCTTCGTATGTGTACTGCGCGAGGACACCGGCCTCGGGGAAGTACTCCATGGCCGGGACCCTGCCAAAGCGGTCGACCGCGTCCAGGAAGAGACCCGAGAGCGTCGCGGGCAACACTTTGGTGTCGTTGGAGGCGTACTGGAGCGTCGTCATGGAATCCTGGATCCGGGCGTCAGGATCGGACGATTTGGATCGAGAGGTCCAGATCCGGGTTGAGGGTGTGGAGCACACTACAATACTTGTCGCGCGAGAGGCCTACCGCGCGCTCCAACCGGCTGTCGTGTTCGGGGAGCGGACCACGGACGTGGTAGGTCAGGCGGACGGCAACGAAGCGCCGAGGTTCAGAGTCCGCTCGGTCGCCGCTCGCCGTGACTTCGAGCGCATCCACGGGCACCCGTGACTTGTCCAGGATCAGCTTCACGTCGATGGCCATGCAAGCGGCAAGCGACAGGAGCAAGCCCTGCATCGGGGAGGGTCCCTCCGTTCGAGCGCTGTCGAGGGTGATCTGCGGACCACCATCGGCACCGCCCTGAAAGAGCAACTCGTCGCCGGTCCACCGTAGACGTATGTCAGTAGAGCTCATGAGGCGGTCCCTCCGGAGCGCCTTCATGCGCCTGACCCCGGATCTGAGCGAGGGTCGTTCTCGCGTGGTGGATGTGGTCGTCCGCGTCCGGCCCGGACGGCGGGTGGGCCAGAAAGGCTTCGAGATGCTGCGCCGCCTCGTCCCGCTCCTCCCGCCGCAGCAGGATGAAAGCCAGCCCGTAGTGCGCGCCGGACTCATCGGGATTCCGGTGAAGGACATGGCGATACGTCTTGGCCGCCTCCTCGGTCATCCCGATCCTCGTATAGCAGATGGCGATCTGCTGGAGGATCACGGAGTCTCCGGGAGATTCCTTCAGCGCAAGGCGAAACGACGTCAGGGCCTCGTGGAACTTCCCATCGGTAAGGAGGTCCACGCCCTCGCGATAGTAGTCCACCCGCCCCGAATCGGTACCGCCGAACAGCTTGTTCCAGATCGTCATGGTCCGGGGAGGTGAGGGGCCCGCCCATCCCAACGTGTCAGGCATGAGAGCGTTATCGGAAACTAGGCGGAAAAAGGACGGCGACGCAACGGCTTCGGGCCGTTCAAGCCCTTGCTGCAACAACGGTTCCAGCCTCCTCCGCCATAACGCTCAACCCCGCCGATTCCAGCACGCTCACCGCGTCGGCCCCGGCGTCCTCGACCAGCACGCGGCTCCCACGGGCCACGACCCGGGCCGCTTCCCGCACCCAGTCGGAGCCCATCGAGCCGTCGACGACCACGCCGCGGAGTGTACGCGACATGATGGGGATACCGGGACGCGCGACCATCCGGCTGACGCCCGGCGTAGCGGTCCACGCCCGTGCGTCACCGTCCAGGGCGACCACCTCTACTCCCGGGACAAGCCCTGCAAGAGGCGCGGCGTGGCGGGCGGCTCGTCCCACAGCCAGGACGGTGCCCGGCCCTGTCGCGATCCCCAGCAAGGCCTGCACACGGGCCGCTGCGTCCGTGTCGGTTCCAGGCGCCGCGCCCGCGCGACCGTCGGCCAGAGGGCCCCGAGGCGGAGCCCGAAGGTCGCCGAAGCCCGCTTGGACCGGGAACCGATCGCGGCAGTTCGAACAGCCCAGGACCCCCTCGACCACCCGACGGCCGTCGCCCATTTCATGCGCGAGGAGAATGAGACCGAACTCCGGCCCACACCTCGGGCATGAGAGCCGATCGGTCAGAAGCAGATGCACGGCTACTCGCCGGACAGCCCGCCCGGAGCCGGAAGCGGGGCGCCCTCCGGGCCGTACTGAGCCCACTGGGTCGGCGACTCCCAGACGCGAGCGTAGATCAACCCACCGGCCAGCGCGTCCGGCAACCGACCCTGCAGGGACTCGTAGAACCACCGTGCCTGGTTCTCCGCGCTCGTGGGAACGCCGTCGAACTCCGGGAGGTCGTTGAGAAGCTCATGGTCCAGTCGGTCCGCAAGAGCGCGCAGTTCGCGCTTGAGGTCCGCGAAGTCGAAGGCGAGCCCGTTCTCGTCCAGTTCGGGCGACTGGATGGCGGCCTCGGCCACGTAGCGGTGCCCGTGGACCCGCGAGCACTTCCCGTCGTAGTTCTCCAGAAAGTGCGCGGCATCGTAGTGAGCCCGCGCGCTGATGGTGTAAACGTAGCGTCCGCTCATCGACCGCCTACCCGTGCTCGATCTGGAGAAGAGGGATCCGGACCGTTTCCGGGCGGGTCACGGCGTACATCACGGCGTCGGCCACGTCATCGGCCGACAACATACCGTCCCGGTCGGGAAGATTCGGATCGTTGTCCGGGTCCAGCGCGTCCCACATCGCGGTATCGGTGGCGGCCGGCTCCACGAGCGTGGCCCGAACACCCGTGCCGCGCAGCTCCTCCAGCAGCACCTCATGATACCCGCGCAGTCCGAACTTCGACGCGGAATACGAACCGTTCGCGGGGAATGCGCGACGGCCTGAAACCGAGCCGATGTTTACGATCGTTCCCGAGCCACGGGACAGCATGGCCGGCAGGACGGAACGAATCACCAGAAACGGAGCACGCAAATTCACGGCGATGGCTTCATCGAAGCCCCGCACGGTCTCCTGATGCGCCATCTCCATACCGAAGATTCCGGCCGAGTTCACCACCAGGTTTGGTGCTCCTCTCAACTGGTCGTGCAACCGATCGAGGCCGTCCCACACGGAGGCCTCATCCGTCAGATCGAGCGGGAGCGGAATCGCCCCCGTGCGTGACGCCAGTTCCGTCAGCGCATCTTCCGAGCGCGCGATCGCCCAGACCCGCGCGCCCGCCCCGGTGAAGCGCTCGACCACGCGCGCTCCGATGCCGCGGCTCGCGCCCGTGACCAGCGCGGCCTGACCCCGAAGCGAATCGGACTCCCTCATAGCGGACCGCTGTTGTCCGTGGCCAGTCGGAGGAACTCCTCCCGCGTGCGGTGGTCCTCGAGGAACGCCCCGCGCATGGCCGAGGTAATGGTCTTCGAGTTCTGCTTCTGGACGCCCCGCATCATCATGCACAGGTGGTACGCCTCGACCACGACGGCCACGCCTTGCGGCTGGATCGTGTCCCACACCGCCTGCGCGATCTGCTCCGTCAGCCGCTCCTGAACCTGGAACCGTCGCGCGAACACATCCACAATACGCGCGGCCTTGGACAGGCCCATGATGCGACCGTCGGGGATGTACGCCACGTGTGCTTTGCCGAAGAACGGCAGGAGGTGGTGCTCGCACAGCGAGTACAGTTCGATGTCGCGCACCAGCACCATGTTTTGATGCGACTCCGTGAAGAGCGCGTCTCCGATGGCGTCGTCAGGCGTCATGTGGTATCCCGACGTCAGGAACTCCATCGACTTCCGGACGCGCTCGGGCGTCTTGAGCATGCCTTCGCGTTCCGGGTCGTCTCCGCTACGCCGGATCATCTCGGCGACGAGGGCCTCGTAGGAGACGCCCGACAGGTCGACCGACGTGTGATCGGCGGACGCGATGTCGACGGAGGCGGTGTCGACGGAGGCGGTGTCGACGGACCGGTCGTCCACCGACCCGGGAACGTCCGCAGGGTACCGCAGCGACCGTCCCAGGGGAGCATCGGCGGATCCGATCACGAACCACCTCGAAGCTCAGAAGAGTCGGGCCCGGTGTACTCGACGGAGTTGCGGGGCGTCTCGTGAAGGACGATCCGATCGAGCGAAACGCCGGACGGCAGTGATGGCGCCACTCGATCCCAGATCGCCACCACGAGGTTCTCGGTGGTCGGGTTCACACCATTCATCCAGGAGACCTCCAGGTTGAGATTTCGGTGATCCACGTCCCGGAGCACGCGGGCCTCCAGGGCGTCTCTCAGGTCTTTGAGATCCATGACGAAGCCCGTCTCGGGGTCGATCGGGCCGACCACCGTGACGTCCATCTCGTAGTTGTGACCGTGCCAGTTGGGATTCGCGCAGTCGCCAAACGTCTGCGCGTTCCGCTCGTCCGACCAGTCCTCCCGGAAGAGGCGGTGCGCCGCCGAGAAATGCACGCGACGGGTAACTCGGACCGTGGGCACCGTCCACTCCTGAGCTCGTGAGACCCCGGGCGGGAACGTCACCGACACGTCCAGGCACGGGACCGAGGGATCGAATCGGGGCGGGATACCCCCGCCTGAGCGGGCGGGTCCGTTCGGAAGCGGCGACCTGCGACCGCCGGCCGGCAACCCGTAGCCGCGCATCGGCGACCGCCAAAAAAATCGGGGGCCGCGTCCTTGCGGATCACGACCCCCGAAAGCGCATCGACGGGGTTTTATTGAAGCCCGGGATGAATTGATGGTGACCTCTCCAGGCGCTCCGTTTTCCCGCGAAGGGCATAACGTCCAGCCCGGAAGTCAGTCCCGGCTTCTCTTGCGTTGGCTCAATAATTGAGCCCACCGACACGCCCAAGGAATATAGAGAAGCCCCAACCGGGCCACAACTCGACCGGTCGTTTGCTCCTTCCAACCCCTTGCAACCCGACAGTGTCAGGTTTAAATGATAGAGTGACTCAGGGGTTGATCCGGACAGTGGAGGGACCGTGGCCGAGACATTGGGTGGGTTCGAGAAGTTACTGCTCCTGGCCGTGCTTCGACTCGACGACGGCGCATACGGCGCGGCAATCGTCCAGGAGTTGGAGGACCGCACCCGACGCGACGTGTCGCAGGGAGCCGTGTACGTGACACTCCGGCGCCTGGCCGCCCGCGGCCTGCTGACCTCGCGCTCGGGGGAGCCCACGCCCGAACGTGGGGGCCGGCCTCGCCGGTACTACTCCGTGCCCACGGCGGGCCGAACCGCGCTGAGGGAAGCGCGGGACGAGTGGAACGCCCTGCTCGACGGGATCGAGGGTCTGTTGGAGGCGGAGCTCTGATGGCATCCCACCGACCGCCTCGCTTTGCTCAGTGGTTGCTGGGGCTGTTGCTGCCCCGGAGCGAACGGGCGGAGGTGCTCGGCGACCTGAGAGAGCAGTATGTCCAACGCCGCGCACGCGGCCGGTCCGCCACGCTCTGGTACTTCCGGCAGGTCGCGGCCCTCCCGCTCTGGTTCTGGAAGGCGAGCATCGAGCGGCTCGACGCGGATGTCCTGGAAGTGCGCCCCGTCCTTCGCCGCCTCCTGAGCAGTCCCGGCTTCACTGCGGTCGCAGTGGGGTCGCTGGGTCTCGGCATTGGTGCGAACACGGCCATCTTCAGCGTCTTGCAGGCCCTGGTCTTCGAGTCCCTCCCGGTGCACGCCCCCGAAGAGTTGGCCTTCCCCTACCACCTCCGGCCGAGGGGCTTCCAGGGCGGGTCGAACATCAACTCCAGCCAGACAGCGGACCCGGAAACCGGAGCCACACTTCACAGCAACGTGTCCTACCCGGCGTTCAGGGCTGTCCAGGCCGATCTTCCGGCACCGTCGGCGGTCGCCGCGTATACCTTCGCGCGCAACCTGGCCGTTGTCGACGCCGGTCGACCCGCCGTGCCCGCGAGCGGACTCCTCGCGTCGGGCACGTTCCTGGACGTCCTCGGCGTCGACATGGCGCTGGGACGTTCGCTCCAGCCCACAGACGACGACCCGACCGCCCCGCTGGTGGCCGCCTTGAGCCACGCGTTCTGGCAGCAAGCCTTCGGCGGCGACCCCGGCGTCCTCGGCCGGACGATCCGCGTCAACGGAGCCCCCGCCGAGATCGTCGGGGTCACGGGACGTGGCTTCGTCGGGCTCTCGCCCGGGGGATTCTTCCCATCGACCGAAATCACCCTACCGCTCGTGGCACAGCCGAGCGTGGCACCTCGGTGGACCCCAGAGGACGAGTCGCTCTTTTCCTCCAGCGATATCTTCTGGCTGCGCCTGATCGCGCGGATCCCGGGAGACGAGGCGCACGATCTGGTTCAGCGCTCCATGACGTCCGTGCTCCGCGACCACTACCTGGCGGAAGGTCGGGTCCCGGTTGACGAAGGCAGCGGGGTCGTCGCACGACTCCTGCCCGGACGCAGAGGGCTCGACACCGTGCGGGGATCCACGGAGCGTCCGCTGAAGATCCTGGCCGTCGTGGTTCTGCTGGTTCTTCTCATCGCCTGCGCCAACGTGGCCACGCTACTGCTCGCCCGCGGACTGTCACGCTCCAGGGAGATGGCGGTACGAAAGGCGCTCGGGGCCTCGCGCGCCCTCCTCGTGTGGCCAATCCTGCTGGAGAGCATCGTGGTCGCCACCGCAGGCGCGGTGCTGGGGGTGCTTCTGGCCATGTGGGGCGCGCCTCTCGTCGCCGCGGCTCTGACCGCCGGGATGGGGGTGACAGGCCTGCACTTCCAGCTCGACGGCCGGATGCTGGCAATGACGGGGGCGGTCGCGGTGGTCGTGGCTCTCGTCAGCGGCCTGATCCCGGCACTGCGCGCCACGCGACTCCACGCTGGTCATGGGCTCGGCACGCGGGGGGTGGGGGCGGCCCGGTCGAAGCTCGCCAGCGGACTGATCATCGCGCAGATCGCGGCGGCCACTCCCCTCGTCATCGGAGGAGGGCTCCTGCTGCGCACCGTTGGGAATCTGAACCAACTCGATCCCGGCTTCGATCCGTCGGGCCTCACGGTGTTCGCGCTGGACGCGTCGGCGGTGACGGACGACCCCTCCGAGGTGCCGGGCCTGTTCGACCGCGTTCTTGCAAACGTTCGCGAAACGCCGGGCGTGCGGAGCGCGACCCTCATCGAGAACGTGTTTCTCAGCGGGTGGACGTCGAACACCAGGGTGGTCGTGGACGGAGGCGACCCCGTGAGCATCTACATGAACGCGGTCGGTCCGGACTTCTTCGAAACGTTCCGGATTCCGATCGTGGCTGGCCGCGCCTTGGACGAGGGAGACGAGGCGGGCGGGCCGGTGGTGGCCGTGGTCAACGAGGCGGCCGCCCGGACTCTGTTCGGCGGCGCCGCCATCGGGCGCTCGTTCCGCCGAGGGGAAACCGACATCCTGGTTGTGGGCGTAGCCCGTGACACGCCGTACGCGGACCTCCGGGACGGTGCCGTCCCGACCTTCTTCGACGCTGCCGCGCAGCGAGGGTCGACGAGGACGCATGTGGCTGTGCGCGCCGCATCTTCCGGGCCCGAGCTCGAGCGCAATCTTCGCGACGCGGTCGCTCGGGCCGATGCCGGCCTGCCGATCACCGACGTGCGGACGCAGGAGGCTCAGATGGCGGCTGCCATGAGCAGCGAACGTGTCTTCTCCCGACTGTTGACGCTCTTCGGGGTCTTCGCGCTCCTGCTCGCCTCGATCGGTCTCCACGGCATCACCGCCTTTGCGGTCGCGCGCAGACGCTCCGAGATGGGGATCCGGCTCGCCCTCGGAGCGCGGCCCGACGGAGTCTTGGCCCTCGTCATGCGACGGGTCGCGGCCATCGCGCTCGTAGGTTTGGCGCTCGGACTCGGGCTCGCCTATCTGGCCACGCCGGTGGTCGACTCCCTCCTGTACGGGATGGAACCGAGCGACCCGACCACGTTCGCCGGGGCGGCGCTGACGCTACTCGTGGTCGCGCTCGTGGCCGGTTGGCTGCCGGCGCGGCGTGCGGCGCGGACGGATCCGATGGAGGTGTTGGGGGCGGAGTAGCCGGGGGGGGAGGGCTGATGACGGCGTGACGCCAGAGCCCTAAGCAGGCACCTCTACATAGGTCGAATAGCTGTGCGGCTCAGGCACTTCGTACGCCTCTTCGCGAAGGCCGTCCAGATGGAACCGAATCGCCTCGTGCATGTTGGCCTCGACCAATTCTCGGGTCCGCCCCGTAGATACACACCCAGGCAGGTCTGGAGAGTATGCGGAGTAGCCAGTACTCGTCTCCTCGATAACGATCAAGTATCGCTTCATGACTTGAGCCCCGCCTGTTTCAGGATGCTATTCAGCGTTCCGGGAGCAAGGTCGTCGTTCAGGTGCCCCGGCACCGTAACGAGTCCCGGTTTCTGAGGATGCTTGTACTGTCGGTGACTGCCTCGGGTCCGCTTCAGGAACCAACCATCGTCGCCCAGCCTCCGGATGACCTCCCGAACCTTCAATACCTGGTCAATCCATCCTGGATTCCCCGAGGGACTAGAGCTTCAGTCCCTCCAATCTACCTCGTCCATTCACCACGCCGCCTAACCTTCAAAAGACGGGCGGGGCTGGTCGTCCCACTTTCCGTAACCGACAGGAGGCCCGCCCCATGTCATCATCCCACAATTTCTGGCTCGGCATGGACGTCCACAAGGAGTCCGTCACCGCCGCCGTCATCCGCGACCGTGACGCCGAGCCCCTGCGCGTCGATCGCCTGCCCTACGATCTCAAGAAGATCCGGCGCTACGTTCAGCGCCTGCAAGCCGAAGGCACTGTCCGCGCATGCTACGAAGCTTCGGGGCCGGCTACGTGCTTCAGCGCTCCTTCGCTGAGTGGGGCGTCTTGTGCGATCTCGCCGCCCCGTCGCTGATTCCACGTCGCGCCGGCGAGCATCGAAAGACCGATCGACGCGACGCCATCAAGATCGCTCGCGACTTCCGCGACGGCCGCCTGGTGCCCTGGTGTACCGGAGAGACTATTTTCCGACCAGCGTGAGGCGTGACCGCCTCACACCAGGCTGGCCAGAGCGGCGGGCGCGGTGTGCGAGAGAGTTCTGGAGTTCGTTGTTTTCCTCCTGAAGTCCATCGCCTTGGTGGTTTTCACCGCAGGCACCAATGACCCGTACGCGGAGGTGTTTATGGTCGCTGCCGTCGATTTCATGGCGCATCGCTCCCTCCAGCTCGTATGCCAGGTTGCGGACCCCCGCTTTGCGGGGGTTTCGCACATATAGACCCGAGCCCCCGGCTGAAAGGGTAACTCAGCCTTCAGCCGCCCAATCAGTTCGCGGTCTCCGTATCCAGAGTGTTGGCGACCTCTTTGGATGAGAATGGAGTCGGCATCCAGTGACCCATTCACGAGTCGTGAGCGGGCCTCCTCGTCGACGGCGCTCTCCAGACGACGGCGAAGCCCGTTTGTCAGAATAGACGTCTGGTAGGTCGCGTGCCGGATCGCGTTATGAAAGTCGGCCAGCCGCGTGACGAACGATTCCTGCCGACCGTCTGCGAAGAGCGGAACGCTCAGGCTTTCGTCATCGGGCCTCGTCACCAGCCAGTCGGAGACGGACTTGGCTGTAGAGGCGGTCGTCCATGCTGAGTCGGAGCCGCTTGCCGGGGGATTCGCTCGTTCTCCACTCCCCCGCTGGCATCCCCTGACCAAACTGCGCATTCTCCCCCCTCCCGGTCCCAGACCATCCTTCCGGCCTATAAATGCCCCTGACCCAACAACAGCTCGAGGCTCACCTCTGGCAGGCCGCAGACATTCTGCGTGGCCGCATCGATTCCGGTGACTACAAGCACTACATCTTCGGGCTGCTTTTCTTCAAGCGCCTGAGCGATGTCTGGATGGAGGAGTACGAGGCGAAGCTGAAGGTCTACGACGGCGCGGAAGCGCTGGCCGCCGATCGGGACGAGCACCGCGTGCATATCCCGGAGGGCTATTTCTGGGAGGATGTCCGAAAGAAGACCACCGATATCGGCGCGGCGCTCAACAAAGCGTTCCACGCGATCGAGGACGCGAACCTGGAGTTGAAAGGCGTCTTCCAGGACGTCGACTTCAACAACAAGGAACGCTTCCCGGACGACGTGCTCGAATCGCTCCTGCAGCACTTCGACCGATATCGGCTCCGCAAGACCGATGTGGAGCCCGACGTGTTGGGCGCAGCCTACGAGTATCTGATTGCCAAGTTCGCGGACGACGCCGGCAAGAAGGGCGGTGAGTTCTACACGCCGAAGATGGTGGTGCGCACCATCGTCGAGATGATCCGTCCGCAGGCGGGCATGCACATCTACGACCCGGCCTGTGGCTCAGCCGGAATGCTCCTGGAAGCCGTTCATCATCTGGAGCGCCAAGGCGGAGACCCGCGGTCTCTTCATCTCTGGGGTCAGGAGATGAATCTGAATACCTGGGCTATCTGTAAAATGAACCTCTTCCTGCACGACATCGACGACGCGAAAGTCGCCCGGGGAGACACGCTTCGCGACCCGCAGCACCTGACGGCTGCGAATGGGCTGCGCCGCTTTGATCGCGTCCTCGCCAACCCGCCGTTCTCCCTGAAGAAGTGGGGACACGCGCAGTGGAAGGACGGCGACAAATTTGGGCGCGACGTCTACGGCTGCCCGCCGAAGTCCTATGGTGATCTCGCCTTCGTGCAGCACATGGTCGCGAGCCTGAAAGACAATGGCATGCTCGGCGTGGTCGTTCCGCACGGTGTGCTCTTCCGCGGCGGCGCGGAGGGCAAGATCCGTAAGGGGATGCTGGAGGATGACCTGATCGAGGCGGTGGTCGGGCTGGGACCGAATCTGTTCTACGGCACAGGAATTCCCGCGGCGATCCTCGTGATCAACCGCGCGAAGCCGGACACGCGGAAGGGGAAGGTGCTCTTCATCCACGGGGCGGAGGAGCTGGTCGAGGGCAAGAACCAGAACCAGATGAGCGACGACAATGTCGATCGACTGGCGGGGGCCTTTCATGCGTGGGAGGACGAGGAGCGGTTCTGCCGCGTGGTGGATCTGGAGGAGGTCGAGAAGAACGACTTCAATCTGAATATTCCCCGGTACGTCGATACCACCGAGCCGGAGGAGGATATCGACGTTGCCGCGGAGTTGGCGACGCTGCGCGGACTGATGGCGGAGAGGGATGCGGCGGAGAGGACCATGCTCGGGTATCTGGAGGAGTTGGGATATGGTGCCTGAGGGGTGGGGGGAAGTGCCACTCGGGAGGGTCGTGCGGATGACTGGCGGCGGCACACCGAGCAAGAGCAACTCCGCTTATTGGGGTGGCGAGATACCGTGGGTCTCCCCGAAGGACTTCGGCAGGCCACTCTCGGAGGCCTCCGATACCATCACGCCGTTGGCCGTGTCCGAGTCTTCGACCAACCTGGTCTCGAACGAGAGCATCCTGCTTGTTGTCCGCAGTGGCGTATTGCGACACAGCTTGCCCGTGGCCAAACCCTCTTTGTCGGTGGCAATAAACCAAGATCTGAAAGCCCTGACTCCCGCTGCCAACCTTGATCGGGAATTCCTGTTCTACTTGCTCGTCGGCAGCGCCCGGAAAATCCTCTCGGGATGCCTGAACGTCGGGACTACCGTCGAGAGTATTTCGAGTCAGGCGCTTAGAGCGCTCCCCGTCCTCCTCCCCCCCCTCCCCGAACAGAAGAAGATCGCCGAGATCCTCTCCAGCGTGGACGAGGCGATCGCCGCGACACAGAAGGTCATCGACCAGACAGAGCGGGTGAAGAAGGGCCTCCTCCAGACGCTCGTGACCCGGGGAGTCGGGCACACCCGCTTCAAGCAGACCGAGATCGGAGAGATTCCGGAGGATTGGGAGGTGGTGAAGTTGGGAGAGGTGGTGCGACCGATCTATCCGAGTGTCGAGATGAAGAATCATGAGGGATATCGGCCCGTCGTGATTCGTCGAAGGCATCGAGGGGTTGAGTGTCCTGAAGAGAAACTGGGCAAATCCATCCTGGTCAAGAAGCAGTTTCGAGCCACTCCTGGCGCCTTTGCTATCTCCAAGCGGCAAGTTGTCCACGGATCCTGCGGGATGGTCCCTGAGGGATTCTCCCCGAACGCGATCGTGTCCAAAGAGTACCTGCAACTCGAGTCGCGCGGCGCGCTTCGAATGGCGTTCCTCGATCTATTCTCCCACGGAATTCACTTCCGTCGTACTATCGATCGTTGCACCTACGGAGTTGATCGTGAGAAATTCGTACTCAACGAGCGTTGGTTCTTCCGCGACATGGTGCCAGTGCCGCCATTGCCTGAGCAAGACAATATCGTGGCTGCAGTCCGTTCTGTCGGCAGCGGAGTCGCCGCCTTGGAACAGGAACTCACGACGCTCCGCCAACTCAAACGGGGCCTAATGCACGACCTCCTCACTGGCCGTGTCCGCGTGAAGGTCGCCTGACGATGCCCGGTCCCGAGTTCAACCTCGTCGAGAAGCCGGCCATCGACTTCCTGGTCGGCCTCGGCTACACCTTCCTCGACAGGCAGGGCAACGAGCTCGGGCGTGATGGTCTCAACCAGGTCCTCCTGCGCGACGAAGTCCTTGCCGCCGTTCAGCGCCTGAACGGGGTCGGCCCGGATGTGGCCGAGGCGGTCTACCATGAGCTCCTCTCGGTCTCGGACAACCAGGAGTGGGTCTCGATTCTCCGGGGCAACTACTCGAGGACCGTTCCGGGCCAGTCCACCAAGCAGACCATCCGCCTGGTCGACTTTCAGAACCCGGGCAACAACAGCTTCGTGGTCACCACCCAGCTCCGCGTCGAATCGGAGCACCCCCGCGTGGCCGATCTCGTCATCTACCTGAACGGCGTCCCCGTGGTGGTGATCGAGGCCAAGGCACCCAGCAAGGGACTGCGCACGGCGTACGAGCAGATCCGTCAGTACGAGCAGCAGATCCCCAGGCTCTTCTACGCAAACGCGTTCAACATCGTCACGAACGCACACGAGATCTCCTACGGATCGACGGCTGCGGACTGGGCATGGTGGGGGAAGTGGCGCGATCCCTGGCCGAAGACATCGGCCGACTTCGGGAACGATCTCCAGGCTGGACTCTGGGCGCTGCTGGAGCCGTCACGACTCCTGGACCTGCTGGCGCATTTCATCGTCTTCGAGACGGATCCCGACTCGGGCCGAGTCGTCAAGAAGGTCTGTCGCTATCAGCAGTACCGGGCCGTCCGGAAGATCGCGGACCGGGTGAACGACCCGGACCAGCACCGGGGACTGATCTGGCACACGCAGGGGAGCGGGAAGTCGCTGACGATGGTGTTCGCGGCACTGCGGGCGAAGACCCATCTGACGGAAGCAGCACCCGGCATTGCGAGTCCGAGCCTCATGGTTGTCACGGACCGGAAGGATCTCGACCGGCAGATCTCGAACACCTTCGAGGCGTGCGGGCTTCCGAACCCGAAGCCGATGCGCTCAAAGGACGAACTCCGAAAGACCATCCACAGCGGGGTGGCCGGGCTCACCATCCTGTCGACCATCCACAAGTTCGAGGACTCGCGAAAGCCGGTCGCGAACAGCGCGGACTGGATCGTCCTGGTGGATGAGGCCCATCGCACTCAGGAGAAGGACCTGGGCGCCTTCCTACGCGCCACCTTCCCCGACGCGCAGCTCTTCGGGTTCACCGGTACACCCGTTCGGAAGGGCGACCTCGACACCTTCGAGAACTTCAGCCCGCCCGGGGAGGGCTACCTCGACCGCTACTCCATCGACGACGCGGTGGCCGACGGTGCGACGGTCCCTATCCGCTACACGTCGCGGAAGACCGAGTGGCACATCGACCCCGGCGAGATCGACCTGCTCTTCGACAACTGGTTCGCGAACGAATCCGAGGAGCGCATCGCCGCAATCAAGAAGCGCGGGGTCACACTCGCGGAGCTGGCCAAGCATCTCGAGCGCGTACATTGGATCGCGAAGGACATCTGGACGCACTTCCGTGGTCACGCCCAGCCCGACGGCTACAAGGCGCAGATCGTGGCCATCGATCGGGAGGCCGTGATCCTCTACAAGCGGGCGCTCGACCGCGTGATCGCGAGGTCGCTGATCAAGAAGGGGATGACCGAGGACGAGGCACACGCCCGGGCCGCTTCCACGTCCGCTCCGGTCTACTCGTCCGCGCAGGACGATGAGAAGCCGAGCGACGATACGTGGACGAACGGGGTGCGGCAGGACCTCCGGCGTTACGCCCTCGACGAGCAGGCCGAGAAGGAGGTCATCGCTCGCTTCCAGAAGGCCGACGCGGAGCCGTCGTTCCTGATCGTATGCAACAAGCTGCTGACGGGCTTCGACGCTCCCCGCGAGAGCGTCATGTACCTGGACAGCCCGCTCACCGATCACAATCTCCTTCAAGCCATCGCCCGAACGAATCGCGTGTGCGGTCCCAAGAAGAAGTTCGGGGTCATCGTCGACTACATCGGCGTGACCCGAAAGTTGGACGAGGCGCTCCAGGCGTACCGGAAGGAAGACATCGAGAACGCCATGCGCGACCTCGATGAGGAGCGCGATGCGCTCAGGGCGGCACACCGCGCGGTCTTCAACTTCCTGGGCAATCCGTCGCGAAAGGCGGACGACAAGAAGCGGGTCTACGACGCCCTGGCCGACGGGCTTCAAGATGAGGATCAGTGGTACACGTTCCGCCGCCTCGCGGAGGCGTTCATCAGCATCTACGAGAGTCTCAGCCCTGACCCTGCCGTCCTGGACTTCCAGTGGGACCTCAAGTGGATCGTCGAGTTCATCGGGTATGCCACGCCGATCATCGACAAGGATCCGCCTCCTGATCTGTCGGACCTGAGCCCCAAGATCCGAGAGCTGCTCCAGGAGCACCTGAACGCGACCGGCCTTACGACAATCGTGAAGGCACGCACCATCATCGGGGACCCGTTCGAGCAGCCCGAGTTCTGGAAGGACTTCGAGGCGGGCAAGTCGCCCGAGGAACTGAAGCACGCGACCATCCGCAAGGCCGTCGAGCTGAAAAAGGTCACCTACGACAAGGCGCAGGACAGTCCGGCCCAGTACGGGAAGTTCTCTGAGCGCGTGCTCGAGATCATCCGGCGCTTCGAGCAGGACCAGATTGATGCGGCCGAAGCGCTCAAGGCCCTCGAAGACGTGGCAAGGGATGTGCAGGCCGAGGGAAATGCCTACCTGCACACGGGACTGAGTCAGAAGGCCTACGGCCTGCTCAAGATTCTGGAGATCTTCGTGTCCGAAGGCAGCCCGACGGGTCCCGCCGCCGTGAAGGAGGCGTCCCCTGGTCGCGAGGGACCGCCGACAGGGGATCCCGCGCACTGGCTCGCCAATCTCACAGACCGGATCGCCCGTTTGTACGGAGATTCCACGTCAGCGCCCGCCGGCTGGCACCGAAAGGAGCAGTTGCGAAAGGAGCTTCGCCAGCGCGTTCGGCTCGAGGCCCATCAGGCCGGTTTCCCGACCGAGGTCCTGAAGGAGCTTCCGAACCGCGTGGAGGAGTACGCCCTCAGGCACTACGTGCGGATCGGCTGATGCCCGTACTGCGGATCGGTCGGCGGCGCATTCCCTATACAGTCCGGGAGAGCGCCCGCGCACTGCGCCAACGCATCGAGGCAACTCCGGCCGGTGTCGCGGTGATCGTGCCCGCGGGGACTCCGGACTCCGAGGTCACCCGATTCGTAGACTCCCGCCGTCGCTGGATCCACGACAAGACCGAGGAACTGAAGGAAGCGGTTGCCCGGCTCAACGCCCGCACGCCCACGGGATACCATTCGGGCGCCAAGGTCCTTTTCCGCGGCAGGTTCCTCAAGCTGCGGGTGCAGGAGTCGCCTGCCGTGTCGCGACCGAGCTTGGAATACCGCACCGGCTTTATGGTCCGACTTCCGGTCGGGCTTTCGGAGACCGAAAGGGTGGACGCAGTCCGAACGCTGATCGACGACTGGATCGAGCACCGCATTCTCGAGGATGCGCACTCGATCATTCGCCACCATGGTTCGGCCGAGGGACTCGTTCCGCAGACGGTCGTCGTGCGAGATCAGAAGACCGTGTGGGGCAGCTGCGGTCGAGACCGAGTGCTGCGATTGGACCGGAAGCTGTCCCGGGTCCCGCGATCCGTCTTCGAGTACGTGGTCGTCCACGAGATCTGCCACCTCCGGCATCGCGATCATTCGGCGGCGTTCTGGGCGCTGGTACGCGACCTCCTCCCGGATTACGAGGAGCGGAAGGGATGGCTGGAGCGGCACGAGGTGGAGGTGGGGTAGTCACCCGCCCTTCAGGCTATGGCTTCGAGCGCTCCGAAGTAGACGTCGTCGGGGATGTCGGACTCGCGCTTCCAGCGGGCGCCGGCCGTGCTCCCGTCGGGATCGACTCCCTGGCGTCGGTTCTGCTCGAGGAGGGCGTGGACGGCGGACTCGTCGAGTTGGGGC
>JAJCZZ010000102.1 GCA_029262115.1 Gemmatimonadota bacterium | reverse complement strand
TCGGGCTGCTTGCTGGCCGAAGGCTCGGCGGGCGAGTCGGACTTCGCCGAGGGTGGCAGGGAGGCGCGCTCGGCGCCCGATTCCAGCAGGTGGCGGGCCCGTTCGAGGTCGGCGCGGGAACCGGGGGCGAGCAGGCCGTAGACTAGGGCGGACGCTGATGGACTATCTCCGCGATCAGCTAGGAGACGGATCGCGAGTCGGGAAAGGTCCGTTTCGGGTTCAGCGGTGGCGGTGGCGATCGCTATGAGAAACGGAACGGCCGCTGGATCCAAGCCTTCTGCTAGGGCGGTCAGCGCCACAGCAAGGTGTTGGAGCGATCACGATCCCGCGATCGGCGAGCGCCGCTTTTCGCTGGGAAGGCTGCTCTGGCGAGGACGACAGCACAAGCGAATTTACCGCAGCCATAGCCGCTCTCCGCTCCGCCTCCGACCCACTCCGTCGGTAGTGGGACGCGATCACCACCAAGTTATCGGCCATAGCATCGAGGCTACCGGCCCTCCACGGAACGGCCTCTTGCGAAAGGATCGCTTCAACGCTGCGCGAGTGACCCAAGCTACGTAGAGCGCTGATCGCTTCCGACACATACTTGCCGTGGGCCGGAAGTGCCTGCATCCGCTGTCCACTAGTATATCGTAACATCTAAAGCTTCGGACCTCGATGAAGACCTGAGCCACTCCGTTGCGCACGTATTCGTGGTCCACACGCTCCGGGCGCCCGGGCGCCGCCGGGATGGGTCCTGGACTTCACCGATGAGCTGTCTCGAGGACTCGTCCATGCAGACCACGGGGTGCAGGGAGTCGTACGGCAACGCGTACACGGCGAGCACATCCTCCATGGCCGCTACGAAGGCTGCATTCTCCTTGGGCGGGATCTTCCCGTACGCTCGGCTGTGAGGTCGAAGTTCGTTTTTTTTAGAATCCTCTGCACCGTCATGTGCGATACGCTCGGCGCCAGATCCAACTCCACTGCCTTCTCCGCCAAGAGCCGCACCGTCCACCGTGCGCGCCCCTCCGGCGGCTCCGTACAGGCCAGGGCGATCAGATGCGCCTCGAATTCACCTCCGAACGTGACCTCGCGCGGCGGCTTTTCCGCCTTCTTCCGTGTCAGCGCTCGCTCCAGCCCCTCTTCCACGAATCGCTTCTTCAGGTGCTCGATCGTTCGCGGGGTCACGCCCATCGCCTCGGCCGTGTTCGCCACCGTCCATGCAGGTCCCTCCGGCCCCGCATCGACCAGGAGCAACGCTCGTGCATAGAGGAACCGCTTCGCCTTCGTCTTGCCGTTCCCCGTCACCGCCTCCAGCTCACTGCGCTCTTCCGGAGTCAACGTCACTCGATACCGCGGCTTCATGGCAACTCCCTCCCTTAAGGGTGTGCCATGATCATGCACCACAGACTTCCAAAGAATCAAGTGTTACGTGATACCAGACTTAGACTTATGCGTACGGCGGAGCCCGACCCTGGGCCGACAATACACCACCCGACGTCACGAACCCGTCGACCGACGAACGCTCTCAGTGCCTCCCGCCCCTAGTTCCCCGGCCCGGCCGGCCTCCGGTAGTCCAACGGCGGGTCGCGGTCGCCCAGGAGTGGCTCGTAGACCCAGCCCTCGGGAATGCGCTCCGAGTGCTCCGCTTTTGCGGCGGCCACCAGGTCGGGGCGGGTGAACAGGTCGATGGCGGTCATGGCCAGCGTCTTGGCTGCCACGACCATACCTTTGTTGCCGATCGACGTGCCGCCGGCCGCGATGGCCTGCCAGGAGTGGGCGGACGTCCCGGGAATCCAGGTGGCGGCGCTCATCCCGGCCGTGGGCACCATCCAGCTCACGTCCGCGACGTCGGTGGAGCCGCCGCCGCCTTCCTCCGTCACGTGGAAGGGCTGGACATCGGCGGCCGTTTCGACGGGCGGAGCCTGCGGCCCGAGCGTCTCGTGGATCAACTCGGCAAAGTCCCACTCGTCGTCGTCGTACAAGACGCCGCCCACCTGCTCGAGGTTGGCGTGCATCGCCTCCTGAAGGGCGACGTTCGGCAACATGTTGTAGAGGCCGTGGATGACTTCGTAGTCCACGTCGACACCGGTCCCGAGCGCAGCGCCCTGCGCTGCCTTGGCGACCCGCTCGAAGATCGACTTCACGTTGGCCGGGTCGGGGTTCCGCACGTAGTAGAAGACTTCGGCGAAGTCCGGCACGACGTTGGGCGCGGCGCCGCCGTAGGTGATGACGTAGTGGATGCGCGTCTCCATGGGCACGTGCTCGCGCATCATGTTGACCATGTGGTTCATGGCTTCGACGCCGTCCAGGGCCGATCGGCCGCGTTCCGGAGCGCCCGCAGCGTGCGCGCTCACACCACGGAAGCGGAACTTGGCCGACTTGTTGGACAGCGTGCTGCTTGCGCCCGCTTCGTTCTGCGATCCGGGATGCCAGTGCAGCATCACGTCCACGTCGTCGAAGAGGCCGGCACGCACCATGTACACCTTGCCGGCGCCGCCTTCTTCGGCCGGCGTGCCATAGAGTCGGATCGTGCCGCGCTGTCCGGAGGCCTGCATCCACTCCTTGGTGGCCATGGCGGCTGCGGTCGAGCCGGCGCCGAACAGGTGGTGCCCGCAGGCGTGGCCCTGGGGCTTGTCGTCGATCGGGGCGCGCTGCGCCGCGCGGTCCTGGGTGATGCCGGGAAGGGCGTCGAATTCCGCCAGGATTCCGATGATCGGACCATCGCCGTTTTTCCACTCCGCCACGAACGCGGTCGGGATCCCCGCCACGCCCGGTGTGACCGTGAAGCCGCCGTCCCGCAGCGTGCTCTGGAGCAGGTTGGAGCTGTTCGTCTCCTGGTACCCGAGCTCGGCCCAGTCCCAGATCTGCTGCGCGACATCTCCGAAGTCCTCGGCCCGGGTGTCGATGTAGTCGGCGACCATCGCCTTGCCGGACTGGGCATGGGCGCCGGCAGGGAGAGCCAGGGTTACGGCGGCCAGCGCAAGAACGAATCGCTTATGTCTCATGACCAGTTGCTCTCGTACGTGGGGAACCAGGTGCCTCGGTCGGGTCGTCGATGTTGTACGCCCGCTGGAAGAGTCTGATCCGGATCCCGTCGGAGCAAGCCAGCTTCACGCAAATCGGCGCCCGGGGTTCCGTGTGCACCACATGGACAGAGCCACCGAATGCTCTGTCGCTCTCCTGTCAGAATCCGGCCGCCTCACCCGTCACAAACGTGAATCGAGGCCCGCGGTGGGTATCGAGAGACAATCGAACGATGAGGTCCAATAGAGATGAGGACGAGGAGGAGCAGGGCGACGATGAGGACGACGAAGACGGTCATGGGCACGCTGGTTCTGGCCGCCACGGTGGCTGCGGGCGCGTGCGACGACGGGACGTCATTGGATCTGGATCCCAGTATGGCCGTAGTGGCGGGCGCGTACACGGCGGAGGGCAGCTTCGGGACGATCCAGTTCACGACGACCACCGCCGGCTCGCCGGAGGTGACGGACTGGCTCGCCGCAGGAGCGTCCCTGGTGATGACGCTGTCCCAGGACGGCACGACGTCGGGCCGAATCTTCATTCCGGGAGCCGACGAGGACGGCGGGGACTTCGACGAGGATCTCGTCGGCACGTGGTCTCTCGACGACGGTGTGGTCACGCTCGATCAGCCCGCCGACACGTTCCTCCGGGACATGCCGTTCAGCTACGCGAACGGAGTCCTGACGGGTGAGGAGACGTTCAGCGATACCACGATCCGCGTCGTTCTCCAGCGCCGCTGATTCGAAGCTGAAATCCGAGATGAAACGGATGGGGCGAGGGCGGCGGCCGGCGCACGTGTGGGGATGGGTGGCGCTGCTCTCGCTCCTTTCGGGGCAGGTGAGCGCCCAGGCGCAGTCCACCGCGGGCGTCATCCAGGGCAGAGTGGTGGACGCGCAGTCGGGCGACCCACTGGCGTCTGCGGATGTGACGCTCAGCCGACGGGCGGGCGTTGGGAGGGGCACCACGTCGACGGGCACGGGTGCCGCACCGGAGTCTGCGGACTCCGTGCGGTGGGTCGTGCTGTCTTCGACCACGACCGACCAGACGGGCGCCTACAGCTTCCGTGACGTGGGGCCCGGCGGGTACCGCCTGCACGTCGCCCGTCCGGGCTACCGCATTCGTGAACTCGACGTCCGGGTGAGCGCCGGTCCGCGTCCGCGCGTATCCGTCGCGCTGGACGTAGTGCCCATCGAGCTGATTCCCCTGGCGGTATCGGTGGAAGGACGAGGACGGGTAGTGGACCTGAACGGGCGGGAAGTACCCGCAGGCCGAATCTCGACCGTGCGGCTCCGACAGGAGCGGTACCTCGCGTCCGATGCCCGCGTGCTCGTCTCGGCCGACGTGGCCGAGTCGCCCACCTTGGGAGAGCCCGACGTGTTCCGAGCGCTCCAGCGACTGCCCGGCGTGAGCACGCGGGACGACTTTTCCGCCGAACTGTGGACCCGGGGCGCGGACTGGGGGCAGACCCGCGTCTACCTGGACGGTGTTCCGCTGTTCAACCCGGTCCATGGGTTCGGCGTTCTGTCTGGGGTCAGCAACCGACTGATCTCGTCGATCACACTCCACCCGGGCGTCCGGCCGAGCGTCTACCCTGAAGGGGGAGCCGCCGTCGTCGACCTGCGCTCCCGCTCCGGCCTCGGCGAGGACGGGATCACCGGAGGCGTGGATGTGTCGCTCGCGAGCGCTCAGGCGTGGAGCGCCGGGTCCCTCGGCGACGGCGGTGGGTGGAGCGCGGGCCTTCGGCGGAGCTGGGTCGACGCAGTCGCGGCTGCTCTGTCCTCGGATCCCACGGAGCAGGTGCCGTACGCCTTCTGGGATCTACAGGCCTCTGTCACGGCGCCCGTTTCCGAACGGCACACACTCACCGCCAGTCTCCTCGTCGAGCGCGACCGGATCCGGGGTGAGATCCCGGACGTACTCCAACGGACGCTCTCGAGTTGGGGAAATGTCGGGGCGATGGCGGGACTGGAGGGGCACCTCCGTCCGGGTGTCCGATACCGGCAGTGGGTGGGCGGGACGGCCTACAACGCGACCGTGGAGGCGATCGACGGCGTGTTCGACTCGATCTTCGGCGCACCGTCGGAGGCTCCGGCCGATCACGCGGTGCGATACGCGATCGTAGCGGGCGAGTTGGTCGCCGAGCGCGGCGGGCGCTGGGGCGTGGGGTACGACCTGGTTCATCAGACGGCTCGATACGAAGGGCCTGAGACGTGGCCGTATTCCACGACTCCCCCGGACCTGCCGCATGTTTCGACCGATCACTCACTGACGACGGTCGGGCTGTGGGGGCGTCAGCGGTGGACGGTCGCTCCGCGCGTGACCCTCGAGGGTGGACTCCGGGTGGCAGGGGGTGGGCGATTGGCCGGACGTCGTCTGGACATCGCGCCGAACGGCGCCGTCCGGTACCGCCCGACCCCGACGGTCAGCCTGGTTGCCGGTGCCGGGCGGTACCTGCAGTACGCGCAGTCCCCGACACCCGTGGGGCCGCGCATCGAGAACGTACTCCAGACCGGTCGCCGCTGGATGCTGGCTCACGGTCGGCAAGGGCCCGTGCGCTCCGATATCGTATCGCTCGGCGGCGAGTCGTGGATCGGGACATCGTGGCTGGCCTCGGCCACCCTGTATTCACGGTCCAGTCGCAACGTCCTCCTGCCGGATCCGTCGCCGGGCCTGCTGGTGCAGCGGTCGCCGCTTGCGAGTGGGAGGACGGAAGCGCGTGGGCTCGAACTGTCCGCGCGCCGCCTTGCCGGTCGGGTGACCGGGTCGGCGGCCTACACGCTGGCGCGAGCGGATGCCGACGTGGTTGGCGTGCGCGTCCCAGCGCCTACGGACCGCACCCACGTGGTGGACGTCTCTTCGGTCATCGCCCTGGGACGAAGGGCTCACCTCTCGGCGGCCTTCACGTATGCCTCGGGCGCCCCCTACACGCGGGTCCTCCAGTGTGTGAGTGAAAACTGCCAGGGTGTGACTCTCGACGACCCCTTCCTGCGTCGCGCTCCAACCTATGCCAGCCTCGACCTGATGTTCGACACGTCCCACGACTTCGGCGGATGGAGCTTGGGTTGGTTCGTTCAGGCCCGAAACGTCCTGGGTCATGACAATGCCATCACCTACGAAGAAACGAACCTGCTGTGCCCCGGAGATACGCAGTCCACTCCGTGTCTGGATGGGGCGGCGCCCCAGTTGATCGACCGGTTCACCGCCGGCATCCCGAGCCTGCCTCTTCTTGGATTTCGGGTCACCTTTTGAGCGAATATGACGCGGCCGATTTGTTCCGACAGCACAATCGGGAGTTGCACCGATACCTGATGCGGCTGACGAGCGGAGACGAAGCCTTGGCCACCGACTGCGTGCAGGACGCGTTTCTTCGGCTCCTCGAGTCGGAGGAGACGATCGACAATCCCCGCGCGTGGCTGTTCAAGGTGGCCACCCATGCGGTTTACGACTGGACGGGCAAGGCCCGTAGGAGGGAGGACCTCATGCGCGAGAATCCTGGTCAGGCACCCACCCCGGAGACCACCGAAACCCCCGAAGCGGTGCTGGAACGGAGCGAGCGGATTCGCATGGTGCGTGACGCCCTTTCCGACTTGGCGGAGACCGATCGGACCGTGCTGCTCATGCGTGAGGAGGGCTTCAAACATCGCGAGATCGCCGAGGCGGTGGGCACGACGACCGGTTCGGTCGGCACGATGATCGCACGGGCGTTGGATCGCCTGGCGCAAAAGCTTCCGCTGGATGCGGGAGTGGTCGGATGAGCGCCCTAGCGATGGGTGAGGCGGCGTTCTCCGGTGGCGGTCATCCGCACGACGGCGTGCTGGTGGCGCTCTTCGACGGTGAGTCGGTGGCCGAGGAGGATCGAGGGCACGTGGCGGCGTGTGTGCCATGTCAGCGCAGGCAAGCGGATCTGTCCCGGTGGTCACGAATGTGGAGCGACCTGTTGGTCGAGGCCGATGGCGATGGCGATGGCGATGGCGGGGCGGAGCCGAACTACGACCCGGAGTTTCTCGCCCGGTTGGGGGTGTCGTCGTCGGCCCATTCGTCGGCCCATTCGTCGGTCCAAGGGTCGGCCCCGTCGCCGGCTCCGGTGGAGGCCCCGACAAAGGCTCCACGGCGCCGCATGAGCGACCCAGTGTTCCTCCGTCGGGCCGCCGTGATCGTGCTGCTGATCGGCTCGGCGGCGGCCCCACCCGTGCGCGCTTTCGTCACGTCGATCGTCTCGTATGCCTGGTCGTCCGTGTTCGAGGCACGTCAGTCGGGGATTTCGGGTGACGGCGCTCTACGCGATGACGGCGCTCTGCCCACGGAGATTTCGACCGTGGTGGACGGCCCGGTTCTCCGAATTCGCCTCGCGGGCCCGGGCGCGACCGACGCTTCGGTGAGGCTCTCGCCGACCGATCGGCCCGAAAGCACGGCGGCGGTGGGGGGAAGCCCCGACGCGGAGGTCACCGTCGCCGGCGATGGATTCCGGATCACGGGCATCACGGGTGCGTCAACGGTCGATCTGTTGGTACCGCTGTTGATCAACCGGGTGGAGATCGTGCGTGGTACGGAGGAGGCTACGGCCCATCCCGCGCCGCGTGACACGCCCGTGACGGTCAGGCCGGGGGGCCGGTGAATGGTTCCGCGCCGGGGCCGGACCGGAGTCGAATGGTCCCCTACCGCCTCGGCCCGCGCGCGCTCCCCTCCCAGTCGGGATCGGCGGCGCCCCACCATGTCCGGGTCCCGGCATCGAACATGACGGCGTGCACGCGTGAAAAGGCGCCTACCCGCGGCGTCTCGCTCAACTCGGGCCAGATCGCCCGCATGTCCCCCACGTCGGCCGGCGACCAACCGATCCCGGGCGTGGTCTCCACGTCCAGCTCGTCGCCGTTCATATGGACGCGCGGAGCTTCCAGCGCACCTCCGAGATTCATCCCGTCGTCGATCACTCGGGAGATGACCTGCGTGACGCCGGATACGATGCGGCTCCCACCCGCGGCACCGAGGGCCAGGACCGGCTGCCCATCACGGAGCACCATGATCGGAGAGATGAACGAGCGAGCCCGCTGCCCGGGCTCCATGCGACCCAGGTAGCCGCCGAGCGTCGAGGCGTACAGGAAGCCGAGCCCGGGCGTCACCACCTTCGACCCCATGTTGGGTCCGAGCGTCTGGGTGAGGGCCACCACCATGCCCGACGCGTCCGCGACGGTCAGGTGCGTGGTGTGACCCTGGTCGTCCATGCGCGGAGGGAGCGGGGATGCGAGCTCGCCCGCGCCTCGTGTGCGATCGCTCTCTCGCACGCGGGCACTCGCGAGCGCACGGGCGCTCGCGGCGGCGCCGAACCTCGCGTTCGCAGCCTCGCCTCCGTCCGCGCTTCCCTCCGCCCCGTCCCGTCGGGACCCGTTCGGAGCGGCGATCTCATCCGCTACCAGGCGGGCGTGCTCCTTGGAGGTGGCTCGGACCGAGGAGCTATCGCCTCGATTCGCGCGCAGCGCACGGCTCGCGAGTCCGATGGCTTGTCCCGCCATGGCCGCCCACTGCGCGTCCGTGTAGGCGTCCGGATCGAAGTATTCGAGAGCCTGAAGTGCCTGGATGACCACGGTCCCGGCGGCCGGGATGTCCAGCCCGACGATATCATATCCACGGTAGCTCCCGCGTACGATGCGGGCGTCCACCGCCTCGTAGTCGTGGAACGCCTGCAACTTGACCGCGCTACCGTTGGCCGCAAGGTCGGCCGCCATCATTTCGGCGATCTCTCCGCGGTAGAACGCATCATGCCCTCCTGCCGCGATGGCGCGCAGGGTTCGCGCGTAGTCCCGCTGGATCAGGAGGTCTCCCGGGTCGTACGCGGTACCGTCGGCTTCGACGTAGGACGCGCGGCTGCCCGGGAATTCCAGGACGTCGTCGAATCCAGCGCCTTGCCGCCCCGCCTCGTTGGGCAGGAGCCGAAAGCCGTTCTCCGCGAGGTCGATCGCCGGGGCCATGACCATGGCGAGCGGGAGCGACCCGTGCTCCCCGTGGAGGCGCATCAGCCCGGCCACCGCCCCGGGCACGCCGATAACGGGGTATCCGTACGATGCCTGCGGCGCCGTGTCATAGTCGTAGTCCCACGGCGCCTGGGTGGTGCCGTCGATGCCGACGATGCGCCCGTCGGGCAGACGAATCAGGATCTGGTTGCGCCCTCCGATGCTGTTCATCGTCGGCTCGACCACGGCGATGGCGAAGCCGGCTGCCACCGCGGCGTCGGCGGCGTTTCCGCCCATCTCCAGGATGCGCAGTCCCGCTTCCGTGGCGAGCGGCTGGGCCGCCGACACCATCCCGCCCGACGACGCGCTGTGCTGTCGGGCCGATTGGGCGTCCACCAGGCCCGCTGAACACAGGGCCAGTGCGGCGGCGGAGACGAGGGGACGGAGGACGGGGAGGTGGATCGGCTTTGGCATCATCGGACCGGAAGGGCAAGGGAGATCGAGCGTGTCGGTGGCGTCAAGGTCGGCTCGGGCGCCGCCCCGCGCCACCGGCGCAGCGACGGTGATCGCGGCCTCGGAGCTCACCCGCCAGAGGCCCAGCGCACCGCCCTCTTGTGTCCGCTGGCACGGGGTGGACACGTTGTCCGGCTCTGTCGAGACACCCCCGCAGTCTGCGGAGCCGGCCGCTGAGCGCCACCGCCCTGATGGTATCGCAGGACACCGCCTCTGCCAGCGATGCGCCCGCTCGGATCCAGGCGGTCGTGGCCAGGGCGGCCCTCGTTGCTGTCGCGTGGGCGGTCTCCTGCCTGATGACCGTGCTCTACCATCTCGGTGTCATGCAACGGGTGGTCTGGATCGTTGCCAAGAGGATGCAGAAGTCCCTCCGCACATCGGGAGCCGAAACGCTGGTGGCCGCCTCGAACATCCTTTTGGGCCCTATGGAGTCGCCTCTGGCGGTCCAACCGTTCATGGTCGCCGGGCTCCCCGCGGCCCTCGTGCCTGCTGCCCTGGCCAGAGTCTTCGTATGAGCACCCCGCGAGCAAAGGGCGGGTCGTTCGCGGACCGCCTGATCGTAGGCGTGGGTACGGTGGCGCTCGACACGGTGGAGACGCCCTCCACTGTCGCCCGTGACGTTCCGGGTGGCTCGGCCCCGTACTTCGCGGCGGCGGCGCGGGCATACGGATCCGTGGCCATTGTCGGGGTCGTCGGGGACGACTTCCCTGGGGATGCCCTCGCCTCGCTGGCGGCGGCCGGTGTGGAGATCGACGGCGTTCGGACGGAAGCCGGGTCGACGTTCCGGTGGCATGTGCGGTACGACGCCGAGGGACGACGGGAGACGGTATCCGTGAATCGCGGCGTCTCGCTCCGCGTGCCTCCCACGCTCCTCCTCCACCACCGCAACGCCGCCGCGCTCTTCCTCGGAAGTACCGACCCCGACATTCAATCGGCCGTCCTGGACCAGGCCGGCTCTCCTGGCCTCGTCGTGCTCGACACCATGACACACTGGGTCACGGACCGCCGCAGTCAGCTCTCCACGCTCCTCAAGCGGGTGGACGTCCTTCTCGTGAACGAGGAAGAGGTCCGTGCGCTCGGCGACACCGACGACGAGGCCGCCGCCGCTTCGGCAGCGCTGAGGGCGGGGGTCGAGTGGGTCGTGGTCAAGCGTGGCGCGCAGGGCGCACGAGCGTACTACGCGCCAAAGGGAGTTCTGCCCATCAAGCTCGCGCCAGTGGCGGAGGTCGGGGCCGCGCCGGCTTCGACCATGGTCGACCCCACCGGAGCGGGCGATGCGTTCGCGGGCGGCTTCGTTGGGGTGCTCGCGCGCCGCGGCGGACGTGCTGCCCTCGCGCCCGACACGGTGTCTCGGGCCATGAACGCCGGTGCCCGGCTGGGGGCGCTGGCCGTGCAGTCCTTCTCCTACGACGCGCTGCTTCAAGGTACTGACCCCGACATCGGCGGTGGGCTGCCCGACGACCGGGTGCCCGTATGAAGCGATTGTTGAAGGTCGTCGTGGTCGCTCTCGTCCTGGGAGGCCTGGCCAACTGGTACGTCCGGACTCGCCTGTTCGCCCCCCAACCGCCGGAGAACGCCACGCTGGGAGTGTCGATCGACGGGCTCGGCGCAGCGTTCCAGGTGGTGGCCACCGACCTCGACGTTCCCTGGGAGGTGGCATTTCTGGCCGACGGCGGCTTCCTCGTGACGGAGCGGCCCGGCCGGCTGGTCCGCCTCGACGCGGGGGGCGCCCGCCTCTGGACGATGGACGTCCCGGGCGTGGAGGCGACCGGAGAAGGCGGCCTGCTCGGGCTGGCGTTGGATCCGACGTTCGAATCGTCGGGCCTCATCTATCTGTACCTGACGGCCGACGACGCCAACCGGGTCGAACGGTGGTGGGTGTCCGCCGATGGCGCGTTGGACGGTCGGCGTGTGCTCGTCGACGGGATCCCCGCGGCCAGCTTCCACGACGGCGGTCGTTTGGAGATCGGACCGGACGGCTTGCTCTACGCCACCACGGGCGACGCGGGCGACCGGAGTGGTGCCCGCATGCCGAACGCGCTCAACGGGAAGATCCTGCGGATGACCCTCGATGGTGGCCCCGCAGACGACGCCTCGGACCGGATCTTCAGCATCGGGCACCGGAATCCCCAGGGGCTGGCCTGGGACGACACCGGTCGGCTGTGGTCGACGGAGCACGGGCGCTCCGGTTTCGGAAGCGGCTTCGACGAAGTCAATCTCATCCGGCGCGGTGCGGACTACGGGTGGCCGGAGTTTCAAGGCGATGCCGTGGGGGAGGGGACCACCGCGCCCGTTCTCCACTCCGGCAGCGACCACACGTGGGCTCCCTCGGGCGCCGCCTGGCACGGCGGCAGCCTGTTCTTCGGCGGCCTACGGGGCCAGGCGCTCTACGAAGTGCGGGGGCTCCCCGACGCGCCGGAGCTGGTGGTGCACTTCTTCGAGGAGTTGGGGCGCGTGCGGCAGGTGCGGGTCGGCCCGGACGGTATGCTCTACGTCCTGACGAGCAACCGGGACGGGCGTGGGAGCCCGAGGGAGGGAGACGACCGGTTGGTGCGGGTGGATCCGGAGGGGTTGGGGTAGGGGGGGAGGGTGGGTCGCTGCGGCGGTAGCGGGGGGAGCAAGGGTCGCGAAAGGCGGCGGAGCCACACACTCCATCCCGTCTACCCACAATAATTGCCGGTACGGTAGCACTCGCGTGGTCACCGCTTGCTTGCAGGAGGCCACGTCCGCCCAACGGGGACAGTCCCAGCGCGGCCGCGGCCCGCGCCGCGACCATTGCACCTGAATGGTGGATGTCGAACGCCTCAGGTTGCTCCATGAAGAAGCGGGTCGATCTCCTCGCTCAGACGTTCACAACCGGCCGGGTAATCCGTCGCCTTCCAGGCCGCGCGCAAGGACACGCGTCGGTGGTGCGGACCCGGCCGCGCGACGTACGCCTCGATCGCGGCCGTCACGACCTGTCCGATCGTGCGCCCTTCCAGCGCCGCGCGCGCCTTGATGGCTCGATACGCCCGCTCATCGAGGTTGCGGATGGTGGTGTCCATGTAATCATGGTGACACAAGTGTGCGGGGTGGCCAAGTGCCTCACCCATCCGCCCGAAGTGCCTCGCTCGGCTCGATACGGAGGGCCCGGCGGGTGGGGACCACGCACGCGAGCAGACAGACGCACGTCATCAGAAGCGAATATACGGCCGCGCCGCCCAATGCCCCGAGACCGTTGACTCGGGGAGACGACTCGATCAGCACCCAGGCGAGGAACGTCCCCACCAAGACGCCAGAGCCGAGTTGCAGCAAAGGGCGCCGGAAGATGGCCGCGGTTACCCGGGTGGGGTCGGAGCCCAATGCGACCCTGATGCCGATCTCCCGGGTGCGTTTCGACACGGTGAAGGACATGACCGCGTAGATGCCCGCCATCGACAAAAGCAGGGCGAGGCCGCTACCGATTCCGATGAGGCCAATAAAGAAGCGGTAGAACGTGACGTCGTCCTTTGCGGTCTCATCCATGCGAATGATGTTCTGGACGCGCAGGGTCGGGTCGACCTCCGTGGCGGCGGCGAGCACGCGGGGGATCAGGGACAGGGGGTCCTTCCCGCCCCGGATCGCAATGTGGATCGGATATACGTCGTCGGGCGCCGCCGCGTAGTACACGCCCATCGGACCCAGGGCGCCGTATCCCGACTGCTGGCCCAGATCCGGCACGACACCCACGATCTCGTGCCAGGGAACGGTCCGATCGGGTTCGCGCGACGCTTCCGAGGCGATGATCTGAATGCGCCGACCGAGCGGGTTCTTGCCGCCCAGCACCCGCCTCACGAACGATTCGTTCACGATGACCGTGTGAGCGTCGGATTCCAGATCGCCCGCCCCGAAGCCCCGGCCGGACAGGATCGGCACGCCCAGCGCCTCGAAGTAGCCGGGATCGACACCGGAAACGCCACCCCGGTGGCCCCGCAGGTCGGGCGGCTCCATGCCACCCTCGTCGACCTCGATCTGGTGCCATGGGTGGTACATCAACGGAAGCTTCTCGGCGAAGGTGACCACGGACACGCTCGGCTCGGCCCGCAGGCGCTCGGCCAGCTCGCCCAGAGCCGTCCGGTACCGCTCGGCAAAGGCGGCCGCGGTCGTGTCGGCCGGTCGATCGGGCGGCGGCTCGCGGTCCATCTCGAGCCGGGCTGCGAGGTATTCGTCGGTCGGTACGCCGATGTCGACCTCCTCCACCTTGACGAGCTCTTCTCGGAAGAGGAACGCTCCGACGGGAAGCGCAATCGTGACCGCCACCTGCGACACGATCACGACGGTCCACACACCGCCGAACTGAATGCCGCCCCCACCGGCGCTCGCTCGGCGGAGGCTGGACCCCACGTCACGGGTGACCTTGAAGGCGGGCAGAATGCCGGCCACACCCGCGCCTACAGCCGTCAAGATCAGCGCGTACGCAACCGTCGTGCTCGAAAGGGTATCGGACATCCAGAACGGCAGGCTGAGGCCGCCGCTCCCCATGACCTGGGTGGCCACCACGTTCATCCCCCAACGCAGCCCGTAGCCGGCGGCCGTGAGGCCCACAGCGGCACCCACCATGCCGAGCACGAGTGCTTCGACGAAGAGCTGCGCGACGATGCGTGCTCGACTCGCGCCCAGCGCGCTGCGCACTACCAATTCGCTTTCCCGCGCGGCCGCTCGGGCGAATATGAGCAGGGCGACGTTGGCGCAGATCACCATCACGAAGAGGACAACGGCAACATTCCACGAAATGACACCCGCGACCACGGCACTCTTGGAGCGCGGAGGGATGCCCAGCGCCCCGAGCTTGAACGAGACGACGTCCACCTGGAGGTGCTCATAGGCTTCGGGGAAGTCGATCGACGTCCGGACGGCAAGAAGCTCGAGCTCGTTTCGCGCCTCACCGATAGAGTGCTCGGGGGCGACCCGACCGAACACCTCCAAGCGTAGGCCCGCGCCCGGCGTGAGATCGGCGTCTGCAAGGCGGAGGGGCGTCCACAGTTGGTCTGCAATGGGGAAGCCGAAGCCTTCCGGCATGACACCGATGATGGTCGCGCGGTCCCGACCCAACTGAACGCTTCGGCCCACGACGTCCGGATTCCCACCGAATCGTGCCTGCCAGAGGTCATGCCCGATGACCACGACGTCGGTCGCGCCCGGCACCTCGTCCGCGGACGTGAGCGTCCGGCCGAGGAGGGGCGGCACGCCGGCCACGTCGAAGCCCGTCGCCGACATCCGGGTGATGGTGGCCGGCTCGCCGGGACCGTCGCCCGTGCGCAGGTTCCTGCGAATACGGCGGTAGGCGCTCATTTGGCCGACCGTCGTGACCTCCTTCCGCCAGTTCAGAAAATCGTAGGCGGTGGGCATCTGGTCTTTCCGCGTGCGGACATCGTACAGGCGGAGCATCACGACACCGTCGCCGTCAGGGAGCGGCAGTCGTGGACTGAGGAGCTGCGTCCCGAACTCGAAGAAGCCCGCGCCTACCCATATCGCGAAGGCGATGGCTAATCCGCCAACGGCGGTCAGTCCGGGGTACCGGACGAGCATCCGGAGTCCGAGCTTGAAGTCGAGCCACGAGAAGGCCGGAATCGGTCGTCGGCGCTGGCGCAGGAGCGCCCACGTCATGTCAGCTGTTTCGAACGCCGTCAGGAGCCAGGCGGTTGCGGCGTGGTGGCGTTTGGTACGGGCCCGATGGGCCTCTTCGAGGTCGCCGACGACGGCGTCCTCCTGACCGGGCGGGGCCGCCCGCCTCAGGATTGCTCGGGCCCACCGCGGGGCGCTCATGAAGGCTGGCCGAGGAGGTCGTCCAGGTCGCCCGACATGGCGTGGATCGCGCCCGTCGTAGCACGCACGGCCGCGAGCCCTCTCGGCTCGACGCGCACCAGGCGCGGAGGCCGCCCGCCGCGCTCAGGGTGGGGAAGGCCCATCCGGCTGGCCACCATACCCTTGGCTTCGAGCCGCTGAAGGGTCGTGTACACGTTCGCGCGCCGGACGGAGCGCCCCGTTCGCTCCGCGATCTCCCGCGCGATCGACACCGTGTACGCCTCGTCGCTGCCCAGTCGCACCGCGGCCAGGAGCACCAGGAGTTCAAATTCGGCAAGCGAGTCGGTGGGCATACGTGGAGGTCCATCCCCTGGGCTGGTAAAGTCACGATGTGACTATATGGGATGGCCGGGTGAAATTGTCAACGGTGTGGTGCGACGGTGGCGGTGGCGGTGGCGGTGGGCGGTGTCCCCTGCATCCTCCACTCCATCACGTCTGCCCAGAATTATTGCCGGTAGGGTTGCACTCGTTCGCAGCGCCCCCGACTCCAGCACGTGTACCCACAATAATTGCCGGTACGATCGCACTCGTCCCGCCGCGCGGGTCGGGGCGGGCCTCCACCTTCCTGTCCGGCGGTCCCTTGGCGGGATCGCTCGACCTGCCGCAGGGCCAACGTGGCGCGACGCCTGCTGGCTCCACTCCATCACGCGCGACCGGAATTATTGCCGGTAGGGTTGCACTCGTTCGCAGCGCCCCCGACTCCAGCACGTGTACCCACGATAATTGCCGGTACGATCGCACTCGTCCCGCCGCGCGGGTCGGGGCGGGCCTCCACCTTCCTGTCCGGCGGTCCCTCGGCGCGATCGGCAGGGGGGTAGCCCTAGGAAGCGGATTAGCCGTGCTCGGATATTTCGTCTTCCCAGCTATTTCGCTGCCGCTGTGCCGGCCGTACTCATGGCGCTCGCGATCGTACAGGTGGGGGCACTCGCGGCGGTGTCATGGACGGCCGCGCGGGTGCGGAGCGACGACCTGAATGCGGCTCCGCTGAGGCCGCGACTCCGCTGAGGTCCCGACTCCGCTAAGGCCGAAATAGCGCTGACGCCACAGTTCCGATGACGCCGGCCTTCACCGCCCGACCTGCCGTTCGTACCTTACCCGCCCCCCGCCCCTCAGAACTTCACAGCCCCTCTCAAGGCGATCCACTTCTCGCTTCCGTCGATCCTGAAGTCGGCGACGGCCTCCAGATTCATCAGCCCGAGCCCGACCTCAGGGAAGTACCCGACGCCACTCTCGCCATCTCCAAAGAAGTAGGCGCCGTTGGCGCCTACCCAGAACAGGCCGACGCCCACTCGCCCGCCGATGCCCGCGTGGTAGATGTTGGCGCTGTCGGAGCCACCAGCGTCGACGTCGACCGCGTAGTTCGACCATCCGCCCTGCACATGAGCGCCGGCGACCAGCAGGGAGAGGCCGGCCTGTCCGCGGACGGTGAAGCCCCGGTCGAACACGTCGTCGAAGTCACCGATCGGCTGCGCCACCCCCACGCCGAGGCTGGTGTAGATCTGCGCGTGGGTGTTGGTGGCCGGCGTCAGGATGGCGAGCAGGAGCCCCAGGAGGGCGATTCGGATTCGGTTGTTCATCGGAGACCTCGATGGGTGCCTGAGCTGGGCGCGCGTCGTCGGTGTCTGGGCGCGCGTCGTCGGTTGATGACGGGAGCGAAGTCCCCGGAAGATACAGCCGATGCGACCGGGCTGGACAGCGGATCGACCGTCGCCGGCTCCGTGCGAACAGGCCGCGGCGCTGGGCGGTCCGACCCCTCGACTGAGATGAACGAACATTAATGGTGCGAGCATGGTGGATGGGGGGACTCGCCCGGTAAGATCAGAGCCGTCCGTCCGAGTTGGGGTCCCCTATGTTCCGAGGTACGACCATGATCCGCTCCCGCGCCTCTCTGGCCTCCCTTTTTCTGACGATGACCGCCGGTGCGACGGTAGGTGCGGTGATCGCCACGGACGCGGTCCATGAGCGCAAGGAAGTGGCCGGCATGGCGGTCGTCTTCGGCGCGGAGCCCGAGCCGGCCCTGACGGACGAGATGCAGTTCCTCCGGTGGCGCATCAGCACGCTCGATACCGAGGAGGCGTACGCCGACCTCGAAGACGCCACGGTGACCGTGATGTTCGACGGCCGCGAGTTCGGGCCGTTCGACGTGCGTGGGTCCCGCCGGGAGCCCGGGCAGTACCAGAGCCAGCACATCTTCACGGCCGAGGGCGAGTACTCCTCCGTCCTCCGGTTCCGGAAGGGCGAGCACCCCGAGGTCCATGAGGTCGACTTCGACTTCAACATCGGCGACCGCGCGGCACTCATGATTCCGGGTCGGCGTGGAGGGAACTGACCGAGGTATGGCGCACGACGGCCACGACGGCCATGGCGAGCCCGACCGCCACGACGAGCACGCCGGTCATGACGAGCCCGAGGGTCACGGCGGGCACAACAAGCACGACAAGCACGGCGGTCGTGACACGCACGAAGATCACGGCGGTCACGACAAGCACGAAGGGCACAGTCCGGGCATGTTCCGCGACAAGTTCTGGCTGTCGCTCCTGCTCACGGTGCCCGTTGTGTTCTGGTCGGGCCATATCCAGGATCTCCTGGGATATCGAGCGCCCGCATTTGTGGGCTCCGAATGGATCGGTCCGATCCTCGCCACGGTGGTCTTCCTGTACGGCGGCCTGGTGTTCCTGGAGGGCGCTCGGCGAGAGCTGAAGGCCCGGCTTCCGGGGATGATGACGCTCATCTCCCTGGCCATTGCGGTGGCCTTCATCTTCTCCTGGGTGGTGCAGCTCGGCGTGTTGGATGCGCAGCCGCTCTGGTGGGAGCTGGCCACCCTCGTGACCATCATGCTGCTCGGTCACTGGATCGAGATGCGCTCGATTTCGCAGGCCCAGGGAGCGCTCAAGGAGCTGGCGAAGCTCCTTCCCGACATGGCGACGCGCGTCACGGACGCGGGTGAGGAGTCGGTGCCGGTGAGCGAGCTTCGCGACGGCGATGTCGTGCTGGTTCGCCCGGGCGAGAGCGTGCCGGCCGACGGGCTGGTTCGCAAAGGCGCCAGCACGCTGGACGAGAGCATGATCACCGGCGAGTCCCGACCCGTGAAGAAGGGCGAGGGCGACGAGGTGATTGCCGCGACCATCAACGGCCAGGGTGCCCTCCGAGTCGAGGTCACGGGCACGGGTGAGAACACCAAGCTCAGCGGAATCATGCGGCTGGTGGCCGACGCGCAGCAGTCCAAGTCCCGCGCCCAGCATCTGGCCGACCGCGCGGCGCGTATGCTCACCTGGGTCGCGCTCGCGGCGGGCGTCGTCACCTTCGTGGTCTGGCAACTGTTGGGTGCGCCCATCGACTTCTCGATCGTGCGCGTGGTGACCGTGCTGGTCATTGCCTGCCCGCATGCGCTGGGGCTGGCCGTGCCGCTCGTGGTGGCCATTTCCACGACACTCGGGGCGCGCAACGGCCTTCTGGTTCGCGATCGGCGGGGGCTGGAGGAAGCGCGTACGCTCGACACCGTGATCTTCGACAAGACCGGCACCCTCACCCTGGGCGAGTTCCGGGTGGTCGAGACGACGGTGGCGGGGGGCTCTTCCGAGGAGAGCGCGCTTCGCGTTGCGGCTTCGGTGGAGTCGGAGTCCGAACATCCCATTGCCAGGGGGATACTCAAGACGGCGGAAGAGCGCGGCATCGACGTTCCGCCCGTTGCGGACTTCCGGTCGATCACCGGCAAGGGCGTGGCCGCCTCAGTGGAAGGGACCGATTACCACATGGGTGGGCCGGCGCTGCTCGAAGCCGAAGACGCTGAGGTGTCGTCCGTGCTACAGGACGCCGCCGACAGGGCTGCCCAGCGCGGGCAGGCTGCGATCTACCTCCTGCGCGGCGGGCGCGCGCTGGCGGTGTTCGCGGTAGCCGACGGCATACGGGAAGAGAGTCGCGAAGCGATCAATGCCCTCCACGAGCGCGGCGTTCAGGTGGCCATGCTCACAGGTGATGCGCAGGCCGTGGCCGACGCAGTGGCAGAAGAACTGGGCATCGACATGGTCTTTGCCCAGGTGCTTCCCGACGAGAAGGCCTCGAAGGTCCGGGAGCTTCAGGCCCAGGGCAGGAAGGTGGCCATGGTCGGCGACGGCGTGAACGACGCGCCCGCGCTGGCCACCGCCGACGTCGGCATCGCCATCGGGGCGGGCACGGACGTGGCGGTCGAGGCGGGCGATATCGTGCTCGTGCGTTCCGACCCCCGTGACATCCCCCGGATCGTGACCCTGTCGCGCGCAACCTACCGGAAGATGGTGCAGAATCTGTGGTGGGCCGCCGGGTACAACATTCTTGCGATCCCTCTGGCAGCGGGCGTGCTCGCGAAGTGGGGCATCCTGCTCACGCCCGCAGTCGGTGCCGTGCTCATGTCGGCGAGCACTGTGATCGTGGCAGTCAATGCGCAACTGTTGAAGCGGACGCGGCTGTAGGGCTGAGGCGGGGCGCCCGTCACTCCTGCCTCGCGCAGACGGCGAGCGGAACGGGGCCGCCGTCGCTCCTCTTGAGCAGGCGGCAGGCGGCAGGCGGGACCCGGGCGCCCCTCACTCCTCCCGCAGACACACCGCCGGGGCCACACCCGCAGCCCGGTGGGCCGGAACGAGGCAGGCGGCGAGCGCGGCCAGGAGCATGAGGCCCGCGACCGAGCCGACGACCACCGGGTCGGTGGCGCTCGTCTCGAACAGGAGCGGGTCAATCCAGCGGCGACTGAGGAGGGTCACGCCCAGGCCGAGCACGAGGCCCACTCCGGCGGCGGTCAGTCCGCGCGTCACCACGAGGGTGCGAATTCCGGAGCGCGACGCGCCCAGGGCAATCCGGATGCCCATCTCCCGACGCCGTTGTTCCACGAGGTAGGCCAGCACGCCGTAGACCCCCACCAGCGACACGAGCAGGGCGACCAGTGACGCCATCCCCAGGACCGTCGCTCCGAGATACCATGGGCGAATTTCCGAGTCCAGCGCGCTGGCCAGGGGGCGTGTGTCGGCCCAGGCGATAACCGGATCGGCATCTTCGAGCCGCGTGCCGAGTCGAGCGAGTGTCGCGGCGTCCAGGCTGCGTGCACGAAGGATGAGCGTCAGCCCGCCGAAGCTGCCCCCAGGCGCGAGCGGCACGTAGTACTGCATGGACGGGGGCTCCCTGAAGCCAACGCGATGGACGTCCTCGACCACGCCCACCACGGTGCGGCATGGGCTGTCGCTCCCGCCGATGCGTACGCACTCACCCAGGGGGATGCGGCCCGGCCACAGGGCGGCAGCCATGGCCTCGCTGACCATGATGACCGGCTCGTCGGAGGCTCGCTCCTGGGCAGTGAACTCGCGTCCCTGGACGACCTGGGTGCCCATCACCTGGAAATACCCGTCGCCCACGCCCGTGAAGAAGGGCCCACCCCCCGGAAGCTGGGGAATCGAGTCGAGACCCGGCACGGAGATGCCGGTGCCGAAGTTGATCAGGAACGGGAGGCCGAGGGTGAGGGCCGCCGATTCGACGCTCGGGTCGTTGCGCGCCACGTCGAGAGCGCGACGGTACGTGTCAAACTCCTCCATATCGTGGGGGTTCAGCGCCCGGAAGTTCACCGCGACCACCTTGTCCGCATCGACCCCAAGATCGGTCAGGCGGAGGTTCCAGAAGCTCTTCATGAAGAGGCCGGCGCCCAGGAGGAGCGCGGCGGACAGCATCACCTGGGCGCTTGCCAGGCTCAGGTGCAGCCGTGAGGCGGGTAAGCCACCGCCGCGGCTACCCGCTCGCAGGTCGTCGGACACGTTCGCACGGCCCGCGTGTCGAAGCGGGAGGAGCGCCACCACCAGCCCGGTCACCAGGGCAACCGCCGCGGTGAGCAGCAGGGTGCTCACGCCGAGGGGCGACTCGGTCCAGGCGACGTCGGGGAGGAGGACCCGCCGCAGGAGGACCGTCGCGCCGTACGCGACCGGGAGGCTGGCCAGCCCGGCCACCGCGGCAAGCGCGAGCGTCTCCGAGAGGAGGAGTCGCGCCAGGCGGGCGCGACCCGATCCCAGGGCGAGGCGGACCGCGACTTCCCGCCGCCGACGGGTCAAGCGTGCCAGCAACAGGCTGACGACGTTGGCCATCCCGATGATGAGGATCAGTCCCGCCACGCCGACCAACAGGCGGGCGACGGCAGCCTCGGCCGGGGGCTGGCCGCTGTCGTCGTACCCGATCGGTTCGGCCAGGAGGACCCCGTCCTTCGCCCATCCGAAAAAGCGACCGGGGTCCGTGCGGGCGTGGACTGCCTGGGCGGTTTCTGACACGCGCGAGCGTCCGATGTCGCCGTCGAGGCCGGGGCCCAGGCGGCCGAGCAGGAACCAGTTCCGTGAGCCGGCGCTCTCGGTCGGTAGCGAGATCCACAGGTCCATCGGATTCATGTGGACGCCGGTGAAGCCACGCGGAGCCACCCCCACGATCGCGTGCGGCTCCGGACCCACGTCCACCGTCCGCCCGAGGACGTCCGGGCTGCCGTTGAAGGCCCGCATCCACAGGTTGTGCGAAACGACCGCCTCCGCGGCACCGGTGCCATCGGCGGTCAGGAAGTGTCCGATGTACGGGGTCACGCCCAGCGCGTCGAAGTAGCCCTCGCCCGCGACGGTCACCTTCAGGGGCTGTGTGTCCTGTCCGAACCCGACGACCATCTCTTGGTTGCGGTACAGGGCTGCGGCCTCGATACCGTCGGCTTCTCGGCGGATCGCGTCGGCCGTCAGGTAGGGAATGAAGGGCGCCGTGCGGGCTCCCTCCGCAGCCCCGTCGACTTTGAGGTAGAAGCGCACGAGCCGATCCGGCTCGGCCACATGGTCCGGCCCGGCCAGGAACAGCCGGTCGGCCACGCCGAACATGGCCGAGTTGGCCGCGATCCCGAGGCTGAGCGTCAGGACGATGAAGGCCGCCATGCGCCACTCTCTCACGAGCCCTCTGGCCGCCTGGCGGAGATCGCCCGCCCACCCCTCCACGCTCCACAGTCCGGATCGTTCGCTCCCCCGCATCGTCCCCTCCTCCCGGGCGCTCTCGCGCCGCTTCATGAGCAAGATGAACCGCCAGGTCTGTGGTGCCATCGCCTGAATCCGGTACCATCGTCCCGCTGCCCGTCGGCCGTCCCGTCGGACCCGCTCCCGGAATTCGTGGTCGAGCTCGGCGAGGAACTCGCGGCTCCATGCGTCGTCGCCGACCAGGGACGCCAGGCGGGCGCGGGCACGGTGGGGAGGGGCGGGGGGAGCGGCCCGCCCCTCCTCCGGCGGCTCGGCCCGCACGTCCGTCACGGCGCCTCCACTCCTTCCCACATGCGCTCGCCCGCGGCGCGAGCCTCGCGCACGGCCTCCCACCCCCGTTCGGTGAGCGAGAAGACACGGACGGCCCGGCCGCCCCGGGCGGGCGGATCGCCCTGGCGGGAGGCCAGGAGGCCCCGGTCCTCCAGGCGCGTCAGCGTCACAAAGACCGTGCCCACGGCCACGTCCCGCCCGGCCACCTGCTCGAGCGTATTTCGAATGGACCGCGACACCGCGTCATCGCCGAGCCTCGCCACCGCCAGAAGGGTCAGGTACTGCAAATCACCAATAGCCATGACACGAAAGAGACATTGTCGGTTTCGTTGGGGCAAGGGGTGGGAGGCGGGGGGGGTGGGGAGGCGGGCGGTGTGGCGGTGGGCGGCCAGCGGCGTCGAACCGGGTGGTTGGAGGACGTCCCGGGCGGAGTGGCCCTCCAACGTCACGGTCCCCAACGCCTTCGCGGGGCACCACGCTCTCCGCTCGTGCTCGGAGGGCCGCGGTCACCAAGACCCGATCGGGTGCGTCGGAGGACCGCCATCGCCGCCCCAACCCTGGACAGATCCACCCGCATGCCGCAGACTCGCCTCCCGACCGCCCCTGCTTACAACCCCCGCCTTCAAACCGGAGGACCCCTGTGACCCAGAACCTCGAGTGGCGCTACCACCGCCCTGGCTGAACGAGTTGCAAACGCACGCAAGAGTTTCTTGCGCAGAATGGGATCGAGGACGGCGATGTCCAGAGCTCTCGGGACCCCATCGACGGTCCGGGCGCGCTGGCGCTGCTCGACGGCGTCACGGATCTGTACGTGGCGAAGGGCAAGAAGACGGTCCACGTCGATCTCGCGAACGATCGGCCCGGCGACGACGAGTTGCTCGGGCTGCTACTGGGACGTTCCGGAACGCTCCGAGCTCCGGCCCTGCGCTCCGGCTCGACCTTCGTGGTCGGCTACAACGCGGACATCCTGGCGGAGACGCTGACCTGAGACCAGCCGCCGTCCGTGACGCTCGAGCCGGGACCCGGCACGCGCCGGCCACCCCCCATGGCGCCCCCGAAGCCCCCGCCTGGCCCGACGGAGGCCACCCCGCAAAGCGCCCCGGAGTCCCACCCCGCTTGGCATAACGCACTTCGACGACGCATCATAGCTGTCCCGATGCGTGACCTCTCGAGACGGACGACGACATGAACAAGCAGTGGCTGGACGGAATGTGGGACCACATGCGGCAGAAGTACGGCATGTACCTCCGGGTCCTCCAAGCGATTCCCGCCGACGACTTCGACGCCCACCCCATTCCCCACATGCGGACGCCCAAGGAGCTGCTCGTCCACACGTCGGGCACCATCGTCCGCGACATCGCCGAGGGCGTGGCGTCGGGGGCCATCAAGGCCGATGAGGGAGGCGAGGGCGCGGTGGTCGAGGGGCTTGGCTCCAAGCAGGCCGCCCTGGACTTCGCCCGGGAGTGCTGGCGCCGGGCCGATGCCGCCATCGCTTCGGCGGGCGACGCCCAACTGGCCGGTGCGGTCGACAACCCGTGGGGCCTGCCGCTGGACGGCACGTTCGCCATGGTCATCATGAACGACGAGTTCCTCCACCACCGCGGGCAGCTCTACGCCTACGCCCGGGCGTGCGACGCCGAGCCTCCCTTTATGTGGGGCTTCGACGAGAATCCGGAGGGATTCCAGCCGAAGGGGTAAGGTGCGCTGCCGGACGTTCGCGAGCCACCGAGGGGGCCGAGGCGCCGGAGGCCAGCGGCCGCTCCGTGCGCGTCCGGCAGCTGGGCCTCCGTACGGTCCACCTCCGCGCCGTCCGCCTCCGCGCTGGCCCTCCCGCCTCCCGCGCCCCATCCTGACGCCCCGGACCGCCCTGTCGCTCATGGGCGGTCCTTCCTATCCGTGCGATCCCTGACAGCCCGACATCCCCATGGCTACCAACGCTCCGCGACCCACCCACGCCTCTCGTCTCCTGCCCGCCATCGCCTTGGCCATGGCCAGTGGTTTCCTGGGGATGCTCGCTCCGGGGGATGCCCACGCGCAGGTCGATCCCGCCCTCTTCCAGTCCATGAGCTACCGCAACATCGGGCCGTTTCGGGGCGGGCGCGTGGTGACGGTCACGGGCGTGCCCGGCCAGCCTTTCCTCTACTACATGGGCGCGACGGGCGGTGGGGTGTGGAAGACGACGGACGCGGGAACCACCTGGGACAACATCTCCGACGGGTACTTCGGCACCACCGGCATCGGCGACGTGACCGTTGCGCCCTCGGATCCCAACGTGATCTACGTGGGCACCGGCGAGGGGCCGGTTCGCGGCGTGAAGACATCGCATGGAGATGGCGTCTATAAATCCACGGACGCTGGCGAGACGTGGACGCACATGGGGCTCACGGCCACACGCCACATCAGCGACATCATGGTGCACCCCGACGATCCCGACCGCGTGTGGGTTGCGGCGCAGGGCAATCCGTGGGGACCGAACGAGGAGCGCGGGGTCTACCGCTCCGACGACGGCGGGCGCACGTGGGAGAAGATCCTCTACGTGAACGAGGATTCAGGCATCGCCGATATGAGCATGTCCGCTGCGAATCCGAATGTGATCATGGTCACCTCGTGGGACTTCCGTCGCCAGCCGTGGGTGGTGAAGAGCGGTGGGCCAGGGAGTCGGGTCTTCAAGACCACGGACGGAGGCGATAGCTGGCGGCAGATCACCGCCGGGCTGCCGGACCTCAAGGGGAAGATGGGCGTGGCGATCTCTCCGGCCGATCCGGACGTGGTCTACCTGGCCATCGAGGCGGTCGGTGAGGAGGGCGGCGTCTACCGCTCCGACAACGGGGGCGAGCGCTTCCGGCAGGTAAGCAACGCGCCCGAGACGTTCGCGCGGGCGTGGTACTACATGCACATCATTGCCGACCCGACCGATGAGGACGAGGTGTGGGTCATGAACTCGGGGGCCATGAAGTCCATCGACGGCGGGCGCACGTACACGCGCATTCCCGACAGCCACGTGGATCACCATGACATGTGGATCAATCCCGACGACTCGGACGTCATGATCAACGGGAACGACGGCGGCGCGTCCGTCACGTTCAACGGAGGTCAGACCTGGTCGACGCTGCTCAACCAGCCCACTGCGCAGATGTACCGGGCCCAGACGGACAACACCTTTCCGTACCGCGTCTACTCGGGGCAGCAGGATGCGAGCGGCATCGTCATCGACAGCCGCACGCTGGGGGGCGGCATCGGCGAATCGCACTGGACCACGATCCGGTCCGGCGAGTCGGCCACCGTCGGTCTGTATGCCGATGACCCCAAATTCGTCTACACCACCTTCTTCGCCTCCTTCCTGGGCGAGTGGGACCGCGACACCAACAACTACCGGATGGTCCGTCCCTATCCCGAACGGGTTACGGGCGAGCAGCCGAAGAATCTGAAGTACCGGGCCAACTGGAACGGCCCGGTCATCGTGAGTCCGCACGACCCGTCGGTCATCTACTACGGCTCGCAGTACGTCATGAAGTCGACGGACCGGGGCACCACGTGGGAGGTGCTGAGCGAGGATCTCACGCGCAACGAGGTGGAGAAGCAGGGGATGGGCGGGTATCCCGTCTCCAACGAGCAGATCACGGCCGAGAGCTACAACAACCTGTTCAACATCGAGGAATCGCCTCTGGTCGAAGGCGTCATCTGGGTCGGATCGGACGACGGCCTCGTGCACGTAACGCGCGACGGCGGCGCCACCTGGACGAACGTCACCCCGAACGGGCTGCCCGAGAGTATCATCAACGTCCTGGAGCCGAGCCCGCATGACGCCGCCACGGCGTACTTCGCCGCGGCCGGCTACAAGATGAACGACTTCACGCCCTACATCTTCAAGACGACGGACTACGGGCGCACGTGGACGAAGATCGTGAACGGCATTCCCGGCAACACGTTCGCACGCACGGTGCGGGAAGACCCGGACCGGCGGGGTCTCCTGTACGCCGGCACCGAAACGGGGATGTTCGTTTCGTTCAACGACGGCGCCGTGTGGCAGCCGCTTCAACTCGACCTGCCTGAGGTGCCGATCACCGACCTCCGGGTCCGTCAAAAGGACCTCGTGGTCGCGACCCAGGGCCGGAGCCTGTGGATCCTGGACGACCTCACGCCGCTCCATCAGATCAATGACGCCGTGGCCGATGCGGACGTCTGGCTCTACGACCCGTTCGACCCGTACCGCACGATCGCCCGCGGCTACTACGCGGAGGGTGGGCTCGGCGATAACCCCCCGTCCGGAATGCAGGTCCACTACGTCCTCGGCGAGGACGTGGACGCCGACGTACCCATGTCCATGGAGATCCTGAACAGCTCCGGCGCCGTGGTCTACGCCGAGCACTCGCACGACGACGGCCCCGACTGCGCCGCCTCACCCCGCCCGCGCCAGTTCGAACGGAGCGAAGGCGCGCACCGGTGGCGGTGGAGCATGGACGTGGGCCGGTTCGCCTGTCTCCCGGAGATCACCCGAACGTCGAGGAATCTGAGCGGCTACCCCGCCGCCCCGGGGAACTACCGGATCCGCCTGACCGTGGGCCAGGACGTCCAGGAGCAGGACTTCCGCATCCGGATGGATCCCCGCCTGGACGGCATCGTTGCCGACCCGGAGGCGCAGTACGCCGAACTGGACCGCCTGTCCGCCTCGCTGATGGACGCCGCGAACGCCATGGCCCGCGGCGTGGAAGACCTACGCCGCATCCAGCGCCAGGTGGAGGTCGTGCGCGACCTGTCGGACGCCGGGGCCGTGGAGGACGGCGCGGAGGAGCTGAACGAGACGGTCGAGCAATGGATCGCCCAGATCCTCCAGAAGGAGCTGAAGACCAGCCAGCACAACTACCAGTTCGAAGCGCGCCTGATGATCAAGTTCAAGGATCTGCTGGGACGGATCGGTGGAGCGAACATTCCCGTCACGCAGGGTGTGCGGGACGTGACGGGGGATTATCTGGACGAGTGGGCGGGCCTTGCGGCTGAGCTGCAGAGGGTTAAGGATGGGGACGTTGCGGAGTTTAATCGGATATTGCGGGCGGCGGGTTTGCCGGAGGTGTATGTGGGGAGGGTGGTGAGTTAGGTGGGGTGGTCACGTTGGCTCGCTGTCGCCGGCGAGGCCCGACCGCAATAGGGGAGTTGTACTAAACCGCTTCGCGGTGGAGTAGAGACACTCCGTCCCGCTGAGATCTGGCGTGCTGCTGCGGGCCGGGGCGCTTTCGTTCGCCGCCTTCCGGAACC
>JAJCZZ010000101.1 GCA_029262115.1 Gemmatimonadota bacterium | reverse complement strand
CCTCATCGCTACCCGCCGACCCCGTTCCGTCCCACCGGTCCCTCCGCGGAAACGAGGCCGCCCACCAAGCCTTGAGCGACCCCCCGCCAACCGCCCCTGGAGAACGCTCAATCCCGATAGGTCCGGTTAAATGGATACCCCCGAGCGGGAGGTTTTCGGGCGTCCGGAGCGACCCGGTACCGCACGAGAGCGTGTTTGGAGGTCAAAGAAGGACCCTCCCGCCGCTCCTGCGGGGCAGAGGAGCCCAGGGGGGCCGCAGGGACGGAATCTCAGGCCAGTCCAACACTTCGACGGCCGCGACCGTCGAAATCTGTCAATGGGCGGATGGGACACACCGATGTGCCGGATGAACGACGCGCACCCAGCCATGCCCCAACGCCCTCGCCGCCATCGCCGCCCACAGCCGCATCGAGCGTTTGGTCAGCACCGGTAGCGGTGGGCGGTGGCCGCGCCACGGTGGCCGTGGCCGTAGCCGTAGCCGTGGCCGTAGCCGTGGTGGTGGCCGTACCGGTGCCGGTGGCCGTGGCGGTGGCGATGCCGGTGCCACGGCCTTGCGTCTGGAGCATCCACCGGTCGGTGAGGGCGGACCGCCGCCCATGCTACGCGGTCCGCGACGAACGCGAGGATACCTGCCGCCCGGCAAAGTGCCCCACCCCCTCAGCTGATGATCACCCGCACGCCCGTCCCGTTCTCCTCCAGGTAGTCGTTCAACTCGGCCAGGTCGCGGTTCAGCACCCGCTCGAGTTCGAGGAGCAGCACCTCCAGCTCCTCCACGACGTCGTCGAGACGCTCCACCCACTGATCGGTCGGGCGCGCGTCGGTGTACTCGCCACGTTGGCTCTGCGACTCGTTCAGGATGAACGCGATCTGACGGCGGAGCTTGGCCTCGCGGTCCCACCCGCCGCCCTCGGTCTGGACGAGCGCGTCCGCCACCCGAGCGAGCCGGGCCACGACGGTGTCGGCCCGCTCCTGCGCTCCTGGGAGCCACGCCGCCCCGGCCCGCGCCTCCGTGAGATTCTCGACCACCTCGGTCACGTCCGACCGTGCCCCGTCGATGCGCCGGGTCGCCTCTGTGAGCCGCTCCATACTCGCGCCTGTGCGCCGGAGGAAGTCGAACTGAGCCTGGAGGTCGGCGACCGGAATGTCGACCAGGCGTGGGTCCCTCAGAACGCGAAGCGATCGCTCCTGTGGCCGACCGTCGACGGTGAGTCGCACGCGGTACTCCCCCGGAACAGCACGGGCACGGTCCGGGCCCGGATACCGGAGATTCCAGACCACGCGGTGGCTCCCCGCGTCCGTCGGGAGGTCGTCCATGCGGACCGCGGTGGACCGTGCGCCGCCGCCGACCCCGGGACCCTCGACAATCTCCAGCGACACGGCGCGGGCGCCGCCGCCCAGATGGTACTGGATGACCGCACCTTCGGGCGCGTTTTCCGCCTTCATGTCCCGGGAGATCATGGCGCCGTAGACATGGTCGCGGGCGTAGTGTCCGTCCCCGGCCTGCCAGGTGGACCGGTAGGCGTCCCGCGGCGCATAGAGGTACTCCGAGGCTTGGAGCACATCGGCGGAGACTTCCCGCATCAGGGACAGGTCGTCGAGCACCCAGAAGCTCCGACCTTGGGTGGCCACCACAAGGTCGCCCCACCGCTCCTGGATCGTCAAATCGGTTACCGGCGTGCGGGGCAGGTTCTGCTGGAACGGCCGCCACGAGGCCCCGTCGTCCAGGCTGGCGAACAGCCCGAACTCGGTGCCCACGAACAGGAGTCCCTCGCGTGCAGGGTCCTCGATGATCGAGCGTGATGTCCAGTCGGCGGGTAGGCCCCGCGTGCCGTCGCCGATACGCGTCCACGTCCGTCCGTAATCGGTCGTGCGGTACACGTAGGGCGCCCAGTCGTCGTACCGGTACCGATAGGCGACCACGTACGCCTTGCCCGGCCGGTGCGTCGACAGATGAATCCGGTTGACCGTGCTCGGGGCGGGCAGGCCCGGGGGCGTGACCTCGGTCCACGTCCCACCCCCGTCACGCGTGAGCATCACCCGCCCGTCGTTCGATCCGGTCCAGATCTGCCCGGGCGCGTGGGGGGACTCCTGGATGGCCAGGAGCGCGGACCAGATCTCCACCCCGGTCACGTCCGGGTTGATCGGTCCACCCGCCATGTCGAAGCGGGCCGTGTCGTTTGTGGTCAGGTCCGGGGAGATGACGTCCCAGCTCTGCCCCTCGTTGCGACTCCGGTGCACGACGTTGGAACCATAGTACATGGTGAGTGGGTCGTGTGGGCTCAGTTCGACCGGAAAATTCCACTGCACGCGGAAGCGCAGGCCGCTCTCCGGCATGGCGTCCTGGGCCTGGGGGTAGGGTCGGATCTGGCGGAACTGCTCGGTCGCCTGATCCGCGCGCGCGAAGCGACCTCCAAAGCAGCCGCCGTAGACGACATCGGCTGTGTCCGGCCGCGGCACGACCGGGCCTGTCTCGCACCCGCCGTGGCTCTTCCAGTGCTGGAGCGTGATGCCACGGCCCGTGGCCGCGGTCGGAACCGAGATGGTCGAGTTGTCCTGCTGCGAGCCGTAGATCCGGTACGGGAAGTCGTCGTCCACCGCCACGTTGTAGAACTCGGCGGTCGGTTGGTTGAGCTGCGACGACCAGTGCTTCCCCCCGTCGAACGAGACGGTGGCGCCTCCGTCGTTTCCGACGAAGACGATGTCGGTATTCGCTGGGTTGGTCCACAGGTCGTGGTGGTCGGAGTGCGGCATCGCTACGCGCCGGAACGTCTCTCCGCCATCTCCCGAACGGAACAGGGCCGAGTTGAGCACCCAGATCACGTCCGCATCTACCGGGTCGGCGTGGACGTGCATGTAGTACCACGGGCGCGACCGGGGGCCGTAGTCGTCGTTGATCAGCCGCCAGCTATCGCCTTGATCATCCGAGCGATAGAGGCCCGCCGCCGGGTCGGGTGCCTCGACCATGGCCCACACGCGGTCCGGAGCCGCGGGCGTCGTGGCCAGGCCGATCTTTCCGACCAGTCCGCCTTCGTCGGAGCCGGCCCCGGGGAGTCCGCCGGCCAGCTTCTCCCAGCTTTCTCCACCGTCCACGGAGCGGTACACGCCGCCCGTGCGGGCACCCGAGATCATGGTCCACGGCTTCCGCTCGCCCCGCCACAGCGCCGCATACAGAACGTCCGGATTCGTGGGGTGTAGCGCCAGGTCGATGGCGCCGACCGAGTCGGAGTGGAAGAGGACCTGCCGCCAACTGTCCCCGCCGTCCGTGGACTTGAACAAACCGCGCTCGTCGTTGCGGCCGAACGGCTGACCCGTCGCGGCCAGCCAGACGACCGAAGCATCGTTCGGATGGGTGCGGATGCGCGCGACCTGCCCGGCGTCCCGGAGTCCGATGAAGTCCCATGTGTCGCCGCCGTCGCGCGATCGCCAGGCGCCACGACCGACCGAGACGTTTCCGCGGATGTCCGCGGAGCCGGTGCCGACGTAGATGACGTCCGGGTCCGCGTCCGCCACCTCGACCGCACCGATCGAGCCGACGTCTAGCCATCCATCGGTGATGTTCTCCCACGCCTGCCCCGCGCTTTCGCTCTTCCACACGCCGCCGCCCGTCGTGCCCGCGAAGAACGTCCACGGACGGTCGGGAATGCCGTCGACAGTGGTGACCCGGCCACCCCGAAACGGTCCGACCATCCGGAAGTCCATGGCGCGAAGATCGGAATCGGTGAGGCGCGAAGCCGCCAGCGGGGGAGTGTCCTGGGCCGCGGCGTGCACGTTCGGGACGGTGGTCAGCACTACGGCCCCCACCGCCATACCGGTGAGCTGGCGTACGGCGATTTTCACCCGCTGCACGAGCAAAGCGCACATCGGATCGGGCCGTCCGCACTTGGGTGACGTGGCACGCAGATCGGAGATGTCGTGGTCCATGCTCGGTGACTCGGGAGCGGGTGGGAAAGCGCGGGTTCGAGCCAATGAGTACGGCGATGTGCGGTGTGGGTCCAGCGGTGGCCCCTACTCCTCCCTGAGCACGGTGACGAGGTCAATCCGGGTGACCCGTCGCGCCGGGATCCACGCCGCCGCGGTGGCCACCAGCCCCAGGGCCAGTCCGGCCGCCATGAGCGTCAACCCCCCGGCCGCCTCGAGCCCTTCCACACGGCCTCCGACGATCCTTGCCAGGACGAGGGCCAGCGCGAGGCCGATCATCAGCCCGCCGGCCGTCGGAACGATCCCGTCCGCCAGGGCTCGGCTACGGACGCTCGCCGGGCGGGCACCGAGCGCGAGCCGGACCCCCGACTCCCGCGCCTTCCGGCGTCCGATATACGAAACGATGCCGTAGACGCCTAAAGCCGCAAAGATCAATCCGAGCGCTCCGAACGCCGCGGTGACCACCAGGACGAGCCGACGGGACCCGAGTGTGCGGGCCATCCCGGTCTCGAGATCCTCCACGGAGATCGGGACGTTTCGGTCGATGCCGGCCACGGTCTCCCGAAGCAGGCCGAGCGGTACCGAACGACCCTCCTGTCCACGAACCAGGAGGTACGCTTCGAGCGGCACGCCTCCTGCCGCGCGGAAATCCCGGTAGATCGTTCCGATCGCGCCCATCGGCAGCCCCCACTCCCGCACCGGGCCGACGACCCCGACCGCGGTCACCGGACCGCCGGTCATTCCGTTTCGTACTCGGCGGCCGACCGCGTCCTCGTCCAGGATCTTCCGTTCGACCGTCCGGTCGACAACCACGAGTTCGGCGTCCGTCGGCCCGACCATCTCACCCCGCACGAACGGGATGTCCAGCACATCGAAGTACGATGCGTCCACCAAGCGCACGGCGGCCCACGTCCAATCCTCCGTCTCCACGTCCGGGTTGGTCGTTCCGCTGATGCGCGCCTGGGTCACGTGAGGCAGGACGTTGGTGATCGACGCCGCGGCAACGGCGGGGACTCCCCTGAGACTCGCCAACACCCGATCGAAGTACGCGATGCGGTCGGCGTCCGACGGGTATCGGGACTCGGGGAGCGTGACCTGCACCACGGAAACACGGTCCGCCTCGAAGCCGAGATCGGTGTCGAAGATCTGGAGGAGGCTCCGCCCCAGAGCCGCCGTGCCGGCGAGGAGAGTGAACGTGAGCGCCACCTGAAGGATGAGTACCCCGTTCCATATCCGCCGGACGTGATCGGACGGGCCGCTGCGCCCGACGCCCGTGACGCCCGCAGTCGCACCGCCACCGGACAGGAGCAGGGGCGGAAGCACCGCCGCGACCAACGCGACCACTGCAGCCGTAACGAGGGCGGCTACGAACACGCCCGCGTCCATGCTCACGGTGTCGAGCCGGGGTAGCGCACCCGGGTGTAACGTCCGCAGCGCGGTCAACGCAAGAAGCGCCAGCAACCACCCCAGGACGGCGCCCGGGAGCGCCGCGAGAGCAGCTTCCAGGAGGAACTGGCCGATGACATGGCGGCGACCGGCTCCGACCGCCCGGCGCACGGCCATCTCCCGCGCCCGCCCCAGCCCGTCGACGAGCAGTGAACCGGACAGATTGAGGGCGGCGACAAGCAGCACGCCTGCCGCACCCGCGAGCAGGAATCCGAGGGAACGCCGTGCACCACCGAGAAGCTCGACTTCCAGGAACGTGGTCTCGACCGAATGGGCATGGGTCGGTTCGGCATGCGCTTCCGCGACGCGCGCCGCCATTCGGTCGAGCGCATCGTCCGCATTCTCCAGGGAGACGTTGTCCGACACCCGCGCCACCACGTGGATGCCATGGCTCTGCCTCGCACTCTCGTCTGGATGACGCTCCAGGGGAAGCCAGACGTCCGGCGCGCCCCACCCGCCACCCTGGGCCACGAAGCCGAAATCGGGGTTCAGAACGCCGACGACCGGGAAGCGTTCCGTGCCGATGGTGAGTTCGACTCCGTCGAGGTCGGCCTGACCCAGCGCGCCAACCCAAAACGCGTGGCTGACGACCGCGACGGGAACGCCTCCCCCCCTGAATTCGTCCGGCGCTGGTGCACGGCCGCGCTCGAACCGTGCGCCGAGAAGCGGAAACAGACCGGACGAAGCCTCACTCACGTCGGCGAGTCCCGCGTCCGCTCCGAAGAGAACAGGACGCGCCTCCGGCACCGTGGCCGCCTCGATGCCCTCGACGCCCGCGGCACCGGCGGCACGCCACTCCTCGAAGTTCACCCGAGACGGCCACCAGGTGCGCCGGTCCTCGTCCATCTCATCGAGGCGGACCAGCCGATCGGGTGCGTCGTACGGCAGCGGACGCGCGATGACGTCCCGCACCAGAACGGCCACCACGGTGCCGGCTCCGATCCCCAAACCCAAGGTCAGCGTGACCATCACGGTGTGCGCCGGCCGTCGTCGCAGGCTGCGGACGGCTTGTCTCAGCAGGTCTCCCATCGCCCCCCCTCCCCTCGTTCCCCGTTGAATCGATCCGTGCGCCGAGTCTCTCGTTGGTACTCTTTCACTGATCCCGGTCCACACCGCGTCCACGACCATTCGAGTCCAGAAGCGCAATAGATCCGCACTCCCTCGCCGACGCGCGCGCTCACGGAGTGCGCTAAAGGCGGCGAGCATGTCACGGATCTCGGCACGGGTCGCGTCGGGTGCCGCCCACCGCGCAAGCGTATGATATACGCTCTCTCCTCGGTTCACCCCATGCTCTTCGCCTCCCCGACGTCCTCGATCTGGGCCAGAGTCCGCCGGAGGCGCTCGGCTTCCAAGCGAAGGACGGATCGTCCGCCCGGTGTCAGCACGTGGAACTGCCGACGATCATCGCCGTGCTCCCGCCCCTCAGGCGGGTCAACCCTCTCCACCCATCCTTCGGCTCGGAGCTCCTTCATAAGCCGGTAAAGGGTGCCCGGGCCGAGGATCGACCCACCGGCCGACTCGACCGAGTCGAGCACATCCACTCCGGACAGCGGGCCGCGGGACAGCGCGGCCATCACGGCCACGGCCGACGGCCGTAAGGGGATGTGACGCTCGTGGCCTGCCGGCATGCTCGAAGCTCCGGAGTGGGATCGCCTTCACTACTGAAGTATCTTCGATAATGAATGCAACTGCCGTGCAGGGGAACCCCCAGCCGTTGTGGGGGTCCGGATTCTCCACCCCGCCGAGGACCGAATCCGGCGAAGGCCAGACCGATCCAGGAGATGTTTGATGAAGCGTTCGACCACGATAGCCCTAACCGTCGCAACCACCCTCTCCGTGACCGCACAGGCGTCCGCGCAGGACCCCGTCATGCTGTCGGCGCACGAGGACTACCGGATCGAGACGGTGGTCGACGGCCTGGTGAACCCCTGGTCGATCGCCTTCCTCCCGGGCGGCGACATGCTGGTCACGGAGCGGCCGGGCCGGCTTCGGATGGTGCGAGACGGACGTCTCGTCGACGCGCCCGTCCGCGGTGTTCCGGAGGTATTCGCCCGCGGACAGGGCGGTCTCATGGACGTCGTTCCGCATCCCGACTTCGCGTCGAACCGACTCTTGTACATCACCTACTCCAAGCCGGTTGGGGACGGTTCGACAACCGCCCTCATCCGCGGACGCCTCGACGGCGGCCGCCTCACCGATGTCGAGGAATTGTTCGAGGCGAATTCGCAAGGCGCGGGGCATTACGGTTCGAGGATCGCCTTCGACGGGAACGGCCACGTGTTCGTGACCGTGGGCGACCGGCAGGCTCCGCCGCGCGGAGACCTCGAGTCGCACCCGGCGCAGGACCGGTCGAACCACCACGGGACGGTGGTGCGTCTGCACGAGGACGGGAGCGTTCCGTCCGACAACCCCTTCGTTGGCCAAAGCGGCGTCCGCCCGGAGATCTGGACGTGGGGGCACCGGAACCCCCAGGGGCTCTCCATCGATCGGGACGGTCGGGTGTGGATCACTGAGCACGGCCCGCAAGGAGGAGACGAGTTGAACCTTGTGGAGCCGGGAAACAACTACGGCTGGCCGGTCGTCGGCTACGGCGTGAACTACGGCTCCGGGTCCGCCATCCACGAAGGCACGATGCGCGAGGGGATGACGCACCCCACCCACGTCTGGGTGCCCTCGATCGCGACGTCGGGGCTCCTCTACTATACGGGTGATGCCTTTCCCGCCTGGCAGGGCCACCTTCTGGCCGGGGGCCTCGGAGGCCAGCAGATCGCGTTGCTCACGATGGACGGCGACGAGGTGGTCAAGGAGGAGACGCTGGTCCTCGGGCTCGGTCGCGTGCGCGACGTGCGCCAGGGGCCGGACGGCTTCATCTACGTGGCGGTGGAAGACCGCAGGGGCGCGCCGACGCGGGTCGTTCGGCTGGTACCGGTGCGCTGATACCTCGGGGATGGGTCCGTGGCTCGCGGCTCTCTAGCTACTCTAGCCACCACCTGGAAACGCCTTCAACACCTCCCGGGTGAGGTCCCACCGGTCGAAGCCCTGTCGGCCGTAGTCCAGGCCGCGTCGGACGATCACGAGGTCGTGAGACGGAACCACGATCACGAACTGGCCTCGGTTGCCCGCGGTCGAGTACGCGTCGGGAGGAACGTCGCCCTTCCGCTCGTCCGGAACGAGCCAGAACTGCCCTCCGTAGAAGTTGCCGCGACCCGCCGTGGACGGTGCCGGGGTCCGTACGAAGTCGATCCACTCCTGGGAGATGACGCGCTCACCGTTCCACATCCCGCCCTGCTGATACAGCATGCCGAAGCGGGCGAGGTCACGGGCGTTCGTGTACACCTGGCTGCTCAGGATGAAGTCGCCGAAGCGGTCCGTGCTCAGAAGCGTACTCCGCATGCCCAACCGATCGAGTAGCACCCTGCGGGGGAACTCGAGGTACGCCATCCGGTTGCCGAGAATCTGCCGCATCTTGTGCACGGCCAGCAGGGTCTCCGAGTTCTCGTAGTCCCAGTATGTCCCCGGCTCCCGGATCAACGCACGATCCAGCGCCAGACGGACCGAACTCGCCCCGGCCCAATAGCCCAATCCCGAACCGGTGGCATACTCCAGGCCGGCATTGTCGATGGGGTAGAGGCCGCTCGACATGTTGAGCACGTGCCGGAGAGTGATCTCCCTGCGCGGATCGGTGTCAGGCGAGGCCGCCCTCGGCAGCCAGTCCAAGCCCAGCGGCTCATCGAGATCCATGCGACCCGTGTCGACCATAATGCCGATCAGCGTCGAGGCGATGCTCTTGGCGGTCGACCAGGTTCGCGTCCGGGTCGTCAGGTCGAAGCCGGGTGCATACCGCTCGTGGAGGATCCGACCGTTCTGGACCACCATCAAACTGATGGTCACCTGCTCCGGCGACTCACGATCGAACGCCCAGTCGGACGCGGCTTGCAGCGCCGTCGCGTCCACACCTCCGGGGAGCGGCTGTTCCGGCACGAGGTCTCCCAGCGGCCAGGGAATCGTCGCGGCGTCTCCGAGCGGAGGCGCCATCGCCTGCACCGGCAAGTCGTCCATGTCTTCGAACGTCTGGTCGGGCGCCATGATCACGCAGCCGATCCCCTCACGGAAGGCGGCGCGCATGACCGGCGTGCCCCGGCCCGGGACTCCCACGGCCACAGCACGCCGCTGCCGATCGATCTCGTAGTCGCCACCGCGCGGCGTGCCCACGGGACTCGGAAAAAAGGCCAGCTCCTCATCGAACACCTGCTCCAGCGTGCGGTTGGACGTGAACATGCCGTTACACATGAGGATCGCTTGCTGGCCGTACCGGATCATGTCCCGTTGCGGGCGCCAGTAGTCGAACGAGTCCTCGGGCGCCTGACCGGCCGCTACGGCGGGAACGACCATCAGGACCGTCAGGACAGACATCCACGCACGCTTCATTCAGGACTCCTCGACTCGTTGTTGGGACATCCACCGGTCTCGGGTGGAGGCCTTCCAGGCGACCTCGCTCGGTCGCCGCCTCACTTCACACGGTGGTGCAGCGCGACCGGCTTCTTCTCCTGCGCCCTCTCCCACCAGTTCTGGTACAGATCGACCGCGAACATCATCAGAAGCATGAAGATCACGATCCACTGCGGGATGTACGGGAACTCCGATCCGTTCACCTCGAGATGGGCCGTGTGGCCCGCCTCGAGAAAGAGAACGAAGCCGATCAGGAGAAGTACGAACAACCCGAGAATCTCAAACTCCGGGTTGCGAGACAAGAAGCTGGAGATCGGGCCGGCGAACGCCAACATCAACACCACGGAGATCACCACGGAGCCGACCATGACGGCAAAGATATCCGTCATGCCCACGACCGTCAGGATGGAGTCGACGCTGAAGAGGAGGTTCATGCCAACGATGAGCCCGACGACATCCTTGAAGGTGGCGGCCTCCTTCACGTGTCCCTCCTCCCGGACCAGCTTGACCCGCAACTCGTGGATCCCCTTCCAGAGAAGGAAAACCGCCCCGACGGCGAGCACGAGCGCCTTCCCGTTCACCTCGGCGTCGATGGTCAGCCCCGGAATGGGCCCTCCATGCACGCTGAACAGCGTTGCGGTGGCCAGATTGAGGACCAGGGTGACCCCGAAAAGGAGTCCGATCCGGAAGACCATGGCCAGGAACAGCCCCAACTGGATCGCCTTCTTCCGTTGAGACCCCGGGAGCTTGTTGGCGATAATGGTGATGATGATGAGGTTGTCAGCGCCCAACGCGATCTGGATGAGCGTGACACCGAAAAGCGCGCCCCAGAATCCCGGCTCCGCAAGAAATCCCATAGGTGGCTCAACCGCCTGTCCGTAAGTGAAGTGTCCGGCGGCGAACCACGCAGGATCCGGGCCGGACCACCTTCGGAGAAGTCTAGGCGGAAACGGCCTCCGAGGGGATGTCCACCTCGGGTAGCTCGGGCGGAGAAGCCATGGGAAGCTCGAGGGCGAAGGCGGCCCCTCCGTCGGTCTCCTCGAGAACGAGGTCCCCACCCATCCGCCGGGCCAACCGACGACTGATCGCCAGGCCGAGGCCCGTGCCTTCACCCTCCTCCTTGGTGGTCACGAACGGACGGAAGATGCGGTCACGCAACTCGGTGGGCACGCCGGGGCCGTCATCGTGCACCGTCACGCGAGCCGTGCCCGCATCGCCGGCAACCACCGACACCGTGATCGTGCCACCGCCCCGTCCGACCGCATGCGCGGCGTTCGAGATGAGGTTGGCGAGGATCTGCTCGACCCACCCCTCGCCTCCGGTGACCGCACCCTCCCACTTGATCGTCTCCACCACGCGGACACTCCTCCCGAGCGTCATCCGGTGCATCCGGACCACGCGTCGGACGACGTCCGGTAGTTCCATGACTTCTCCCTCCTCACGACTCCGGGAGAATCCGAGGAGCTCCGACACCATGTCACGCATCCTCCGAGCCTGCGTCTGGATGTCCCGGGCGTCCTCCTCGATTACGGGCGGCAGCCCTCCCATTCCTGTCCACATCTCGGAGTAGCTCAGGATCACCTGGATCGGGTTGCGCAATTCGTGCGCGACTCCGGCCAGCGCTTCGCCAAGCGTGGATAGATGCCCCTGCCGCTCCAGCTCGTTCTGGTGGGCCACTTCGCTCGTACGATCGACCAGAACCATCTGGAAGCCAGGTGGTTGGTCCTGGGGGAGTGCCGTGACCGACACGTGGATGTCACTCCGACCGAGGCCCTCGCCCACCCCGACCACGCCCGACCAGAGCTGTCCCACCAGTTCTTCAGCCGGAGGCCACTCGCCGTGGTTCGGGATATCGTTCCACTCGATGCCCTTGAGCTGCGAAGGCGCTACCCCGAGCAAACGAGCGGCAGCCGGGTTGACCTCCTCGACCCGTCCCGACCTGTTGAGACGCACGATGCCGGAGGGAGACGCCTCGAAGAGCGTACCGTATCGACGGCTCACGCCCCGTGCATACAGCGCGAACGCCGCCACGAGAAGGGTGGTCAGCGTCAGGGCAACGAACAACGCGGTGATCGTCGCAGTGTCGGCCGACGTTCCATATCCGGTGCCGAACAGCGCCTCTCCGGACGCCACCGCAATGGAGCTGGCCAGCACCGCTACGACCGCCCCCCGTAGACCGAAGCGGAAGGCGACCATCGCCACCGGGAGTACGTGCACCCACCAGAGGAGGTGCGACGGCACTCCGACAGCAGGAATCATCAGGGGATGAAGCGCCGGTAGGAGCGCCGTGACCGAGACAGCGAGCCAGAACGATCCCGTGGACTGTTTCACGGGCCCCTCCTTCGGCGGCGAAACACCGCCTCAACGCCCGGTGCCGCGATCCTGTGCGGCACGGGCCAATTCGATGAAGGCCTCGGCCGGGAGCGCGCCCTGGACCTGGAACCCGTCGATGAAGAAGACCGGCGTCACCCGGATGCCCAACTCCTTCGCCGCGTCGTTGGCCGCGTCGATACGGTCCTCTGCGTGGTTCTTCTCGAAGCAGGTCTTGAACGCATCGCCGTCGAGGCCCAAGGCGGTCGCGTACTCCACCAGCGTGTCCTTGGGCTTCCTCTGGGAGGCCCAATCCTCCTGTTCGAGGAACAGGCGATCGTGCATTTCCCAGAACGCGCCCTGATCGGCGGCGCATTGCGCCGCCTTCGTCCCGTCCTTGCCCCGCCGAAATCCGAGGAGGAAGGGCACATGACGCCACAGAACCAGGCCTGAATCGACCAATTCCCGCTTGACCGTAGGCCAACTGAGCTGGTGGAACTCCGCGCACGCGGAACAGGCGTAGTCACCGAATTCGACCACGGTGATGGGGGCGTCTTCCCGGCCGACCACATAGCCGATCTCGTTCAGATCGACCTCGTCCTGCGCCGAGACCGGATCCGGTGTGACACCGATACCCACCCACAGCGCCGCGGCGATGATGATGTGCGCGAGCCGCCTGGTACGCGGTCCCTCGGGTCGCAATTTGGTTTGGGTCAGAATCCCCATACGGTTCGATACCCCAGACTCACGCCGATTCCCGCCGGAAGGTTCTTACCCCAGACCGGCACCTGGCTCGTGAATTCGACCCGACCCGGCCCCACCCCGTACCCCACGGTTGGAAGAATCTGCAGGAATCGCCGACCCTCGTCGTCCAGGCGAAGCCCCTGTGCCCGCGGAGTCGAACCCCAGAGTCCGTCCGCGCCGACTTCCCAGGACAGGTCACCGACCAGGCCGCCGACGGCCACGTGACCGAAGCGCTCATTCCCGGGTCGGCGCGCCGCCGCAGTGTTCTCCGAACGCCACCGATACCCGACCCACCCCATGAGGTACGTTGAGCCCTCGCCCAGCGCGCGCCCCGACTCCACGCTCAGCTCCACGTCGACCTGGCCCTCGGTCAGAGGGAGAACTGTCGCGTCCACGGGGAAGTCGCTGCCGGGGACCTTCACTCCGAACCGGACCGCGAGCGGAACGTCATAGTCCAGGATCGCCGCACCGAGGCGGGCCGCCACGCGTACATCTCCTACGCCCGTCGACGTCGACGAGCCACTGTTCGAATCGACGGAGAGCCGATGGGTGGGCACCTGGGCCCACAACTCCAGCCCCTCGGTGACGCCGACCGCGGCCGTCACGAACACGGAGCGCGTGTCGAATTCCGACTCGGAGAGGAACGGTTGGCGGGAACCCAGGAAGTTGAAGAACTCCGTCGCGCGCTGGCCGTAGAGGGACAGCTGGAACCAGCCGGCCCCCGCGGGCATGGTACTGATCGACCCACTCTGCGCGAGGGTCGGAGATGAGTGGGGCGCGCTACAGATCGCTTGGGCCGACACGCTTCCGGCGAGCGCCAGCGACGCCAGCGCGGCGCACACCGCCGCGGATCTCACCGGCCCTCCCAGAGTAGCGCCTGAGGTTGAAACGCGGCCCACGCAAACCAGTAGGACACGTAGGCTTCGGCCACGGGCTCGAGCCTCTTGCCGGACATCGGTCCGGACCGGGACCAACCGTCCACTGACCACGTCGAACCGGTCTCTTCGTCCATGATCGCTCCGTCAACTTCGTCGAAGGTGAGTTGTTGACCATCGACGGCAGGCCGGTAGGCCATAGCGGACTGAGCGGCACGGTCCCAGAAAATGACACGGTCGCCGTCGTGGACCGCGGCCACTCTGCCACGCTCGTTGAGCATCCCGAATGGAAATGCGATCCCGCCGCCGGAACCGTCCGCAATACCCAGAACCCTCTCCTTCGGAGCCCGCCGACTATCCAGCGAGGCCATGGGATAGAGAAGCTCCGGGTTGTCGACGCGGTCGTAGTCGCCGTAGGGGTAGACGATGTACGGTCGGTCGTGTCCCGTATCCAACCCGACGACGCGCCCTCCGGGATTGAGCAGGCGCCACGCTCCCCAGGTCATCTCGACGAGCGGGTACATCTCGAGGGCCGTGCCGTCTTTGCTTCCACACCGCGCTCCGCGCACCATCTGCGGCCACAAGGACTGGTCGGCCGATCGGTCGTACATCATCAGGTTGTTCTGGAACAGAAGGCCGGATACGCCGAAGTGCGCACCTCCGGCCCCCGCCCGATCGAACGCGAGACTGGAGCCCGTCAGCGGGCAGTGGGTGAGCGCCAACTGGAGCCCGCCGAGGTCGACGTTCACGATCTCGTGGTACCAGAGGATGTTCAGGGGAACGGCCATCGCGATCCCGCCCGCCTCCACTCCGATGACCCGATCCGTGTCGAGCAGGTACTCGAGCTGGGAGCTCGCCGTCGACACCGTCGGCGGGTCCGACAGGGCCGGGATGCCATCCTTCACCTGACCGCTGAAGACCTGGCTGGTCGGGATGCTGCACGTCAGTTCTGGAGTAGGGATGGACGACGTGGGAGAGTCCGACCCGCACCCCGCCAACGCCGCAATCAACGTCCCCGCGACGGCGTGCCCAGCGATCTTTGGTGCTCGATTCCCGGCCATTTCCACGACTCCGTTCCGGTGGCGCACGGTCGCCCCGTCCGTCGCGGCGAGCCTCGTGTACCTCCCTAAGAAGTGGGCGCCCGGGACGGTTCCTGGCGGCACTCGGTCCGGGAACGTTACCGGGGGTCCAGTGGATTGGCCATTTGATGAACCGACGATTTCGTGTAACCACTTCTTCGACACATGCGCTCGCGGTGGCTCTCCTCGCGACGGTGGCCGTGACGGCGTGCGACTCCCGGCCAACGGGCCCCCAGCCCACGCTGCCGCCTGAGCTGGTGGGTCTGAACCCGGAGGGGTTGATCCCGTTCGCGTGGATCGGCTCGTACGGAGGTTCCGGCAACGGCGTCGTGGGTGGGATGTCTGCCAGCTTTCCGTCCGCCATGCTCGTGATCGCGTTCGACGCGGACAGCGTCGCGACGAGCCGGTGCCCCCAATGCGTGACCATCGCTGTCGATACCCTGTTCACGCTCACCAACGTCGGACTCGACGATCCTGTCGGACTCGACATCCAGTACGTCACGGGCTCCACGCGTCGTCGTCTGATCCTGAGTCGGTTCAGTGACGGCTCGACCGACGGAACGGGAACCATCCTCAGTGGGCGACTGCTTCTGGAAGACGTGGGGGGTGGGCTCGTCCAGGCCGACATCTCCTATCTGTTCGAGCGCCGCTAGGACGCTTCAACCCCCGGCGCCCGCCCTCATCCGGGAGCAAATAATGCATCTCAGTTCCGCCCTATCTGTCCGCAGAGCCGTACTCGCACTTCTCGTCGTCGGGGTTGCCGCCTGCGGCACGGGAGATGACGTCTCAGGTCAGTCGTCCTCCGAGTGGAAGACCGACTTCTCGAAGACCACGGTCGATATGGCCGAGATCATGTCGGGAGGCCCGCCCAAGGACGGGATCCCGGCCATCGACGAGCCCCGGTTCATTTCCGTTCGGGACGCCGACCGCTTCCTCGAAGATGACGAGGCGGTGGCGGTGGTACGCGTCGGGGGCGAGACGAAGGTCTATCCCATCCAGATCCTTATGTGGCACGAGATCGCCAACGACGAGATCGGGGGCGTTCCGGTCTCCGTGACGTACTGCCCTCTCTGCAACACGACCCTCGCCTTCGATCGCCGATTCGACGGGAAGATCCTGGACTTCGGGACGACAGGAAACCTCCGACACTCCGATCTGGTCATGTACGACCGCCAGACCGAGACCTGGTGGCAGCAGGCCACCGGCGAAGGCATCGTCGGTCACTACGCCGGAGAGCAACTCACGTTCATCCCGTCACCGGTCATGCGATGGGAGGACGTACGCGAACAGATGCCGTCGGCGACCGTGTTGTCGCGAGAGACGGAGCACGAGGGGTACGCTCGGCGCTACGGCACGAACCCATATCAAGGATACGATCGACGCGAGGGGCCCATCCGGCAGCTCTTTCGTGGTCCGACCAACGACGAACTCCCTCCGATGGAACGGGTGGTCGCCCTCCAGGGGACCGACGAGTCGTGGGCCGTGCCGTTCAGCGTCCTGCGAGACGAAGGTCTCGCGCAGCTCGACTTCGAAGAGCGTCCGGTCGTCGTCTTCTTCCAGCCTGCCACGGCAAGTTCCGTCGACGACGGGCGTATCGCCGGAGGACGGGCGGTGGGCTCCTCGGCGGTCTATTCGGCCACCGTCGACGGACGTGTCCTCCACTTCGAGACGACCGATCGGCCGGCGACCTATCGTGACCGGGAGACCGGCTCTCGGTGGAACGTGTCGGGGCAGGCCACGGATGGCCCGCTCGAGGGCCAGCAGCTCGACGAAGTACCGCACGGGAATCACTTCTGGTTCGCATGGGCCGTCTTCCGGCCCGACACGAGGATCTGGCGCCCCTGATTGTGGGAACCCCGGTCACGCGTTATCATTTCGTTAATTATAATTCTACGAATACTCGATGCGCAGACGACCCTCCCTGCCCGCACGGCTGTACCAGTTCAGCCTGACGGCCTTCCCTCCCGACGTTCGGGAACGCCACGGCTTCGAGATGGCAGAGACGTTCTCTGATCTCCTCGAGGCCCGGCATATTGCGGGAAAAGGGTCTGCCCGCTTGGTGATCCAGGCCTGCTTGGACGCTCTGCGTGCAGGGGTGGCCGAGCGCATCAGGCGCGTGGCGAGGGGACGCCGTCAGGGGATGGCCGTCCGACCCGTCGCGATGATCGGGAGAGGGGACGGGATGATGATCGGGGATATCTGGGACGACTTGAAGTTGACGGGCAGGGGGCTGGTGCGGACGCCGGCGGCTTCGTCTGTACTGGTGCTCACGCTGGCCCTGGGCATCGGGGCGAGCACGGCGGTCTTCTCGGTGCTTCAAGGGGTGCTGTTCCAGCCCCTACCGTACGAAGACCCGCACGAGATCGTCGCGCTCGAGCACGTCTTCGAGAAGGTCGAGAACTCTCCCCCCCGGGCCATTCCGGGACCGGACTTGATCGACTACATGGCCGGACTGTCCGCGGCCGAGGCCATCGGCAGCGTGTTCACGCTGGCCACCAACCTGAACGACGACCAGGGTGCGGCCCGGATCACCATCGGCTGGATCACCCCCGACTTCTTCTCGGTCCTCGCACCCGGCGTGGCCGCCGGGCGTCTCCTCGAACCATCGGACTGGACCCCGCGTTCTCGCGTGCAGATGGAAGATCCGAACTTCCAGCCACCGCCCATGCCAGTGTTGCTCTCCCACGGTCTGTGGCGGGACCGTTTCGCTTCCGATCCCGCGCTCGTAGGCCAGAGCGTCACGATCAACGGCACGCGCATGAACGTTGTGGGCGTGTTGGCGGAAGGCTTCCGGTTGCACTCCCCCGCCTCCGCTGAACTGACGGAGCGCATCGACGCGTTCGGGTATCTGCCCGTTCCGCTGACGGACGGCGCACGCGGGGGCACCGGCGGGGTCACCTTGGCGCGCCTCCGTGACGGTGCAACCCTGGACCAGCTCCGCGGCGAGGCGACCGCGGTGGCGACGTCGCTCGTGGAGTCCTACGAGAACCACGCTCGCTTCGGGACACGGGTCGTGGTGACGCCACTGCTCGACGGGATGGTCGCGGACGTACGTCCGCTCCTCTGGACCCTCTTCGGAGCTGTCGGGCTCGTGCTCCTGATCAGTGTGATCAACGTCGCGAACCTCATGCTCGTACGCGCCCACGGTCGCCGGCGGGAATTCGCCATTCGCTCCGCCCTGGGTGTGGGGCGCGGACGGGTGGTTCGCCAGCTCCTGACGGAGAGCACGACGGTCGCGCTCATCGGGGCGGCGGCGGGTCTCATCCTCGCGGCGTGGGGTGTCGAGGCGCTGGTGGCGCTCGCCCCCGCGGATCTGCCCCGTCTGGAGGGAGTCGGGATCGACGGTCGGGTTCTCATCTTCGCGCTTGCGGTTTCCATCGGCTCCGCTGTGCTCTTCGGGATGGCGCCCGCCTTTTCCTCCAGTAGGGTCGGAGGGGCAGCCCTCCTCGCCGACCGGGGGGGCCGTGGAGCGAATCGAGGCATCGTTCGTCTCCGGAACGCGCTGATCGTAGGCGAACTGGCGCTTTCCGTGGTCCTCGTCGCCGGATCGGGTCTTCTTCTGCGCAGCTTCGGCAAGATCCTGGCGGTGGACCCGGGATACGAACCTGCTTCCGCCGTGGCCGTGGACCTTGCCCTGCCGTTCTTCACCTACCGTCAACTCGAAGTGCGTCAAACGTTCTTCGGACAACTTCTGGCCGAGGCACGATCGATCCCGGGCGTCTCCGCTGCCGGCATCACGTCCGGGACTCCGCTCACCGGCGGAGGATTCACCTGGTCGGCCCCCTTCGGCGAACCGGGTGACGATCTGCAATCCGAGACCGCCCCCAGGGCCCGCTACCGGATCGCATCGAGCGGGTACTTCGAAGCGTTGGGCGCCACACTGGTCGAGGGCCGTTCCTTCGTCGACGGCGACGGTCTGCCCGGCCAGGAGTTGGCCGTCGTCGTCGACCAGGCGCTGGCGGAACGAGCGTGGCCTGGCGAGTCGGCCGTCGGGCGCTCGGCAGATGTCCTGGTGGCGGGCTACATCGGCCCCGGACGGCAGGCGACTGCTCGCGTGGTGGGCGTCATCAGGCCGATCCGCTATGACGACCTGCGGGCGGAGCCCGAGCCCCACATCTGGATCCCATTCAACGACAACGCGCCCCTCGAGCTTTCCGTCGTCCTCCGGGGGCCGGGAGATCCGGCGGTCGCGGCGAATCAGGTTCGAGAGATTCTCAGAGGCCTGGATCCTGGAGTGCCGGTCTACGGAGTCCGCTACCTGACCGACGATCTGAAGGCGTCCACGGCTCGCAACCGATACGCGCTGATGCTTCTCGGACTGTTCGCCGCCGTCGCGCTCGTGCTCGCGGCCGTTGGCCTTTACGGAGTCATCTCCACGACGGTTCAGCAGAGGACGCGGGAGATCGGCGTGCGACTGGCCCTGGGGGCCCCCTCCAAAGCGATCGGCTCAATGGTCCTCTCGCAGGGGGCGCGCCTGACCTTCGTCGGTCTGTTGATCGGACTGCTCGGGGCGGTGGCGCTCGGCCCAGTGCTCGGCGGCCTCATGTTCGATATGGGGACGACGGATGCACCGACCCTCGGAGCGACGGCTGCCGTCCTGGCGGTCGTGTCGCTGGCGGCGGCCTTCCTGCCGGCCATGCGCGCCAGTCGCCTCGACCCGGTCGAAGCGCTGAGGACCGAATGAAGCCGCAGAGCTTCCTCCCGCTGAGTGCGCCGACCTACGCGATCCTGATCACGCTGAGCCAGTCGGCCATGCACGGATATGGCATCATCCGGACGTTCGAAGAGACGACCGGGCAGGAGGGCCTCCTCCTGCCCGGGTCGCTGTACAACACGATCGGTCGCATGATCGAGCAGGGGCTTCTCGAAGAAGTAGAAAAGCCCGACTCGGGCGATGCTCGGCGGCGGCGGTTCTACAGGGCAACGGAGCTGGGTCGGGCTGTCGCGGGCGCCGAGTCATCGCGACTGCGGACCCTCCTGGAACTCGCGGACTCGGAGGGTGCGGTCGGCGCTTGAGGGTGAGGCGGCGTGCTACCGACGGTGTCGCCAGTGGCGGGACGCCTCCGGAAGCACGACCGTTGTGGACGACACATCCCACCCGGTGACCGGAGCACCCGAACTTGTCGAAGAAAAAAGTCGTCCTGGCGTACAGTGGCGGACTCGATACCGCCTGCATCCTGAAAGACCTGCTGATGCGCGGGTACGATGTGATCGCCTATATAGCGAACGTCGGTCAGCAAGAGGACTTCGACGAGATCGCGGACCGGGCGAGGGCCACGGGCGCCAGCAAGGTCTTCGTGGTCGACCTGACCCCGGACTTCGTAACCGAATTCATCTTCCCGGCTATCGCCGGGAACGCCGTGTATGAGAACCGCTACCTCCTGGGCACATCGCTCGCGCGCCCGGTCATCGCACGCGGACAGGTGGAGGTCGCCCTCGCCGAGGATGCCCATGCGGTGGCCCACGGGGCCACAGGAAAGGGCAACGACCAGGTACGCTTCGAGCTGGCGTTCGCGGCGCTGGCACCGAGGCTCGAGGTGATCGCCCCGTGGAAGGAGCCGGACTTCCTCCAGCGCTTCCAGGGGCGGACGGATCTTCTGGCGTTCGCGAAGCAACACGGCATCCCCGTGGAGGCGACGGCGGAAAAGCCGTACTCGAGCGACGAGAACCTCATGCACCGCTCGTACGAGGCGGGCATGTTGGAGGACCCGGCGAGCCCTCCCCTGGATGACATGTTCAAGCTCACTCGCAGTCTCGAAGAGACCCCTGACGTGTGGACCGACGTCACGGTCCACTTCGAAGACGCGGTGCCGGTTCGGGTGGAGGCCCCCTCGGAAGGCGTCGACCTGACGGATCCGGTCTCCCTGTTCTCCTACCTGAACGACATCGGAGGAATGCACGGGATCGGGCGTATCGACATGGTCGAGAACCGCTTCGTCGGCATCAAGTCGAGGGGTGTGTACGAGACGCCCGGCGGCACGATCCTGCACGCGGCGCTCCGGGACCTGGAGGGGATCGCGATGGATCGGGAGGTCCTGCGTCTGCGGGACATGCTCTCGCCGCGCTTCGCGGAGATCATCTACAACGGCTTCTGGTTCAGCCCGGAAATGGACTTCATCCGGGCCGCCTTCCAGCAGTCCGAGCGGCTCATCAGCGGACGCGTGGATCTGCGGCTGTTCAAGGGCAACATCATCTGCCGCGGACGGGAATCCACCAGCTCCCTCTACGATCAGGAACTGTCGTCGATGGACGTGGCCGGAGGCTACGATCAGGAAGATGCGCGTGGCTTTATCCGCATCAACGCCCTACGGCTGAAGGCGCACAAGCTGATCCTGCGAAAGACCGGAGAGGAGTAAGTCAAACCACGTCGTTCCGCCGCTTGATCGTGAAGGGCGCGGGGCTTCACCACGTATTCTGGGGAGACCGTTACCACCCGGGAGGACCCCGTGTACCGGACCTGCATGTTCTGCAACCAGTCGCTCGGCGAAAACGAGATCGTCGAAACCTTCCCGGTCGGGCGCCGTCTCGCGTTCGACTCCGGGCGAGGACGGTTGTGGGTCGTGTGCCGGAAGTGCGAGCGCTGGAATCTCACTCCCCTGGAGGAGCGGTGGGAGGCCGTCGAAGACCTCGAGCGGATCTTCCGGGAGACGAAGCTACGCGTATCCACGGAGAACGTCGGACTGGCCCGACATCCCGAGGGCCTCGAGTTGGTTCGCATCGGCCAGCCTATGCGCACCGAATTCGCGGCCTGGAGGTACGGCGACCAGTTCGGCCGGCGCCGGAAGAGGGCGCTCATGTACGGCGTGGGAGGTGTCGTCGTGCTGGGAGGAGTTCTTGCGGGAGGCCTCGCCACCGGTGTCATCAGCGGCGCGGTTCTCGCCCAGAGCGGGAATTTCTACAACCTGTGGGTGAACGGGCGAACACAGGTGAAGCTGCGCACCTCCAACGGCGTCCTGAAGCTTAAACGGCCCGACCTCCTGGGCACTCGCCTCCGCGCGACCGACGATGACGTCGGGTTCTCCGTGGAGGTTCGGAAGGGCAAGAAGAAACACCGGTTCACCGGAGAAGAAGCGACTCGGGTGGCGGGACTCGTCCTTCCGAAGATGAACGCATCGGGAGGCAAGCAGGATACGGTGACCAACGCCGTCCGCCACATCGAAAACCACGGCCATCCGGACACGTTTCTCCGTTCGATCGCGTCGGGAGAGCGCTTCACGGACAAGAAGGGCGTGCCCGGGTACGTGAACAAGATGCCGAAGCCGACGAAGCTCGCCGTGGAGATGGCCCTCCACGAGGAAGACGAGCGCCGCGCTCTCGAGGGGGAACTATGGCGCCTCGAACGCGCCTGGGAAGCGGCCGAAGAGATCGCCTCGATCTCGGACGACCTGCTCCTCCCGGAATCGACCGAGGACTTCATCCGCACACACCGAGCGGAGTAGCGCACACCGCCATGGTTGGCCATCTGGACGTCCGCACGGGAGGGAAGGGCCTCCACGAGATCACCGACCGGGTTGCCGGTGTCGTACGAAGTGCCGGCCTTACCGAAGGGCTGTGTACGGTCATGATCCAGCACACGTCCGCGAGCCTGACCATTCAGGAAAACGCCGACCCGTCCGCCCGCCACGACCTTCAGGCATGGATGGAGCGCAACGTGCCGGAGAACGACCCCGCCTTCACGCACATCCACGAAGGGCCGGACGACATGCCGTCGCATATCCGGGCGGCGCTCACGTCGACAACGCTGTCGATTCCCATCGTGAACGGTCGGCTGGCCCTGGGCACCTGGCAGGGGATCTACCTGTGGGAGCACCGTGCGCGGGGCACCCAGAGGCGGTGCGTCGTGCACGTGGGAGGGTAGGGAGCCGCCGCCCAGTCGACTGTGGCGGCTCGGACCAACGTGAAGAGCCCCGGAACGCATCGAGCGCCCCGGGGCTCTTCACGGTCGAGCGGTCAGATACCCTACTGCTGGGAAACCAGCGGATTGGGCACCACGACATCCTCGTCCCACGGATCGATCTCGTCCATGTCGAGGCGATCCAGCTCACGGTTCACCGCCGCCAGATCCGTCTGCCAGATCTCCTCCAACCGGCTGGTATAGCCAGCCAACTCGTCCACCATGATCTGCAAGACCTCGCGCATGCCGGCATTCGGCGGACCATCTCCGCGCTCGGTCATCGACAGCAGGTTCGCCAGCCGGTTGTTCACCTTGATCGGGAAGTTGAGCGGGTCCTGACCCGACCGGTTCCGCACCTGGTACAGGTCCGACTCCACCTCGGACGCGTTGTTCACCAACCGCTCGGCCACGTCCGCCAGGCGCCGATCATCCGACTCCTCCAGGCGGGCGTCGATCTGTGCCTTCGCGCGACGGATGGCCACGACCGCTCGGTTCGCCTCGTCGACCTTCTCCCAGATGGCCCGGCCGAACGTGTACTGCTCCTGCATGTCCGCGACAGAGATGTCGGTGAGCCACGGGTTCGCGCGCACCTCAATCCGCGACGTGTCGGTACGCCCGTCCGCCATCAGCCGAATCGTGTAGGTGCCGGGTGGGACGGCCGGCCCCGTGGTGCGCACGCCCCACAGGATCATGCCCGGGAACGACGTCCACGGGTCTGTGAGTAGATCCCACTGCAGGTAGTTCAGACCCTCCTTCATGGGAAGCGCCGCACCGCTCCAGCGGTCACGCTCGACGGTCGTATCCTGAGGCTCGAACGTGCGCACCACCGACCCGCTGGCGTCGAGGATCTCCATCCGCGCGTCCGACGGTACCTCGTCCCACCACCACGACAGCGTGGCACCGTCCGCGGAGCGGTAGGCCACGGCCGGGTCGAACAGCACCATGTCCTCATCGGTAAGGCCCGCCCGTGCCTGCCGCAGCGGCGCCATGTTGTCCAGCACCCAGAAGCCCCGCCCATGGCTGGCGATGGCCAGCTCATCGTGCTCCACGATCAGGTCGGTAATTGGCATGTCCGGCAGGTTGGGGTTCAGCTCCTGCCAGTGGGCGCCGTCATCGTGGGTGATGTACACACCGTGGTTGGTCGCCGCGTACAGCAGCCCCTCGCGATTGCTGTCCTCACGGACGGCGTTCACGTAGGCGTCGTCCCGCAGTCCGTTCACGATCTTGGTCCACGTGCGACCGTAGTCGTCGGTCTTCCAGATGTAGGGGCGGAAGTCGTCGAGCAGCGGCAACCGTGCCGAGACGTACGCTTTTCCGGCGGAGAACGCCGACGCGTCGATCTGGCTGACGCGCCCGAAGTCCGGCATGTCGGGCGGTGTCACATTCTCCCACCCGACCGCATCGCCCGTGGCCGTGCCGTTGCGCGTCACATGGACCAGACCATCATCCGATCCGGTCCAGATGACGTCCATGTCGACCTTGCTCGGACCCACCGAGAAGATGGTGGCGTAGACCTCCGGTCCGTTCATGTCCCCGGTGATCGGACCGCCGGAATGGCCGAGTGTCATGGGGTCGGCCCGCGTCAGGTCCGGGCTGAGGCGATCCCAGGTGAGGCCCCCATCCTTCGTTCGCCACAGCCGATTCGACGATACGTACAGCGTGTTCGGGTCGAGCGGCGAGAAGAGGATCGGAAACGTCCACTGCCACCGCTCGACCATGTCCAGAGCGGGCTCGCCCGAATAGAACCATGGGTAGGGGTTCACCTCGCGCCCCATGTCGAGCGTCCGGTTGTACTTGTCGACGTACCGCCCGTTGTTCGTGCCGGAGTAGTACACGTTCAGGTCCTGCGGATCCGGTGCGATGTACCCCGGCTCGCCGCCTCCGACGCGGTACGCCACATTCATCGAGCCTTCGGTGATACTCCGATCGTCGGCCCCGCCACCGCCGAAGACGTTGCCCCCGCCCCCGAAGCCGAAGCGTCCGGCGTTCCAGTCCGAGGGTAGGCACAATGTGCTGTTGTCCTGCTGCGACCCACACACGTGGAAGGGGATGTGCGCCGTCGTCACCGCATGGTAGAACTGTGCCGTGGAGTACTCCTGGTCCGTCCACTCCTCCCCCGTTTCGAAGCTGACCGCGCCGCCGCCGTCATTCCCGACGACCAGGTGGGACGGGTCACTCGGATCGATCCACAGATCGTGGAAATCGCCGTGCGTGCCGTTGTTGATGGTCTCGTACGTCTCGCCACCGTCCGTCGACCGGAAGATCGACGTGTTCTCCATGTAGACCACGTCCGGGTCCTGATGGTCGGCGAAGACGTGCGTGTAGTAGAACGCGCGCTGGCGGATGGCACGGTTGTCGTTGACCAACTCCCACGTCGCGCCCGCGTCGTCACTCCGGAAGAGTCCGCCGTCGTCGTTCTCGTACAGCGCGTATACGCGGTCGGAGTCCGCGCTCGAGACGGCCAGGCCGATCCGTCCGACCAATCCGCTCTGCGGCATCCCCGGGTTCCGGGTCATCTCCGTCCAGGTCTCACCGCCGTCCGTGCTCTTGAACATGCCGCTGCCCGGGCCGCCGGACGACATCGTGTACTCCTTGCGGAAGGCCTGCCACAGCGAGGCGTAGAGGACGTTGGGGTCGTTCCTGTCGATGACCAGATCGATGGCCCCCGTCTCGTCGTTCCGGTAGAGCACGCGCCGCCACGTGTCCCCGCCGTCGGTGCTCTTGAAAACGCCGCGCTGTTCGCTCGGGACCGAGTACTTCCCGAACGACGCCACATAGATGATGTCCGGATTGGTCGGGTGGATCCTGATCTTGGAGATCCCGTGGGAGTCCCGGAATCCGATGTGCTCCCAGGTCTCGCCCGCGTCGAGGCTCCGATAAACCCCGTCACCGGGTAGGATATTGCCCCGGATGCACGTCTCTCCCGTGCCGATGAACACGATGTCGGGGTTGGTCTCGCTGACCGCCACGGCACCGACCGACGCCGACGTGATCTGGTAGTCGGTCACGGGGCGCCAATCTTCCCCGCCGTTCGTGGTCTTCCACAGCCCGCCGCCGACCGCCCCGAAGTACGCGACATCCGGTTGCCCGACGACACCGGACACGGCAATCGAGCGCCCTCCACGATCAGGACCCAGATTGCGCCACCGGTACCCCGCCATCATCGCGGAGTCGATGACCGCGTTCCACGTGGCCTGGGCCGAGACGGGGGTCGGAGGGGAGAGGAAGAGGGCGCCGGCTACCAGCGTGCATGCCGTGGCCGAAGGTAGAAAACGGGTCGCGAGCATCGGCGGTTCCTTGGGTTCGCGGGACAGTGGATCGGCGGCCAATGTAGGGGAGAGGACCCGCCTCGGAACAGAAGTGGGCCAACCGCGCTCGCTCTCAGTCACACCTCGAAGTCTGACCCTCAGCCCATCGCGACGAACGTCTCGAGGCGCGTGTCGCCGGTCGGCTGGCTCAGCGTGTCCGCCCTATCCTCCGGCCTCGTCCGACTTCCGCGACGATTCGCTCCGGAACGCCATCTCCCGCCGTTCATCCTCGTCCTGGAGCGGTGAAACACGGACGGGAAGCTCGACCCGGAAGGTCGACCCCTCGCCCTCATGGCTCTCCACCGAGATGGACCCACCCATCAGATCTACCAGCTTGCGGGTAATCGAGAGGCCCAGGCCCGTCCCGCCGTACTTCCGCGTGGACGACTGGTCGACCTGCCGGAAATCGTCGAAGATCGAGTGAAGGTGCGCCTCGTCGATCCCGATCCCCGTGTCTTTGACCACGATCGACACGCGTGCTCCGTCGTCCATGGTACCGAGCTCCAACGAGACGCCTCCCTCATGGGTGAACTTCACGGCGTTGGAGAGAAGATTCAGGACGATCTGCTTCACCTTCGTGCGATCCGTGTGCAGAGTCGGGAGGTCCTCCGGCACGGTCGTCGAGAGGTCGACGTCCTTCTCCCGGATCATGGGTTCTACCGTCTGGATCAGTTCTTCCACGATCCCTTCGATCCTCACATCCTCCAACCAGAGAGGCATCCGGCCGGCCTCGATCTTCGAGAGATCGAGGATGTCGTTGATCAAGGCGAGGAGGTGCTGCGACGACCCATGAACCTTCTTCAGAGCGTTGTGTTGCTGGTCGTTCAACGGCCCGTAGATCTCCTCGCGGACCAGGGCCGTGTAGCCGAGCATCGCATTGATCGGAGTTCGCAGTTCGTGGCTCATGCTCGCCAGGAATTCACTCTTGAGGCGCGAGGCCTTTTCGAGTTCTCGGCTCTGCCACTCCAGCCGTCGGTTCCGCTCCTCGAGCTCCTCGGTCGCAAGCCGGATGCGCTCCTCCAATCCTTCGTTGAGCGCGCGGAGTTCCCAAGCCAGGCGCTTGTTCTCGACCACCTGCGTGAGGTCGTGGAGGACGCTCACGATGGCCGAGACGCCGCCGTGATGATCGCTGATCTTCGAACTGACCACTTCTACCGGTAGTTCCTCATGGGTGACTGGATCGGTCAGGACGAGCTCCTGCACCCTGCGCGCGTGATCCTCGTAATCCTGAAGGAGAAAATCGGAGATCAGAGTGGTGAACTTCGTGTCGTTCGCTCGGACAGCGCGTCCAGCAGCGGCTCCCTCGCCGTTTTCTTCGCTCTCCGGAACATCGAACAACCGCTCCGCTTCCACGTTCATGAGGATGATCTTCGAGTCCCCATCCGTCACCAGGATCGGATCCCCCGCGTTCCCGATGATGACGTTGAGACGATCGGACTCACGCCGCGCGGCCTGCTCCGCCATCCGCGAACGGTTGAACTGGACCTCCAGTTCGCTCACCGCACGCTTGAGATCGGTGATGTCCCGGAGCACCGAGATGACCGCACCTTCCTCGCGAACTGCGGGAGGCATCGGTATCGATATCACCTCGAAAAGTAGATCCGATCCGTCGCCTGGATCGACGAGGTTCAACTCACGCGACGCGGGCCCCTCGTTCGTCACCGATTGCATGAGGAACGACGAGAAGAGGAGGTCGTTGACCTGAACCGCGCGCCGCCGTCCGTCGCTGTCGTGTGCTCGGGAACCGAACAGCTTCTCGGCTCGCTTGTTCGCGTAGAAGAAGTCGTGGCTGTTATCCGTAAGGACGACCGGATCGGAGAGGGAGTCGACCACCGTCGAGAGCAACTGATCCCGGCGACCGAGCCGCTCCGCCTTTTCTGCAAGCACGTCCAGCGCACGGGCCCGAGCGACGACGGGCCCGACCAACTGAAGGGATCGCGCCAATCCGGGGGGCTCAACTCCCCCGTCCATGACCACGCATCCCACAGGGACACCGGACGGCCCCGGGAAGGGAATGACGACAAACGAGCCGTCCTGAAGGACTGGAGGTCCCGTGGAGCCGACGCTGCCCGGATCACCGCTGTCGATCCGCTCCGCCAGGTAGCGGTGAACGTCGCTCGATGGATCCCCGAGTTCGCTCACGACATCGGGAGCGAACCCGTACCCGTCAGCGTACGGCACACCATCGTGCCGGAGTAGCACCAAAGCCCGGTTTACATCGGGCTCGTTGAGAACCTCCTCGAGCACACGGCGGCAGGCGTCGGCACCATCTGCCGCGAATGCCACCCGCTCCAGGAGATCTTTCCACCGATCGTCCAGCGCTCGATCACGGGGTTCGGACACGTAGATTCAGGGGTACCCAGACTTGCTAGTCCTGGGCTTCTCCCAGACGGCGACGTAACTCGGGAAGCCACGCTCGTCCGCGCTCTTGATGATGCAGTAGACGTACGTGCCATCTCCACTGGGCCCGTGAGCGTCGGGCTCCACCAGTGACTCGGTTTCCGAACTATGGTCGTCCATCGAAAGGGCTTGGGAGTATGGGGGCAACTCGAAGTCTGCGAGTATCCTGCCTTTGGACGGAACGGCGTCAGCCGATCAGCTTCTGGACTTCCTCGAGCAGGCGTCGGGGCTCGCAAGGCTTGGTGAGGAATCCATCGCAACCGAGTTGCTCCGCTCTTTGCCGGTGTTCCGGGAGAGCGTGCGCGGTAACGGCCACGATCGGAATCCCCTGGCTATCTGGGTTGTCCTTGATTCGCTGCGTCGCCGTCCACCCATCGACCCCGGGAATCGAGATGTCCATCAAGATGATGTCGGGCTTCTCTTCGTGGGCGAGACGGACGGCATCTTCTCCGTTCGTGGCCTCGATGATCTTGTAGCCGTGGTACTCGAGCATCATCGCGTACACGATTCTGTTGTCCTCGTTGTCCTCGACCAACAGAACAGTCTTCTCGGCGCTCATGGCGCTCCCGATCCCAGTGACATTGGTTCGATGCGAGGTCTCATCGGACGTCGCATCGTTGGTGGAGACAGTAACGACGCGAGGCCGAACCTTGCAAAGGTCGTGCCGGTCGACGGCCTACCTGCGTGCTCAAGCTACGGCCCCGGAATCGAGGTCCGTCCCTACAACGCCGGACGAGGACCCGGTGGCTGGTATCGACCGGTAGTTGGAAAGCGCGTCCGCCGCCGGCACCTCGACCACGAAGGCGGCGCCCCCTTCCGGGGACGAAGCCTCCAGCCGGATCTGCCCGTCCAATCGGTGGGCGGCCTGGCCCGCCACCCACAGCCCGAGCCCCAGGCCCCGTTTGCCCGCCGGATCCCAGGCGTTTCCCACGAAGACGGAGTCCCTCAAGTCCTCTGGCACGCCGGGCCCGGTGTCACTGACGCGAACGCCAACTCGTGCCCCACAACGAATCGCCTGGATCGTGGTCCGCCCCCCGTCCGGGGTGAATCGACGCGCATTGTCGAGAAGGTTGTCCAGCACCTGAAGCATCAGGTCGGGGTCGATCCAGCCCTCGACGTCCGGATCGGCCGGCTCGACCACCAGGTCCACACCACCGCTCTCGAAGGCCGGCCGCTGTTCCCTGGCCACGGACTCGACGAGGCCGCCGACGTCGTGAGAGCCGAGGGTGGCCGGCGCGTCCGACAATCCGTTCGAGGCTTCGTCGAGCAAGCGGTCGACCGTGCGGGTCGCACGGTCCAGCGCTTGTTGCGCGGTCGAGACCAGACCCTCCAGGTCCTCCGTTGAAGCGGTCCCGTCTTCCTGCAACATCTCCCGGGCACTGAGGGCGTTCAGTGCCGCACCCACCGAATTCTTGATCTCGTGGGCAACTACTCCAGCGAATCGTTCGAGATGGATATTTCGAGAACGGATGGCCTGCACCTCACGATGGCCTCGGACCGCCTGTAGCAGGGTCGGCTCGAGCCGGGCCCGGCCCGTATCGTCCTTCACGACGAGGTCCTTTGCGCCACGCTCGACGACCTGACGGCTCGCGCCTTCGGCCCGCTCACAGGCCAAAAACACTACAGGAACAGCCAAGCCTTCGTCGCCACCCAACTCGTCGAGAACCTCGAATCCGCTACGGATATCCGTGCCACAATCCACACACACGACGTCGTAGTCTTCGGGACGGCTCTCAAGCGCTTCGGCACGGGAACTCGCGACCGTGATGTTCCACTTCGACGTGGTGGACTCATCGAGTGTCCGGCGGACGAAGTCCGGATCCACCGCACCCGCGTCCAACATCAGGACGCTGTATTCAGATGGCTCGTGCCGAAGTGGTTGGCTCATGATCCCATGTGGTTGAATCTCCGCCTTACCGTGATTGCGAGGATCGTGCCACCTGAGACTCCCCAACGGGCAGCCGGCGAATCAGGCGGGTGCGTTCCAGGGGCACCGACCTTGCTGCACCTCCCCGCCACGCCGACCATACGCCATCCCGAGGCGCCGTCCCCAACCCCCGGAGCCCATGCTGAACTACATCTGGGGCGGGCTGATCATCTCGAGCCTGCTCTTCGCCGTCGTGTCCGACGTCGGCGATCTTACACGCGACGCGTACCGGAACGGCCAGCCCCTGCCTGTCGAGGTCGCGTTCCCAGAGGGGTACGATGCGGACCGTCGGAGTGTCCCCGTTTCGATCCGGATCGACCCCGGTACGTTCCGCGAGTTCTACGGCGTCGAAGCGGCTCCCTCGGAACCGTTCTCCGGTGTGCTCCGTCAATCACAGGAAGGGGTGGTCCTCCGCTTCGACGGTGGCTCCGACCTTCCGGATCCCCTGTCGACGATCCAGGTGGTGTCCCAGTCCCGGGATGAGGAACTTCAGGGATCGCTCGTCGACTTCGCACCGCTCACGGGGGTGGGAGGATCGGCCTCGGCGGGGCTTGTGTTCGAAGAAGTCCGCTTTGTGAAGATGAATGCCATCTCCCAGGCTGCCCTCGACTTCGCGGAAACGGCCGCTGAGATCAGTCTCGGCCTGATCGGTGTGTTGGCGCTTTTCCTCGGGCTCCTCAAGATCGCCGAGGATGCCGGCGTCATCTACGCACTGGTCCGCCTCGTCCGACCGGTGCTCAAGCCCCTCTTCCCGGGAATCCCCGATGACCATCCCGCGCTCGGGATGATCGCGCTCAACATGGCAGCGAACGTCTTCGGCCTGGGGAACGCCGCGACACCCTTCGGGATCAAGGCGATGGAGGAGTTGCAGACGCTGAACCCATCGGAGGACACGGCAACGGACGACATGGTCATGCTGTTGGCCATCAACACCGCGTCCGTCCAGCTCGTGCCGCCGGTTCTTCTCCTGGCGCTGATGGGGCTCCAGATCAACCAACTGATCTTCGCGATCATCATCACGACCTCACTTTCGCTCGTCATTGCGATCACGGCCGCCAAGCTCTACAGCAGGCTGCCGGGGGCTCGGGCGTCCAACCCCCTGCTCCATCCACCGATTCCGGCCACGGCGTCCGGGCCGCCCGCCCCCTCCAGCGAAGGGGAGGGCTGATCCGTGGATGCTCTGCGAAGTGCCATCACCCTGTTCTCGTACTTCGTCATTCCCGCCATCGTAGTGGGCTTCCCGATGTACGGGCTCTACAAGAAAGTGCCGGTCTACGAATCGTTCGTGGAAGGAGCCAAGGAGGGCTTCGGCGTTGCCGTCCGGATCATCCCGTACCTAGTGGCCATCCTCTTCGCCATCGGGATGTTCCGCGCCAGCGGGGCCATGGAGTTCCTCGTTGGCGTCCTGAACCCGGTTCTGAGCCTCATAGGATTCCCAGGCGAGGTGCTGCCCATGGCCATCATCCGGCCGCTCACGGGCTCCGGTTCCGCCGGGATCGTCGTGGACATGATCGCCCAGTACGGCGAGGACTCGATCTTTGTGAAGATGGCCGCCACCATGTTCGGGTCGACCGAAACCACCTTCTACGTGATTGCCGTGTACTTCGGGGCGGTCAATATCAAGAAGACCCGCCACGCCGTGCCCGCCGGCCTAACCGCCGATTTCGCGGCCATGATCATTGCCGTGTGGACCGTCCGCCTTCTCTTCGGATGACCGGAAGACGATGCACTACCATCTGATCGGGATCGCGGGAACCGCCATGGCCGCGTTAGCGAGCCTGCTGCGACAGAAGGGGCACCGCGTCACGGGTTCGGACGAAGGGGTCTATCCACCGATGTCGACCTTGCTCGACGACCTCGGCATCGAGTACGCCCACTCGTTCTCGCCCGCCAACCTCGAACCCGCGCCCGACATGGTGATCGTCGGGAATGCCATCACGCGCGGAAACGAAGAGTTGGAGGCCGTCCTCGAGCGGCGGTTCCCCTTCACGTCGGCCGCCCTCACGATCAAGGAGGAATTTCTCCGGGGGCGTCACGTCATTGCGGTCGCCGGCACCCATGGCAAGACCACGACGACCTCGCTGATCGCGTGGCTCCTGGAGTCGTCGGGTATGGACCCATCCTTCCTGATCGGAGGGGTGGCGGAGAACTTCGGCCGTTCGTCACGTCTGACCGACAGCGAGTTCTTCGTGATCGAGGCCGACGAGTATGACACGGCGTACTTCGACAAGGGTCCGAAGATGTGGCATTACCTGCCCTGGACGGCAGTGGTGACCAACATCGAGTTCGACCATGCGGATATCTACCGGGACCCGGAAGCGTATCGCTTCGCGTTCGAGCGCTTCGTCAATCTGGTGCCTGGCACCGGTACCCTCGTCGTCGGGTGGGACACCGAGATCGCGCGCGAAGTGAGTGAGGACTCGTTCGCTCCGGTCGAATCGGTGGGCCTCGACACCGACACGACGTCACCTGCCCCCTACTGGCAGGCACGAGACGTCGAATACAGTCGAGACGGAACGGCTTTCGAACTGGCGCGCGACGGTGAACCCGTCGGCCGGTTCCGGACCACGCTTTCGGGGGGGTTCAACGTTCGGAATACGTTGAGCGCGATCGCGGCCTCACGGGCCGCGGGCGCGTCCTGGGAGGGGATCCGGGCGGGGCTGACGACGTTCGAGAGCGTACGGAGGCGGATGGAGATGCGTGGCGAGCGCGGCGGCGTGACCGTGGTGGACGACTTCGCCCACCATCCGACGTCCGTCCGTGGCACGATCGAAGCAGCGGGCCAACGATTCGGCGGCGGACGTGTCATCGCCGTCTTCGAGCCGCGGAGCTATACCGCGCAACGGAAGGAGTTCCAGTCGGCGTACCGCGAAGCCCTCGCGGGGGCCGACCGGGTCGTCCTGGCCGGTCTCGCCCGCCCGGAGCGGTACGACGAGGACACGGGAATGGATCCCGGCGAGCTCGTCGCGGAACTCCGAGCGGACGGGGTGGACGCCGAGCACATCGCCGACGTGGACGCCATCGTCACGTCCGTGGTCCAGGGCGCTCAAGCCGGTGACGTGGTCCTCGTGATGTCGAACGGAGGATTCGGTGGCATCCACGAGAAGCTGCTGGACAGGTTGGGCGCGCGGGCTTCATCCTGAGGTCAGCGCGATTTGGGGGCGCCTCAGAACCCCACTGCTTCGCCACCTCGCCGTGGGTCGGAGAGCCCGATCAGGCCTCCATCCGGATCGACCGCGACCACGTGAGCGTCGCCTGACATCACTTTCCTCTCTTCCAACGCATGTCCGCGGTCGGTCAGCTCGGCCACGACGCCCGGCGCGAGTCCTCCCGGCTCGTACTGGATACGGTCCGGCAGGTGCTGATGGTGGATCCGCGGAGCGGCCATGGCGGCCGGCGGCGCCAATCCGTGGTCCAGGACGCTCGAAAGAAGCTGGAACACGGTGGTGAGGATCGTCGCCCCTCCCGCGTTGCCCACGACCAACCGCAGTTGTCCGTCCGGGTTGAGGACGATGGTCGGCGTCATAGCCGACAGGGGTCGCTTACCCGGAGCGATGGCGTTCGCCTCTCCCTGCACCAGGCCGAAGTGGTTGGGCGCTCCCGGCTTGGCGCTCAGATCGTCCATGTCGTTGTTCAGAAGCACGCCCGTTCCATCCGCAACAAATTTGCTGCCGTACCACGTGTTGAGTGTGGTCGTGAGCGCCACCGCGCACCCGTCGCCGTCGACGACCGAGAGGTGCGTAGTGTGATCGCCTTCGGGAAGCCGTCGTGCCGCAGCCGGTCGCGGGGGGCCGGCGTCGCTTCGTGGCATCCCGTCCTGACGGGCGGCGTCCAGGTACGCACCGACCCCCGGCCCGGCCTCATCAGCCGGGGTCGCACGACCGTCGTGCGACACATACCGCATGCGCCACTCCGCGTAGTGCGTTGCGAGCAGCGTTTCCATGGGGATGTCGGGAAAGGCGGGATCCGCCAGTTCGTGGTTCCGATCAGCGAACGCTCTCTTCCACACTTCGGCGAAAAGATGCACGTGGTCGGCCCCATGCCACTGCAGCGCCGTGACATCGAACGCGTGCAGCATGTTCGCGATCTGTACGAGGGCCACTCCTCCCGAAGAAGACGGAGGCATCGACACGATCCGGTGGTCGCGGTAGTCGCATTCGAGGGGCTCGCGCCAAACCGATCGGTATGCCGCGAGATCCGCAGCCGTCATGATGCCCCCATGCCGCTGCATCGCGGACTCGATGTCTGCGGCGGTAGCGCCCGCGTAGAAGCCGTCCGCACCGTGATCGCGAATCCGAGCCAGCACCCGAGCGAGATCGGGTTGGCACAGACGAGAGCCCAACGCCGGAGGTGCCCCATCCGGGAGGTAGATGTCTGCGCTCGCTCTGAACCCACGCAGCCCCTCGATGATGTGCGCGGGATAGGAGCGGGTGAGTCGTTCCCCTACGGTGAAGCCCTCGGCGAGCGTGACGGCCGGCTGCACCACCGCGGACCAGGGGAGGCTGCCCAAGCTCTGGTGGAGAGTCCAGAGTCCGTGGACGCTGCCCGGAACCGCCGCGGCCAGCGGACCCAGCTCCGAGTCGGAGGTGAGGGCCCCGTCTCCGTCCAGGTACATGGTACGCGTGGCCGCCGCCGGGGCGGTCGACCTGAAGTCGAGGGCGTGATTCTCTTCGTCCGCCGTGCGGACGACGGCGTAGCCACTCCCACCCAGATTTCCTGCCTCGGGGTTGACCACCGCGAGCGCCAAGGCCGTGGCGACCGCTCCATCGACCGCGTTTCCACCTGCCACCAGGACGTCCCTCCCGACCCGGCTCGCCAGGACGTCGGTGGACGCGACCATTCCCCGGCTACCCACAACGCCGATGGGCTCGAGCGGCCACCGTGACGGCCAGTTCTTCGGTAGGGGTTGAAGCACGATCGGCTGGGCAGTGGGGGATGCGACGGATAGATGCCGGCGCCATGAAGTGGACAGCGCGGCGGGACCGGCACACGTTGCCACAAAGGGTCCCCCGCGCGCCACACTCCTCACTCCCACGGACGACCTCATCGAACCCTCCGACGACCTCGCTCGCCGAACCCGTCTCTACGACGCCGGGGGCACACGAGCCTCCGTTCCGGCGCCACTCCAGCCCCGGGGACTGGTGCCCGGCGCCCGGGTTGCGCTCGTGGCTCCGGCCGGCCCGCTGCCGCCCGGGCGCATCGACGAGTCGGTGGAGAGGTGCCGGGCGCTCGGCCTCGAAGCGGTGGTCTACCCATCTGCGCCGGCAAGCCACCGCTTCCTGGCCGGCACGGACGCGCAGCGGCTCGAAGACGTGCAGGATGCGTTCGACGACCCCGAGAACGACGCGGTTTGGGCGCTCCGCGGTGGTTACGGAACACAGCGGATCGTCGATCGTCTCGACCTCGCCCGTCAACTCGTGGATCCGATTCCGTTCATCGGGTTCAGCGACAACACCGCGCTGCACGCGCGTCACGCGATGATGGGCGTGATCTCCTTCCACGGCCCGCATGCCGCACCCGACTTCCCTCCCGAGACGGAGCGCGGGTTTCGATCGGTCGTCTTCGCCGACGGTGTCCCGGGGGCTCTGAAGGCTCGTCCCCAGGACCCACAGCCGCGCTGCCTCGTGGCGGGTAGGGCGGAGGGGCGTCTCCTGGGAGGGAACCTGGCCATGATGGCCTCACTCTGCGGCACGCGCGACATGCCGGACACCACGGGTGCGATCCTCTTCCTCGAGGATGTGGGTGAGCCGGCGTATCGGATCGACCGGATGCTCCTGCAACTCCAGCGAGCAGACGCCCTCGCCGCGGTCGGCGGCCTCGCCTTCGGCCGCTTCACGACGCCCGCGGACGACGACGGCTCGCACCCGGTCGGCGATGTCCTGACGGAGTACGCCGAAGCGCTCGGGATACCCGCCGTGGCCGACCTACCCTTCGGCCATGTCGAGCACAACTCGACGCTTCCCGTTGGAGGATGGGCACGGCTGGACGCCTCAGCGTCCACGCTGACGCTCACAAAGTGCGTTCGAACAGCTCCCAAGATCACGCAGGACCTGGACGAGGACTCTCTCACATGAACACCCGCAAGTTTCGATGCCGGCTCGGCACACCGGTCCTGACGGCGCCTTCGTCTGCGACTTCGACGTTCTCGAGCCCAGGTCGGGGGCGCTCGCTCGTGAGTCGGGGGCTCTCGCTCGCAGCCTCGGCTCTTTCGTCCGCGGGGACGGCGGCCACGTTGGCAGCCTCGGCCGTCCTCCTCACCGGTCCCGCGCTTCTGTCCGCGCAGACGGCCCCCACGCTCGGTGCCGCCGAACCGGACGTGCCCCGATTGCTCACACCAGAGGACCAGTTCGCGCTGGCTCGGGTCGGCAACCCGAGGCTGAGCCCCGACGGTGAGTGGGTCGCCTACACGGTCTCCACGACCGATCTGGCCGAAGAGAGCAGCGAAACCCGCATCTGGATGGTATCCGCCGATCCGATGGGGAGCCGCGACGCCATCCCCATGACCCGTGAGGGAGAGTCGGCGTCCAGCCCGACGTTCAGTCCCGACGGACGTTACCTGTCGTTTCTCGCTTCGTGGGGCGACAAGACCCAGGTCTGGGTTCTGGACCGCCGCGGAGGGGAGGCGACCGCCCTGACCGACGTCCCGCAGGGCGTCAGCGGGTACGAGTGGAGTCCCGACGGCTCCCGTCTCGCGCTGACGGTACGGGACCCGGAGCCGGACAGCGCAAACAGCGCGGACAGGGCGGACTCCTCGAAGAGCACTACCGAGACGCGCGAACCGTGGGTGGTGAACCGCCTCCAGTTCAAGCGTGACGGAACCGGATATCTCACGGACGAGCGGAACACGCATATCTACGTGTTCGACACCCGCGACCGATCGCTCCGCCAGATCACCACTGGCGACCGCGATGAGGGGCAAATGGCCTGGAGTCCGGACGGCCGCTGGATCGCGTTCTCCAGCAATCGGACCGACGAGCCCGACGGGAACGCCGATACCGACATCTGGGTCGTTTCCGCCGACGCGGCCGAGCCGACCGACACGTTCCGACGGATCACCCGGGGAACCGGTTCGGACCATTCGCCGGCGTGGAGCCCCGACGGGGGGAGCCTCGCCTACGTGACCGTGACCGAGCCCGAACTGATCTGGTACGCGACGAGTCACCTCGCCGTCGCCCAGGCAGACGGTTCGGAAACCCGTGTGCTCTCCGAGTCCCTCGACCGGAACGTGTCCAATCCGCGCTTTTCCGAAAACGGCCAGTCGATTCTGTTCGAAGTGGAGGACTCCGGGGAGAACCACCTCGCGCGTTACACGCTCGTGGGGGACCAGATCGAGCGCGTAGTGTCCGGACCGCTGTCGTTGGGTGACTACGACGTCGGGCCCCGTGGGCAGATCGTCGCGCTCGCGGCTCGCACGAGCCATCCCCCGGAGATCTTCTCAGTCCGTGGGGAGGCTCTCGCCCGGCTGACGACGGTCAACGACTCCGTGCTCTCGACGTTTCGGCTGGCGGAGGTGCCGAACGAGACGTTTTCCAGTGACGACGGAACCGAGATCGAGGGCTTCTTCTACCTGCCGCCGGACTATGAGCCCGGGAGGCGCTACCCCACACTTCTGCGGATCCACGGGGGGCCCGTGTCGCAGTACTCGCACTCCTTCAACTTCGAAGCCCAACTCTTCGCGGCGAACGGGTACGTGGTCGTGACGACCAACCCACGGGGATCTTCCGGATACAGCCAGGACTTCTCGCGGATCCTGTGGGCCGACTGGGGCAACGAGGACTTCGAAGACGTGATGGCCGGAGTCGATCATGCGATTTCCCGGGGATGGGCGGATCCGGACAGGCTCGGCGTCGGCGGTTGGTCCTACGGGGGCATCCTCACCAACTACGTGGTGACAAAGACCGACCGATTCGACGGAGCCATCAGCGGGGCCAGCGAGGTTCTGTACATCGCCAACTACGGACACGACCACTACCAGCGGCAATGGGAGGCCGAGTTGGGACTCCCGTGGGAGGGCGACAATCGCGAGGCGTGGGAGCGAATCAGCCCGTTCAACCAAGCGCACGAGATCGAGACGCCCATGCTCATCATGGGCGGCGAACGCGACTGGAACGTGCCGATCCAGAACTCCGAGCAGCTATACCAGGTGCTCCGGCGACGGGGTGTCCCGACCCAGTTGGTCGTCTATCCCGGCCAGCCGCACGGATTGCGGGTACCCAGCTATCAAAAGGACCGATACGAACGGTACCTGGCCTGGTACGACCGGTGGGTGAAGAACGCGCCGCGGACGGCTTCGGACAGGTAGGGACCGGCGTCGATGGTGTGAGAGCGGCGGGCCGGACGGTGGTGCGACACGGCGGAGCGGGGGGTCGGCGCACGTGGTTATGCGGGGGATCGGCGAAGCGAATACGGCGGACACGGTGCGATGCGGCGGGCGGGGCGCACGCGGTGCGACGCGTACAGCGGACGTTGGGGAGTGTGGACACGGCGGACACTCCGACCACGACCCACTACTGCAACCGTACCGGCACTATTTGCGGTCCAGCGTGATGGAGTCGTGGACACGGCGCACTACTGCAACCGTACCGGCACTATTTGTGATCCAGCGTGATGGAGTCGTGGGCACCGCGCACGACTGCAACCGTACCGACACTATTTGTGATCCAGCGTGATGGAGTCGTGGGCACCGCGCACGGGAAGTCGGACGCGCCACCGCCACGACCGGCTGACCCCCTCAGTTGGAGGCGCCACCCCACCGCAGCGGTTCGACGCCGTCGATGACCTCGCTGCTGGCGACCGCGCCCTGGTACTGTCCCGGGTGGGGACCCTCCACTCCTACACGGAAGAAGCGGAGCCGGCCGGCGCTGACGGCACGGTCGACATCCAGTTCGTGACCACCGGCCCCCATGAGCCTGAGCCCGGCTCCGTGTCGCTTGGCCAGCGCTTCCTTCCCCGTCCACAACCTGAGGAAGGCGGCGGTGCGGGCTTCGGGCGCCTCGCCCGCCACCGCAGCGGCCTCCGACGTGGAGAACCACTTGGCAGCGATCGACTCGGCCCGCGGGACGTCTCTTGGCGCTTCCAGATCGACGCCCAGACTCGATACGCGACCCACTGCAACGCAGTAGAGGTCGCGGGCGTGGCACACCGAGAACGCGAGCGGCATGGCCGAGGTGTCGTCACCGGGCACGAGAATCGGCTTCCCACCGGGTGCGACGACCACCCTCACCTCCTCGGGGGCGCAACCGCGGTAACCAGCCAAAACCAGTCGGAGGGCGCCGTGACGGGCGACCAGGCTGCGGGCTGCAAATGGATCTGTCAGCTTATCCGCTCGTTCCACGATATGCTGCGGCGGCGCTCCGATGTCGGCGAGTCGGTCGAATGCCGACATCGTCATGTCGAAGAGCCACACGTGCGGCCGATCTCGTTCCAGACGAGGGGGCCGCGCCGTGTTGGCTGCCAGATCTTCCGCCGTCATCCGCCCCCGGAACGTACCCGAACGGCGAACGACGGCATCTCGTAGATCCTTAGACCGTCCGCCCACTGCGTGCCGTACACCGTGAGCGTCATGGACTCGCCTTCCACGATGTCGACGGCCTGTGCTTCGACCTCGGTCACGACCTCCTTCTTGGTGGGCACCACCTGTCCGCGGTAGCGCCAGGAGATCGGCGTGCCGACAACCGGGTGTTCCCAGACCGGGTTCTCGATGCCGTCCAGCCAGCCCTTCATCTCGGCCAGTGCGCGAGCTGTCTGGATCAGCGCCTCCAGTCCAAGCGAACCCGGCTGTACCGGGTCTTCGAAGAAGTGGGCCTTGAAGTACCAGGAGTCCAGGTGGATCTCCTGAGCGGTCCGGATGCGGCCCAGCCTCGCCTCGCCCGCGTCGGGCCAGAAACCGGTCACCCGATCGATCATCCGCAACTTGCCGGTGACCATGCCGGGCAGCTTGGCCAACGGGCCACCCCCATCGGACAGGCTGACCTCCGGGGTGGGAGACGGCGCGTTCTTTCTGGCACGCATCTCATCCGAGGTCGTGAGTCCGCGCTGCTCCTCGAGCACTTCCGGACTGAAGAATCCGAAATCGGTCGTGAGCGTCATGATCGGCCCATCATCGTCCTCGCAGGCGACCTCGAAGAAGACGATGCTCGTTCCGGCCGCCTTTACAAAGCGGGTAAGCTTCGTCGTGAGCTTCATGGTACCCACGCCGGGCCCAACCGGCTTGTGCAGGACACAGTCGTCGCCGTCGAGATTCCGGAAAGCGACATCCCCCGGTGTATCCGCGAAGAAGTTCAGATAGGACGCGAACCATCCGCACGGTTGCAGGAGGACTTCCACGAGGACGGCGAAGGGCATGTGCCCCTGCCCTTCGTCGAAGAACCAGGCATCCGGATCGACGTCGAAGGTCGAAACCACCGTGCCACCCTGCACGGCCGATCCGGGCGCCACATCCACGGACACGATGCTGCTCATGAAGTGATACGGCGGGCTCGGGAGGCGGGGGCACTTCAGGATGCCGTCGAACTTCTCGAACATCTGTCCGAAGGCGTCACTGGGCTTGCCCCACGCACACGCCAGGAGCGCCTCGTAGTCCCCCCGGACGTCACTTCCGGGAGGCCCGACCAACCGCGGCTCGATCTCCCCACCGAGATACTCCCGCTTCGTGTTCAGGGGATAGTCAGGCACGAGCTTCATGCCGAAACGGCGGCACTGGAACACTTTGAAGCCATCGCTCTTGCACAACAAAGCTGCGTAGATCTCGGGCTCGTCCCCGCCGACGACCTCTTCGATGAAGACCTCGTACTCCAGCATGTGTGGGCCGTCCGGAATCACCTGACCACGGCACAGGAAGCGGGCCATCTCCCCGGCCACCGGCTCGAAACGCCAGCCGTCGCGGCGGATCGTGAAGCCCATCGCGGCCATGGCGAAGGAGAGCGCCTGGGTAGCGGCGTCGGCCATGAGTGTACCCGGCATGCAGGGGTCGTTCTTGAAGTGGCCGTCATAGAACCAGGTGTCGGGCGTGACGTGCGCCTCGGCACGCAGGTAGCCCCGACCCCACGGACCTCCCGTCGGGTCGAACTCGGGGACGTGATCGATAAGTTGGAGGCGGCCGTCCGGTGAGTTCGGAGTCCGCGTATGGCTGGCGGCCAACTCGAAGCCTTCACCGAAACACCGGTAGGCGTCCCCTGCGACCCAGTGAGCCACTTCGTTCGTAGTGAAGCTGCGCTTCGTGGTGAGTCGGAAGGGCGGATCCATACGTGCGTCAGGCGCGGGCTCGTCGTCCTCGGCATCCCACAACACGCCCCCGGAGCCCGCCAGCTCTTCGGTCGTGAAGAAACCCGCCTGTCCGTTCCGCACAGAAATGAGTAAGCGGTCGCCGATGTAGCAGTCGTAGTGGAAGAAGAACAGCCTGACGTCGCCGGTCCTGGCGTGCCCATCCACGTGGATGTCGTAGGTGAGCGTCTCTCCCGGGGCGGGCAGCCCGCCATGGAAGGTCAGATCGCACCCCAGGAGGCGATAGACGCGCTCGCCCTTGTTCAGGAAGTCAGCGCCGAGCCACGAGATCAGCAGCAAGTCAGCCTGTCCGGACTCGATGACCACACCGGGCGCCATCCTCCCCGAGTGCAAATACCACGCACCGGGGTGCACGTCGGTCTCGGTGACGACCCGCCCCTTCTTCATCGAACCCGGCTCGCCCTCGATGAGGAGCGCACGCTCCGCGAACAGAAGCGGCGGCTCCGGCATGCGTACCTGACGCGCATGGCAGTCCTGCTGCTTGAAGAGGTCGCCGAAGATCTCGGAAATGGTCCCGCCGGCGTGAACCTCCAACTGCTCCCGCGTGAGGAAAGGCTCATCGGGAAGGAGCGTCCGGTCGATCGGCGGTGACACCTCGATGACCGGAGACGGCGGGCCAGACGCGCCACGCCCCGGACCTCCCTGCGACGACGAAGCGGCCGCCAGAGGCGGCGCGACCGCGGCGGTCCCTCGCGCAGCGGCGTGGGTGGACGGTGCAGCGGCGTGGGTGGACGGTGCGGCGACGGCCCCCTGTCCGCCCGGCTGTGCTTGAAGCCCCGGCTCGAACATCAACGCAAGGAACGCCTCCTGGGTCTTCGCCTGCTCCTCCAGGAACACCGTGTGCGCTCGCGCAACCGCTGCAAACGGGCTGTCCGGAGCGGAGTGAGCCGTGACTTCGGCGGGTCGAGTCAAGGCCGGGGGCGCCGCCACCACCGGCGCTTCGGCTCCAACTGCGCGCCGTCCCCCCGCACGCTCTCCTCCCCCGTCCTCTACGGCCTCCCCGCCTGAAGAGAACATCGCGCTCAGGTCGTATCCGAACCCACTGGGGGGCGGGGGCGCCATGACGGAGGCCGCGGTGAACAGGTCGGGCCGTGCATCGGGGTCCATGGTGTCGGACATGCTCGGGATCTCGGTAGGCGGCTCACTCGTCGCGGCCGGAGCGGAGTCGGTCGGTTCGGGCCAGACGATGTCGGGCGGATGCGCGTGGAACGCCAGGGTGGTTCCGGCCGGGCGGCCCCGCGGGAGCGCACCGGCCCGGAGGTCGGCGAGCCGTTGGATGTATCCGGCCAGCTCCATCGGCACGCCCGCCGCCCACAATGCGGCGACCGTCTGGGCAACCGCGGCCAGTCCCGCTCCCTCGAAGGGGTCCAGCGCCACGGCTACATGGGGCCGTCCCGCCAGGATGCGGCCGACCGCACCGGTTACGGTGGCCCTGGGGCCGTGCTCGACGAAGACACGGACGCCGTCGTCGTAGGCTTGGAGAATCGTCTTCGGAAAGTCGATCGGTTCGATGGCCTGTCGCGTGATCGCCGCCGCGGCGGACTCGCGCGTCGGCACGTACGATGCGTTGGTCGCGTTCGTGTAGAACCGCACCTCCGGGACGGAGTAGGTCTCCCTCTCGTGGATCCGGTACCACGTGGCCTCGAACGGAGCCAGCGGCTCGCAGTGGACGACCATGTCGAGACCGAGGTCGATGGCCCGGTTTCTCCCGACCGCGTCCACAACGCGGGCGCATCCGGCCGCGTCACCGCCAATGACCACGTCCTCGTCGTGGTGCACGACCGTGACGTAGACCCTCGGCTCATCGGCGACGGCCTCTTCTACAACCTCGCGCGGGGCCGCGATTCGATAGTTCCGCCAGTCGGGCAGCTCGCCCTCGGGAAGCCCCCAGAAGGCAGCCGCGGCGCGGCACTCGGCCGTCAGTTGATTGGCGTACATCTCCGACGCCTCGATCTCGGCCACCATCTCGTCGAGGTCGTTCCAGACACCGAACGCCATCAACGAGTTGGTTTCCCCGGACGACAGACCGATCGCCGCCTGGGGCGCGACACCCAGGACCGTCCGCATGAACTCGGTGTGGGCTTGGCACACGAAGGAGGACCCGGTGAGTTGAGTCGCCGGTGAGAAGCTCTCGATCCCCTCTCCGTACAGTTGGGCGGCCAGGTCGGGCGTACCGCTGAACCGATCACAGAGTCGCCGGCCGATCTCCGGGAAGGCGAGGAGAAGGTCCCGGGCCGCGCCTGGATAGGCCGCGGCGGCGCCCGTGTAGCAGAACGCGACGTCACCGTCCGGGTCACCCTGGCCGAAGTGGACGCCCGGGGCCGACGGCGCCCGGTCGGCCGAGAGTTCCCGGGCCGCGTAGGAACGCGACCGCTCGATCTCCTCCTCGGTCCTTCCGACCAGTGCGAGCCGCGCGCGCCCCTGCCGGCCTTCGCGGTCGGCGGCGACCGCCTCGGCGAGCGCGGCCGTCGAGCCGGCCGCGAAGAACCGCACGCACGGCGCCCGAACGGGGCTGATGGCCCCGAGCGGTTCCGAGGCTCCCCTCAGGGCGACCTGCTCGGACCGCTCCGTGAACGACCGGATCGACACCAGGGCGTTGGGCCGGTCACGAGGCCGCGGAGCCGGCCACCCACCCGCCGCGTCCGCCTTCGCGTCCAGATGGGCGAGCACGGCGCCCGCGGCGACGTGCAGAAGTCCAGAGGCGGCGTGCGCGTGCCCGAACCGCTCGGTCACCGGGCTCGGCCCGGACTCGTTTACGAGCGCCAGCCGCAAGGGCTCACTCGAATACGCCCCCGTGCCGGAGCGCGCAGCGTTGCCCGCGTCAATGGTTCCCACATCTCCCGGGGCGGGCTCACCGTCCATCCGTCCACCGTCTACCGACCCACCGTCCGTCCGCCCAGCGTCCACCAGCACGCCGGACACCACGGGGCGCCCCTCGTCGGACGCCTGGCGCGCGCGCATGAGGATCAGCGCGACGGCCGCGTCTCCCGGCTTCTGACGGTCGCCCGGCAAGACGGCCGCAGCAGCGCCGAGGTGCGCACGTTCGTGCGAGAAGTCGGATGCACCGACGACCGCCACATCGATGTCGCCCTTACGGAGCGCACGGGCCGCCAACCCCATCCCGTGGATGCCCGAGAGCTCCTCCGAAGCCACCGTGAAGCCAGGAGCCCGCCAGTCCTTCCACGCATGCACCCGGTTCGCCGGAATATTCGGCATGCAGCCGATAACCCCCGGCGCTGTCAACGTGCGGGCCGACGCACTGTTCAACTCGAGCCATGCAGCGCCGTCGATCGAGCCGTCCGTCAACTCACGGAGCCGTACCCGAAGACCGTGACGAGCGACTTCGGGGTCGACGCCCATTCCGACGTAGACGCCGGTACGGTCCGGATCGACGTCTCCAAACTGTTCGAGAGCCTCGTCCACGACGGCCAGGATGGACGTCTGCTGTGCCAGGCTCTCGCGTAGATCGTTCGGCGGAAAGCCGAGACCGGCCACGGCCAGCTCCACCACGTCCGTTCGCGTCTCCGTGCCGTCGGGGGGCGCCATCAACCGCCGGACGAAGTCGGGAAGGCCCACGGATTCCCCGGCAATGACGCCGATGGCACAGATGACGACATCATCCTCACCGACGAGTACAGCCGATTCCCTGGTCGCCGCATCCGACCCGCCCCCTCCCTGGGTCGCAAGGGCGGCGAGGTCATCGGAAATCTCACCCGTCCATTCCTCGACGATTAGATGTGCGTTATTCCCTCCGAAGCCGAAGTTGCTGATGGCGGCCCGACGCGGGCCCTCTGACGGCCAGGGCTCCGCCTCGGAGAGAAGGCGGAACCCGGACTCGGCGATGGCGTCCAGTGGTTTGTCACAGGGCGATGGCGGGTAGAGCGCCGCGTCGAACGACGCCAGAACCTTGAGCAGGCTCGCAACGCCCGACGCCGTGATCGGATGGCCGATGTTGCCCTTGAGAGATCCGATCACCGGCTTGGGCGCATCGCCCCACATTCGTATGAGGCTGTCCAACTCGACGCTGTCACCCCGGACCGTCCCGGTCGCATGACACTCGACGAAGTCGATATCCGATGGCGACAGGCCGGCAGACACATACGCCGACTCCATCGCCTTCACCTGTCCCTCCCATGCGGGCGCGAGGAAGCCGCTTTGGCGCCCGTCGTTCGACAGCCCGATCCCGCGGATGACTCCGAAGATGCCGTCCCCGTCTCGAACCGCGTCGTCGAGTCGCTTGAGCGCCACCAGACCCGCACCCTCCGCCGGGAGAAGGCCATCCGCGCCCTTGTGAAACGGCCGCGACTGACCGGTCGGGCTCAACGCCTGGAGCGCGGTGAAGCCGAGGTGGATGAACAGCGGGTCGGCTCTCGTCACACCCCCCGCCAGCATCAAGTCGGCCGCGCCGTCCTGAAGGCGACGACACGCGATGTCGAGGGCATACAACGATGATGCACACGCGGCGTCGATCGCGAAGGAATCGCCCCTCAACCCGAACGCGTTGGCCACGATGTGAACCGGCGCTCCGGACGAGAACCGATTCCGCGGGTCGACTGTTCGGTCGCCCGATTGCGAACCCGATGTCGAACCAGTGCCGTGCGGTGCGAACTCCCCCTCGCCCAGCCAGTGGCGCTGCACCCAGCGTGTGTGTTCCACCGAAGGGTACGACAGATTCCCGACCACGAGGCCGGTCTTCTCGGGAGCCTCGTCTACTCCAGCCTCCGCCAACGCGCCCCGAGCGCAGTGCAGAAGCCAGCGGGTGAGCGCGTCCAGCCGATTCGGCGCCTCCACCCGTTCGGTGAAGAAGGCCTCGTCGAAAATCTCGTCGAAGCCGGTGACGTACCCCCCCCGATCGCTGACGACACGTTCCGTCCCCGGCGCGGAGGAGCACCCCTCCACGAGGGAGCCGGAGTCGATGCCCCATGCGCCCTCGGGTGCATGGTCGACCAGGATACGTCCGTCGCGAACCGCGTCGAACAGTGCTTCCGGGGAAAGGGCGCCGGGCAGCACGCACGCGCGCCCGACGACGGCGATGGGTCCAAACGGTCGTACGGTTGTAGAGCCCTCCCGTTCAGACACCTGGCGCCTCGAATTGGACCTCATGCAATTGAGCCAGGAGACGCCCGTCCTCCGTTGCCAGCACGAAGTCGAAGAGCGTGCCCCGCTCGGTCTGACGCGCCCGGAAGGCCGACCTCACCCGCTCCGGGATCGCCTCGAGGCGATGCACCACCATCGTCCCCATCCGTGCGAGCGACTGCGCCGCTCCAGACCGCTGGTGCGTCCACAAGGTCCCGAGCTGCAGAAGCCCCGCGAAGAGTGCCGGATTGAAGCCGGCCGGACGCCCCTTGGACACGGGCCACGACGGCGCGACGCTCCTCAGCAGAGCCATTCCCCCCTCGGCCGAGACGCCCTCCAGGTGGAGGATCGAACGCGCTTCGCCGATCGAATCGAGCAGAGACTCCAGAGCCGCCCCGACATCGAACGGCCACGGCTCGAGTCCACCCGATGGCACCTCCGGGGGAGGCATCGTACCTGCATCCGAGTAGCGAAGGACCGCTTCGTGGTGAGGCTGGCCGTCCGGCCCCGAGAACACCAGCCGGTGGCCCGCGCCATTGTCCTCGAGCGGTATGATATCGACGGTGTGCGGCCTCGATGGCTCGCCCACCGCTCCCCAGCCCGGGCGGGTGATGACGAAGTCTTCGAGCGTGACGCTCATGGTCCCGACCGGCTTGAGGGACTCGCCGAGCCGGAGCGCCGTGTCGGCCACGACCGCCGAGTCGCCGTAGTCCCGCCCGGCACCGGAATCGTCGGTCTTCATGCCGCCGCGCTGCGTATCCGCACACAACCGCTGCGACCGGGTAGCAAAGGAGGGTGACGCCAGGACGACGCGCTCCACGCTCCCGCCCTTCCGACCGAGGTCCTCGACGAAGTAGTCGGCACCGTCGTCCACATTCAACAGGGCGACGCCCTGTTTGGCGAAGTGCGCGGCCAGGCCCGCGTCGACCATGCCGCCATCCCACGGACCCCAGTTGTAGGATCGCACGGTGCAAGAGTCGCCGCGCCGGTGCGCCTCCGCGGCGCCGACCTTGTTCAGAACCTCGTTGGCAGCCGCGTAGGCCGACTGCCCTGAGTTCCCGGCACGCGCCGCCACCGATGAGAAGAGCGCGATCATCCCCAGGGGATCATCCCTCGTTTCTTCGAGAAGAACCGAGAGACCCTCGACCTTCGGACCGAAGACCTCGGCGACCCGGTCGGGGGTCATCCCGGCGAGCGCCTTATCCCTCAGTACGCCGGCGCCGTGAACGATGCCACGGATCGGACCCCACGTCTCACGAACCGAAGCGAGGGCCGCGGCGACCTGCCCGGCATCCGACACATCGGCGCTCACGTACTTCGCCTGTACGCCCCGCTCCTCCATGCCGGCCAGCGTAAGCCGAACCTCGGCCGCGGCCGCGAGCGATCGAGCTTCCTTCTGGAGGCTCGGCAGGTCGATGGTCTCCCCCCGACTCCGCGCACCAGCCGCAAGGGCCGCGGTGAGTTCCACAACATCGGTGGACAGCGGCATTTCCCGCGGCCATTCGCCGAGGCTGGAGCGGCCAAGGAGCACCAGGCGAACGCCCCACCTCTCGGCCAGACGGGAGACGGAGGTCGCGGTCACACCCCGGGCGCCACCAGAAACGACGACGACGTCGCCCGGTTCGAGTGCCGGCCCGTCTGGGCTCGACAGCGTCAGCGGCTCGATGTGGACCACCGCACGCGTTCCGTCGGCTGCGTAGCCTACTTCAAGCGCAGGCCCCCCCGCGAAGAGTTCCTCGACGATGTAGGCGGCGGCGCCCGACACGTTGGCGACGTCGATGGCTTTGACTGCTGCACCGGGCCACTCGCGAGCGGCCGTCTTCACGACTCCCGCGGCGCCACCGGTCCAGCTACTCGCGCCCGGATCTGAATCGAGCCCGAAGTCACCTCCCGTCGACTGTACAGTGACGAAGAGGCGTTCCTCCACCTCCTGAAGGGCAGAAACCGCCCGGGCGGCCTCGATGATGCGGGTGTGAACGGAGAGAGACGAGGTCGACCCCGGATCGGCCGCGAGGGCAGCCAGGCTCACCACCGCCGATGCCGCGTGAGAAGGGGTCGCCACCATCCGAGCGCTCGCGCCACCGGCCTCAAGCCCCTCCACGATGGCCGCTGCAAGCTCGGGCGCCTCGTCGGTCACCTCGACGCGCATGCCCGGCGTCAGGCCCAGCATCCCGAAGCCCGGACGCTCTTCCGTGACCATGTGGGGCACGAAAACCGAGACGGACGGAACCGTCGTCTGCTCGACAGCAGGGGGGCCTCGTCGAGACGCGCCAGCAGCGGGGTGGGGCGTCGCCGGCGCGACGGCGCCTGGTCGGGCCGGCTCGCCTTCGGGTGCGTCCGGTTCGGCCGACGGCGATCCGGACGCCACGACCTTTCGCGAAGCAGCCGAGGGGGAGGCCACCTTCCGTGAAGGAGCCTCACCAGACGCCGCCTCACCAGCTGTCGTCGGTGCGCCGCCCATCGCCAACTTGTCCGCCACATCCCGGAGCGTACGGAGCTGCGCCAGTTCGGCCGGCTGAATTTCCGGGACGCCCGGGATCCGCTCCTGCAGTTCCGAAAGAATCTCGACCTGCTTGATGGAGTCGATACCCAGGCCGGCTTCCATTTCCATGTCCAGGTCGAGCATCTCGACCGGGTACCCCGTCTTTTCGGCCACCACCTGAAGCGCAATGGCGGTCACGTCAACCGCGGCTTCCGCACCCCCTGTCCCGGAAGGGGCCTCACTGGGCAGGGGGGACGGCGCTTCGGCGGGCGCGGCGGACGATGCCACGGCATCTGCCGCGCCGGTCGCAGCCACCGCAACGGACCCCATCCCCGCGGACAGCTTGTCCGCTACGTCCCTGAGCGTGCGGAGCGTCGCGAGTTCGGACGGCTCGATCTCGGGGACGCCCGGAATCCGCTCTTGCAACTCGGAGAGAATCTCGACCTGCTTGATCGAATCGATGCCGAGCCCGGCCTCCATCTCCATGTCGAGATCCAGCATCTCGATCGGGTATCCAGTCTTCTCGGACACGACCTCCAGGGCAATCGCAGTCACATCGACGGCTGCCAGGGCGGTCCCTTCGCCGGCCACGGTCGCAGCGGCGGCAGGCACCGAAACGCTTCCGGCCGCGGCGCCGACCACCGCCACTCCGGCCCCCGCAGCAGCAGCGCCCATCCCTGTCGACAATTTATCCGCGACATCGCGCAACGTCCGTAGGGTGGCCAGTTCCGACGGCTCGATCTCCGGCACGCCCGGGATCCGCGCCTGGAGCTCGGACAGGATCTCGACCTGCTTGATGGAATCGATGCCGAGGCCGGCTTCCATCTCCATGTCGAGGTCGAGCATCTCGACCGGGTACCCCGTCTTCTCCGACACCACTTCCAAGGCTACCGCGGTCACATCGACGGCCGGGGCAGGAGCCACCGCCTCAACGGGAATGGTCGGTGCAGGCGATGCCGCTGTGGAAGAGGTCTCCGGCTCTGCGGCCCAGGACGGCGCAGGGGGCGATACCGCAGCCGGCTGCGGTACACGTTCGGGCTTCGGCTCGGCCACAGCGGCCGGCTCACTGACGCTCGGCGCAACCGCCATTGCGGCCACGGAAACCGGCGCCGTGGTGGTCGGTGTCGTGGTGGTCGGTGTCGGCACACTCGCACCCGCACCCATGGCGCCCGCCGCCATCTGAAGGAAGGAGCGATGGCTCTCGGCCATCAACTCCATGTACCGTTGGTGCGCGGCGATCGCGGCAGTCTGAACGTGCGGAGAAGGCGCGGACGAGGGTCGATCAGCCATAACAGGGACCGGTGCGGGTGCGGGTGAGACCGAGGCCGGGGCACCCGAGGGAGCCGATGGCACAGAAGCAGGGGCCGACCCGTTTGAGTCCGGAGCGGCCGCCATACGTGCCGTCGAGGCCGACGACGTAGGCGTATTCAAAGCGGTCGGAGACGACTCTGGCACCTCCGGATTCGGAGCGGGAAGGCCCGCGGCACCGTTCGCCGGGGGGTAGGGCTTCTCGCTGTTGGTGCCCGAGATCATGACCTCGAACGGCATCGCTTCGCTGGGCGCATCCGGCACCCGATAGCCCTCGGTGAGGGCGTTGACGTCAACGGACACTCCGGCCGTCGCCAACTGCCCGAGGCCACGCCACAAGGCGCGAAGTCCACTTCCTTTCTTGTCGTCGAGCGCCGCGGCAAGGTGAGGCCGATCGCCGAGGATCCGACCGACCAACTTGGTCAGCACCCGGCCCGGTCCGACCTCGACGAAGTGGGTGACGCCCGACTCGTACATGGCTTCGACCATCTCCCTGAACCGAACGGGCGAGGCCAACTGATCGGCAAGGATCCGCCGGGCCCGGTCGGCCTCCGTCGGATAGACGCCCGCCGTCTTGTTCGCGAACACGGCGACTGAGGTGTCGTGGAAGTCCACCCCCTGAAGGTGATCGTGGAACGGCTCGCAACTGTCTGCGACGATCTCGGAGTGGAACGCGGAGGCGACGGGAAGGCGCACGGAGCGGAGTCCCGCCTCGGAGAGCTTCCGGCTCATGGCGTCGATCGCATCGACGGAGCCGGCGAGCACGACCTCATTCGGCGCGTTGTCATTGGCGATGACGACTCCGCTCCGGTCGAGGTGGGCCGCGACTGTCTCGGCGTCTGACGCGACCGCGATCATGGCCCCCGCCCGACTGTCGGCCGCCTCGGCCATCAACTCACCGCGCTTGCGCGCCGTGGCGAGGAGCTCGGCTTCGTCGATGCGGCCCGCCGCCGCGAGCGCGGTCAACTCGCCGAAGCTGTGGCCAGCCACCGCCTGGGCCTCGACGCCGGCAAGGCGCAGGAGCCGGAGGTAGCCGAGGCTGACGGCGGCAATGGCAGGCTGTGCCGTGGTCATCTTCGTTACCTGCTCGGCCTGCGCGGAGCGCTCTTCGGCCGTGAAGGCGGGACGGGGGAAGACCGCACGGTCGAGGCGGTCGCCCGCGAAGACGTCCATGTCCGCAACGCGGTCCCAGACCTCGCGCACCCTGTCGAACGCCATGGCCGCCGCCGAACCCATACCGACGTACTGACTTCCCTGGCCGGGGAATACGAACGCGACCTTGCCCTCGGTCGGCGCGCCAAAGCCGAAGGAGATGTCGGGATCGGGTAGCGCCCGGGCCTGACCATCCTTCAACGCCTTGCGAGCCTTGTGAACTCGGGCCGAGAAATCCTCGGCACCGGCGGCCACGATGGCGACGCGTGCTCCCGCCTTGGAGTCGAATGCTGCCGCCGTCTCGTGGGCGAGTCTTGCGAGCGGATAGCCGCCCTCGACCTTGTTGGCCAATCGCCCGAGTTCATTCTCCAACCCCGCCGCATCGTCCGCGGAAGCGAGGAAGAGTTCGTCCTCCCAGAAGCGCAGCTTGAGCGGACGACGTCCTGGGCCGACGTACTCCTCGAGGGCCACGTGGAAGTTCGAGCCGCCAAACCCGAACGAGCTCACCGAGCCGCGCCGAGGGTGCTCGCTTCCGCGGATCCAGGGCCGAGCCTCCGTATTGATGTAGATCGGGCTGTCCGCCAAGGCGAGCTTGCCGTTCGGCTTTGACACCTTGAGGGTCGGAGGAAGGATCTTGTGATGCAGCGCAAGCGCCACCTTGATCATGCCAGCCGAGCCAGCCGCGGCCTTCGTGTGTCCGATCTGGGACTTCACGGAGCCCAGAGCGCACCACTGCTCTTCGTCAATCTCGGACGTGGCGAATACCGATGCGAGACCGCGGGCCTCGGCGACGTCCCCGGCCTTCGTCGCCGTCCCATGCCCTTCCACCAACTCGACCGTAGCGGGGCTGTAGTCGGCCCGTTCGTACGCCCGCCGAAGGGCGTAGGCCTGCCCTTCCGGACGGGGAGCGTACACACTGGAGCCTTTCCCGTCGGACGATGACCCGAGCCCCCGGATGACCGCGTAGATCGGGTCACCGTCCGCCTCGGCGTCCTCAAGCCGACGCAGGACAACCATGCCGACGCCTTCGCCGATCAGCGTTCCGTCGGCATCCTCGGAGAACGGACGGCAGTCACCTGTCGGAGAAAAGGCCGGCGTCTTCGAGAAGCACATGTACATGAGGATGTCGTTCAGAGCGTCGACGCCCCCGGCTATGACCGTATCGCTATCCCCCAGATACAACTCGGCAAGGCCCGCCTTCACCGCGGACAGTGAACTCGCGCACGCGGCGTCGGTCACGTAGTTCGAGCCCCCGAGATTCAAGCGGTTGGCGATCCGACCCGCCACCACGTTGCCGAGAAGGCCCGGAAACGTGCTTTCCTGCCACGGCTGATAGTGGTCCTTGATGCGCTGGACGATCTCCTGCACGCGAGACTCGGGCAGACCGGCGTCACGAAGGGCCTTCTTCCAGATCGGGTGCTGTAGCCGAGCGCCCATCTGCACGACCAACTCCGTCGCGGAAGCGACCCCCAGGATCACGCTGGTGCGGGTCTGGTCCATCTCGCCGTCACGGAAGCGCCCGGCGTCTTCCAGGACACGCTTGGCAGCGATGAGCGCCAGAAGTTGGGCGGTGTCGGTGGCCGGAATCGAGTTCGGAGGCAGCCCGAACTCCATCGGATTGAAGGAAAGCGGATCCAGGTACCCACCCCGCTTCGCGTACGTCATGTCCGGAGCCGTCGGATCCGGATCGTAGTAGTCCTGGATCAGCCAGTGCTCGGGGGGAACGTCCGTTAGGCGATCCGTAGCCGAAACGATATCTCGCCAGAAGCCGAGGACATCGTGGCTACCGGCGAAGATGGAACTCATGCCGACCACGGCGACCGGGGGAGACGGCTGCATCGCTTTTCTCATCGGAGTGGACGTGGCGAGAACTCGAGGTCCTCGGGCCGTCGGGGGACACCCGCTAGCCGTAGCTGCTGGACACGCGTCACATGGGCTGCTCCTTCGAGAAGGTTCAGACCCACCTGAACGACGGACCGATTTTCGACGGGCTCGAGGAAACTCCCCTTCACCCACTCGTTGAACGCGCCCATGGCGGGGCCGCACCAGATCTGATAATCGGCACGGCGCGTCACCTCGCCCGAGCGAGCCCACTGGGCGCCCATGAAAAGATACCACCGAAACACCAGTGCCATACGGTGCTTCGGGTCAGCTTCGGCCCGCTCCAACTGCGGCGGATCACGGCGCAGGAAGAATTCCCGGGTGTCGTCCCAGATGTCGTCGATCGGACGGCCGAGGACGTTGTTCTCCAGCGCCGACCGAACCCGATCCGGTATCGCCTCGATCGAGGGGTAGGTGCGAAACACCTTGTAGAGCTCTTTGCCACGCTGTGCGAAGAGCGTACCTCGCTTCAGCACCTGGACCTCCACACCCATCTCGAACATGTCGGCCGCGGGCGCCATGGCGACGTCGGTACTGCTGGCCAGGGCCAGCATGGCTCGTCCGTCTGGTGACAGGGCCGATTCGAGGGTCGCCTGGTTGACCGAGCCCGTGACCACGTAGGCCGCGCCGGCGGCGAAGGCCGCCGCCAACGCCGCCGGAGTACCGAGTCCGCCGCCAGCGCCGACACGAGCCGGCGAGGCGAAGCCGTGCTCACGCGCACACTCGGCCGCGAGGGACAGAATGAGCGGGAGGAGGACCGACAGCGGTCGGTTGTCCGTGTGCCCGCCCGAATCCGCCTCGACCGTGATATCGCCCGCCACCGGGACCTGGCGAGCCAGCGCAGCCTCCTGGTCCGAGATCAGACCCTGGGACACCAGAGGCATAAGGAGGCTGTCCGGAGCCGGCGACATGAAGGGGCGGGCCACTTCGACGCGTGAAACCTTGCCGAAGATGTGCGTCCGGCGTCGAATGGCTCCGTTCGCATCGCGGTGGAGTCCCTTGGCCGAGAGGTAGACCACGGCTGGCGCGAGTCGCATGAATGCGGACGCTGAGATGTTGGTGACCCCCCGAGCGAGCATCAACTCGGCGAACTCCATTTCCATGTGGGGTTCTTGAGGGCTGTGGATCAGGTTGGCGCCCCAGTTCCGGATGGTGGGACCCAGCTCCGACTGGATGGCGGTGATACCCTCATCCACGCTCGATATGGTCAGCCCCGCACTGCCGAAGAACGCCATGAAGCCGGCACGCGCCGACGCGACGACCATCTCCGCCGATGCGATTCCTCGGGCCATCTCGCCGACCACGTAGGGGAAGCGACAGCCATGGCGGACCAGAAAATCCCGGTCGCCCAGCCACTCCGGATAGACCGGAGGGAATACTCCGACCAGCGACTCCGGCGGACGCACGACCTCCTTCGGCGTACCCGACCCGTCGACCGGCACCGCGCGGACGCCGCGCGGCCCGGAAACCAGCCCCACTGGTGACCGAAAGGGCACGGCCATCACATGACCTACGGACGCAGAAGAGAGCACTTCCGACTCTGGATTTCAGGATGATTGGGGCAGAAAGCGTGCAACACGGGCGACTCCCGAACGAATCGACCATCGGTTGGATGGGGCAATGTCAGCACCCCGATCAACAGGGATCGTGCCGTGCCAGGGCCAGCGGACACCACGAAAAAAGTGGCACGACCATTGCACTACACATGACCAGAAGACGGAACGAAGCACGGACGAACCAGAGCCCTCCGGGGCCCGACAAATATAGAGGAAGACAGAACGATGACACGCACGCTGACAGTCAAGGCGAAGGACACGCGGACTCCCTGGATTCAGCTCCTGTTGGTCGCCCTCGTGACTTGGCTCGCCGCCGGTTGCAGCCCGACCGCCAGCACGGACGACAGCGATGCGCTGATCCTGTCCTTCGACGAGGAAACGGCCGAGTCGACCCCGACCAAGATCTCCCAGGCCGAAGAGAACGGGCTGGCACTGACCTTCATCCGGTAACGATGGCTGACGTTTCTTGCAGGCACAAAGCGCCCCTCCCATGACGGTGGGGGCGCTTTTGCCATATTGGAGCCCGACCACCAGCGAACGTAGCGAGACGGAGCGTGACCCTTCGGTTCACGACTCCTCCGGATCGTCGCGGCACAACCGACTGCGGTGTGGTTGAGTGAATGGGTTGGCGACGTCCGCGCAGAGATGGATCGACGAGTCTCGGCGGCCGAGGCGGTCGGTGCCCTTGGCGTCTACGTCGCGTACAACATTCCCAACCGGGACTGTGGGCAGTACCGCAGGAGCTCGGAACTACCTCCGTTGGATCGCAGACCTGGCCCGGGGCATCAATGGACGAACGGCGGCCGTCATCCTGGAGCCCGACGCTGTTGCCGGTTGGGACTGTCTACCCCTGAGGCTACGCTCGGAGCGGATCGGGTTGATCGCGAGCGCCGTAGAGTTGCTCGAGGGCAGCGGCGCCAGCGTCTACGTCGACGCCGGCAACTCAGCGTGGCACTCCGACGCGGAAATGGCAGAGCGGTGGGATGAGTACGTACTCGGACTCGCTCAGGCCGCGGACGTTCTCGGAACGCTCATCCTCGGCCCTGGGAACTAAGGGAAACGGGCTCGTCCGGCTCGTCTCCCCTACCAGAGCGCCGGCCCCTCGCTCAAGCACCCCTCCACATGCACCTGCTCGACCCGGCCCATCGAGTCGCCGAAGAAGCGGGAACCGATGCTGCCGAACCGGATCGGCAGGTCGCTTACGGTGAACCTGTGTGTGGGCGACTCTACTCGCCATGACTGGAGTCCGTGCGCTGCCAGGACGCTCTCCAGTTCGGCAGCGGCCTCCTCCGCCGAGTCGACCAGTATCACCTCGGGGCCCATGACCTCCGCAATCAGCGGGGCGAGGATCGGGTAGTGCGTGCAGCCGAGGACCAGGACATCGACCGCCATCTCCTTGAGCGGCTGCAGGTACTCCGCCGCGATCAACGCCGCCGCCGGGTGATCCCCCAGACCCTCCTCGACCAGTGGTACGAATAGCGGGCAGGGCTGCGCATAAACTTTGACGGCCTCACCGCCGACCAGATGCCGGAGCGCCAGATCGTAGGCACCGGAGTCGATGGTCCCGGCAGTCCCGATGATGCCGACCCGGCGACTTCGAGTCGCGGCGGCCGCCGCCCGCGCACCCGCCGCCACCACCCCCACGACGGGTACCGGGGCCTCGGCGCGAAGCACGTGGAGCGCGTGAGCCGTGGCCGTGTTGCACGCCACGACCACCGCCTTCACGCCCTGCGAGTACAGATAGTGGACGGCCTCACGAGAGAAGTGGCGAACGGCATCGGGGGACTTCGACCCGTACGGGACTCGCGCCGTGTCGCCGAAGTAGAGGAGCGCTTCCCGAGGCATCCGACGAAAGATGGCGCGCGCCACCGTCAGCCCTCCGAGCCCTGAATCGAACACGCCGACCGGCCGATCGGCCGCGTCGAGTGACCCCGCCGGCGCTTCCGTCATTCCGAGCAGATGTCACCGTCTTTGCGAATAGGACACGTCGCGACCAGGGTAGCCCCCTCCTCCCACTCCCGAACGGTAATGTGCCTCGACCGTACAGCCGTGCGTCCATTCGCGAGATCGGTCACGGTGATCGTCATCCGGTACGCACCTTCCTCGAGCGGAGCGTCCACTCGACGGAGTTCCACGACGGTATCATCCGCGCCCGAGACCGCCTCGTCCTCGAACTGAACCCGAATAGGAGCCGTGCCGTCGAGGGCGTGGCCGTCTCGATCCAGGGCTTGGAGGCTCATCTCGGTCGAGTAGGGCCGGCCCTCGGGAAGGTTGTACACCTCGTAGTAGACATCGAACAGTCCCCCGGGCAGATAGTTGCCCGGGAGCAGCGTAAGCGTACGACCCCGCCGGCTCCATCCTCCCCGGGGTTCTGGAAGGCCGAGCGCCAGATCGCTGAGCATCATCCGGCGTCCCGAATAGTCAGGAACCTCGTAGGGCTCCGTGTAGAGTTGCCCCGTGCCGGGGTCCGGGGCATCGATCATCACAACCCGCAAGGCCGTGGACGCAGACGGGCGAGCGCGCGTCTCCACATGCGTGTGGAGGAGATGATCGCTGGACGGAGATCGATCGAACGCCACGAAAACGGAATCGTCGGCGCGCGAGACTCCGCCTCGTACGGTGTCCGCTAGCACGAGCGTGACGTTGAAACGGTACCGTACGGTGCCGTCGACGCGCTCCCGGTCGAGCTCCCCGGTACGGACCGTGAACGCCGCAACGACATCCGTCTGACCGTCAGGCCCACGGAAGGAGTACACGTCGTAGAAGAAGGGAAGCGATCCACGCTGACCCCCATGGCCCACCATGACCCCGCCGAGGGCGGCGATCAAAATCGTCGAGAACAGGAACCGCAGTGCGGGGCTTCGAGCCATGTCTTCCTGAAGTGCGTGGTGGGACGAGCCTTCGATACCCCGGTGGCCGCCGGGTGTGACGGCGGACGGGGGCGCTGTCATACCATACGACGTTGCTACGTCGAATCACGACACAAAGAGCCCGACACACGGCGCACGTCAATGCCCGCCGTCAGCCCGCACCGCCCTGATTCTTCCACCCTCCGTGCGACAGACGTCCACCGGTCGGTTGTGGGTTCTCCTGGTTGGCTTCCTCGGCCTTCTTCCGGGTGATCGCGTCGTCGGGGTCGGGGCCCTGCCCGCGCGGGAGGTCATCCGCGCTGGGGGCCTCTACGGGCTCGACATTGTCATCGGCGCCGGGAGCTTCAATCTCCTCGATATCGCCTGACGGCGCGCCGCCGGGGAGATTCCGCTTCTTCCGCGCCTTGCCCTGATGCTCGGCCATCTCGTTCGCTCCATCTCGGTTCGCATGTTTTCCTGGAGATGGGCGAGAGTGCAACTCCCGTACCGAGTCGGCCTGGCCAAAGAGGGCGCCTATCCCAGACGCACCCTCTTTGGCGCAAACCTGTTCCAGCCTCAGTTCGCCGCCTGCCGGGAGAACTCGGCCGCCATCTGCGCAACCTGGTCCTCCAGACCACGAGGATCGGAGTAATACGCGCCGCCCATCTCTTTCGACATCGGGTCCGGCAGCACGGTCTCCTCTCCAGCCTCGACTCCATCGAGCACCATCCGAGCGATCGTATCCGGCGGCGTCTTCTCGAATGGGATCGCCTCGGCCATGTCGGTGTCGACGGGACCGGGATACACCGCCGTCACCACGATGTCGTCCCCAGCGAAGACAACCCGAAGCGCCTGGGTGAGCGAATGTACCGCGGCCTTGGAGGCGCTGTAGGTGGGAAACATGAAGAAGTTCGCGAACGACGCGACGGAGGCCAGGTTGACGATCGCGCCCGGGCCGTTCCGACGGAGAGCCGGCGTGAACGCTTGGGTCACCCGGAGGAGGCCGAGCACATTCACTTCGAGTTCATGCCGCAGCCCGTCGAGCGCGTCGGAGTGGATGAGCGTGGCGTCCGTGGCCACCCCCGCATTGTTCACCAGGACGTCGACGTCGCCGGCGAGCGCCGCCGCCTGGTCCACCTCGGCCGCGCTCGTGACGTCCAGCCGAAGGGGGACGACCCGGTCTCCGTACTCATCCACCAGAGTCGCGAGTGACTCCGGACGCCGCGCGCCTGCGTAAACCTTCCGGGCACCCCTCGCCAACAGTTCGTCGACGAACGCCCGTCCGATACCCCGGTTGGCTCCCGTGACCAGCGCAACGCTTTCCTTGATTGAAACCGCCATCGTATGTTCCTCGATTTTGAATGATTAGTCAAAAAAAATACACCGAACTTCGAACTCTGCTTCTGCTCCCCACCTCATCGGAACGGGCCAGGCGTATTTCCCCGCCTCAGCCCACCAGGTCCAGCCCTGCGACCGCCATCGCCGCCGCGGCCGCCAACTCCTCACGGGACGCACCATGCGACGTGAGCGTGGAAAGCCCATACGCCTGAGCTGTCAACATGAGGACGGCCGCCTCCAGAGGGAGGTCGGGGCGTACCTCGCCACGCTCCACCGCCACCGATAGAGCGCTTCGAAAGGCACTCCGGAGAGCCTCGTCCGAAACGCCACAGGTCCGCGCCACCTGCTCGTCACCCGACTCGGCCGACGTCATGCTCCGAACCAGAAGGCAACCGAGCCCACCCGACTTCCCCGCGAGAAAGTCCACGAGCCCCTCGAAATACCGGCGGATGCCCGGTAGACCGGACGGGTCGGCCTCCAGAAAGGATCGAACGCCATGTGAGGACGCCGCATACCGAGCTACTACTCGCCTGAAAAGCGCTCGCTTGTCACCGAAGGTGTTGTAGAGGCTTTGGCGCCCGACTCCGAGGTGCTCCTCAAGGGCGTCCACGGTGGTTCCCTCGTAGCCGCGGCGCCAAAACACTTCGGTCGCGCCGTCGAGGACCGCGTCCTCATCGAACTTCCTCGGTCGAGCAGCCATGACAGAGTCTGGGTATTTTTGACTATTCAGTCAAGCTCACTCTGAAAGAACTCTCCACTATGCATTTCGATGCTTCATAAGGTGCTGGGGCGGGAGACGCCCGCCCCAGGACCTCGAAGAACCTCAAACGCTCGCGGCCACCGTGTTCACCGGGTCGCCGTAGATCGCACCCACGGTGGCACCGTAGACGAGGTGCCCGATCAGGCTACCCATCGCCATCATCATTGAGCCGGAGAATACGGGCATCCCCATCATCGGCATGACGATGAGTTGCGCCATAAGCCACGGCGCGATTCCGTAGATCGCCCCACGAAGCGCTCCAGAACCCGGCAGGTTCCCGGCCACGGCCGCGTAGATGACCGCAAGGATGATCCCGATCATGAAGTGGCCAACCCACCCGAGCGCCATGCTGCCGCCCATGGGCCCGGCCAGCATCGCCGCGGGGTTCATGGCCGGCATACCCATGATCGGCGCGACGTACAGTCCCACCAGGGTCATGGCGATCGTTCCCACGATCCCCGCGAGCACAGCTTTTCCGAAGTTCACATTCATCCGTTCCAATCTCCGTCCTTCGAGGAAGATCCTGACGACCGCGCCCTACACATCGGGCCCACGTCGGGCGAATCCATCGAGCCCCCGATTCGTTCCTACCTTTGGAGCGGTGGCACTCTTCGTCCTGCTGCCGAGTCCCCGATGAGTTGATCCATCCGGCGCCGGCGGGTCTCCTGACGCTTCGCGCTCATGACCCAGAAGGTGGCCGTCCGCCGGTACCCCGGTGGCTCTGCCCGCCAATAGGCGTGGGCCTCATCCACCGCCCTCAGAAGCGCCTTGAACTCGGGCGAAAGCTCGACGGGCTGCTCCTGCTCGAACGAATAGATGCCCGAGTTCTCCTCTGTACGAGCCTCATACGCTTCACGCCCCGGAGGCGCGATGCGATCCTCCGCGTCCAACGCCGCGAAGCGCTCCATGTTGCGGTGACTCCACGTGCTGCGTGCACGGCGGGGAGTAAAGCGGATCGTGTAGGCCTCATCATCCACGCGCTTTCGGATCCCGTCGATCCATCCATAGCACAAAGCCTCGTCGACCGACTCAGGCCACGTCACGCTCGGCCGACCGGTCGCCTTCTTCCAGAAACCCACCCAGAGCTCGTCAGACCGGTTGTGGTTGGCTGCGAGCCACGACCCGAAAGCGGCCGGCGTTTCGAAGTAGGTGATGTTCGTAGGTTCCATCGTCCTTGCCACGCGGGCTCCGGTCGTCGTTTCGGCAGACTTCTTGCTGCTTTTCGGTCCGATACCAGCCACTCAGCGAACAACCAACGGTTCACGTTCGTCGACTCGGACGTACCGACAGGAGACCGGCACCATGCGTCCGCCCCTTTCTCTTCGCCTCGCCGCCGTCGCCTTTCTGACCGTGGGCACCTCCGGATGCGCCACACTGCAGCAAATCGCGGCGCTGCGCAACGTGGACTTCGACCTCGACCGGGTGAGCGACCTTCGACTGGCGGGAGTGGACATGCGGCGGATCGACTCCTACGACGATCTCAGCCTTGCGGAAATCGCTCGCCTCACTCTGGCCATCAGCCGCGAGGAGTTGCCGCTCGATTTCCGGGTCCACATCACCGGGGAAAATCCGCCGGAGAACAGCGTCGACGCCCGTATGGTGCGCATGGATTGGACGCTCCTTCTGGAGAACCGTGAGACCGTCAGCGGCGTGTTCAATGACGAGGTTCTCTTTCCGGCGGGTCAGCCCAACACCTTCCCGATTTCCGTGAGCCTCGACCTTCTCGAGTTTTTCGACGGAGGCGCCAAGGACCTGTTCGAGTTGGCCCTCTCGGTTGCGGGCGCGGGCGGAGCACCCAAAAATGTGGCGTTGCGGGCCACCCCGGTTATCGACACGCCACTCGGAGGCATCCGGTATCCCAGCCCGATCACGATCGTGAACCGGGAGGTCGGCGGCCGGTAGGCGCATGAGACAGCCAAAGACGACCGCGCAACGAGGCGGACCTCACTCCCCACAAGACCATCTCGGTCTACTTCGATCGCCGGTCCGCGGGGACTGTCGTGAGATACCGGCAGGAACGCGAAGCAATGTCATGCGGGGAATATCCGCTGCCTGCCGCCAGCGAGCGGCCATCCCCTTTGGCCTCCTGGTCGCCACGCTCGCGTGTTCTGAAAGCCCGCAGCGCGAGCCGACCGCCAACCCCTCCGCAGCCCAGCCGGAACGAGTCGAGCTGACCTGGCTGTCCGTCACGGGATGGCTGCTCGAAGCGGGGGCGACCAGCGTCGTGCTCGATGGGTACGTAACGCGCCTCGACCGCTCGACGTTGCTGGACGACGGAACCTCAACGGCCCGGGCCCTGCCCGACTCAGCGGCCGTTCGTGAGATCCGGGACGGACTGCTCGCCGAGGGTGGCCCGGACTGGGTGCTGGTTGGCCATACCCACTGGGATCACGCGTGGGACGCCCCGTCCTGGGCGCTCGTCGGCGGCGGGCGGCTCGCGGGCGCACCGACAGTTTGCCATGTCGCGGAAGCCCTGGGCCTCGACCATGGCCGGTGCATGGGGCTCGAGGGAGGGGAGCAGATCGAGCTTGGGCCGCACGTATCGGTCCGCGCAGTCCGGTGGCACCACTCCGGAGACGGTGCGGAGATCGCGGGTCGGCGTCTCCGAGCACCCCTGGGGCTGCCCGCCCCTCCCACGGTGACCGACGAGGGGTTGAGGCCCGGCTTCCTGGAGGACTTCCCGAACGGCGGCGGTGGGATGGCGTACCTCTTCACCGTGGAGACGAGGAGGGGCCCGGTGCGCATCCTCTGGTCGAACAGTGGCAACCCGCAGCTCTGGGAGGACCGTCTGGAAGCGGACCCCGAGGCCTTTGTCGGCGTCGACGCTCCACCGATCGACCACCTGGTGTGGACGGCGCCGACGTCGACCACCCGCGAAGCATTGCAAGCGGCGGTGGGGGCAGAGGGGGCCGACACGATCAACGTGTGGATCGGCTTCGGAAACGTCGCCCATGTCGATCAGGTCCTCTCGATGGTCCGCCCGAAGGTCCTGGTGCCACATCATTGGGATGACTTCTGGCGCAACTTCTGGCTCGGAGCGAACCGGAGCTACCCGAGCGAGGGCTCGCTCGCCCGGTACCTGTCGGACGCCGGCATCACGCTTCTCCCGCCGGTGCAGTACTTCGACCGCTTCGAGGTGGACGTGGACGGAATGCGGCGAGCGGGGGCGCATGCGCTGGCGGGGCGGATCCGGGAGGAGTAGGGGCACGGCGCCTGGGCTACACAACGTCAGCACCGCCCCTACTACCGTCTCAGGGCACTTCAGTCAGGCTCGTGAGGGTGCCGAAGACCCGGAACTCCGAGTTGTTGGAGTCCACCGCCCGGAGGTCGAGCCTGGCGAACGTCCAGTCGGTCAGGTCCAGGCTCGCTGGGAGGGTTTCGTCATCGAGTAGGGATGCGTTGGATTCGAAGAAGGTGAGCCACGCGAAGTCGGTGGCGAGTCCAGGCACCTTGAGGATCGCGTCGTCCGATCGGAAACGGACCGCATCGGGCCCACCACCTTGGACACGATCAACGACCCACGTGTCGAAGTGCCCGAGTGGGTCCGTCTCCCAGACGAGCCCATTGTCGAAGGTGAACCGCATCCCGTTGCTACCGGCCGGGCCCATGTCGTACACGGTTCCGAAGGCAGGCGAAGTGCTCGGAGCACCCTCAGCTCCCGGATCGTACGTGAGCACTCCGCGAGCAAGGCCGGGGGCTGGCAAGGCAGCCTCAATTGTCGGATCGCTGCCGAAGTACCGGCTGGTCGTAACCTGGAACTCAAAGGCGTACGAGACGCCCTGCTCCACCAGCGCACAGCCGTCGTCGAACACGCCGCCTCCATTCGGAGCCTCGGCTCCGGGAACGCCATCTCCGTGCTGGAAATGGGCGGGAAGCGCATTCTGCGAAACCTCGATGAGTTGATAGGCGCCCCCATCGTGGAGGTGGCAAACGGCGACCTTGCCCCCTCCGGCCCCATCCGAGGCCACCGAGCGAACGCACTGGCCGTAGTTGCGGAAGCCGAAGAGCTTCCAGCCACCGTTCTTGCAGTCATCCATCGTGGTGGGCGCCGCAACGGAAATCGTGAGGTCGACCCCCACGTAGTCCTCGCCGAACCCGAACTTCTGTTCGAACTCGAGCTTGAGCACATCCCCGACCGACACGGTGACAAACGTCAAGGGAGCCGCGCCTCCCGACCCCGTGTCGAGGTGAAAGGGGTTCTCCCGGTCGTAGGGGTCACCGCTGGCGACCGTGCCGCTCGTCAGGAGCTGGTCGTTGTGGTACAGGAACCAGTCATTCGTCCGGCCGAACTCGCGAGCAGCCCATACGCTGCCGGAGATGTCGATCAACCCATCCAACTCGCTGGTCCAGCGGAGGTTGGAGTTCGGCACCCCCGGACGGCTGGTGTGGGTCACGATGTCACCGATCTCGTAGTCGGGATCGCCGTTCGCCAGGGGGACGACGGCCCGAAACCAGACCGGAGTGATGTCGCCGAGGACCGGCTGCCCGGAAAAGCCTGGCTGAGCGGTGGGCCAGCCATCGATCCCCGTCGAGGACAGATCCGACACGGGACTCAGCAGGACGTCACCTGCGTAGACCGACCACGGCCCATTCGGGTTGTCGGCGTCGCTCCAGGCCTCCCTCAGGTCGTACGCGAGGGTCGCGGGCGAGACCGAGGCCACGGTCGGAGCAGACTCATACCGAGGAAGATCCCGACCGACCGGCTCCGTCACGCTGGCCTCCATACACCCGGCCGCCCAAGGCACCAGTGCGACCGCGAGGAGACGAGTCGACAGAGACGCACCTGTCTGGATGCTGTGAATGAACGTGTACATCATGGGGGCTCCTCACGGGGGGATGGCCGATCCGTACCACTTCCACCCTACGTTCTCGGCCCTGGAGCCCGCATCACCCGAACGGGTGACGCGCCACGACACCACGACTCATTCGAGCCCTGCGCCTACCTCCAGTTCACTCAATCGACCGACCAGCTCGGCCCGGCTGCTCACTCGGGTCTTGCCGTAGACTGCACGGGCCTGACTCTTGATCGTGTTGACGCTGGTGCCCCGAATCCCAGCCACCTGGCGAACGGTCCTTCCGGCAGCCAGAAGATCCGCCACGTGGGCTTCGGCATCGGTGAGCCCATAGATCCGCTTGAGCCGCCCCAGCGGTCGCCGACGTCGGAGGTCTGGGTCGACGACCAGAAGGAGCCATCCCCGTCGCCCCTCGAGTGGAGCGAAAGCGGACCTCCCGTCCGATCCCGGCAGGGGCGTGAGAACCACCTCGTACGGCGAGCCGTACGAGGGCCGGGGCACCCGCCGAGCGCCGCCGCTAGCGTCCAGTCGGGGACGGCCGAGGAGGGAGGCGAAGGTCTTCTGGCTAGGGCTGTCCGAGAACCGTAGTCTGCCTCCAGAGATGAAGATCCCGTCGTCGTCGAACAGGATGGAGTGCATCTGCCGGTTGATGAAGACCACCTGACCCACCGCATCGAGGAGGGCCACCCCACGCGGCAGCAGGTCCAGCGCTTCCAGGGCCAGCCGCCGCTCGCCCCGCAGAAGCTGAAAGGTACGGCTCGCTGACGCCGCCCGTCTTAGGTGAGGGCTCAGGAGGCGGACGATCTCGACCTCGTCCTCGGAGAAGGCCTCCCGGTCCGGCGGCTTGAAGAGGCTGAAGAACGCGATGAGATCGGGCTCGCAGTGCAGGCACACGGCCAGCGCACGGTCGATTGCGTTGGGTCGCGCGAAGTCGTTGTAGTACTCCGACCGGCGGAGTTCGCGCTGTGGAACCAGGTCCTCTCCGTGGAAGAGGGTTCCGGTGCTGACGACCGAAGCAGCCCGGGCCAGCCAGGGGTTTTGGCTGATGTAGTACGCCTCGTACTTGGCCGCCTCGTCGGGATCCAGCCCCGGGTTGGAGAGCACCAGGCCCTCACCGCTGATCGGGTCGTCGGCATGGATCGCCACTACCGAGCACCCCAGGAGGTCACGCACCTGGTACGTGACGCGGTCCCACGAGACCGCACCGAAGCCTGCGGCGTAGACGTCGCCGACCAGCTGTAGGAGGGCCTGTTCTCGATCCACGACAGCCCTCCAGTGGGGGGGGACACGTCAGACGCCTCGGATCTCTCGATAAGGCCCGGTCGCGGTCAGGTCAAGAAGAAAACGTGCCCGGTGGCACGGCCTCCTCCGGCACTCTCGCGGCCCAGGACCGTGTCCGGGTCGTCGACCCCCCGCCTCCTCCGACGAGGCATAACGATCCGGGGTCCCTACCCATCCTCTCGTCAGTGCACCGGACCTTCCCGGAGAATCGAGTGAACAACCGATCGAGAACGCGCGACCGCGTGTGTGACGAGAAGCCCGAGCTCATGTCGAGATGCGGCGGCCCGACGGAAGGGTGCCCCTGGGGGACTCATGCTGGTCGTGCTCACCCTCACGCTGGGTATCCCGACGCTCGCCATGGCGCAGGGAGCGCCGCTGGCTCTCGATAGAATAGATTGGTGGCGCGCATCACTGGCGCGCAGTGCGCGGACCGGGTCAACCGGGTGTACATCATCGATGGCGTGCGCATGCTCTGGCATCGGGAGTCGAACCGCTGCCCCGATAGCAGCTACGCGGTGATCCTGTTCGGGAGCGGCCCCGAGAATTCCCTCCGTCGGCCTGCGGTTACCATCGCCGGGCCCCGCACGGAATGTAGCGACGAAGGCCAGAAACCGACCTTCGAGCTCATGCTCCGCGACCTCGGCGCCCCCGACCTCAGATTGGGGGCATGGCACCGCGTCGAGCCCGTCCCGCTGTCCCGTCCGGTCGTCGGCTCGGGCCCCGAACTCGGGATCGCTTTTCCCCGGTCGGGACAAGCGCCGAGCGGACTCGGTCAGCTCGACACTTCGAGGAACTGGGCGTGCAGCGCGCGCGACTCAGCGTGCGCTGGAATCTCATCGAGCCCGAGCGCGGAAGCTTCGACTGGGCACCGCTCGAGCGCCACCTCCGCTGGGCTCGCCCGGAGACGCGATGCCTACTGCAAGGGCTCAGCCTTCGCGGCCAAGATGGAGCGCCTGACCCACGTCTTCCATTACGGGCGCTACGACATGGTGGACCAGCACCTCTACTTCGACCCCAAGAACTGGAACGTCTATCTCGACGCCTTACGGACCCATGTGTTGCCCAGGGCGAAGCGTGACATCCCCATCGTGCTAACCGAGTTCGGGGGTCCGGACGCCAAGAGCGAATCACGCGACGACGACCACCACACGGAGCGCGTCGAAGTATACCTGAGCACGCTGATGGCGTTGGACGTGACCGAAATCTACTACTTCAAGTTGGTGGAGCCGGAGGAGTTGAACGAGTTCGGAACGCCGTCGGCCTATGCCGAAAGCGGGCTGATCAGCAGGGAGACCCATCGTCCCAAGCCTGCCTATTACGTTGTCAAGAAGTACGCGGCCAGGTCCGGCAGGTAGGCTGGGCAGCGGCCATTTTCTGGGAGCAGACGGTCAGGAGCCTACGCCTGCCACCCGGCCCGACCGACCTTCAATCCGCCCCTGGCGCGCCGGTCCTCACCGGCGAGCTGGCCGACTGCGTGTGCACGACCTTCCACGCACCGTCCACCCACCGGAAGAGGTACGTGCCATGACCCTGGTTGTGGATGTCGCGCCCGTCGGCGGTCGTCAGTTGAATATCCGTGTCGACCACGGCCCACGCGAAGTTTCCCTCGAAGTGGGTCTGGATGTTCGAGAAGGCCAACTGAAGGCCCAACTCGGCCTCGGGCTCCACGTGGTTTTCAACGAGATCCTGTAGGCCAAGATTCTGCCCGCCGCCCTCGAAATACCGTGCGCCGTCCCAGTCGAGGAAGTGGGTGAAGAAGGGCTCACCGCTCCCCTCCTCCCACCCGCGCCGGATGTCTTCCAACGCCGCCTCGAGAAGGGCGGGGTCATGGTCGGCGGCGTCCACCTCGGAGTTGTCCGCCTCGGAGTTGTCCGCCTCGCTGGCCACGCACCCGGCCAGGGCAAGGAGCATCAGGGCGGCTTGAAGCGGGCGCTTTTTCATCATGTTCTGACCTCCGACGGACACGAATAGGGGTGAGCGTTGAACTCGGAGAATGGCGATCATCCCCCGGGTCGCGCCATCTCCTTGGCCTGGCGGTTCCGACAGTGTTCTTTATCAGATGTCCTTGCTTCGCTTCGCGGGGTGGGGGGCGGCAGGCGGCCTCTTACTCGCCGCGATCTTCGTTCTGGCCGTCGCCCTGATCGAGGACCCCGCTTTCCTGTCGAACCTGCTGGTCCTGGGTCCGATCTTCTCAGCCGCCGGCGCGGGAACGGCGGCCGGTTCACTGGCCCTCGCCCGAATGGCCGAGGATCGCCCCACAACCTACTCGGCGCGAATAACCTCTGCGGGATCGACCCTTCCCACCCGGCAGGCCGGCACATACGCCGCGAGGAAGGCAGCCACGCACATGGCCAACAGCGCCGACAGCAGAGACAGCGTGTCAGCCGGGCTCACAGAATAGAGGATGGTCGCGGCAGCGCGGGCGCCGAGGACCCCGAGTGTCAATCCGATCCCTACTCCCACCACGACCACGGGTGAAATCGTACGTAAGAGGTCGGACCTCAGCCGCTTGGGGGACGCGCCCAACGCGAGCCGGATTCCCATTTCAGAACGACGGGTTCGGACCACGTAGGAAACGACCCCGAATACCCCCACGGCGGACAGCAGCCACGCGAGCGTCGCGAGGGCAAAGACCAACAGCCGAGTCGCCCTGGGAATAGCGACCCAGGAGTCCACGAGCCCGGCCATCGGCTGCGCGGCCTGAATGGGCTGGCTCGGATCGACCGACCAGATCGCTTCCCGCACGGCACCGGCGACCGACATCGGCGCACCGGCGACTCTGACGTACATCCCCTGGGTGCCTCGGGGGGATCCATGGTTTGGCACGTACAGCATCGGAGGAGGAGGTGACGCCGGGCCGAGCGAGCGTACGTCCGCCACGATACCGACGATCTCCATGTCGCGGTACGCGTCGTCGTGGGTGCTGAGGTACTCGCCGACCGGGCTCCGCCCCGGATAATGCTTCGTGGCGAAAGCCTCGTTCACGACGGCGGTCCGCGGTGTGTTCTGGAAGTCCAGCTCCTCAAAGCCACGCCCGGCCACCATCCTCATCCCAGCGGTCTCGAAGAGCCCCGTGTCGACCCGCCTCCACTCCTCTCGCATGTCGAAGACGGGCTCGAACGAACGGTCGAGCAGGTACACATGTGCGTAGTCGTCTTCCGCCCGGAAGTCGACGTAGTCGATCACTCCCGCGCTCACCACCCCTGGTACGCCCTCCACCGCGTCCACCGCCTCACGGAAATACTGGACCTTGCCCTCGGCATCGAGCCCCCACACGTCCCCGAAGTAGAGGGTCAGCAGGCCGTCGGCATTGATGCCAACCTCTTCAGAAAGAAGGTGGGCGGCGCTACGGGCGGTGAGAGCCGCACCCACGCACAGCACGGTTGCAACCACCAACTCGACGCCAACGAGCACCCGCATGCTGCGCATTGGTCCGTGAACGCGACGCCCCGAGCCACCTGTCAGGTTGTTGGACACCCTCAAGGTGGACACGACACCGGGCACGGTCAGCAGGAGGGCCCCGAGTACCGCACCGGCGAACGCGACCATGGCGACTGGCCGGTCGAGCACCGCCACGAGCACGGGGACACGGACTGCGGACTGCGGAATCGTAATCCACGCGGGAACGAGTTGGGCCACGTACGCCAGAATGAACGGCGTCACCGCCAGCCCGGCTGCAGCCCCAAGAGCCGAAAGGCCCGTGGTCTCCAAGGCCAGCACACGGATGAGCCGCGCACGACCGGCCCCGAGCGCAGCCCGGACGCTGATTTCGGCCGCGCGGGTGTGGGCCCGTATACGAAAGAGCGTCGCGAGGTTCACGAGGGCCACGACCAGCACGAGCCCAACCGTCACAGTCAGTATGAGAATGACCGGGCGGACCGCGGCCACGGAAACGTCGTGGAGTGGCTCCGCCAGGAAGCCCCAGCCCGTGAAGGCTGGGTACTCGGCAGCGAGTTCGCCGGCGATCACTCCCAACTCCCGGGATCCGTCCGCCAGTGAGGCCCCAGGCCGCAGGCGACCGATCAGGTGGTAGTGAATGCGCATTCGCTCGTCCACGGCAAGCTCGTCGTCGTGCAGCGGTATGAACAGCGACACCGGCTGGATGAACTCGAATCCCTCCGGCAGCACACCGATGACCGTTCGCGGGTCACCTTCGAAGTCGAGCGGACGTCCGATGATGCCCGGGTCGGCACCCAGTCGGTCGCGCCAGAAGCCGTGGGTGATGACCACCGTTTCGGCCTCGCCCGACATCCGATCGCGCGTGTCGAAAACGCGTCCCATCGCGGGCACGACCCGGACGATGTCAAAGAAGTCCACCGAGACCTCGAGCGCCGAGATGACCTCGGGCCGGCCGTTCACCAGAACGTACGCGCCGTCCTCGTGCAATGCGGCCAATTTCTCGAACGTTGACGAGCGCCGCTGCAGGTCGATGAAGTTGGGACCGGAGACCACGTCGCGGAGTTGGCCGTTTGCGACGTTGCTGCCCCACACGACCAGGACCGACTCCGCATCGGGATAGGACGGTTCGGTCATGAGCGTGCCGCGCACGTAGCTGAACACCGTCGCGTTCGCGGCGACCGCGGCCGCAAGAACCACGAGAGTCGTGAGCACGTAGCCCCGCGACCGCCACAAGGACCTCGCCACGAACCGCACGTCGAGTCCCCACCCTCTGCCCACGCCCGCCATTTTCCTCCCCAGTTGGTCTTTCCAAACGCCTGCCGCACCTCGCACCAGGCCCCCTGCAGCCGCCAGCTTCGACACGAGGCCACCACCCGCCCTGTCGATGCGGTGGCGGGCCACATTGATCATCTCCTGGCCGTAGAGCCGTCGGTGCGACGGCGGATAGAGCCAGAGCAGCGCCTCGAGGGCCGTCGCTCGCTTCATCACGAAGGGTCTTCAAGCAGGTCGAGCTCCCGAGCCATCTCGAGAAGCTCCGCCTGTCGACTCGCTTCCGCCCTCAGCGCAACCATACCGCGTTCGGTGATCCCATACAGCTTGCGCGGCGCCCCGGCGCCATCCGGCCGTGAGTTCTCTTCGAGTGGTTGCACCAACCCGTCTGAAACAAGGACGGCGATGGTCCGATAGAGCGACCCCGCGTTGAGGCTGATGGCACCGGCCGTGCGCTCCTCGAGGCGCTCGAGAAGCGCCACTCCATAGGTCGGCTCCTCCGCCAGCAGCAGCAGCACGATGTGGTGCGTCGGCTTGAGCGGACGTCGGGTGGTCATCTGTCCTCCGAAATAGTATGCATACTGCATAATATCAATTGGAGGGACCCTGTAAAGGGCCTGCTCCACCCAGCGGGCCGCTTGTATAGAGCTGCACGCGCCGCCCTACCGCTCTCTACGCGCCCAACCCCATCACGTCGGCAAGCAACTCGTACGACCGCCGCCGCGCCGCCAGGTCGTGCGTGACCGTGACAGTCATCACCTCGTCGACGCCGTAGCGCTCAGCCAGAGCGATCAACTCGCGGCGGACCTCGTCGGGATCGCCGACCACCGCCTTTCCTTCCCCGTGGAGCGACTGCAGGGGGATACCAGCGTCGGCAAACTCACGTTCAGCCTCCTCGGGCGAGGGGATACCGCGATCAATTCCCCGAATGATGCGCATGCGCCACAGATGGGTGCTGAGCGATAGCCGCAGCGCTTCCTCGCGGCTTTCGGCGCACACGACGCCGACCGCCACGTGGGCGTGGGGCGAACTGAGCGCGCCCGACCGGAACGCCCGTCGATACCGCGCAACCGCCTCCGCGCCGTCGATGCCGGCGATGAACTGGGCGAACGAGTAACCACTCCCCGCGGCCGCCGCCACGTCCGCCGTACCGCCGCCCGACCCCAGGACCCAGATTTCGGGTAAGTCGGTCCCCCTCGGTGTGGCCCGCACTCTGCGCCAGGGGTGGTCGTCCGGGAAGCGCTCGCCCACCCAGCCGATCAGCTCAGCCAACTGCTCGGAAAAACGTTCGACCGGGATGCCAGGGCGGCCCCATCGCAGCGCCGCCGCCGCCCCACCCGTCCCGCCGGGCGCGCGGCCGACGCCCAGATCGATGCGCCCGGGAAAGAGCGTTTCCAGCACGCGGAACTGCTCGGCCACCTTGTACGGGGAGTAGTGGGTGAGCATGACCCCGCCCGAACCAACCCGGATGCGTTCGGTGACGGAGGCCACCCGTCCGATAAGCACCTCGGGCGCGGATCCGGCGAACGAATTCGTGCTGTGGTGCTCCGCCAGCCAATAACGATGGTATCCGAGGCGGTCGCACAGGGCGGCCAGGTCCAGCGTCGCTCGGAAGGCCTCACCCGCGTTGCTCCCGTTGGGAACGGGGGACTGATCGACGATACCGAGGGAGAGCGGAGGGGGCATGCGAGGCGGCGGACGGGAGAGCGGAAGCAAAGAGAGATGTGAGAAGGAATGTGGCACCGGGGGTCGATCAGCGTGAGACCGGAAGAGGCCCCAGGGGCGACCTCCCTCACGTGACGGGACGGCGCAGGCGCGCCCGGACCACATACTGGACGTCCAGGTCGTCGGTCGAGACCGCCCACACCGTATCGCCGCGTATCACCGGCGGAATCCACTGGTCGACCGGGAATCGGAGAACGACACTCTCGGAGTGACGCCCCTCGGGACCGAACACGTCGTACACGGTCGTATCGGCGTCGAAATCGGTAATCAGGGCCCATACGCGTCCGTGGTCGTCGAGAGCCAAGCCATACAGTGGCGGCTTGCTCCCGGGAACCCTCGACGGATCCAGCGCCGGCACATCGGTCACCCACTCGGACAGACTGGCCCTCAGTGCCGTCATCGCCGAGTCACGCTCACTCCTCGTGACGGGGAGTGTCGCGCGTTCGCTGATGACGATCAGCGATGTGTCGCCGGGAGGCGTCCAGCGTGCGATCTCGAGCTGGCCCGCTCCGGAAGAAGTGCTCCAGAACTCTCCCGTCGATGTGAGTACCGCATACGGCCGCGCGTAGAACGCGTAGAAAGGGATCTGGGCGTATGTCCACCCCCGCGCCAGCGTGATCCGCCACGCTCCCTCTGGCTCCTCGTCCTCTGCATCGTCGGTGTATTCGTCATAGGGGATCGAGTCCACCTGGGTCATGGTCCGGTCGTAGACGCGGAGCATGTTCCAGAACCGCCCTTCACCGTACTGACCCGACGACGCCACCATCGTTCGGCCCACCTCATCGATCGCCGCGCTCCACGGGCCCGCGAACGAGTAGCTGAACAGTCGGAGCGGATAGGAGGTGACGAATCCGCTGTCGGCGTGAAACACCGAAAGCCTCGCGTTTCCCTGCTCGGCGACTCTCAGCAGCCCCTGGTGGTCGGTGTGAACGCCTTGCATTCCCATCAGTTCGCCGGGGCCCTCGCCCTTCCCTCCGAAGGTGACGAGATGCCGGCCGTTTCGGTCGAAGAGCCGAACCTCCTCTGCCTGAGCATCCGCCACGGCGAAGCGCCCGTCCTCGAGGACCGCAACGGACCGGATCCGGCCGAAAGCATCCGGTCCGTTTCCCTCGACGGTCCCGACCCGAAGCTCGACCTCCGCCGTCATCGTGGGACCGGCACCATCACTCGGTGCGGTATTGACCACCCGGACCACGGAGCCACTCGTGTCGACGATGGATCGCCATCCGGTCGTAGGCGATTCACTTCCGCACGCGCCAGCAGCTATCACGGTGAGGACCGCCGCCCCTGCACGTCCGAAACCGCTGAACCGGTGTCGCATCGCTGTCTCCGGGTTCGCCCTTGGCTTCTGGGAAGTACTGCTGGGCGGCTAGGATGCCGTTCCAAGCAGTGCGGTGCAAGGAGGAGGCAGCCGGCTCAAGGTGCTGGGCCGCCGCCACACGGAGTCGCCCTCACGAGCCAGCGGCAAGGCACGCGCTTTCGGTCAGGCCGATCCTTCGGTACCAGCGTAGCGCTCCAGTCCCTCGAGGCAACCGATCCAGCCCTCCCGGTGGTTCACCCGAGTCGCCTCGTCAGGGATGCGCTGGTGGCGAACGACAACATCGGTGCCGCCCGCCGCGGTCTCGAAGCGCACGGTCACGCGCTGGCGGGACTGGGGTGGGGAGGCATCGCCTGCGGAGACCCGCCACGAGAAGACCAACTCGTGCGGCGGATCCACGCGTTCGAACTCCCCGGAGATGCGGATCACGCTCCCGTCCGGGAGGAGATTGTCGATGGTGTAGGAACCGCCGGGCTGGAGATCAATCTGGGCGGCGGGGCACGTCACACCCTTCGGCCCCCACCAGCGGCGCAGACTCTCGGGCTCGGTCCAGAAACGGAAGAGCCGAGTGGGATCTGAGGCGATGAAGCGCCGGACAACCAGGTCGGCAGAGCCCTCTTCGTCGAAAGAGTCCCCGTCGAAATCGTCGCCGTCCGGATGATCGTCGCCGTCGAAAGCATCCCTGCCCCCACCCTCCCCTTGCATCACACCTCCCCCCCTTCCTCGCCTTCTGCGAACGCGGCCAGGGACTCCAGCGTGCCCTCCCAGAACGTCCGGTAGAAACGGAGCCAGGCCTCGACGTTTTCATACGCTTCGGGGCGCATGGAGCACAGATGGGTCCTCCCCTCCTTGACCCGCTCCACGAGGCCAGCGCGCTCCAAGATCTTCAGGTGCTTGGAGACAGCGGGAAGCGACATGTCGAAGGGCTCGGCCAACTCCGTCACGATGGCGGGCCCCACCGAGAGGCGCTCCAGCATGCCTCGGCGAGTACGGTCGGCCAGCGCCCCGAGCACCTGATCCAGGTGGTCGTCGTTGAGGACGGGCTTCGGCCGGGGCGGGTTGATTGACGCGATCATGTCTAAGACTTAACCTTTTGGTTAAGTATTTTCAACACATCCTTCTCCAGGCGATACCATGACGGGCCACATCCACCAAGAAGTCCTTCTGGACGCACCCCCTCACCGTGTTTTCAAGGCGTACATGGACAGCGCTGAGCACACCGCATTCACAGGAGGCCCGGCCGAAATCGGGGCTGGCGACGGGGACGCATTCTCCTGCCACAGCGGCCAGATCAGCGGACGGAATATCGAAATCGGTCGGGACGCGCTCATCGTGCAGGCGTGGAGAGTCGCCAACTGGGAGCCCGGGCAATACTCACTCGTGCGCATGGAGCTCAAGCCCGAAGGCGACGGCACCCGACTCGTGTTGGATCACGCGGGCGTGCCGACGGACGCCAAGGAGCACATCGACGGCGGGTGGCACACGATGTACTGGGAACCGATGAAGAAGCATCTCGCGGGGCGGGCGCGCTAGCCTCCCATCCCCCGCTGGAGCCAGTGAAACAGCGTTGCACATCGCTCCGGATCCGTGGTATACCCCTGGTCGAGCGCCCACAACCATCGAACATGAGCGGGGATTCGCAGCGGAGTCGGGTGAGTAGGCGCCGACGAATAGCGCAATTACCCGCAGCCGACGTCTTCCCGCCACTCCGACCTCCGCTCAACTACCCCGGAATTCCGTTGCGGACCTGTCGGTCCACCATACCCAAAGACCACGCGCTGACTTTGTCCGCTCAGTTCCTCACGGCTTCAAGATAGACCGCGTCCATCGGGAATTCCTCTACGGGCTCGATGACGCATCGCGTGACTTCGAACCCGACCTCCTCAGCCCACGCTGTCAACTCACTGCCGCGGTATCTGAGAGCCACGATGTCGGACTCGTCTCCGTAGTCGATCATGCCCTCCCCCTCCCAGGCCGCGATCACCAACTGCCCGCCACACCGCACGACTCGGTACCACTCTCCGAGGGCCCTGTGCAGCCCTTCCGGGTCAAGGTGATGAACGGCGAAGAAGTTCACCACACCCATGGCGGAGTCCGATTCCACCGTAGACAGGTGGCGCATGTCGCAGACCAACACTTCGCCGTCAGGTCCAAGCCGTTCGCGCGCGATGGCAACCATGCTCGGCGACAGGTCGATGCCCAGGAGCGGTCGAGTTGGGTCATAGCGCTCATGGTACATGGACAGCATGTGCCCCGAACCACACGCCGTATCGATCAATGTGCCCGGCTTGTTCGCGATGCGGGCATCGAGTCGACCCAGCACGTCGGAATAGACCGGGAGGTTGATTTCCTGGTCCATCATTTCCGCGTACGAGTCCGCAGACGCTTCGTACATTCTGCAAACGTCGGTACTAGGCGATGGCTTCATGCGTCCCACACCCGTCGAATCGCGGGGTGGAGCGCGGCCTCCATGAGGACGTAGCCGATCGCAGAAAACAGGTATGTGACCACATCACACCTCCGAGGCTACTCTACCTTCCTTGGGATTCTGCTGCGCGCCTACAATGCTCGGTCGGGCTACGCGTCGGACTCAACTCGATACTGCGAAATGATTTCAGTGCCCCGGACGCTGGGCGCAAAGAATCGTCCCTTTACGTCCAGGTAGGACGGATCCTCGAAGAAGCATTTCATCGCCTCTTCATCCGGAAATCTGATCGTGAAAACGCGATTGATCTCGACACGAGACTCCGACTTCAGAACCTCAGAAATCCGGAAGTCGTAGCCGAAGCCCCCGCCATAGGAGTCGAGGATCGGCATCATCCCCTCACGGTATGTGGAGTAGGCGACCTCGTCCGACACGTCTAGGCCAACGAGTACCTCAAGGTGAGACGCCAAGGCTACTCCTGCGCTGCGGTTGTGGGAAGTGTCGCCTTCCTTCGAACTTTGCTGCGCGACTACAATGCTCGACCCCCCGAGGTCGCCCCCTGTTAGTCGTCTCCGGCGAGGAAGAGCCAGTCAGTGTGCTCCTCATCGACCAGGTCGTTGACGTAGCTCACCCGAACAACCTCGACGACACCGAAGGCCGCGCGCAACGCGTCAACGAACGGCGAGCTGTCCGCGTACGACCAGACGGCCAATATCCCGCCTGGCGCAAGGTGACGCTTCGCGCGCTCGAGTCCGGATTGCGTGTAGAACGACCCGTTACCGGCTCCGAGATGATCGTCTGGAGAATGGTCGACGTCGATGAGTAGGAGGTCCCACGGTTGAGTGACCTCCCCTTCGAGCATCGAGTATGCGTCGCCTTGGCGCACGCCGAAGCGGGCGTCGCCAAGCAACTCTGACGAGAGCGGTACCAAGCCTTCGGTCACGAACCCGACCACCGCGGGCAAGAGTTCGATCACCTCGACCCGTTTCACACGCTCGGACTTCAGCACGGCGGCCGCGGTGTAGCCAAGGCCCAACCCCGCCACGAGCACAGATAAGTCGTCCCCGGGGTGACGCGTCAACGCCTCGGTAGCCAGAGCCCGTTCGGACACCGTGTTGTGGCTGCTCATCAGGAGCTGATGATCGAGGGTGATCTCGGTGATCACGGTGCCCGGCCGAGAGAGTAGTTCGCGGCGACGCAGGCAGAGGTCACCGAGGGGTGTCGCTTCGTACGCGAGGATTTCGAGATTGGGGCGGCTCATCGGAACGTCCAGCTAGTTCGGCTCAGGTCCGAACGCCGGGTCGGGGGAAGTCGTAACCCATCGGACGACGTCAGCACATTGGACCAAAGAGCCAAGTGACGCCATGGCCGGACTCACGCGGCTGGAGAAACTGACAGTCAGCGCGCGGTCCAGAAAGCCTTGGCAAGCACCAGTTCTCCCGACTCAGTCTCCAAGATCCCGGTAGCGCTGGCTTCATCGAATACGTAGGGCGTGAACTCCCGTGGGACGAGAAGGCCTCCCGCGGGCTCGCCGACCGAGTCGAAGGACTCCCAGCGACGCTCAGCCGGTTCATCTTCTCGTCTCGCAAAAAAAGGATTCACATCTGGAGCGTCGGCACCAAGTGTGCGCACCCAGAGACGTCCGTCCACTCCAAACAGCATCCGATCGAAGCTGGGGAAGAACTCCGCGTACTCCTGCTCCGCCATGCCAGCTTGGAGTAGCGATGCCAACTCCTCTTCCATATCAGAGTCTGTTCTCGCGGTGCTTCGAGCTCCTGGCGTGACTCGAACGCGTGTACTCTCGCGAACCAGCTTCAGTACCGAGGGTTCCGCTACGCTCTCTATAAGAACCTCGTACGCTTGGCCGTCGCCCCAAGCCACTCTGCCGTCGACGCTCACGGCTACCAGGCCCACGGGGCCGTTGCTCACCCTCGGAACGATCATCTGGCCGGCGGAAACCCACTCGATGTGATCCCAGGTTCGCAGGACCCGCGGCTCTCCGACACCGAGGGGGTGCCACACCAATGCGACTCTTGTGATCCGGTCCGTTCGGAACACCTCGTTTTGCACCACCAACACCCCGTCGTCGCTGCCGACCAGAGGAGTCCCGTCCGCTCGCGGATTGATGAAGTCCGGAATCCGAACCAACGGGTGCGTACCCTCCAACTTCCCATTCCCATTGAACAGGACGAACCGTCGATTCCTGGGATCCAGAGCGGCAAGGGTGTCACCCCATGCACCGATCGCCGAAACCGCACCGAACTCTCCAGGGCCCTCACCCTCCCGACCGACTGCAACAGGGTCCGAGCCATCCGACCCGACGAGATGCAGCCTTGTGCGGTCGTTGATCACAAGCCTGCTGCCCAACTGGATGAGCCCCTGCGGGCGGGAAAGGGATGGGTCCCGCCACAGTATGAGGAGAGAATCAAGTCGGGTGGCCCCGGTGGCGGCATCCAGCGGGACGACAACGGTGGTGGTGTCGCCGGACACCGTGCGTTCGACAACCGAGGAGGACGAGGCCCCGCCATCACACGCGGCCAGGCTCGCAAGCAGCATAACGACACGGAGGAAGAGTGGTCGCATACTTCTTTCGACAACAACGCGTCTCCGTTGGTTGCCCTGAACGGCCTACGTTCACGCACTCCAACCGATGGCAGTTTTGCTACGTGAGCGGCCCGTCGAGATCGAGCACACCGCTCTCTCCTACGACAATCCGGACCAGGTCGGACAGTTCTTCAATGATAAGATCAGCTTCAGCCGGCGGCTCCCAAAACGGGTCCCGCTGCCAGATCGCGATCATCCCCACCGCCCGAGCTCCCCGGATATCTGGCTCCGGGTTGTCGCCGACATAGGCCGTCGAAGCCGCTGGTGCGCCCAGGGCCTGGAGGGCATGGTCGAAAATCCGGCGGTCTGGCTTCCGGATCCCGACCGAGTCCGAGATCACCACCGTCGCGAAGTAGTGCCGGATGCCCAGTCCGTCGATCTTCCGATCTTGGATCAGCGCCCGTCCATTGGTGATGATCCCCAGGGGGATGCCGTGCGCACGCAGGGCCTCAAGTGTCTCGACGAGTCCAGCCATCGGAACGCACTGCTCGGGGAATCTCGACTCGAAGTCAGAGTGGAGTACGGATGCACTCCCTGGGGGTAGGCCGAAATCGGACTCAACCCTGCGATGGAACTCCCGGCGATCCAGCGTTCCGTTCTCATCCAGGGCGAGGAGCGTTTCGATGAACCGAGCGCCGTCGGCGGATTGGAATAAACCTGGGTGGCGCCGGACCTGATCCTCAAGATGAAGGCGGAAGGTGGCTCGGCGGTCGAGGAGTGTTCCATCCAGATCGAAGAGGACCGTTCTAATCTCCAACCTCACTCTACCTCCTGAGCGGTCGGAACGGCCTAAACGAATCGCGCCATACCAACTCGTAGTCGACGCCCAAGATGCGCCATACAAAAGTCGGCCGGGAGGTTCTTGTTGTTCCTGCTCCCGGAGCGCTTCCCTGGACGATCACGGAACCTCCTTGACCTCGACTCGTGGTACCATATTATAGTACCGTGACCTCAGGGGACGTGACACTCGACCAGATTTGGCGCCTCAACGCTGGGCTCCACTGGACGAAGGTGGAGGCCTACTCAAGAAGTTAGCCGCTGAGGTGTACGAGGGCAGTGGCTCCACGGTGACCTTCGTCCTCGACGGTCGCAAGCTCACGGTGGACCGACCGCATCCGCGCCGGGAGTGCGGTCGGGGCCTCGTAAAGAGGGTACGGAGCTTCCTTGAGGGGCGGGGACACCTGTGAACATGACGACGAGGTTCTGAGATGATCGACTACAAGGGATACACAGGGGTTTTTGAGTTCGACCCGGAACTCCGGCTGTTCACAGGGCATGTGGTCGATCTTCGGGATGAGATCTACTTCGAAGGAGACTCCGTCGAGGCGCTTGAGGCGTCCATGGGCCGAGCCATCGACCAGTATCTCGAGGTTTGCGAGGCTCGTGGCGAGGAACCTGAGCGGCCCTTCTCCGGGAAGTTGAACCTCCGATTGGGCTCAGAGCTACACAGGGCAGCTACGGTCGCAGCGGCCGCAGAGGGGGAGAGTCTGAATGCCTGGCTCGCTCGCATCGTGGACGAGGCAGCGCGCAACCCGGAGAACGCCCGAAAGCTCGGAACCAAGTCACGGACCTCACGACGCCGGAAGTCAACGGCTTCCAAAGTCGGCAAGCACTCGAAGTAGACGAAGCGCTCCAACTTTGGAATTCTGCCGCGCGACCAAGATGCGGCCCGGAGCGCGAGCCGCCAGGCGAACGGCTCCGGAGCCTCCGAGCCTACCGCGTCAGCAGCAAACCCCTTGTTAGAGTGCGCCCCCACGGGTCAGCATCATGAAAGCACGAGGAGACAGAATCGGGATCGGCGACTGTTCCGCGACGTCCAGCAGGTCCTTGTCGCCGGTAACGAGGATCTGGACGCCTGCGGCCACGGTATCGGCCAGGATCCTCTCGTCGTCAGGGTCTCGGACTGGGATGGGGCTGGACTCATGAGATGCCGAAGCCCCTTCGCACCGGTCCAGGACCGCCGTGACGGACTCCAAAGCTTCGGAGGACAGCTTGAACTTCGCGGACAGCACCCGAAGCGTTTCCTCTCTCACGACGTCGGGGATCACCAAGTGCTGTTCGCTGAGAACGTGAGCCAAGAGGTCCGAGCAGAGGCCACGGGCGGCGAAGGCCGCCACGAGGACGTTCGAGTCCAGGCAGACGCGGATCACGACATCAGCTTGAAGACATCCTCGTCAGTGTAGACCCCTTGGGCCTCCGCGAAGGGAATGACCTTGCGGCGCGCCTCCTCGAAAAGACGGAGAGTCAGCTGTCGCCGGAGTGCATCGCGCACCACCTCGCTGCGTGATCGGCCGGTTTCGCGACAGACCTCATCGAGGAGCTCCTCGAGGCTGGGATCGAGGCGGATGGTCACGGCTGCGGTCTTCATGTCGTACAATGTACTACATAAAGCGGGCTACGCAAGGTTCTCCGGGAGTCGGCCGCGCGCTCTAACTTTGGAATTCTGCTGCGCGACCAAGATGCGGCCCGGAGCGCGAGCCGCCAGGCGAGTACTCTCGGACCCGCCAGCCTCGACTCGAGAAGCTGAGAGGAGATCGGGCAGGACAGCATTCGATACGCGTCAACGATCAATACCGAATTTGTTTAGGCTACGAACATCACGGCGTGCGTGGTCGATGGCGAGACCGATACCTGGCGTGTAAACCACGCTCCAAGAACGATGAGGAGGAGGGCCCCGCCGGCCAGACCCATGGTGATCTGCTTGACCCGCTTCTCGAAGAAGTCGTAGGTCCCGGCACCAAGCATGATCACGAAGCCAATGGCCAGAGTCGCCACCAGGGTCAGGCCGGAGAAGCGCAGAAGCATGCGTAGACCGAGCTTGAAGTCCAGCCACGATACGCGAAACCCCACAAGCGGGCCCGCCTCGCGGCCCTCGGCCGGCCGTCGCGGGCTGGGCCCGCCGGGAGCATGAGGTGGAAGTCGTTCACCCATACCAGCGCGCCCGGGTCGGCCTCCTCGCACGTCGCCTCGGCGAAGGCCTCGTTGACCCGCCGGTAAGGCGGCCCATGACTCACCGGTGAAACGGGCCCGGTCCAGGAGGGAGAAGAGCACGGGCCACAGTGCTGTGGAGGTGAACTCGTAGTAGAAGAGCCGTGCCTCCTCGGGAGACCGCTTGACCGCACCTGGCCAGCGGACGTACACTTGTACTAACGTCAGTCACCCAGGAGGGAACGATGTCGTACACAGGTCGAGCTACTCGTACGGGAAACTCGAAGGCTATTCGTCTTGAGAGTGCCTTGTTTACGTCCCATCCAGAGTTTGGCGAGGGGGACGTGGAGGCGGATGTTATTGCCCCAGGATGCCTCCTGATTCGTACGCGCTCACAGGAGAAGGACGAGACCCAGGACCCCGTGTTCCCCGTGTACCTGGCGTTTCTCCAGGAGCAGATCACACGACACCCAGAGCTTCTCCGGCCTTTCACGACAGAAGATGTAGCGGGTTTGGACGAGCTTCTCGATGGTGTGGAGTACGACAAGGAGATAGCGCTGGACGAGGGGTTTGAACTTCCCTGATGGAAAACCGATCCCTAGAGGCGGCGGGAAACCGGGCGCGCCCGCTACTCGTGAATGGACACCACCTGCTAGTATGGCCAGGGTTCGCGGAACGCTGGCGGGACCTGAAAGCAAAGGTTGAGCGGTTGCGCGACCGGGATCCCGAACATTATCGACAGGCGCCGGCGGCGAAGCTACTCGCTGCGGTTCGGGACGCCACTTTACGCGATATCCCTCAAGATCCCGGCGCAGATCGCTACCGCCAGGGTCGCACTCTTGGGTCGGGACACCGGCACTGGCGGAGGGACAAGTTCTTCCAGCGCTTCAGGCTCTTCTTCCGATACTCAAGTGATCCTGCCATGGTCGCATACGTATGGCTGAACGACGATTCAACCTTGCGAAAAAGTGGAGCACGAACCGATGCCTATGCCGTGTTTCGATCCATGCTGGAGCGGGGTCGCCCGCCAACGAATTGGGAGGATTTGGTAGCGGAGTGCCGCTCGTGGACCGACCGAGAAGTCGAGTGAGTTCTGAGACACGCAACTCGAGCGCCCCGCACTGACGGAGGTCAGGAGCCGGCGTCTCCGATCCACCCGTTGCGGATGCCCCCCCACGGTGTTCGTCATCGATGGCTCCAAGGCGCTCAGGAAGGGGATCAATCAGGTATTCGGGTCGAGTCACCCCGTGCAGCGTTGCCGTAACCATTATGCGGAGCATCGGATTATGTGGATTCGCAACGAGGACGTGTTGTCGGGGGCGGGCTTCCCGCGGCACCCACGCCAGGCCTCCGGCCGTGGACCCGCCGGAGGCCTGGGAAGAGCCCTTCGCGGCACTGGCAACGGAGCTCGGGTTGCCGGTAGCCACGCTGGCGGAGGGGGTGGAGGCGGCCGCAGCGTTCATCGGCGAGATCGAGGCCTCGTAGTCCCCGTAGACACCCCTACTAGACACCTCGCCAACCAACCGCAAAACGCGTTGCCCGAAGGGACCCCAATGAGTCCCGCAGGGCAACGCGTTTTGTCCAATGGGCCTGGGAAGATTTGAACTTCCGACCTCACGCTTATCAGGCGTGCGCTCTAACCAACTGAGCTACAGGCCCCGGGTCGGGCGGATTGCCCGGAGCCAGACAAGTTAGCGAGGGAGGCCAGCCTCCTCAACGGGGACCGCCGCCGGGATACTGGGCCCGCCCCACTGTCAGCCAGCGGGGCCGACGGTATCCTCACGGAAGCACGCTCGCGGCGCATCCCTTCCTTGGCTCCCTGGAGCTCCGGGCGCCGGTGGGGTCAGCCGGTGACGTTGATGTACCGGCGGAGGTGGGAGTTCTCCTCTTCCGCCGAGACCCGGCAGGCGTTGACGACATCGCCGATGGACACGATGCCGGTGAGACGCCCCTCCTCGACGACGGGCAGGTGGCGGACCTTGTTGCCGGTCATGACGTCCATCACTTCCGTGAGGTCCCGGTCCGGGGTGGTGGTGATCACCTCCGAGGTCATGGCCGTCGCCACCGGGATCGAGTCGAGCTCGCCAGGGGAGCGGGCCGTGAGACGCAGGATGTCTCGCTCCGTGAGAATGCCCCTGGGTCGGTCCCCCTCGACCACGACGACGCTTCCGATGTTGTGCTCGACCAGAACCGCCACGGCTTCGAGAACCGTTCGGTCACCTGTGATCGTGACGACGGTTCGGCCTTTGTTGCGGAGGATTTCCCTGATCTTCATGATACTCCTCCCTGGATACATTGCTGGATCTCCGTAAAGCCGCTCGGACGAACGGCTTCCGCCTCAACCTGCGTCGGATGCGGGGGAAAACTCAAGGGAGAGGCGCGGGCAGCCGGAAAAGCGGCGACGGATTGAGGGCGCGCTCCGAGTCGATTCACCGGCGCCTCCCCGCCCGTGCGGACCCTGCCCGCTCCGAGCTCAACGACCCGTCCTACCGGGCGAACGGCAGGCGGTTCAGCACCACGTACCCGTTCGAGATCACGACCAGCGGATCCTGAAGCGTCCGCACCCGCTCCAGGGGATTGGAGTCGATGATGAGCAGGTCGGCTTCCATCCCCTCGGCCACCCTCCCCGTACGGTCGGCCACCCCGAGTAGCTCGGCGGAGCGGCTGGTCGCAGCCTGGAGGGCGTAGAGGGGGTCGAAGTCCAGTTCCTCCACCATGAACGTCACCGCCCGGGCGACCCTGGCGGTGCTCCCGGGCCCGTAGTCGGTGTCCACGCCCACCACAATCGGGATCCCCAAAGCGTGGGCCCGACGCACCATGTCCACGCGGCGGGGCGCCAGGTGCTGGCCCCGCAGGAAGAGGCGCGGATCGGCGTAGTCGCCCGGCTGGCCAAACGAAAGCACGGAGGAGAGGGTGGGCACCAGGACGGTTCCCCGGTCGCGCATGAGCCGAAGCGTCGCGTCCGAGGCGTAGGTGCCGTGCTCGATGCTCTTCACCCCGGCGTGCACCGCTGCCACGATGCCCTCCTCCCCGTGGGCGTGGGCGGCCACGAAGAGACCGTGCCGCGCCGCCTCCTCCACCACCGCCCGGAGTTCGTCCTCGCTGTAGACCTGCTCGCGGGGGTCGGTGGACGGCGTGCCGGCCCGCTCCGTCGCCCGGGTCTTGATCCAGTCCACGCCGTGATCGGCATTGACGGCCACCAGGCGGCGGAGTTCCTCCTCGCTGTCCACACTGTCGGCGAGGAACTGGGCGAGCCGGGGGTCGGCCAGCGCGCCGTCGCCGATGTCCGGGGTCACGTACACCCCCGTGGCCAAGACGTCGGGCCCGGCGAGTCGGCCCTCCCGCACCGCCTCCCGGAGCGCCACGTCGACGTAGCTGCCCACGCCCGCCGTGCGGACCGTCGTGACGCCGGACTCCAGGGCGCGGCGGGCCGCGTCGAGGGTGTTCAGATGCGTGTGGGCGTCCAGCAACCCCGGGACCACCCAGTACCCGTCGAGGGGAAGCTCCCGGGCGCCGGGCGGGGCCTGGACCCCCCGCGGACCGATCTCTCTGATGCGTCCGTCGACGACCACGATGGAGACGTCCATGCGGGGCTCCGCGGACGCCCCGTCCACCACGTTGACCCCCCGCAAGACCAGAGGCGTCGGGGGGTCCGAGGCGTCCTGCCCGGCGGCGCCCGGAAGGACTGCTCCGGCGGCGAGAGTTGCGGCGAGTGGGGCGACGAAACAAAGGCCCAGCCTGTATGCGCGTCGGGTCACGGAACTCTCTCCACGGGGCTTCCAGGGAATGACGGGGATAGGGCCGAGTCCTCATGATAGGCCCGGACCACGCCCGCGAAAGGGGGCTGACGGCGACCCCTTGACCTTATCTTGACCAGGGGGCGTCCCGTAGTATCGTTCAATCACGGCTCGAGCTCGAAACCCTCGTAGACGATCGCATGAGCGATGTTCTCGCAGTCCTGATCTGTACCGCCCTGGGCCCGCACCTCCGCCCGCCAGGACGCAGTGACGACCGCCTTGACCTCGTCGATCATCGACGCAGCCTCGTCGGGAGTCAGTCCGAAATGCCGACAGCCCGAGACGAGATTGGCGCGACTCCCCCAGCGCTCCCGACCGGGCAGAGCGCCGCAAATCATCGCGAGCTCGCGGTTGTCGGCGCTCGCGGCGCTCGACGCGACGAGATCGAACGCGGGCGAGAGCCGCCAGCCGCCCGTAGCCGTGCCGATCACCGCATGGTTGCGGGGATGATCGTCCAGGTTGGTCACGAGCGCGTTGAAGACCATACGCCGGAACAGTTCGATGACGTCGACCTCAGGCTTGTCCGAGATCCGGCGCAGCAGATGGGCGAGCTCGAGGTAGGACCATTTCCGCCGGTCGAGGACCGACTCGTCAAGGCCGAGGAGCGTGTGCGCGCTGAGGTAGAACCGCCGCGTCTCCCCCTCGGGCGCCGGTGCCTGGTCGAACCGCTCGACAAGGATCGTAGGCCGGCCAGCCACGTTCACGACGCGTCTCCGCGGCACGTGGATTCCGCACCGCGCGGCGAGGCCCAGATACGCTCCCTCGGTGACGGCATTCACCCGGCGATCCCCTCGGGCCGGGAGCTTCGCCACCCAGAGCTGGCCGCGCTCGTCCACCACCGATGCCTTGGGGCGGGCACCGCCCAGACCGCTGCTCGGGTCGAGCAGCTCGGCAACGTCGGCCCGTAGCGGTGTCGCCTCGCCGGCCGCCTCGGCCTGCAGCGTCTCGGCCGCCTCACCGAGGCGCTCGAGATCCTCCATCGTGTGGACGCGGTCCCGCGGTGTGGGCGCGTCCGCTCGCGGGCCGTAGCGCAGCGCGCCGACCCGCTGGTCGGACGCTTCGAGCAGGTAGTCCAGCTCCGTCCAGTTCCGGCCAAGTCGGCCACGCTCGAGGACCATGCGGCCCCACGCGTCCGGGGCCGTGTCGCGGAGCGCCCCGAACATGCCGCCGATCTTCGTGGTCGTGAACTCCTCCTCGCTGAGCGGGAGGTGCACCGGATCGAGCGGTAAGGATTCCGGGCGCTCCAGGTAGGAGCGTCCGTAGACGAGGCGCCCGAGCGGCCCCGCCGCGGTCGGTTCGAGTTCGTAGCGCGCCGCGACCACAGGGCTCACTCCGCCGGGCAACTGGACGAAGACGAACGTGCTGGCCCTAGAAGTCACGGCTCAAGCTCCCCTTCGGCCGCGCGATCCGGTTCCGCTCCGACGCTTCGCGGATGAGCCCCTCCCGGTCGCGCGCGGGGTCGGCGAGGACGTTCACGTCCTCGAAGAGCCCGAGCACCCATAGCGTCCTGAGATAGAAGCCGATCGCCGTACCAGGGGCTCCCTGCTCGATGCGGCGAATCGTGTGGAACGTCGTGCCTACACGGGAAGCGAGGTCTTTCTGGGTCATGCGGCGCCGCATGCGCGCGATCCGGATCCCTTCGCCAATGCGCGCGAGCTGGTCCAGCACCGGACCGGGCAGTGCTTCCGTGATCTTCATGGCTACATAATCCTATAGCGGTAAGCTCTATAACTATATCATAGTATAGTTTTCTGACCCGTCTGCCAAGCTTGCAGCGGCCACGCCACGCTCACCCCGGACCCAGGTCGGGCCTTCCCAGCCCCACCCCTTCCCACCATCTCCATTTCTCCTACATTACATTTTGTAGTATTAATCACACCGGACGGGTTCCACGCCACGCGCGTAGTCCACTCACCGCCCCCACCACCACCCAGGAGCACTCATGAAGGGCCAGCGACTCGGCGAGTTCGAAGAGGTGGTGCTCCTGGCGGTCCGGCAGCTTGGACCCGACGCCCACGGCGCGAACATCCAGGAACTCCTGGCAGATCAGGCTGAGCGCGAAGTGGCGCTCGGCGCCATCTACACGGTCATGGACCGGGCGCAGCGGAAGGGCTACTCGGACTCTTGGCTCGGAGAACCCACCGCCGAGCGGGGGGGGCGCGCCAAGCGGCACTACGGGCTCACCGAAGCGGGCGAAGAGGCTCTCCGCCGTAGCCGTCAGATCCGCGAGCAACTCTGGGGCACCCCGGCGCGAGCCGAGCGGTGACATCGGCGAACCGCCCTCCGTCCAGGGGCAGCCCCGGCCCTGACCCGCACGGCGACCCATCCGAGCCGGGCCCAGCCGCCATCCCCCTGTGGCTGCGCGCCTTCCTCACGCTCGTCCTTCCGGCGGACCGTCGGGAGGAGATGATCGGTGACCTGCTTCAAACGCTCCGCAGACGCACGACTCGGCTCGGACGCGGTGAGGCCCGGCGCCTGCTTCTGCGCGATGCCGTGAGCCTTATCGGGTGGCGCTTTCGCGACCTCCCGGCGGCACCCACGACGCAACGACACCAGCCAACGCACGACCCCGCGCTACGACGACAACGATGACGACGACGAGGAGGAGGATGATGGGACACGATCTCGTACAGGACCTGCGGTTCGGACTACGATCTCTGCTGCGCCGGCCGGGCTTCGCGGCCATGGCTGTCGGCGTGATGGCACTCGGCATCGGGGGGCCGACCACCGTGTTCTCGCTGGTCGACACCGTGTTCTTCTTCCAGCCGGAGCATGTGGCCGAGCCCGATCGCTTGGTGCGGATCTACCGGGTGTGGGACGACAATCAGCGGGGCGGATCACTCGGAAATCCGGACTTCGAATACTACCGTGAGGGTGCCTCCGCCTTCTCCGGCCTGGCGGCGTGGGGCGGCTCTTCGACCGTGGCGTATTCGATCGGACCCGACCGCCCGGACCAGATGGAAGTGGGCTTCACGTCCGAGAACTACTTCGACGTGCTCGGGGTGCCGATGGCGGCAGGGCGCTCCTTCCGCTCCGACGACAACCAAACGCCAGGTACCCACCCCGTCGTGGTGCTGTCCCATGCGTTCTGGACCCGGGCGCTCGGCGGCGCTCCGGATGCGGTCGGCCGGTCGCTGACCATCAGCGGGATTCCGTTCACGGTCGTCGGCATCGCGCCCGACGGCTTCGAGGGAGTCAGCCCGATCGAGGACGCGCCCGACGCCTGGGCGCCGATCGCGATGTTCGGGGCAGTCTCGCGCAACGGTGGCACGGCGTGGTGGGAGCGACTCTCCAACGAGCGCAGTTCCTGGCTCCAGGTGGTCGGGCGCGTAGCCGACGGTCAGCCGACGGAGGCGGCCCAGGCGAACATGACGGCGCTCTCCAAAGCGCTCGAGTTCGACGGTCGCGCGGAGGACGAGAGGATCCTCGTCGCCCGTCAGATCCTTTATCGTCCGGGCCAGGAGGCGACGCTGACCAACCTGTCGCGGATGCTCCTGGCGGCGGTGGCCATCGTCCTGATCATCGCCATGGCGAACGTGGCGGTCCTCCTCCTGTCACGTGCCACGACCCGGGGTCGGGAGATGGGCGTCCGCACGGCGCTCGGCGCGGGCAAGGGTCGATTGGTGCGGCAACTGACGGCTGAGACGCTCATCCTGGGCGCGGCGGGCGGAGGCCTCGGCATCCTCCTGGCGTATCAACTGTCCGATCTCGTGGGAGCCCTGCTCCCCATGCCGTTCGTCGTCTCCTTCAAGCCAGGAGCCGGCGTGCTCGCGGTGGCGGCGGGACTCGCGCTGGGCACCGCCCTGGTCGTCGGCCTCGTGCCCGCGCTTCTGGCGGTGCGCAACGATCCGGCTCAGGCCATCCATCGAGGGCGCTTCGAGGCATCGGGACGGCGGCTACGCCACGGCCTGGTCGTGAGCCAGGTGGCGCTGTCGATGATCCTCCTGGCGGGCGCCTTCCTGTTCGGTCGCAGCTTCTGGGCAGCCCAGTCCCAGCCGCTCGGCTTTGACACGCAGAGCCACCTCGTCGTCCAACTCAACCTACGCTCCCAGGGCTACGACGCGGAGCAGGGTCGCGTGTTCGTCACGCAGGCATCCGAACGCCTCCGGTCCCTCCCAGGGGTCGAGGAGATGACGACGTCGCGGCAGATTGCGCTCCAAGGGGATTGGAGCACGGACGTCCCGATCACGCTCGGCGGCGACCCGGATTCCGAAGGCACGTTCATCCTCTATCTGAACGCGGTATCACCAGCGTTTTTCGATGTCATGGGGATACCGATACTGCGCGGACGACCGCTCGGAATCGAGGACCGGGCGGAGGCGGAGGCGGCCCTCGTCATCAACGAGGCGATGGCGGATCGTTACTGGCCCGGACAGGACCCCGTGGGACGCACGATTCCGATCGGCGACCGCGATCACACAATCGTAGGGGTGGCCCGGAACGCGACGTATCTGGAACTCGGCGAGGAGCCCAAGCCGCAGGCGTATTTCTCGCTCCAGCAGCGGTGGGACCCGTACCTCCACTTCATCGTGCGTACGCGCGGAGACGCGGCTGCCATGGCGCCGCAGGTGCAGGCGACCCTCCGGGAGTTCGACCCCTCCTTCGCCTTCGGGTGGACGACGACGATGGAGTCGGTCATCGAGGACGAAGTCGCCCGGTATCAAGTGAGTGCGATTCTGGTCAGCGCATTCGGCCTGGTCGCGTTGCTGCTGGCGGCCGCCGGCCTCTACGGGGTGGTGGCGTTCCTCGTGGCGGAGCGCACCCGCGAGATCGGCCTGCGGATGGCTCTCGGGGCCGACGCCGGAAGGGTGGCGGCGCGCATCCTCTCGTTTGCGACCCGGCTGGCGGTGACGGGCGTCGCCATCGGTCTGGTGGGAGCGCTCCTCGTTCGGCGCTTCACGGCGAGTCTGCTGTTCGGCGTCTCGCCGACGGATCCGCTCCCCCTGGTCATGGCGGGCCTGGCGCTCGTGGCCGTCACCGCCCTCGCATCATGGGGCCCGACCCGCCGAGCCACCCGCGTGAATCCACTGGAGGCGATGCGCGCGGAGTAGAGGAGGACGGCTATCGGACGGCAGCGGCCACCTCGCGCGGGCCCGCCTCCGGCGCTGACACGGGCGCCACAAGAACAGAGGTCCCGTGCACCCCTCTCGGGCGCACGGGACCTCTCCATCCGGTAGGCTTGTCTGTCCTACTTCCGGTTCGCCTCCACGGCGATGTCGATCGTGACGTCCGAGCCCACCACGGCGGTGGCCGCCCACGATCCGACGCCCACGCCGAAGTCACGACGATCGAGCGTCAGAGACGTCTGGAAGCTGGCGATCTTGGTGACTCCACCCAGCATCTCCCTCATTTCTGGCGCCACATCCATGACACCGAGGATGGTCACGGGAAGCGTCACGTTGTGCATCTGCCCCTTGATCTTCAGAGGGCCCGTCACGTGGAGCAGCGTCGGGGACACCTCTTCGACCCGCTCCGACACGAAGGTGATGTACGGGAAGGTCTCGGCCTCGAAGAAGTCGCCCGACATCAGGTGGTTGTTGCGTCGTTCGTTTCCGGTCTCGACGCTGGCCACGCCAATCGAGACGCGGACCGAGCTGTTTTCAGGCGCCTCCTGGTCATAGAGCAACTCGACTTCGTACTCCTCGAAGGAGCCTTGAACCGGCGTGAAGAAGTGCTTCACGCTGAAGTCGATTCCGGTATGGGGAATGTCGACGTTCCACGGTTCGGGAGCCGGCCCGGCCGCGATGGTGACCGAAGCGGCGGCGATGGCGAAGAGTGAGAGTGCGCGATTCTTCATGATGTTCTCCTTGGGAGATCTCCAGATTCGAGATCCATTATCGTTGAAGGTTGAAATATTAACTGATTACTCTTGTTCCGGTAGGCCGGCCTTCGATGATGGTGGGGGGCGGCGCCTGCGGTGCTCCGTCGAGCACTGTGGCGACCGGCGCCGGTCGCACTGAACGCAGGTCCAGGCGACGGTGTACCGTCCGTCATGTGCACAACACGCCCGGCCTCCCGATCGGTTCCCAACGCGCGCCTCGGCGTGATCGCTATGTGCGTGGCATGTACGATTCTGGCGAGGCTTCCCTCGGCGGCCCACGCTCAGCAGCAGACGGCACCTTCGAGGGAGGCAGGCTTTCCAGTCCTGGCGACCGAGACACCGGTCGCGGCGGCGACGATGTTCCTCCGCTCCGTACGTGCCATCCGGTGGGACGCTGCGGCTGCGCTGCTTCACCCCTCGACCACCGGCCGGTTTGCCATGGTGGTCCGGCTGATGATCGAGCCCGACACAACCGGCAGGGTATCCGAGTACTTCACGGGCGGTGGACCGGGGCGGCTCCGGGAAATGGCGCCAGCGGAGATCTTCGAGACAGCGGTTGACCGGACGATCGCGGACATGCCCGGGCTCATGCACGCCGTGTTCGACCGGGACGACGCGATCATCGGTCTGGTCATGGAGGGCCCCGACTCCGCCCATGTCGTCTATCGCACGTTGGCACGGATCAGCGGAGCGGCTCCCGAGGTGAAGGTGATGACGGTGGGGCGCACCCCGGACGGATGGCGGGTGATGTGGAGTGACGAGCTCGAGGTCATCGAAGCGGCGCTGCGGGGGGCGGCCCGCGCGGTGCGCTGAGGAGTACCGGGGATCGCCATTTGCGGCCGAACCGTTCTCGCCACTCAGACGTGACCGCCCCCGGACGGGTCCTCCGATACCTCCCGAGTACGTCGTTTTACGACGACCGTTCTGCTCGTGACCGGGACGTTCGGGGGAATCGCCGTGTTCCCCCTCGGGCAGATCCTGACCGCGGCATTGGCCGAGCGGAGGACATCTCGATGAGCACGCGCAGCCGGACGAACGTCGTGAAGGGCCTCCGCGTCACCGCACTGCTAGCCGTCTGCTAGCCGGTGTCGCGGTACGCAGGCACAGCCGACCTGGCCGGCTTTCTGGTCGGCCTCGGCGTCACCGACGAACTCTCCGCGAACTGCGATCCGTGCGCCGCTGCGTACATCCTCACGTTCGGCGGCAGTTTCGCCGGAGCCACGACAGGGGTTTCGCTAGCGCTGGACGAGTTCGACCCGTAGCTCTCGACCCACCGCACGGGCGGCGGCCGTGAGCGTGTCGAGGCGGACCTGGTCGTACTCCGGATCCAAGATTCGGTCCAACTGGCTCCGACTGGTTCCCAACTCACGGGCCATCGCCGACTTGCTGAGCTTCTTCTCCTCCATGGCCTGAGCCAGGACGCGCTTGACGGCCGTAACACGCGTCTCTTCGAGGATCCCCTCGTCTCTGAGGAAATCGTCGAAGCTCGATCCGACGCCGCCCTTCGTATTGGTCATGACCTCACCTCGGTCGCTGACCTGCTGGTCCACCACCAGGTACAGGATGCGGTAGTCCGCGAAGAGAGCGTTGCGGACATCGCGACCCCACACCTCCCGCTCGGGTGCGTACGGGTGCCGCTCTGCGGCGACTTCGAGGCCCATCAGGGTGTCCTCGAAGGTCGCGTACCAGGAGTCGGAGTACCCGGAGTTGATCTCGCCTTCGGATTCCAGTCGTCGCAGACGCGCCACGTGTCGTTCGACGTCATCGGCCAGCCGAGGGGCAATGCGCACTTCATAGCGCCTCAACCGGCGACTCTGACCATGCCGAGGCGCTCACGCAGGGCGGGGAGGGCTTCCTCGAGGGGCCGGCCCTCGCCGCGCTCGAACTCGGAGTACGCCTCGTCGAGCGCAATCAAAGTCTCCAGTTCTTCGAGGCGCTCGTGAAGCTCTCGGTTCTCGTCCCGGAGCCTCGTGGCCTCACTCGCCGCGCGTTCGAACGCGCGGACATCCTGAACGACGATTTCAGGAGAGCCGTTGATCGTGAGCAACGCAGGGCGACCGGTCTCGCGGAGATGTTCCTGATGACGCTTGTGATTGCGGACGAAATCGGTGACCGGATGGATGTCGTCGGATCGGAACATGAGATTTCCATGCGATGGATATGATTATTCTGTGCTTGAACCACGATACCGTGATGCCCTCCCACCTACAAGACCGCTCGCCTCCCCGGGTTGAGATCAAGCGGACGGCCAGGCCTCCACGACCTCCAGGCGCTCGACCAGGCGGATCGGCTCGAAATCACGTGTGTTCCCCGTGACCAGCGCGATGCCCTCCGCCCGGCACGACGCGGCCAGAAGGCAGTCGTTGACGAAGGAGCGGGCGAATCCGCCCGGACTCATCCGCTTCCGGTGGATCAGCCGGGCCATGATCTCTCCCGCCCGAGTCCATCCCGCAAACGTTGGCGTCACAACCCGCCCCCGCCGTTCGAACGGCTCGATCAAGCGCCCCCGAATCCTCCGCTCCCCGTCGGGGCTCACGGCGCCGGCCAGGAGTTCCTGGGCCACCACGGCGTGGAGGTGGATGTGGGGCAACGTGGCCCGCACGAAACGATCAAGGCCCTCGGCGAACTCCGCGTCCCGACTGGCCCGCACGTATAGGTTCGTATCGAGGACGTACCGCTTCACGGTCCGTCGTCGTCTCCGTACGGACCGCGGAGCGCGCCGGACCCGGCCAACCAGCGCAGGCCAGAGAGCACCTCTTCGCGGAACGCGACAAGCTCCAGCGCCCTCTCCACCGTCTCCGTCTCGGTGCGCGTGCCCAGCACCCGCTTCGCACGGTCGATCAGCTCCTGATTCAGTCGCATGTTCTTGCGGATGGTCTCGCTCACGGTTGTCTCCGGTCGATGTACAGATTGAAAATTCGTCTGTACACAGCCCGGAGGCAATGATGGTCCTCGTAGGGCACGCAACGGTCGCCTGGCCGACGAGGCGCCGGGATGGCCCCTTGGGACACCGCATGGTACGCGGGCGGCTTCGGCGTGGATGTCCCGACCCACTGGCCACGCCACCCTCAGCCCCCCCACTCCTCTTGCCACCGACCGTGAATGGTCGCAGGCTGTCGTTAGCGCAGCGTTCGCGCCAGCCGATCGGCCCTCTCCCGCTACGGAGTTGATTCTGCATTCCCTCAGAGTCGCCCAACTGGAGGTGCTCGCCACCCAGGCCACCGCCAGTGGAGATGCGCGCACGCTCCGGGAGATCCTGGACGTCCTGTCCAGCCGCCGCACGGCATCGGCCGCCAGACTTCACAGCCGGGTGGAGCAGATGCTTGCGTCTCCGCAGTCCATGCCGGCGGACGCTGAACCGAAGCCCGCGTTCCGGAGCCGTGGGCCTTCGCCGGGAAGCCAGCACGCGGTGGCGGACATCCTCGCCCACGAAGGAACGGTCCAGTTCCGATTGTCGGACGACGAGTTCGACTCCTTCCTCGGGCAGATCCGTGAGCCCGACCACCCCTCGTGGTACCGATTGCGACAACGAGCCGAGCGTCTGGCCCTGAATCCCGGCTTCGACGAACTCATCGCCATCGACGCCAACACGATCGAGGAGTTGCCCCATCAGACGGAGACGGCCATCCGCGTGCTCCGACAGATGGGTGGTCGGGCTCTCCTTGCGGATGAAGTCGGACTCGGGAAAACCATCGAAGCGGGACTGATTCTGAAGGAGCTTCTGGTCCGTCGGCTCGTTCGCCGCGTGCTGATTCTTTGCCCGGCCAGCCTGGTCGATCAGTGGCAAGCGGAGATGGACGACAAGTTCCACCTCCAGTTCAACGACGTGGAGTCACCCCGAGACTGGTCGAGCACCGACCTGACAATCGCGAGCCACGCGCGAGTGCGGCACACCGCCAACCGTTCCCGTGCCACCGCCCGACCTTGGGACCTCGTGATCGTCGACGAGGCCCACAAGGCGAAGAACCACCAAACCGCTCTGTATCAGACGCTCCAGGAGATGCGGCGCGACTTCATGTTGCTTCTGACGGCCACGCCCCTCCAGAACGATCTCCGCGAGTTCTACAATCTGGTCACCCTGCTCCGCCCCGGGCAGTTCGGCACCTGGCGCGAGTTCTCGGCACGGCACATCGCCCGAGGCACTCGGATGCCACGAGACCCGACCGCAATTCGGAGCATCGCGTCACAGGTGATGATCCGGAACAGGCGCGCCAACGTGGATCTCCATCTCCCCCGTCGGATTCCTCACCGTCCCCAGTTCGCCCTCGAGGCAGAGGAACAAGCGCTTTACGGAGATATCCGGTCGTTCCTCCGAACGCTCTACCGGGAGGGGATGTATCCCGACGCCGCGATCCGGAACGCTCACTTCCTGCTGACGAACATGGCTCAACGGGCCTGCTCCTCCAGCCAAGCCATCGCCTCCTCCTTCCTCAGACTGTCCGAGAACTTCGATGTACGGCCGGAGTTCCGCGCCGAGGCACGAGCCCTGGGGCGCAGAGCCAACGCGATCCGTTCCCATGCCAAGCTGCGGGCTCTCGACACCGTCATGGCCATGCACGAAGGAGAGCGGGTGGTCGTGTTCAGCGAGCACCGGCCCACCATCGACCTCATCCAGCGGCACCTGGAGGCCCGTGGACGCCGGGTCCTTCCGTACCATGGTGGCATCGATCGCGCGCGGAAGGCTCGGGTCAAGCGTGAGTTCCAGGCCACACCCAACGCGGTGTTCCTCAGTTCCCGCTCGGGGACCGAGGGCCTGAACCTGCAGTGCGCCCATGTGCTGGTGAACTACGAACTTCCCTGGAATCCGCTGCTCGTGGAGCAGAGGATCGGGCGCGTGCACCGCATCGGCCAGACCTCCGAAGTCCACATCTACAATCTGGCCGCGTCGGGCACAGTCGAGGATCGCATCCTCGAGGTCCTAGCCGAGAAGATCAAAGTCTTCGAGCTGGTGGTCGGAGAACTCGACGTGATCCTTGGTCGTTTCGAGGACGCCTCGGAACTGGAGAAGCGGTTCACGCAGGCGTGGCTCGCCGCCTCGAGCGAGGAAGTGTTCGAGCGCGAAATCGAACGACTGGAGCGAGAGGTCGACCAGAGCTTCGCGGAAGGCCGGCGCTCCGAGGAACTCTCCAGCTTCATCGCGCCCGAGGACACGGCAGACCGTCTGGAACGGGAGTTCACAGCTCTGAGCATCCCGACCCGAGTACGAATGGCCTATGGGACCCGACTGATGAACCTGCCTCAGGGGGTGGAGGCGAAGCGCATCAGCCTCGGGCTGACCGTTCCCGAGATCCAGAATGCACTCCGGCTCGCGGATTCGTCCGTCGAGTCGGCCGGAGTGGGAGAGTACGGCCCCCAGGTTCGTATTCATTCGGCTACAGGCCGGGGACGCGGCGTCTCCCTATTGGTGTCAGCGGATCGGCTCCCGGTGACGATCATCGATCTCGACGCTGATGAAGAGGCACCCCTGGCTCCGCCGCAGGTGGGTCTTCGAGCCGGGGTGGATCCTGGTGAGTGAGGTGATCCGACTCCTCGAGTCGTACGTCGACCTGGGCGGTGGGACCCTCGAGCAGGTGCAGGAAGGCCTGTTCCGGTTCGATCCGGGCCCGGAGCATCGAAGGTGGTTCGGGCGGTCATCCATCCACCTGGCCGCTACGCCCGACGATATCGATCTGTATCCGGAGGCGGAGTTGGCGGTCCTCGGAAGCCGGTTCGCCGAACAGCTCATCGGGGCCATCCGCCAACGCGGGGCCCGGCTGGATCGCGGGTTCGTCGAGGGTCCGGACGCAGCCAGTGGCTCGGGGGCACCCACCCTGCGGCTTCGGAGAGGGACCGTCGAGCTTTCGGATCGCAGGAGGGCGTGGCTACCCGTCGGTCGTCTGCACGTGGCAGCGTCGGTGCGAGCCGGCCACGACGTTTCGGATCACGTCGTTTCGACCGGATTCTTCGACCTGATGACGGGGCAACCCGTGACGGTCACGCTGGAGGCGGGAGACGAGCGTCCGTCGCCGGGACAGCATCCAGTATCGGAGATGATGGGATTGGAGCGATTGCTCCCGGCGATGCTGAAGGACATCGAGGCGCGGCTGTCCGACCAGGTGTCCGCCGCGTCAACGGACGCCGCGACGCGCCTGGACCACGAGCTCGCTCGACTGGACCGGTACTTCGGGGGGATGATCGAGGAGGAGCGCGCGCGGCTCGGCGCTGACGCGGACCGGGCGGTGGAGGCCTTCCAGAGGGACCACGAGCGGCGACGTGCGGAGGAGCTGTCCCGTCACCAGGTCTCGGCCCAACTCCGCCCTGTCCAATTGGAGGTTCTGCATATCCTGGCCGAGTACGTCGAGGCGACGATGACCGATGGTGCCGCCAACGGACGGGTTGTGGGCCGGAGGCTGTCGATGGGACCGACGGAGTGGTCGATCGGGTGCCCCACCTGCCATCGCAGTTCACCGACGGAATGGGCGGTGTGCGCGGGAGGTCATGTCACCTGCGGCGGGTGCACGGCGGGATGCGCCGAGTGCGGGCGGACCGAGTGCCATCATCATGGTGGGGGCACGTGCCTCGGTGACGGCGGCCACGGGGTCTGCTCGGAGCACGCCCGGACGTGCCGGTCCTGCGGCGACATCCACTGCGCAACGCACGGTGGGGACTGCGCGACCCACGATCACCACGCGTGCGCGAAGTGCCTGACCACGTGTGATGCATGTGGAACATCGATATGCCCGACGCACGCACTCGATACAGCTCCCACCTCGTGGCGGCCGGACCGGGCGGACGCACTGCACCTGTGTACAGCCTGTGCCCGATACTGCCGCAGCCAGAAGGGAGAGATCCACGCACCAACCGAGGTCGAGGTGTGCCAGACGTGCGGCGTCGATGTGTGCGGCGATCACTCCGCCCGCTGTGACGTCGACGAGGCCGTCCATTGCCATAGTCACGTGGCACGGACGGACCGAACGCGCCGGGTCGTGTGCCCGGAACACCGGGCCCACTGTTCCTTCGAACCCCACCTCATGTTGGCGGTCGACGAGGTGGATGAGTGCGCGACGTGCGGCGCTTCTGCCTGCGCGTCCCACCTCTATCGGTGCTACCACGATGACGCCCCACATTGCGAGACCCATTCCGTCGCGCTGGCAGGCGGAGAGTACTCTTGTCCGGCACACGCGGCACCGTGTGCCGTGGAGGGTCATGCCACTCGCCTGTCCGACCTCGAGGGGTGCCCCGTCTGCGGCAGCCGGGCGTGCGCGGTCCACAGGCGGGAATGCGAAAGCTGCCGACGAACGATCTGCTCAAAGGACATCGACGGCTCTCCGGCCACGTGCCGGACATGCGCCACGCTCCGCCCGCGTCCAGACCCTGACGACGCGCTCCTCGAAGGGCTGCGCACCCTGTTCCCCGATCTCGAGCTGAACGCCGGAGCGTGGAAGGTCGGACGGGACGCGGCGCACCACGTCGCCCGCGTCGACTTGGGCTGGGGGAGATCCGTGGTCATTGCCGTGGACCACCACACCGAGTTGGTGAGTCACGCGGTGCAGCACGGCTGGATCCGATCGAAGAGGCTGCGGTAGACTCCCCATGCTCCGACTCCTCTTTCTCGCCGCGCTTCAGGTCGAAGCTGGTCCCGCGCTGGCCCAATCTCCCCCGCCTCCGAGCGCTGACAGCCGACCGGACGAACCTTCGGGCCTCGTCCTCACCTTCCTCGACGTGGGTCAAGGCGATGCCGTCCTGATCCAGGCGGGCGGACGGACCGCCCTGGTGGACGCCGGCCCTTCCGCACCGCTGGACGAGCTTCGGCGCAGGGGCATCACAAGCGTCGACCTGCTCGTCGCCACCCACCCCCACCAGGACCACATCGGCGGCATGGACGACGTGCTGGCCGCCCTCCCAGTCCGGTTCTACATGGACAACGGGCGAACCCACACGACCGCCACGTACCTGCGGCTCGTGAACCGCCTCGAAGCGTCGCCCGACGTCACGTATCTCGAGGCGACGCCCCGGCGCATCGCCCTGGGCGAGGCGGAGATCGAGGTGCTGCCCCTCCCGCCCGGACCCGGCGAGCACAACGACCGGTCCATCGGTCTGGTCGTGCGCTTCGGCGACTTCGAGGCCTTCCTGAGCGGCGATTCGGAGAAGGGCGAGCTGACGTGGTGGACGGACCGGGGGGCGATACCCGACGTGGAGCTGCTCAAGGCGCCCCATCACGGCGGCGACAACGGGGTGACCGACGCGTTCCTCGGCGCGGCGCGACCCGAGGTGGTGGTGATGTCCGTAGGGCCCAACAGCTACGGGCATCCGGGGACCGGAGCTCTCGCGGCGTACGCGGCGGCGGGCGCCCGGGTCGAGCGCACCGACCGGGCGGGGTCGGTCACTGTGGTGGGGCGGGCCGACGGGTCGTGGGCCGTGGAGATGGGCGCCACGATCGCGACGGGGCGGCCCGCGACCGCCGGCGACGCGGGCGAGAATCAGCGAACGGCGGGGGCCGGCACCGATGCCATCGCCTCGAATCCGGCCTCGGTCGACCTGCACGTGGTGGCCGACGCCCCGGGCAACGATCACCACAACCTCAACGGCGAGTACGCGGTGCTCCGGAACGACGGCTCGGCGGCCCTGGACCTGTCGGGCTGGGTCCTGTGTGACCTGGCGCGCCACTGCTACCGCTTCCAGCGCGGCGCCCGTCTCGACGCCGGCGCGTCATTGTCGCTCCACACCGGGTCGGGACGAGACGATGAAGGACGGCTCTACTGGGGGCGGCGTCAGGCCGTATGGAACAACAGCGGCGACACCGCCGTCCTCACCGACGCTGAGGGGCGGGTGCGGGCCCGCCACGTGTATTGAGCGGGCGCGTGTGGGTGGTGGACCGCATCGAAGGCGATCGCGTGGTGCTGGTGCCGGACGGGGAGCCGGAGTCGGCCGTGGAGGTGGCCCGGGAGGATTTGCGGGAGGGGGTGGAGGAAGGGTGTGTGCTGCGGGTGGAGGAGGGGGCGGCCACGGGCACCGCACCCCTGGCCGACGGGACGACCCCGGAGGTGACGCGCCTCGACTGGTCTCGGGCCGTCATCGACGTCGAGGAGACGGCACGACGCCGTGGAGATGCGGCGGCGCAGCTCGAACGGCTCAAGAAGCGGGATCCGGGCGGGGACATCACCCTGTAGGCGCAGCCTGTCCGCCTTGGAATCCCCACGGTCTTGTGGACACAGGAGGCCTAGAGTTCTAGGTGCTAGACGGTGTGAATCCCTGGTGGAGCGCCCTGGGAGGAGTGGTCGGTATGGCTGGAGGGCTCGGAGCCCGCGATGAGCGCGAGGGGCGAGCAAGCTCCGAAGGTGCCTACTCCGGCAACCGCAACGACACATGTAGGTGATCCGCAGTGCCGACATGCCGAAGCGAATGGAAGCCCATGGTCCAGAACGCCGCTTCGACGAGGCGATTGCTCCACTCCGTGCGTCCGCGCGTCCGAAGGTCGAGCGCATGGGCGTACCCCGTTTCTTCCTGCGTGAAGTGGAGCGATGCCTCACGGACGGGCAGCCCCATCAGCCAGTAATCCTCCGGCGTCCTGGACGCGTCGGTCATGACACGGCCTGGGTCGACCAGGAAAACGGTGCTGGCCGCGAGTCTCAGAACGGGATGTAGCTCGCGGTATTCGGCCCGGACTGCAGCGTCCTTCGTGTGGGATCCGCCCACGAACATGAGTCCGTACCCGACGAAGCCCAAGACCGCGGCCACCGCCACGCGACGGAGGAGTGCTCTGGGTCCGGGCCCAGCGCCGAGCCATCTCCCAGCCACGACCGCATAGAAGAGCAGGAGCGCCGCGACCGCTCCACTCGCGAGGCCCAGGGCGGACCAGGGACCGACGCCGGAAAGATGCGCGCGCACCCCGACCTGGAGGAGCACGACGAAGGGGAACGTCGCGAACAACAGTGCGGCGATACCGCCGATGGCCACCCGGCGCACGCCGCGCCGAACGAAGCCCGAGCGGCGAGGTCCTCGGCCTCCGTGAGAGCGCTTCTCCTCGGCGACCAGCTCCGTCAGCCCGCTGTAATCGACTTTCAGTCCCGTCATCCCCGTCCCCACCCAGAAGTGTCATCCCTACCTACGTGGCTGCACCGCCCTCATGAGCATCTCCAGACCCTCCGCGAGAGCCTCGCTACCCGCGCGGCTCCCCTTGTACTTGCCCAGCCGAACCACGACCAGGTCGTGTGAGGGGATCATCAGGGTCACCTGCCCTCCCGCCCCTGCAAAGTACGACGCCTCGGTCGGAACCGGGTACCGACCCGATCCGTTGACCCACTGGAAGGCCCCGCCGTACATCGGACGGCCGTCCGCAAGCCACGCGGGCGCCAGCTCACGGCCGTACGCCGCGTACCCTTCCGGGAGCAGCCGCTCACCATTCCATACGCCGTCCTGCAAGTAGAGATTCGCGATGCGCGCCCAGTCACGTGCGGCCAGGAACTCGTAGCCCTGCGTGAGGAAGTTGCCGTACGGGTCAGTCTCCAGGGTCGCGTCCCGGATCCCCAGCTTGTCGAAGAGCGCGCGCTGCGGGAACGCGTGGTAGTCCTCGCCCATTCCCTCGACCGCCAATCGGATCAGGTAGTTCGTCAGCACCGGATCGGTGTTGCGATACCGTCCCACCGCGTTGGACGGCCACTCGGGCGGACGCGTCGCAGCGTATTCGAAGGAGTTGACTGTCCCCGTATAGAGATAGACGTGGTCCGGATACCCCAGATCAGGGTCGTAGCCCGGGTCCTGCGGCGCACGAATGCGGATTCCCGATGACATGCGCATGATGTCGCCGATGCGGATCCGGGCGCGGACGTCTCCGGGGCCCTGCCACTCGGGAATCGGCGCGGGCTGCCACAGGTCGTAGACGCCGCGCTGGATCAGGATACCCATGAGCGTGCCGGTCAGGCTCTTGCCCATCGACCAACTCTCCAGGGGCGTGTGCTCGTCGATGCCGGGCCCGTACCGCTCGCCGATGATCCGGCCGCCCTTCGTGATGACCACGGCTTCCGTCATGGCCTCGTCCGGGCCGAACGCGGCGTCGAGCGCTGCTTCGACCGCGGCCATGTCGACGCCCTCCGGCGGCGCCTCGGCCAGCCGCAGGTCCCCCATCGGCCACGGGGTGGTGGCCGCGGGAGGAAGATCCGGCTCGACCCGACTGGGCGTGAAGAACACCGAATCCGCACCGATCGGCCGGGCCACACACCCCTGGCTCCCGTACCGCTTGGCCACGCGCGTGACACCGTCGGGCAGGGTCAGACGGACTTCCTGGCGCTGGAAGTCGACCACCGTATCGGTCACATGGACGCGCTCTTCGTGCGGGCTGGTGAAGTACCCGACCGTCTCCGCGGCGTCCGCAGGGTCGAGGCCGGTGAGGAAGACCGCCGAGCACAGGATCTTGGCGAACCCGGCCGTGTGGTGGTGGAGTGGGTCACCGGGCGGCGGGACGTAGGGTGTGTCGAGCTCGAGTGAGTCGGCTCGGGCGAACAGGTGTGCCAGTTCCGGATCCGCTTCGGAGTCCAGAGCGCCCTGGTCGGCGGCGCACGCGGTCATCGTGGCGAGCGTGACCCCCGCAACCGTGGCCCGAGCGACCGTTCGGGCGATCCGACGATCGTCGCGCGGCCGCGCGGTTGGGCGCCATCCCGCAACCGTGGCCCGAGCGACCGTTCGGGCGATCCTCCGGACGAGACCGAAGTGCGGAATGCCATGAAGGTCGGACATCGGTGCCTCCGTGCTCGTGGGATCGATCGGACCCGCCCCCACCACCCAATGCTACCGGGCCCCAAGGTGGGGCCGTGCGAAACCGGACGGCAAGCCGGCTACAACCTGGCCCCCCGCGCCCCGTCGCACGTAGCTTCTTCGGCTGACTTCCCAGTGCAGGTGGGCACCACGCCTCGCGGTGTCCTATGCGTAGACCCGCGTGCACGACTCCGGAGCCCGCTCCATGATTTCCAGACGATCGTTCCTCGGTGCCTCGGCCACCGCGGCAGCCGGCACAGCGCTGACCGGTTGTACCCCCGCCACCTCCGACGCGTCCGGCGCTTCGTCGGCGCAGGACCTGCCGCCGTCGATCGCTCGCCTCACCAGTTGGGCCGATCGAGCCACGCCGATCACGACGGAGGAGCGGTCCGCCCGGGTAGAGAAGGCGAAGCGGCTCATGCGCGACGCCGACCTGGACGCTGTGATGCTGACCGGTGGGACGTCGATGGTCTACTTCACCAACGTGCGCTGGGGCGGGGGCGAACGCCTCTTCACCGTGGTGATCCCGGTTTCAGGCGATGCCTTTGTCGTTTGTCCGGCCTTTGAGGAGGACCGGGCCCGCGAGCAGCTCGCCCTCGGTCCCCTCGGCGGTGCGCAGATCTACACCTGGGAGGAGCACCAGAACCCCTCCGAGCGGGTAGCCCAGGGGCTGCGCGATCGGGGAATCGCGGGCGGCCGGGTCGGCGTCGAAGAGACGGTACAGTTCCGCTTCAGCAACGGAGTGGCGCTCGTCGCCCCCCAACTCCAGGTCGTGAGCGCCGATCCGGCGACGGCGGGCTGCCGGCGCGTGAAGGACGACCACGAGATCGCGCTGATGAGGCTGGCCAACGAGGTCACGCTGACCGCCTACAAGGCTGCCTACGAGGCCCTCGAGGAGGGAATGACGCAGACCGACTTCGGTCGGCTCGTCAGCCAGGCACATGATCGTCTTGGCTTTTCGGGAGGCGCCTCGGTCCAGACCGGCCAGTACGCCGCGCTACCCCACGGGTCGATCCAGCCTCAGGTGGTCCGAGAGGGTACGATCCTCCTGATCGACGGGGGGTGCGGTGTGGAGGGATACCGCTCCGACATCTCCAGAACCTTCGTCCTCGGGCAGCCGACGGACAAGATGAAGCAGGTGTTCGACATCGAATTCCGTGCGCAGACCGCCGCGCTCGAGGCGGCGGCACCCGGCGTGCCGGCCGAGAACGTGGACCGAGCCGCGCGTAAGGTCATCGAGGACGCTGGCTACGGACCGGGCTACACCTACTTCACGCACCGCGTCGGACACGGCATCGGGATGGACGGACACGAGTGGCCGTACCTCGTCCGAGGCAACGATGTCCCACTGGTGGCCGGGAACACGTTCAGCGACGAGCCGGGGATCTACATTCCCGGCGAATTCGGCGTCCGGCTCGAAGACATCCTCGTGGTCACGGACGACGGAGCCGAGCTGTTCACGCCGCAGAGTCCGTCCCTGGAAGAGCCTTTCGCCAACTGGCCGCACTGACGTGGAAAGCTGGCACCACCCCGCTCACCGGAGCCGCACAATGACAACCGAAAGGGCACGTTTCCGCAGTCTTGCTTGGATTTTGGCACTGGGCGTGGCCGCATGCGGAGGATCACCCGATGGGTCGGCATCCGAGGGTGAGGGCACCGCCAGGGGTGAGGGCGCCGCGGAGCCCGTGGCGACCGTCTACTCCTCAACGACCGCAGCCGACGACCTCGGGCGGACGCTCGAGAGCCTCGGCACCAAGATGGTGCAGTTGGCCGAGGCCATGCCGGAGGACAGCTACGACTGGGCCCCCATGGACGGCGTGCGCAGCGTGGGCGCCGTGTTCGCTCACGTGGCGGCCGACAACTACTACGTTCCGGCGCTTTTCGGTCGCCCCGTCGAAGGAACCGGGGTGACCACTACGAGCGGCATCCGCGACTACGAGAACGCGCGCGGCTCCAAGGCAGAGATCGTGGCGGAGCTTCAGCGCTCCTTCGACGCCATGAACGAGTCCCTGGCCGCGACGCGGTCGGACTTCGGCACCGAGGTCATGCTCCGGGAGAACAGCCTGTCGACGGGAGACCTGTGGGTTCGAGCCATCACGCATCTCCATGAGCACCTGGGGCAGTCCATCGCTTACGCGCGCTCCAATGGAGTGGTCCCGCCGTGGAGCGCGGGAGGCTGAGGGTGCCGGGCCCGCCAGGCACGGCCAAGGCTACCCGGTGGCTGGGGAGCGCCCCGGACCAACCCCGCTAGGTAGCCGATGACCGTTTCCTACGAGAACTCCAAATCCATCTACGCGGGCATCCGCGCTGCCGGAGTTCGGTCGATCTCCGCTCTCCCGGAAACCTGGCTGGGACTGCTCCTGCAGCGGGCGGAGGACGACCCGGAGATGTCTCTGATTCAGGTGACCAAGGAGGAAGAGGCCGTCGGCGTGGCCGCGGGAGCCTATTTCGCCGGCACTCCTCATGTACTCTTGATGCAGAACCACGGCTTTCTTGCGGCCATCAACGGAATCGTGTCGCTCGCTCAGCTCTACGGCGTTCCTCTGTGCATGCTCGTGGCCCTCCGGGGCCACTGGGGCGAACCATATCCGTGGCATACACGTGGTGGCATCGTCACCGAGGGAGTTCTTCGCGCCTTGGGCATCCCGTTCGAGTACGCGCGCGACCCGGCTGTGGTGGGGCGACATATCCATGAGGCACTGACGTTCTCGCAGAGTTCGCTTTCACCCGTAGCGCTGCTGCTCACGCGCGACCTGATGGAGGACTGATGGAGCGGGCGCGCTGCCTCGAAATGATTCATCCCGAGTTGGAGGAGATGCTCGTGGTGACCATCATGGGCGCCTGCGCACAGGAACTGTACGATCTGGGCCACCGTGAGAACTTCTTCTACCTGCAGCACGCGATGGGCCTGGCCTCGTCGATCGGCCTCGGACTGGCCACGCACCTGCCCGCCGAGCGCGTCCTGGTGCTGGACGGAGACGGGTCGGTGCTCATGAATCTGGGCACGTTCGCGACACTGGCCCGGTATCGCCCGGCGAATCTCATCCACGTGGTGTTCGACAACGGCAGCCTCCTGTCCACCGGCGGCTTCGACTCGCACACGGCCACGGAGGTCACCGACCTCGCGGCGGTGGCCAGGGGCGCAGGGGTGGACCACGTGGTCAGCGTGGCCAACGAGATGGAGTTCGGCGAGGCGTTCGTGGACGCTGTGGAGCGCGACGCCATGACGGTTATCGTCGCACGAGTGCGGGCCACCGGACCCGACCATTACGGTATGGACCTTGCCCTGCCCGAGAACGCCTTTCGTTTCCGCCGCTGGATCGCCGAGCGCCGAGCGCGCGGCCCGGTGACCCCACGTATTTCACTGGAGAAGTGACCATGTCGTCTCTCGACGCGTTCGTGAAGGACCTCGCCGCCGGACGGATCCAGGTGGTCGACCTCACCCAACCGCTCGGACCGGACACACCGGTCATTGCGCTCCCGGAGCCGTTCACCGCGTCGCCCGGTGTCACCATCGAGACGCTGAGCCGATACGACGACGGCGGGCCGGCCTGGTACTGGAACTCCCTCCATCTGGGCGAACACACCGGCACGCACTTCGATGCGCCGGTCCACTGGATCACGGGGAAGGATCAGCCGCAGAACCGGTGTGACACCATCCCGGCCGAGCGCTTCGTCGGGCCTGCGTGCGTGATCGACGTGTCCGCCGACGTGAAAGACGACGCTGATTTCCTGCTGACCCCGGAGCGTATCCTGAACTGGGAGGGCGAGCACGGACGGATTCCGGCCGGCGCATGGGTGCTCCTGCGGACGGACTGGAGCAAGCGCACCGACCCTTCGGACTTCCTGAACGTGGATGAGACCGGGCCCCACTCGCCCGGGTTCCGGAAAGATGCTTCCGAGCTTCTCGTCGAGCGGGACATCCTCGGAGTCGGCGTGGAGACGATCGGGACCGACGCCGGCCAGGCCGGGACGTTCTATCCGCCCTTTCCCAACCACACGATCATGCACGGTGCGGGCAAGTTCGGGCTCGCGAGCCTCACGAATCTCGACCGCCTACCCCCCACCGGCGCCCTGGTGGTGGCGGCTCCTCTGAAAATCGTGGACGGGAGCGGCAGCCCGCTGCGCGTGTTGGCCTTCGTGGAGCGGTGAGGACGGCGTGACGCTCGCGCGGCCTCCCTACGACCTGACCCGCCTGCGGGAACGCATTCCGCTCGTGAAGTCGGTCGTGCCCATGAATCACTGCTCCCAGGCCCCGCAGACGGATGAGACGCGAGCCGCCGCGGAACGCTACCTCGATTCGTGGAACGGCGACGGCATGGACTGGGACGTCTGGATCAGCGAGGTGGAGGCCGCCCGCGCGAGCTTCGCCCGGCTGATCGGGGCCGAGGCCGACGAGGTCGGTGTCTTCTCTTCGGTGTCCCACGCCACGGCCGCCGTGGCTTCGTGTGTGGACAGGTTGGCGGAACGGGCCGGAAGGAGGACCGTCGCCCTGACAGAGGCGGAGTTCCCAACGGTCGCCCATGTGTGGAAAGCGAGGGAGGCGCGGGGGACCCCGCTTCGCTGGATTCCGGTCGACCCCGTCGCTGGGCGCGTTCACGAGGAAGCGGTCGAGACGGCCCTGGACGACGACGTGCTCCTCCTCTCGGCCGCGCACGGATACTACCAGACCGGGGCACTCCTGGATCTCGAGCGGGTCGCGAACGCCGCGCGCCATGCCGGCGTCCTGACCTACGTGGACGCGTATCAGTCGCTGGGCACCCGCCCGCTGGACGTGAAGGCGGCCGGGATCGACATGCTGGCCTCGGGAAACCTCAAGTTCCTGATGGGAATTCCGGGCATCGCCTTTCTCTACGTTCGCAGGGAAATCGCCGAAACGATGGACCCTGCGGTGACCGGCTGGTTCGGGCGGGCGGACCCGTTCGCCTTCGACAACCACCGCTCCCGTGCCCTCGACTGGGGCGTCGGCGCCCGTCGCTTCGACAGCGGCACGCCGCCCATCCTCCCAGCCTACATCGCCAGGGCGGGTATGGACCTGCTTCTCGAGACGGGCCTTGAACCGATCGGCCAGTGGACGAAGACCCTGGCGGGTCGCCTCATCACCGGGGGTCTGGATCGAGGCCTGGATCTCCTCGGTCCGGACGACCCGTCCAACCGGGCCCCGACCGTAGCCTTCCGGGTGGCCGACTCCCACGCGGTCGAGACGTTCATGCGAGCCCGCGGGGTGCTGCCCTCCGCCCGGGGGCCCGCCATCCGGTTGGCCCCGCACTACCATTCGACACTGGACGACGTCGACCGCGCACTGGATCTGCTCGCGGAGGCGGTGGGATGAGGCCGGCGTCGGTGCCTCGGAGCGCCGGAGCGGTGTGACCGAGCGGGAGCACTTCGCCTCACGGCTCGGGATGGTCCTCAGCATGGTCGGCGTGGCCGTCGGCCTCGGGAACGTATGGCGCTTCCCGTACATGGTCGGAAGTTACGGTGGGGCCGCCTTTTTGTTGGTGTATCTTCTGGCGGCTCTGGCAGTCGGCGTCCCGGCCTTGATGGCCGAGTGGGCGCTGGGCCGCGCCACCCGACGAGGAACGGTCGGCGCGTTCGAGCGGGCCGACCTCCCTGGAGGTCGGCACGTCGGACGGTTCTTCTTCGTGGTCGTGACCGCAGCCACCGCGTATTACGTGAACGTCATCGGTTGGGTCGTGTGGCACGCCGCGGCGGAGCTGAGCACACCGTTCGGGGGGCGGTTGGTCGGTGCCTGGATCCTCCCGCCGAACACCGGCGTCGACCCCCGTTCGTTGATGCTCCAAGCGATCTTCACGGTGGCGGTGGTCGGGGGTTGCGTCGCCGTGCTCCTACGCGGCCTGCGAAGCGGCATCGAGCGTGTCAGCGCGGTGCTCACGCCGCTTCTGTTCGTCGGGCTACTCGTCCTGGTGGTGCGCTCTCTGACCCTCCCGGGTGCCGGCTCCGGCGTCCGGTGGCTGCTCGACTTCGACCCCGCCGGATTGACGCCCGACGTCGCGATCGCCGCGGTCAGCCAGGTCGTCTTCTCCCTGGCGCTCGGGGGGACGTTCATGGTGGTCTACGGGTCGTACCTCGACGAGGACGAGCGACTTGGAACGGGGGCCGTGTTCACCGTGCTGGGCGACACGCTGGCCGGACTGCTCGCCGGTCTAGCCGTTGTACCCGCTGTTTTTGCCCTGGGGATGGAGCCGGGTAGCGGTCCGGGCCTGCTCTTCTCGACCCTCCCCGAGGTGCTCGGTCGCGTGCCGGGTGGATGGGTCGTGGGCGCGGTCTTCTTCGTGTCGCTCAGCGGGGCGGCTTTCCTCTCGGCGGTGGCCGCCTTCGAGGTGCTGGTGGCCGGCCTCGACGACAACACCGGCCTCTCCCGCCGAGGCGCCATCCGCATCATGGCCGCTGCCGTCCTCCTTCTCGCCATCCCCCCGATGGTGAATATGGAGATCTTCGTTCCGTGGGACCTGACGTTCGGTTCGGGCATGCAGACGCTCGGCGCGCTGGTCGCCGCCGTCACATTCGGGTGGTCCCTCGACCGAGGCCGTGCGCTCCAGCAATTGGCATCCGGTGCGCCCGGCCCCCTGCACCGCTTCCTCCACGTCTGGATCCGTTTCGTACTCCCCGGCGTGATCCTGGCCGTGGGAGTGTGGTGGGCGGTGGGGGGCTGACGCGCGACAGTTCGCCCGGTCTAGGCGGGCTGCTCCTCTCGGGCCTCACGGACCAGTCCGTAGTGGCCGAAGAGCCACGCGAGCAGGATGACCGCGAGTCCGCCGAACCCCAACAGCTGAAGCTCGCGGTCCGACCCGGCTCGGATCTCGTCGAGTACCATGGCTTCGTCCTTTCCGACCAGGATGTAGCCGCTCACGGCACGACCAGTGTGCAGCGGCACGACCGCGAACACGCGGTCCACCCCGTCGAGGTCCGTGGCCGTGATCAACGACGGCGACGCAACCGATCCACCGGCAGCGCCCAGGTCCGCGAAGGACTCGGGCGCCATCGACCCGACCGTGTCCGGACCGAGCGGGTTCGGGTTCGCCGAGGCGCGCACCAGGACGGTCCCCTTCCGGTCGAGGACCGTGAGGGTGCCATGGGACGGGAAGTCGACCCCGGGCACTACGGCACCGAGGCTCGACAGGTCGATAGAGGCCGCCAGGACCTTGGATATGCTGCGCTCTTCTTCCTCTACGATGGGATAGGCGACGCCGACCGTCGGCTTTCCGGTGATACGGCCGACCGCGTATTCACCGACGCTGAAGCGATTGACCGTGGTGGCCAGCAGATAGTAGGACCGATCGCCGAGGTACAGGTCGCCCTCCGGCGTGAGCGATCCGCATGCGAGGTAGCCGTCGCCCCCGATCAACGTGATGGTCGTGTACTCCGGCATGTGCCGCAGCACGCTCGCCAGCCTCGTCGAGCAGGCCGGATTGGCGCCCTCGCGGATCTCCGGGAACTCACTGAGCACGGCCAGGAGCTGTTCGCTCCGGCTGATGAGGCGACCGTACTCAAAGTACGTGATCCGGGCGAGCTGGCGAAGCTCCTGCTCCTGGCGCTCCTGTTCACGCCCTTCGAGGGTCGCCCTCGCGAAGCCGTACAGCAGCACGGCCGGGAGAAACGCAAGGAACACCAACACGAGAAGTCGGATCTGAGTGCGGGTGGCGGCGCGCATCGCAATCCTCCTGGGCCGTACGAGTCCGACGTGGCAGGGAGAGCCACGCTCCGTCGGAGGCGCGAGACGTACGGCACGGTCGGGCGGGCGCGCGCGCAGGAGCCCGTCGCCGCCGATGGATCAGTCTACGGCGTGGCCAAGCGCCAGGGCAAATTTCCAAACTGTCAACCGACCTGCCGTATCAGGTCTCACGGTACCCGACGAACCGACCCACACGCCGCACCCGATTGCACGTTGCCCCCGTACTCCACGTAACAGGACTTCAGGACTTCGGCGAGGGATGTAGAAGCCGTAACCGTCGAGCCGACGACCCCCCAACCACCGCGAATCGAAGAAATGGGGAGAACGGCGAGAAGACCGCCCGGGGCCCCCGACTCTACGAACTCCACGAGGTGCGGGTCGAAAGCGGTCACATCGAGAATCAAGGTCTCTGGTGCCGCCTGAGGGGGCGACCCTACCACCGCCACAGTGTCGCGAACGATCGACGTCAAGGGTGTCCGACAATCGTCGCCATCGAGGCATCCCTCCCGACGCAGTGACACCACGTACCCGCCCGCACCCGCACTACGGGTCCACGCCACGGTCATCGAGTCGGGCCCACTCCGGACAGCAGAAACGCGCATGGATCCGGGGACGGTTGTCGATCCGCTTGCGAAAAGGGAGTGGGTCGAAACGGACAGCGCGACGCTGTCGCCCGGTGCAACCGGATGCTGAATAGCGAAGCAGGAGAGAGACCCGACGAAGGCGCCGCCACCATACGGACCGCAAAAGAACTCACCTGGCGCTCTCAAAGTACCGAACGCGACGGTTTTGACTCCGTCGCGGTAGCGCTCGAGAACGACCTCGGCTTCGGCAGTTGCGAGCCCAAGTCCGCGGATTTCGACAAGCAAGACCTCGCTGGACGGATCAACCACAGCGAGAATCGCTATGCCTCCGCCCGGTTCCAGCGGCGACTCAGCCCCACACCCGACCCCGAGCGTGAGTAACAGGACCGAAGCACTCCTTCGGATCATCGTCTCTCCCAGGTGGCCCTCAGTTCCGCTACCAGCGAGCGCGGAAGCTGCGGCACCGGTATATATCGTTGGGCCCCGTCGGCGTTGCCGAGAGTTGAGTTTCCTAGTTGAAAGAACAGCGGGTTGGAGCGATTCATGAGATTGACTCCACGGACCACGAACTCAGCCTGAAGCCGGCCGACCTGCATCGTTCGCTGCATAGATGCGTCGAAGCGCAGATACGCGGGGAGCCGAGCAGTCTCATCGGTGAAGACCATGTAGAGACCGGTGTACCGGAGGTCGCCAGTCAGGGCGTCGATCTCCAGACCTTGGAAGAGCCCGAGCGGCAAGGGCACCGGTCGCCCGGTCGCATACGTCCAAGAAACAGCAGGAGACCACGAACCGACGCGGAGGCCGTAGGTTACCTGGCCGGCGTGTCGAATGTCCCACGGGGGCAGTGACTCGTCAGTCCCGAAGGTGGCTTTCGCCCATGTATGGTTCCAGTGGAACGTGCCAGGGCCCACCTCAGGCAAGACGACATCAACACCCAAACCGCCGGACCAAGCCCTCAACCCCACTGGGCCTTCCACAGCCGCCTGGGTCGCAGCCCTGGGCAGGTTGCGAAGGCGCCTCATAAAGGTTTCAAAGCTGAGGCGCCCGACGTCGCCGGTCCGTCCAAGTACCGCGAGCGATCCGTTCCAGGAAGTGGCCCACCTGAACTGTGCGTCGTGGACCCACCACAGTGGTGCTTGTGGAACAATCTGGTCCGCATTGATCGCGGACACCCACTGGGACGCCCGCCCGAAAGCGGCCTGTGCCCGCCAGTGCCGGCCAATCGGCCGTGCGATCTCGAGCTGCGGCTGGAAGGCCCACTGATCCGCTGAAGCGTCGGCGCGTGCGCCCAAGGACCACTCCCACTCACCCACCGCCGCATCAAGTGACAGGCCTGCCCCCATAACCGTGACGTCGGCGGACCGACTCTGCAGGCCTCTTGTCCTACTCGGTCGATCCTCGAGGTCGGTCCCAAGGCGAGTTGCTAATAGATGACCCCGCACGATCCCGACCCTGCTATCGTGTGCCACCTGGGCGGACATCTCAAGGTCGAGCAAGGAGTTTTCGACGCCCAGCGCGGTGCCTTCGCGACTGCTGCGGGCTACGTTCGCGCCATACCGGCTACCCCTGAGTCCTAGCGCCAGGCTCGTCACATCCGACAGAGATACGACATACGACCCACCGACCCCCAGCGAGTGCCACGTACTGGAGAGGTCTTCGCTCAGCCTTGCCGCTCGGAACGCCGTAGAATCCCTGGACAAGAAGAAGGACAACTGCAGGCGACTGTCGGCCGACAGATTTCCGCCGAGATGGGACGCGAGGGACCAATACGTGAAGGGGAGGTCGCCCGCCAGCAGGGCCCCAACGGCTCCCGAGTCGATCGATCGGTCTGCGGTAGCGACCCAAGCCAGGGCGTGTCCAAATGGCGCGGACCCTCCCGCGGAGAGCGCAGCATCGGCGAGGCTGGCGGAGCCACGTACCCAAAGCCCCCCGGGCTGGAGGCGTGGCGTAATCGCGATAACGGTGCCGGTGGTGTTGACGTTTCCTATACCCGGCAACGCACTCCCGATGACGAGGCCGGAGGCTCCGCCCGGCGTAGCGACGCTGCTCACTCCGAGCCCATGGAACGGTGCCCAGACTCGCACACTCCCAAGGAGGAGTTGGTCCTGGTCCCATCTGCCAGCGCGAACGACCGGCAGAGCCGTGAAGTCATTGACTCGCGCAGCTATGCCCAGTTGGTCCAGACTTCCGATCGGGTCGGACAGCAGGCCGCCGGGTGGAGTTTCCAGCCGTGGCGATTCTATGGCGCGCGAGCCGAGCCGGCCAATCTGCAGTGGACCTGCTGTGGCACCGATGGTAAGACCCGGAAGAGGGATCGGCGACCTCGTCAACGGCACGACTTGTCCCTCTGTCATCGCCTGCAAAGCGAGCACCCGGGTGACATACCCAAGGCGTGCGAGGACGATGTCGCCGCTAACGCCAACGCCTCCCCTGATGGTGACAACACCCTCCTCGTCGGAAACGGCCACGGTCGCGCCGACAGTCGCGGTCGCCCCTCCCAACGGGAGTGTGGACTCTTCATCGACAATCACAAATGTGAGCGTCTGCGCCCCGAGATCGGGGCGCAGACCTGGGATGAGCGGCGCTGCCATCGTGGCCAAGACGATGGCGCTCACCGTGAGAGGACGACTCAGGTATTGCATCAGCCGGGAACGTACGTCCAGTTCATCGCGGCAAAGGCGTTGGGATCGAAGAATACGAAGTACTTACCGTACCCACTCTCGCCGTTCTCCCACGTAGCGCTGCCGAAATAGTCGTCGCCGCCGAGAGGGTCCGTCTCCCACAATTTGACTTCGAGTCGGCCGCCGTAGCATTGGGACGGTGCAAACCCCGCGATCAAAGTGCCGCCTGCGTACCTGACATACATCTCAACGTCGTCCTGCCGGAAAAGACCCGACGCCATGAAATCCGACCCGCAATAGGCGTTGGCGCGAAACTCGACCTCAGCCGTGCCGATCCAGTCTCCAAAGTTGACTTCGAAGTTCTCGACTCGGGAGATGGCGTAGCTACCTCCCCCCCACCACCGCAGGTTTCCGAGCCCTCCTCGCAAGCGGCATTCACGCGGAAGCCGTCTCGAAGCGGAACGGCTTCCTGCGGAAGCGGGCTCGTACTCTTGTCGTCCGTTCCGTAGATCTGACTCCCGATCGAAGGGGTGAGCATCGAGGCGAGTTGCGTATGCTGAGCCCGTTCGGTCGGATGAATCGCGATCAGTGCGTCAGCGATGATCGCGTTCGGGTCCGTGGTGACCTCACTCGTGCCGTCTGAGAAGTATGCGGTTCCGATTCCTTGATCGGGATCGAGAACTGCGATCACCGCTACACGTGGCCCCGCGCCGTCCCAAGTCCGGCGATCGGAGGCGCGGGCGATATAGAAGTCGAGCGGAGGCAGCCCTTGGAGCAACGTCTCCATAGCGACCCCGCTCAGCTTGGCCTGGAACCCCGCGGCGACCTGTCCGTCCGCCGCGATCAGGTCTCGGAAAAAGACCTTCCCTTCGGGGGCGGCGGACTGTCGACTCGCGGCCGCGAGTCGCTGGCGGACGCTCCTGACACTAGCGCCTTTGGCAACGGCGGAGGCGATCAGGTCCAGGCGTTCCTGATCGCTCATGTCCGTTGACTGCCGAACCACAACAGGGTCAGGGTGCCACTCAGTCTCGGGTCCTGCCACATCCCGACACGCGGCAGACGTCAACGGAACGGCCATGATGGAGATGCTCCTCAGCGCTGTCACGATATTCCTCCTACACTTCCACGGGACCCGGCCGAGGGTGGCCCGCGGACGGCCGGATCTGGAGAATCATGCCCGTTGATTCGCCACCCTGGAGCAATCACGTGGACCCGTCGCCCGACACTCAAGGGCAGAAGTGTCACGGGTCGAGGGCAGAAGCCGCGTCCGTGTCGTCATGGAGCCATGCATGGAACATCTGGAGGAGCGATGGAGGCGTGAGACGCCCGGCCGAGCCGCCAGTCCGCCGCCTGCTCGCTCGTTGTATTCGCCACGGTTCCAACCCTATCTGCGAGGCGACAGCGGCAAGGGACCGGCCTTGCCGCGCACCGTCGAGTTGGTGGCACAGGAGGCCCCAGTCGATCAGGGCCTCCGGGCGGTCGGGGAGGCCCGCCTCGCGCCAAGCCGAGCGTACGGACCTGCGGGACGCAGCCGCCGCCCGTGTGGCAGCTTCAAGCCTTTGAGGAGGGAGCTCGGCCAGGAACACCACGTCGGCCACGCGCCCCACGATCGGATGGCGATCCACCACACGCCGGGCTAGCAAGCTCCGCATCTCTTGACATGTACCTTGATGCATGATTCGGACGACCTCTTGCCTCAACAGCTTGTCGACTTCGTCACGCCAGACGACAGCACTCGACCACTCGCGTACCAGGAGACGAGCGGTGCTGGGATCCAAGTTTGCGACAATCACGCACCGGTCCTCGAGGTCCCATCGCCGGAGCTTTGGAGGAACCCGGGTGACGAGATCCTCGGATTCGACACCGTCGAGGACGAGACACCCTGCCCCGATGGGCGGCGTTGTCTCGAGCATCTCGAACCCACGACTGGCCGGTCGGAGCCCCTCGAGGCACGCTTTCAGCGCCCGGGCGCCAATCTCACTCTGGCTAACGACCGTGACGCCGCGCAACGCCGGACCAATCATCGCCATCCGCTCCTGGCGCCTGGTCAGTTGGTGTCCTGACACCACCGCCCCCCCTGCCATAACGGGGACGGCAATCTCCTCCCGACCCAACGCCCGCTTCCATACGGATTATAAGAATCCTGTCACGCACATAAGATGCTATATGGGAGCGCGGTGCACAACCCTCATGCTCACCACGCCTGCTTGGATTCCTGTTGGAACGGCCGGAGTGCTCGTGATGAAGTGCGGCGGCCGCCGGGTCGGATCCCCCCCTACCGGGCGCCCGGCCTGTACGTCTCCTCGGCCACCGCCTCGACGTCGCTCCGGTAGAAGCGGACCGCACGTAAATCCCCGGTGGCGTACCGCTCGATCTGGTCGTCGAAGTGAGGCGAGTCCGGGTGGCCGCTCTGACCTCCGGCGCTGATGGCCCTCGCCCGAAGAGAGTCCCCGAACGCCACGACGGCCACGAAGCTGTTGCCTCGGGTTCCGTAGATCCGCTTCGTGCCGTTGAAGGTCCGCTGACCGTACGCGGCCAGCGAGCCCCACCGCGCCGATGTGAAGCCGACCGGTGTGCTGGGCCGGCTGTCGTCAAACGGCTGGACGATGTCGCCGGTCAGGCGCTGGAATCGGTTGATCTCACCCCACGGCGTGCGCCAGTCGCCGAAGTCCGCGCTCAGGCGCGCGACCGCGTCGGCCAGAGCCTCGAGGCGCTCCGAGTCCGCGGCGCCGGACGCCATGTAGTCGAAGGGATCGTTACCGGAAGCGCGGGCCCTGCGCTGGACGCGTGACAGCAATGTGTCGCCGTAGGCGATGGCAAGAGAGGTGGGCACCGACTCCACGCCGAACCGTAGGTCCCAATCGCGCAGCGCCGCCACTGGCTCGGAGAGTGGTGCCTTCAGTGGGTGGGACGCCGGGGCTCGGTTCCAGGAGGCTACGAGCGCCGGAATGACGTCCTCGAAGCCGGGCAGGTAGCTGTCGTAGGCGGCATCGATGAGCCCTTGCACCGTGAAGTCGGAGTGACCCTCGAGCACGCGTAGCGCGTGTTCGCCGCGGAAGTTCTCTCCGTAGCTGTCCATATACGCCGGATAGTCGCGGGCCTTTGGGCTCTCGGGGCCGATGACCGACCAGGGGGCGTTGTTGGTGTTCTGGAGCCAACCCGTCGCCGGATTCACGACCAGGGGTGACTCCTCGACTGGATGGATCCCCCGGTACTCGGTTGCGGAGGTCATGCCCGTGACCGGCTCGCTCCAGTCGAAGCCCGGATCGCGGATCGGCACGTAGTTGGCCTGGAAATACGCGATCGTCCCGTCCGCGTCGGCAAAGACCGTGTTGTTCGACGAATTCGTGTGGTAGCGCATGGTTTCCAGGAACTCGTCGTAATTCGCGGCTTTGGTACGCATGTACGACTGGGTCAGCGCGTCGACCGGGTTGTTCATGAGCTTCACGGCCACCCAGCGGTCGCCGTCCGCCCGCACGACTGGTCCGTGATGGCTGAAGTAGGCCGTGAACGTCCGCTCGGCCATGGTCCCGTCGGCCGTGCGGTACGGGACGGTGATCTGACGCTCGTCCATCTTCCGCGGCTCCCCGTCGTACGGATACCACACCCCGTCGTCCCGGATGTCAACGTCGTAGTAGTACTCGTCGATGGCGTCGGCCCCGGTGGACGTGTGCATCCATCCCGCCGTCTCATTGAAGCCCTGGTACACGAAGAACTGGCCCCACGTGGTGGCGCCGTAGGCGTCGAGTCCCTCCTCGCTGACCATGTGGTTCTCGGCCCGGAAGTAGAACGACGTGTGGGGGTTGATGAGGAGCAGCGCGCTCCCGTCGGCGGTGTTGGACGGGGCGATGGCGATGCCGTTGGAGCCCGTCGGCTCCGTCGTGAGGTCATGGCCGGGCAGTGGGTCGAGCCCCGAGCGGATGGGCCCGGGATCCGCAGCCGCGGCTTCGCTCACTGCACCGACCCGGCTCCCGTAGAACGCCTCCAGCCGCGCCAGCGACGGGCGCTCCATGTCGCCACCGATGCTCCCCTCGCTGAAGCTCAGCGCCATCCACGGTTCGAAGTGGTTGAGCACCATAGGGTCAACGTCAGGGTGCGTGTACAGGTAGTAGTTGAGCCCGGCGGCCCACGCATCCATGAGTTCCTTGAGCCAGGGCGGGCTGGCCTCGTACTCCCGCTGAAGCACATCGGGGTCGATGAACAGCTTCATCCGAAGGTCCCGCCAGATCTCCGCTCCGCCCTCGGCCTCGGCCAGTCGGCCCTGGCTGTTGAGGAAGTTCATCTCGATGCGGTGGAAGTCGTCCTCCGCCTGCGCGTACACCATCCCGAACACGGCGTCGGCGTCGGTCTGGCCGTAGCTATGCGCGATGCCCCAGTCGTCCCGGATGATCTCGACCCGCGCCGCCCGATCCTGCCAGACCCGCACCTCAGATGAGGGCGCCTCGCCGGGAGCGCACGCGCCGACCCCGGCCAAGCCCGCCGCCATGAGCGCAGCGACAGCGCACGTTCTCACGGAGGCCCGCCCATCAGGTCCGCGCGGGGTACGCCCGACCGACTTCCTCGGCGGAGCGGAGGGACAGGGCCGAAAACGTGAGCGTGCCATTATTGCATCCTCCGGAAACCATGGTGGGCGCACCCACCACGAACAGGTTCTCATGATCATGACTTCGCCCCCACGGATCGACGACGCTGTCGCCCGGATCCGTGCCCATGCGGCATCCTCCGCCCGGGTGATCCTGCACCTCGTCGACGGATGTCCGCAACACCCGCCCGCCCCCCGCTCGGGCGACCCGCTCGAACAGCGCGCGGATCCCGTCCTCCGTGGCGCCGCGCAGAGACCGGGTTTCCGGTGCATCGCGAAAGCCCAGGCGGGGCAGCGGATCGCCGAAGCGGTTGCGGGTGCCCGCGTCCAGCACCACTCGGCTGTCCCGGTCGGGCAGCACGTCATAGTACGAGCGGAGGCGGGCGGTACCCGTGGCCGTGCGGGCCCGCCAGTCGGCCATGAGATCATCTCCCAGGAGCAGGCCTCCATCGTCGTCGCGTAGCCGGGGTCCGCGGGACGTCGTCGACTCCCACACGCGGAAGTCGTGGCGGGCGAAGCCGGCGGGGAGCCCGGGTCCACTCGCCGCAGTCGGGCGCTGGAAGTACGTGGAGACCAGGGAGTGACCGAACGCCATCCCCGGGAGAAGCCGCATCGGTAACTCCACCGTGGCTCCGACGCTCCTGTGGCCCGCCATGTATCGCCCCACCAGTCCCGACGAGTTCGCCAATCCGTCCGACCACCGCCCTTGAGCCGACAGCAGCAGGAGGTGCGGACTCCACGTGTAGCCCGCGGCCAGCACGAAGGTACGGGCCCGGTACGCCACGTCAGTATCCGGATCGTCGTACCGCCGCGCCACCGCAGCGTGGATGCGCCAGGACCCCGGCTCGAGCTCGAGACGCCGCACCAGGGTGCCCGGGTGCATCCGGATCCTTCCGGCCGCCAGGAGTTGCTGGAACGTGTAGTCCGGCGTGTACTTGGCACCGGTCGGACAGATGTTGCAGCTGTCGCAACGCTGGCAGACGTTGCGTCCACGCCAGGGCCGCGTGTTCTTGGCCACCGGGTTGGTCCACGTCGGAATGCCCGCATCGGCGACCCAGGCTTGCAACCGCTCCAATGTCCAGGTCAGGGGCATGGCCGGCATGGGGTACGGCGCCCCCCGGGCGTCCAACGGTTCCGGGCCGCGCTCGCCCGCCACGCCGATGCGCTCCTCCGCCTCCAGGTAGTACGGGTCCAGCGTCTCGTAGTCGATCGGCCAGTCGGTGTGCACCCCGAAGAGCGAGCGGTGACGAAAGTCCTCCGGCGTGAAGCGCGGGGTCGCTCCCCCCCAGTGCAGCGCCTGGCCTCCCACCACCATGGAGCGGGACATGATACCCTGCGCCGACTGATCCGTGATGTGGTCGTCGGTCCACGGATTCTCGCCGTAGTCCAGATACCGCTGGCGCCGTGCGGATCGCTCCTCGAGCGGAACGGAGTACTGGCCGGCCTCGACCACGAGGACGTCGGCCACCCGCTCCTCGGTGAGCTTCTCGGCCACCATGGCGGCGGTAATTCCTCCGCCGATCACGACCACGTCGGCCTCTTCGACGCGCCGGCTCACGTCCGTGCCTCCGGCTCGCGGGGGGCACCTTCGATTCCCCTGCATGTTCGGGGTCCGATGCGTACGCCGTAACAGCGATCAGTCGCCTCGGCCGAGTCCAGCCAGTGGCTGAGGAGCGCCAGGGCCACATGCCCGGCGGCCAGGGGCGAGGGCGCCCGCGCACCCACGTCGGCGAGACTCCGCCGTACCAGGGCGTCCCGTTCGGACGTAGCCAGCTCCAGGAAGCCCCGTCCGTGGCGTTTATGCGCCTCGATGCCGAGTCCCTCGAGTTGGGCGGCCCACGCGGGAACCGGATCGGGGGGACCGTAGCGGATCTCGGACGTGCCGTAGCCGTGGTTGAGTTCCGGAACCGGCTCGTAGACTGCGGCCCAGGTCGAGAAGGAAGCGATGGCCGCCGCGCGTCCGTCGGCGCCCAATTCTGCCGGGAGGACCACGGCGCCCACGCTGTCCAGAAGCGCAGGATCCAGGCGGACCTCGGGACGTCGATCCGTCCACGGGGGCGTCTCCGTGACGGTGCATCCGGCCGCCGCTGTGACGGACACGGCTGCTCCGGCGGTACGCAAGAACGTGCGACGATCCTGGGTCATGACGGCCCTCCCGAACCGAGTGAGAACGCCACGAGGGTGCCGCCCTGCGCTCCGCCCCCTGTCGCGATGACCACGAACTGACGACCGTCGGCCGTGGCGTACGTCATCGGGTTGGCGTATCCCCGGCCTGGGAGGGGGCCTTCCCAGAGGCGTTCGCCCGTCGCGGCGTCGAAGGCGGTCAGTACATCCGCACCTCCCGCCACGAAGACCAGGCCTCCCGCCGTGACGATCGGTCCCGGCGCGCCCGCCACACCCAGTCGCTCGGGGAGCTCGACGCCTTCCAACAGCGGGTGGTTGCGCACCCTGGCGTCGTCGCCCACAGGCTGCTGCCACACGATCTCGCCCCGGTTCATGTCGATGGCCGTCACCGTGCCGTACGGGGGATCGATGATGGGAATTCCGTCGACCCGGGTGCGCCCCCGGGCCTCACGGTCCAGGTCCCACTCCGCGACCACCCGCGACGTATCCGCCGGAACCAATTTGAACACGGCCGGGCTCTCGGTGGCCTTCACATACAGATATCCGGTGACGGGGTCGACCGCCGAACCGCCCCAGTTGCCCCCGCCGATGATGCCTGGCATGGCCAGCGTCCCGTCCTCGGACGGCGGCGTGAAGAGCGGCCCGAAGCGCAGTCCCCTGACCACCTCCCTGGCACGCCGGTTCAGCTCCGGGGTCAGGCTGACCAGGTCATCCTCGGTGAAGCCCTGACGCGAGAACGGCGGAGGGCTCGTGGGGAACGGCTGTGTGGGCGAGGCGCGCTCGCCGGGTGCGTCGCTCGAGGGGACGGGGCGTTCTTCGATGGGCCAGATGGGCTCACCGGTCACCCGGTCGAAGGCGTACACCCATCCCGTCTTGCCTGCGACGGCTACGGCATCGATGCGCCGACCGTCCACCGTTGCGGTGTAGAGCACGGGCGCACCGGGCAGGTCGTAGTCCCACAACCCGTGGTGCACCGTCTGGAAGTGCCAGACCCGCTCGCCCGTGCGGGCGTCGAGAGCCAGCAGCGTTTCCGCGAACAGGTTGTCGCCCTTTCGGTCGCCGCCGTAGTAGTCGCCGCTGGGCGTGCCCATCGGGGCGAAGAGGAGGCCGCGCTCCAGGTCCACCGTCATGGGCGCCCACGCGTTGGTGTGCCCCTTCACGCGGAACGACCCGTCTTCCCAGGTCTCGTTGCCGAACTCCCCTTCCTGGGGGATGGGGTTGAAGTTCCACACCAGTTGGCCCGTGCGCACGTCGAAGGCCTGGATGTTGCCAGGCGGGTCCTGGGGATACACGAAGCCGTCCCACACGCCGTTGCCGACAATGACCAGGTCGCCGTAGACGACGGGTGGGGACGTCTGGGTGTAGTGGAGACGGTTGGTGGGCCAGAGGAGATGCTCGGTCAGATCCACTTCGCCGCGGTGGCCGAAGCCCGGCAAGGGCCGACCGGTAACCGCGTCGAGGGCGATCAGGCGCCACCGCGTGTTGAGGAAGATCCGCCGCCCTTCCGCCCCGGTCCACACGGCCACGCCCCGGTGAACCAGCCCGGTGCCGTTGGGGGGACGGCCCCACTCCGCGGTACCTGGATCGTACGACCACAGTTCGCGGCCGCTCACGGCGTCCAGGGCCACGACCCGGTTGTACGGGGTAGACAGGAACATGGTGTCGCCGATGACCAGCGGCGTGACTTCGAAGTTCCCGGCGCGCACCTCCTGCCCGGGAATGGGGCGCAACGGACCGGAAATCGGGATGTCCCCGGTGTCCCACGTCCACGCTACCTCGAGCTCCGTCACGTTGTCTCGGTTCACCCCGTCGAGGGCGGAGTAGCGCGAGCCCCCGGCGTCTCCGCCGTAGTGGGCCCATTCGTCCGCGGCCGGCGTCCACCGAGCGCCCGCGTCGGAGAGAGCGGTACGCCCCGCCTGCGTATCCCCGCATGCCGCCAAGGCCAGGACCGTGAGCCCCACCATGGTCGTGACGGCGGCGGACGGGCGTGTCACCGGTCCGGCCGGGCGCGTGGCTCCTCCGGCCATGCCGGCGCGGGCGACCGTCGAGGCGGGGACCACGGTCCTCCCGCGCCTCACCACCGGACGTCCATCGCCCGGAGGAGCGAGGCCGCCGCCTCCCGACTCTCGTGGAGCGCTTCGACCAGCCGGTTCACCTCCCGGATCAGGTAGGCCTGGGCAAATCCGTACCGGTTCGCGCCCGGCGACTCCTCGGCTAGAACCGCCGCCGCCTCGAGACCGGGAAGCGGCGCGCCGTAGAGTCCCGGGTCGGGGTGGTGGTCGCTCCCGGGTACGAACATGACCCGGTGGATCGGGCGCAGGACATCGTACACACGACGATCGAGCTCGGTGGGCACGTCGCCCCGGCGGCGCGCCTCATCGAGCCGGGCCGCCATGCGGCCGAGCTCGTCCGTAACTGCTCGGGCCGCCGTCAGGTCCAACTCACCCCCCGCATCCGCTTCTCGCCGGTCCAACGCTTCGTGCAGCGCGTCGACCTCGGCGCTCAGATCCAGCGGCACCACCGGGTCGGAGAGGATGGCCGCCAGCGCGTCGGCATACAGGTCGGTGTCGGTGCGCAGGACCCCCAGGTCGATCTTGTCGTAGGTGTCCTCCGGCGTGTGCCACCACCAGTAGCCCCCGTCTTCGGCCAACCGGGAGTGGTTGATCTGCATGAGGGGCAAACCGATCCCGTTGAAGCTCTGGTCGGAGTTCCGTCCCGGTCGCCCCTGCCCCGGCGCCCGGGCCGTGGCCGCCGTCACCACGTCCGTCGCCAGCCTGCGGAGCGCGGGTGACGTGGACACGCTGAACCGCTTCGCCCCCATCTGCCCGATTCCGTCGATGTTCACGTAGGCGAGCCCCCGCCTGCGGAGTTCCTGGAAATAGCGGTCGGCGAACCATGTGGATCCGCCGTAACGCGCGTTGGAGTGCCCCGGCCACCAGGCCACGACGATTCCCCGGCGCAACAGATCACGGTGGGCGTGGAACGCCAGGGCCAACTCGAGCATGGCCGCGTTCGAGGCGCCTTCGTCCGTGCCTCCGTAATGCCAGCCATCGATGTGGCCGCCGAAGAGGACGTAGGGAGTGTCCTCCGTCGCGTCGACCGGCATGACCCGGGCCACGGCCATACGCAGCGGCTTCCACCCCTGGTCCACCACAGTGCGTACGCGGACCCGAACGGGGCCGTCCGCGAGCATTTCCCGGAGCGCCTCGCCGTCGCTCCGGCGGATCTGGGCCGCGGGCAACCGCGGCAAGCGCTGAGCGTTGAGGAGCGAGGGGGTGCCCCACGTGGACGTCACGATCAGTTCGTTGAGGCGTTCTTCCGGGTTCACGAAGATGGCCGCAACGGCGCCCAATTCTTCGAGCGCGGCCGTGGGTACATTGCGGGGCTGCCCCGTGACCATCACGACCCGGCCGCGGACGTGGGCCCACCGCTCCGCCGCGCGGACGGCGAGCCGCTCCCCGGTGCCGACCTCCAGCTCGGGGAGGTCGCGCAGCGTGCCCAGGTCGAGGAGCTCCGCCTCGGCCCCCGACGTCGCTCCCGAAAACGACATCGTGATCGCATCGGGCGCGAAGTCGGTGCCAGGCACGGTCACGGCCGCCGACACGGGGTTGGACGTGTACGCCATGAACTCGTGGATCTCCACCGGTACGCCGGCGGCACGGAGTGTGGCGGCCACGTAGTCGGTGGCGGCGTTCTCGCCCGGGCTCCCCGAAGGGCGCGGACTGGAGGTGATCTCGCGCGCATGGCGGTCGAGGGCACGGTCCGACACGGTGGACTTCACCGCCTCGGCCAGAGACGGCGCCTGGGCGGCGACCGGATGAGGAAGGCAGAGGGCCACGAACACGACGACGGCCGGGCGGCGTATCATGGACAGTTCCACGGACCTGGGTCAGAGTGGACGGACGGTCACAACGGACGGTCATAGTAGAGGCGGGCGGCAGGGAGTGGAAAGCCGGTCCCGTCGAGTTCTGGGCACGCCTGCGGTCGCCGATCACAAACCGGTCGAGAGCCCCCGCCGTCCGCGACGATTATGTTTCGGGGCGGCGGGTCGGAAGCAGAGTGACCACGATCCTGCCCGGGGATGAAGGCAGGAATGAGCGAAGACCATCGAGACGGTGATGACCACGCGGGCCCTCCGGGGCCTCAGGGTCCCCTTGTGGGCGAGGCCGCAGCGCGGCTCGGCCGGCCTACGGTCCCCGACCCGGGACCCCGTCCGACCTCTGGTCCGCATTCGAACCCGAAGCTCCCTCCCGACCCGGAGGAGTCGACCACCCCGTCTGACCCGGAGGAGTCGACCACCCCACCTGACCCGCTGCCGCCCGGCTGGTTCGCCCGCAGGATCGCGCGGGCCCGATCCCGATTCGATGGGTGGGCGCCCCCGGGGTGGAGTTGGCGCCGCGTCGTCGTGGGCTTGGTCCTCGGGGAGGCGGCCTTCGCCATTCTCCTCTTCCTCTTTCTGGCTGTCACCAACCGATCGCTCGTGATCTCCTTCGAGCCTGTCACGGTGGATGCGCCCGTGTTGCCGTCCGGGGGCCTCATGATTCCCGTGGCCGGCGTGGGGGCGACGGACCTCAACGACACCTGGGGTGCGCCGCGGACGTCCACTCGCAACCACAAGGGCATCGATATCCCGGCGGCGGCCGGGACCCCCGTGCTTGCGACGGCGTCGGGTGTGATCGTGCGGCTCGACACGAACGCCGCCGGAGGAACCACGCTCTACCAGAGAGCGTTGGACAGTCGGACCATATTCTACTATGCACACCTTCAGCGCTACGCCCCGGGACTGCGGGTAGGGCACCTGGTGCGCCAGGGGGACACGATCGCGTACGTAGGCGACACGGGGAACGCTCGCGGCACGCCGCACCTCCACTTCGGGATCTCGGTCGTTTCCAATCCGAACCGAGTCTCGAACGGTCGGCAGTTCAACCCGTATCCGTTGCTCGTCGATAACGCCTTGATGGAGTTCGCGGACGGAGACGCCGGGCCGCCGGAAGACTCGGACGGGGGTTGAGCCCCCGGGGCGCCCCAGACGGAGCTTGGGCCGCCACCCGTGAAGGTGAGCGGCGGCTACCCTACTCGGATCTCAGCGCGACCATCGGATCGACCCGGGTGGCACGGCGCGCGGGCACCAGGCTGGCCGCGAGTCCAACGATCAGGATCACCACAACCACCGCTCCGAAGACGACCGGGTCGCGAGGGTTCACCTCGAACATGAGGGCCCCGACGGCGCTGGACACCCCGGCCGCCATGACGAGACCGAGGAGGAGGCCGAACACGATCTGCAGGCCTCCCTGGCGTAGCACCATCTTCATGACCTGGGACGACCCGGCCCCGAGAGCCATCCGGATGCCCATCTCCTGGGTCCTACGGCTCACGGAGAAGGAGAGGACGCCGTAGAGACCGACGGACGCCATGAACAGCGCGGCCGCGCCGAAGACGATGAAGACCGATCCGAACACCTGGTAGAACCACGACGACTCGTAGATCTGCGTGGCGACCGTCTTCACGTCATACAGCGGCAGGTCGGCGTCGAGGCCACGGATCGCCTCGCGGAGCGTAGGGGCGAGCGCCAGCGGTGCGCCCGAGACCGGACGTGCCAACACGTTCATGAACGACGGGTCGGACTGCGTGAAAGGCAGGTAGAATCCGTCGGGCACGGACGAGGGAGATCCGCGCGGCTGGAAGCCTTCCATCTGCAGGTCGGAGACCACGCCGACAACGGTCAGCCAGGGGATCGTGTCCGCGGTGCCGGTTCGAAAGCGCCGTCCGAGCGCGGACGAGCCCGGCCAGAAACGCTCGGAAAACGACTGGTTCACGACCACGACCGGGTCCTCGTCCTGAAGGTCGGACGCCGTGAAGCCGCGGCCCTCGAGAAGGGTCGCGCCCATCAGGTCGAAGTACTCGGACGACACAATCTGGATATGGGTGATCGGCCGGTCGGTCGGCTCGTCGTAGACCTGCCCGTCGAGTCGAATACGCGCACCACCGGCGTTGTCGCCCGGCACGGAGCTGGAAAGCGCCGCGTCCGCCACTTCGGCTCGACTCCGCACCCGCCGGAGCGCCTCGTCCCAGAACTCCTGCCGGTCCGCCCGCTCCGGGTAGTCGGCTTCGAAGAGACCGGCCCGAGCGGTGATATACGCGGTCTCGTCGAAGGGCAGCTCGTGGGTGCGGAGTTGAACGATGCTCTTGGTCATCAGGCCAGCCCCGACCAGGAGCGCGACCGACAACGCGACTTCCGCCAGCACCAACACACGGCTCAGGCGGCCGAGATGGAGCGACGACGACCCACGCGACTCGTCCTTGAGGACCGAGCTGACGTCCGTGCGGGACATTTGTAGCGCCGGGGCGACTCCGGCCAGAAGGGTGGTCAGGGCCGTGATCCCGACGACCCACGCCAGGATCGGAGCGTCGACCTGGAAGACCATGAAGTACGGGCGGCCGGTCAGCGCCGGGGCGGTGGCCGCATCGAACAGGCCGACGGCCCAGTACGCCATCGCCGTACCCAGCACCGCCCCCGCCGCCGCGAGCACGAAGGCCTCGGCCAGGAACGGGATCATGACACGGGTGCGGCTGGCCCCGAGCGCGACACGCACCCCCGCCTCCCGGGTTCGACTTGCCGCACGGGCGAGGAGCAGGTTTGCGACGTTCGCGCACGCGACCAGGAGCACGAGGAGCACGGCCACCATCATGGCCGTGAAGATCACGGTGATCTCATCGCCGTTCTGCGACTCGGAGAACGTGAGCAGCCGCGCCGAGCGCGCCTCGTTCAGCTCCGGATACTCCTGTTCGAGCTGGGCGGCGACGCGGGCGACTTCGGCCGACGCCTGGTCCCACGAGACCCCGTCCGCAAGGCGCCCGATGATCTGGTAGCTACCCCCCTCGCCCCGCGGCCGGCTCAGCGGATCGTCGTCGAGGGTCACCCAGACATCGTGGTTCGACGGCCACTTGAAGCCCTCGGGCATGACGCCGACGATCGTGCCCATTTCGCCGTTGACCCGAGCACTCTGCCCCACGACGGCCGGGTCGCTCCCGAAGCGGTCGCGCCAAACATGGTGCCCGATCAGGACCGTGGGCGCGGCCCCGGGTGTGTCGTCTCCCTCGGCGAAACTCCGACCGAGGACCGGGCGCACGCCGAGCACGTCGAACGTGTTCGCGGTGACGAACGCCCCCTGGAACCGGTCCGGCCCCTCCTCGTCCGACAGGTTGACCGTTCCCCCCCGGTACCCCGCCAATCCCTGGAAGGACTGCAGCCGCTCACGGTAGTCCATGTAGTCATGCGCGGAGATACTGACCTGGTTCTGGTTGGCTTCCCGGGTGTTGATCCCGGCCATAACCGCAACGCGGTCGGGCTCCGGCACGTCCAGTCCACGGAAGAACACGCCGTAGATCAGCGAGAACATGAAGGTCGACAGCCCGATTCCGAGGGCCAGGATCAGCGTCGAGATCAACGCCGAACCGGGCTGCTTCGACAGCGAGCGGGCGCCGAACTTGATATCCTTCAGGAGCGTGTCCATCACGGCCTCACGTATATAGGGCCCTGCGATTCCCAGGGCGTGAATCCAGTACCAGAGACGGGGGAGCGCGCCCCGGCTCGCGACGTACTCGGCGAACTCTTCGCGGGCGTCGCCGACGATGCTGTCGCCGACGGTGCCGAACGGCAGGCAACGGCGGAGCAACGCTTCAGGCAGTCTCGGGGGGTGTCGCATGGCGCGGGCGCTACGCGGGGCGACCGAACACCGGGTCGAGCCCGGCCCACAAGCGCTCGAGAGCCGCCCGGGACGTGCGTAGGACCTCGACCCCCTCGGGGGTGACTTCGAAGAGCCGGCGTGGATGGCCGCCACGCTCGGGCGTCGCCACTTCCTGCGACCAGCGGACGTATCCCTTCCGCTCCATGCGGTCGAGCGTCTTGTAGAGGGCGCCCCGCGACAGCCGGCGACCCGCTCGGGCGTCCAGTTCCCGCAGCACCGCCAGCGCGTAGGCGTCACCGCCCAGCCGCAGCACGGCCAACAGAATCATCTGCTCCAGTTCACCCGGAAATCCGCCCGGCGCCATCTCGTCTCCCATCGGTGTCGAATTTGTCTACATCGAAGTGGACAATGTAGACGTCGAACCTGACGTGGGGGCTCGGTGGGAAGTTTCAGGGGCCCTCTCGGGGACGGCGTCAGCCCGTCCCCCGCCGCGACGCAGCAGTCCGAGCCCTTGACGGTGGCGGACACCCGCACGATAGTGAGGTACGCTATATAGTGTTTCACCCTATAGTTTCCGCCCATGCCTTTCTCGCCCGAGAGTCACCTCCCGCTCAGTCATGTGGTCTACCACATCCTGTTGAGCCTTTCGCGTGCTCCGGCGCACGGCTACGGGATCATCAAGGACGTCCGGGAGCGCACGCACGGCCGCCTCGACCTGGAGGCGGGCACCCTCTACGCGGCCATCAAGCGCCTCCGGGACGACGAGTTGCTCGAGGAGGGCACCGCGCCGGAGGGAGCGGACCGGCGCCGTCGATACTACGGACTGACAGCGGCGGGCCGCACGGTCCTGAAGGCCGAGTCGGAGCGACTCGCGGAGTTGGTGGAGATGGCGCGAAGCGCCCGCATTCTCCCTCAGGCCGGTCCGTGAGCGACCGGATGCTCGGACTCTACCGGCGCCTTTTGGGCCTTCTGCCTCCCTCGTTTCGGGAGGAGTTCGGAGCAGAGATGTGCGCCGTCGTGGCGGAGGACCGGGCGGGCGGCGGAGGAGAGGGCACGGTAGGCGCCATCGGATTCTGGCTCCGCCAGTTCAAGGCAGTGATTTGGTTGGCCGTCAGCCTGCGGGCCGGACGGAGCACTCGACACGAAGAAGGGAGGGGAGGAGAGATGGAGGGATTCGAGACGTTCTTCGGCCAAGGCTTCATGCAGGACATTCGGCACTCCGTGCGATCGCTTCTCAAGCGACCCGGCTTCACGGCGGTCACCGCGCTCACCCTCGGCCTCGGCGTGGGGGCCACCACCGTCATCTTCAGCGCGGTGAATACGGTCCTGATCCGCGACCTCCCCTACCCCGACTCCGACCGAATCGTCGCGATCCGGCACGTGGATCGGGAGACCGGTGAACTCGGCGAAGGAATGTCCGCGGCCAACGCGCTCGACATTTCCGAGAACGCCGAGTTCCTGCAGTACGTGGGGGTCGCCGACCCGTTCAGTCAGGATCTTCAGGTGGATGGGCGCGCCGAGAGCCTGCAAGCGTGGGCCGTGGCGGAGGGATTCCTCGAAGCCCTGGGGGTCCAACCGATCATGGGGCGCTCCTTCGCCCCCGAGGAGTACCTCCCCGACAGCGAGGCCGTCGTGCTTCTAGGGCATCGGAGCTGGCGAGCACGCTTCGGTGGGGACCCGGCCATCGTCGGAACGACGCTTTCACTGGACGGCGCGGACCAAACGGTCATCGGCGTCCTGCCGGCGTGGTTCAAGCTGCCGTCGGAAGCCGAACTATGGCTGCCTCGGGCCCCCCAGAGCTACGACGCTCCATCCCGCCGGGCGGACTACATGATGGGGCTCGCGAAGCTCGCGCCGGGCTCGACCCTCGAACGAGCCCAGGCGGAGGTCGACCGTATCTCCGGGTCCCTGTCGGAATCGTATCCCGCCACCAACCGCGGTGTCGGCTTCCAACTCACCCCGCTCCGCGACTTCATCCTCGGAGATGTGGGGACGGCCCTCCTCGTGGTGATGGGTGCCGTCGGCTTCGTGTTGCTCATCGCCTGTGCCAACGTCGCGGGCCTGATGCTCGCCCGTGGGGCAGAACGGCAGCGCGAGTATGCACTCAGGGGCGCACTCGGGGCGGGCTCGGGGCGCCTGATGCGGCTGGTCGTTCTCGAGAGTCTGGCGATCGCGGTGCTGGGTTCGGCCTTCGGTATCCTGCTCACGTACACGGGCATCTGGGCCATTCGCGCGCTCGGGCCGGACCATCTCCCGAGGATCGAGGAGATCGGCGTGGACGGGAGCGTCCTCGCGTTCGCGCTGCTGGCTGCGGGGCTGAGCGCCTTCCTCGCGGGGCTGGCTCCGGCGCTGCGGCTGTCGAAGCCCGACCTCAGGGAGACGCTCGGACAGGGTGCGCGCGGCACGACGGGGAGCCGCTCCACATTCGTCCTCAGGAATCGGCTGGTGGTGGCGCAGGTGGCGGTCGCGATGGTGCTCCTGATCGGTGCGGGCCTGCTCGGGCGGAGCTTCCTCGTGTTGATGGATCAGGACCTCGGCTTCGACCCCGAAAATCGACTCGCCGTCCAGGTGTTCGCCTACGGATACGCCGACGGGGGCCGCGCCGCCTTCGTGAACGACGCGATCGAGGCCATGGAGGCCATTCCCGGCGTGCGCCAGGTGGGGCTTACGTCCACCATCCCGGGCGCCATCGACGGGACGATCAACTCGATCGACACCGACCTCCCGTTCGTGATCCAGGATCGCGCCGAGCCGGAGCAGGGCCAGGAGCCTGTAGCGTGGTACAGCCAGGTGTCGGAGAGCTTCTTCGAGGTCATGGCGATCCCTCTGGTCGAGGGCCGAGGCATTCTGCCGACGGACGACGCCCAGGCGCCCGCCGTGATCCTGGTGAACGAGGCGCTGGCGCGGGAGAACTTCGGAGATCGCAGCCCGATCGGGGAAACGCTCCTGATCGGTTCGCGGCGGGTGCCGCGGGAGATCGTCGGTGTGGTCGCGAATGTCCGGCCGAGCGGCTACCAGTCTCAACCACGGCCCGAGATCTACGTCCCGCTGAAGCAGGTGCCGACCGGTTCGCTGACGTTCGTGGTCCAGACCGACGTCCCGCCCGGACAGGTCGCCCAGGCCGCCATGGAGGCGATCTGGCAGACGAACCCGGCCCAGTCGATCTGGGGCGCCGCCACGCTCGAATCGCTCCTGTCGGAGTGGCTGCTCGAGCGGCGCTTCAACCTCGTTCTCCTCGGTTCGTTTGCGGTCATCGCCTTGCTTCTGGTCGCCGTGGGGATCTACGGACTCGTAAGCTTCTCCGTGGAGATCCGAACGGCCGAGATGGGAATCCGTCGTGCCCTGGGCGGGCCCTCGGCCACGATTCTGGGGATGGTGCTTGGGGAGGGGGCGCGACTCGCGGCCGGCGGGATCGTCATCGGAGTCGTGGGCGCCTTGTTCCTCACGCGTTTCCTACGGGGGATGCTTTTCGGCATCGAACCGACGGATCCCATCACGTTCGTGGCGCTGGCCACCGTCCTGATCCTCGTGTCCGCGCTTGCGACGCTGGTGCCGGCCGTTCGGGCCATTCGTGCGGATCCAGTGGAGGCGCTGCGGAGCGAGTAGGGTTGGCGATGTGGACTTAGTCCATGACTTAGTCCACATTGACTCATGACTACGATGAACGTTCATGAGGCCAAGACGCACTTTTCCAAGCTGCTCCGCCGCGTGGCCGAGGGAGAGGAGGTCGTGATCGCCCGCGGGGGGAAACCGGTGGCGCGGTTGATCCCGTACGGACCGGTCGTGCGCGAACGGGCTCTCGGTGAGTACCGCGACTCCATCCGTATCGCCGACGATTTCGACGCTCCCCTTCCGGCAGACGTGCTCGACGACTTCGACGGCGGTAGCCGGTGAGGGTTCTCCTCGACACGCAGGTGTGGCTCTGGATGCTCGCGGTTCCCGAGCGGATCGGCGTGGACGCGCAGGCGCTGATCCGCGCCCCCGGAACCAATTTGCTCCTTTCGGCGGCCTCCACCTGGGAAATCGCGATCAAGACCGGGCTGGATAAACTCGAGTTGCCGGGTCCGGTCGAAGAAGTCGTGCCGCAAATGATCGAGGAAACAGGAGTCACGCCCGTTCCTGTCCTGATCCACCATACGCTCGGCGTCTCAGCGCTGCCGCCACACCATCGCGATCCGTTCGATCGCCTGCTCGTTGCGCAGGCTCAATCGGAGGGCGTGCCGATCATGACGGCGGATCGGGCGATATCGATGTACGAGGTGGAGGTGGTCCCGGCCGGGGAGTGAGGTACCGCCGAACGGGACCCTCGCGGTAGTGGCGCCGACCGTGGGTCGAGCGCAACCCATGCCGGATCGGACTGGTGATCCTGGATTGGGCGAATCATATCCCTTCGAATATATTCGATGATGGACTGGGTACGAAAGCTCCGAAGAACGGCGAGTGCCACGCAAGCCGAGCTCGCACGGGCGGCGGGGACCTCACAACCGACCGTGGCGGCCTACGAGCGGGGCGTGAAGAGCCCGACGCTCAGGACCCTGGATCGGCTGGCCGCTGGCGTCGGGCTCGAAGCGGCAGTGCGATTTTACGCACCAATGTCCCGGGAGGAGCGACGCTCGCTCGCACTGCACCAGGCCATCGCGGAGCGGTTGGCATCCGAACCCGATGTCGTGTTGGCGCGCGCTCGGAAAACGCTCGCGCGAATGAGTGGGGTCGCCGCCGGGTCGCAAACCATCCGAGAGTGGGAGGTGCTCCTGGACCGCCCCCTCGTCGATCTCCTTCCGATTCTTACTGATCCGTCCCCCTGGGCCAGGGAGCTTCGGCACACGACGCCGTTCGCCGGCATCCTGGGGCCAGGCGAGCGGACCGCGGTCTATCGACGCTTTCAGGCCGAGGAGGAGGATCGGTGAAGAAGGACGAATTCGATCACGCCGTTCGAGCCGCTGGAGCCGTGCTCGGTGTCGATGAAGTCCTGGTCATCGGGAGCCAAGCAGTCCACGGCACCGTCCACTCGGATCTCCCCGAAGAGGCGCACCGCTCGATCGAAGTGGACATTGCCGTGGCGGGAGACGACGACGGGCACCTCGCCGACCTCATCGACGGCTCAATCGGAGAGGCTTCCATGTTCCACTCCACCTTCGGGTACTACGCCCAGGGTGTGACTGAAAGGACGACCGTCCTGCCCGAAGGCTGGGGAAGGCGACTGGTGAGCTACGAGAGCCCGGCGACCAATGGGGTCGTGGCCAAATGCCTCGAAGTGCACGACCTGTGGATCTCGAAAGCGGTCGCTGGTCGACCAAAAGATCTTGAATTCTGTAAGGCGATGCTCGAAAAAGGTTTCGTAGACCGCGGCGTCCTGCGGGAGCGGCTGGGGGACACGGCCCTCTCGTCCGAGGAGAGACGTGCGAGCGTAGCATCTCTCATCGGTGCGGGTTGATAGCGGAGGCCGACCCCGCGTCTCCTCACCCCACCTCCTCCACCCGCCCCTGCCCACGCGTCAGATCGGCCACGTCCGTCGAGAACACCGAGAGGTCGGCGGTCGCCACCAGGCACGTGTAGACCACATCCGCCCCGAACAGCTCGTCCTGGACGATGACTTCCCGGTCCGCCAGCAACCGCTGAAGGCCGTCCACGTCCGCATATCCGACAGTCACCCGGAGCCGGGTCCGCTGGACCTTCATCTCGGTGGGCAGACCCTCCAGCACGAGGTTAACGCCCGCGGCGTAGGCGCGGGCCAGCCCGCCCATGCCGAGTTTGACTCCTCCGTAGTACCGCGTGCAGACCGCAACGACCTCGCCGACGCCCGAATGCAGCAGTGCGGTGAGCATCGGCTTCCCAGCCGTGCCGTGGGGCTCCCCATCGTCGCTCATGCCGATGTGTGCGGTGTTTCCGGGCGGGCCCGCGACGAACGCCCAGCAGTTGTGGGTGGCATCCGGAAATTCGTCCCGGACGCTCGCCACGAAGGAGTGAGCGGCCTCGGCGTCCGGCGCCCGCGCCGCGGTCGTGATGAATCGGCTGCGTCGAATCGTCTCTTCCACACGGCATACGCGCGCGGGGACCGGAAACGGGGCGTGTCCGCTCATGCGGTGGTCTCTACCGCGCGGCCATCCGGTCGAGGTACTCCCGTTCGGAGTCCGTGAGGTTCCCCGTGCCCCCGGCCTCCACCTTGGCCAGAAGGCGTACGACCTCCTCCCGGTTGATTTCATGGAGAGTGGAGACGTCGATGCCCTTCCAGCGAGCCTTGGCCAGAGGTGCGGGTGCGCTACTCCCCGGAGGTCGCATCGACTTCTTGAACGTGCGCACCGCGGCGCCCTTCCGGTGCTCCGCCCACTTGAGGTAGGCGAAGCCGAACACGAGACCGCCAAGGTGGGCGAAGTGCGCGGTGCCCGACTGCGACCCGGTGATTCCGGAGTAGAGCGAGCCGAGCACCATGAAGGTCGCCAGCAGCCACGCTTTGACCGGTAGAATTCCCCAGATGTAGATCCGCTCCTGGGGCCAGTAGAGGGCAAAGCCCAGGACGACGCCGTAGACGGCCGCCGACGCTCCGACCACGGGATACTGGCGCGCGAACACGAGGCTGAGCGCGGCGCCGCCGAGGCCGGACAGGAAGTAGAGCCAGAGAAAACCCTTGCCGCCTAGTCGATCTTCGAGCCGGGGCCCGAAGAAGAAGAGCCCGATCATGTTGAAGAAGAGGTGGCCCAGCCCCGCGTGAAGAAACATGTAGCTGAGGGGCGTCCACGGCCGCTGGAGGATCCACGGCGGGTACAGCCAGAGCTGGTTGTAGAGCGCGGACCCAGGTGCCGCGAGGAAGAACATCACCACGTTGGCGATCAGAAGTCGCTGGACCCACGGCGTCATTGCCATCATACCCGATCCCTACCCCTCCCCGTCGTCACTGGGTTCAAAGCCCTCCACTCTCCGATGTCGCGTCCCGCGGCCGACGCGCCGATCCACTCCCCGACCTCGCGGATCATCGACGACTCCGCGCCTCGCCACCCCCCTCGGGTTCCTCCGGTTCGACGGGTGCGGTCCAGAACACCGAGGTCTCGGGAGTGCTCCCGGCTACGGCCCGCGTGTACAGCGCTGCGTTGAACAGAACCTTGAACGTTCCGAACGGCTGCCCGCGCCATTGCGGCTTCATGCCCAGCAGCACCACCCGCCCATCTCCATGCGCAACGTCGAGCGCCGCGGCGTACCCGTGCACGTACTCCTCCCCGAGGAAGTACCCCGACAGAAGGGGAGAGCCATTTTCCGGATACTTCGCCAGAACGCGCCCCCGGAAATCGTCTTCCACGGTGAACACCGGGCTGTTCCCGACGAAGACCGCGGCACGCTCCGGCATCCCGCTCATGACCGGATGGGACGGGTCCACGTGGAGTTGGATGATGGCACCGCCGGCGAAGTACTCGTCCCGATCGACATCCTCGACCACGTTTCGAACCGGCAGGTGCAGCTGGTCGACGGCGAACCGGCTCGAGTTGTTCAGCGTGACCAACGTGCCTCCCTGACGGACGAAGGCGTCCAACTCGCGGACGCCTTCGGCGCCGATTCCACCCGCGTAGCGGGCGGGCACGGAGCCCTCCTCGAAGCCGTCGAGGATCGCCCCGGCGCCGATGTCGGCCATCACGATCACGTCGTACCGACCGTTCAGGTCGCCGGCCCGGACGTCCGCATTGTAGAGGCTCGTGAAGTCGAAGTCGTACATCTCCATGACCCACCGCGTCCAACCCTCGTCCATCGACGCGTTCCAGGGCCGGTAAAGCCCGACCCGCGGCCGACTCATGGCCACCCCGTCGGCACTTCCACCACTCGCCTGGAGGTGCAGTTCTTCGACCATGGCGTTGCGGGCGCTTCCTGATAGTCCCGAGATCGCCCAGCGACCCGACGTCCCGGCCGACCCGCTGTCGCCCACCGCGCCCGCGAGGAAGGAGACCCGCCCGCCGGACTCCCAGGCGCGGTTCAACGCCCTGTAGCCGTTGTTCTCGGCCGGATCGAGGAGGAGCGCCCCGCCACCGCCCCGTACGCGTCCTGGAAGGGGAACGATGGCTCGAGCGTTCGGATGCGTGTCGAAGCCGACGTCCGGCGGCGAATCGAAGGGCTCAGCGTCTCCGGCGGCGTTCCACGGGAGCGGGTCCGCCAGCAGCTCGCCCGCGGCACCGCGGAGGTCGGCTCCAAGGGGGGACCGCGCTTCCACCACGCGGACGTGGAACTGGTACGGTAGCGTCCACCCGGACACGTCATACGGCTGCTCGGGCGGGCCCTCGGGGTATTCGCGGAGATCCGGGTAGCTCTGAACCTCGAAGAGTTGGCGCGCGAAGTTGGCGTTCGGCTGATCCATCAACACGACCCAGGTGCCTTCCGGGTGCGTGACCCCGTCGGCGGTGACGGGCCGGGTCAACTGCCGCACCTCAATGTCGTTGAACGCAAGGCGGCGTAGCATTTCCGCGGCGGCGACCGGATCGACCTGATCCTGCGGGATGAAGTAGCCGTATGGCGGTCCGTCCCGATACTCCGCCGCGACGTCCCGGGCCGCCTGGTACCGGTTGTACAGCAAGTCGGTCTTGTACTTGGCCGCGACGTCGAGCACGGAGACGCTGGCCGTGATCATGTAGTCGATCGCGTCGCGGATCCTCCACCACCCGCCCTCCCACGGCGAGGCGTACAGAGACTGGGGCCGCAGTTCACGCGCGGAGGACGGGAAGTCATTGACCGTGTAGAAATGCGGGGTCGCGTACCGGTACAGGCCGGTCTCGGTCAGGAACGACGCCACGTTGTGGAAGTTGTTCGCGTGGTCCATGAAGCCGGGGTACCAGTTGTCGAAGCCCGACCCCATATGGACCGCTCCGGTCTGACCACGCTCCTCGAGCGCCTGGGCCATGGCCATGCCCATCAGGTTGACCGTACGCCACATCAGCGGGTGGACGTGTGGGCTGATCGGCTCCGCGAACGGCGGGATCCAGATGCGCGCGGGAAAGGGCGCGGTCTGGTGGTGGTTGTACATGATCTGCGGCTCCCACTCCCGCGTCACCCGGGTCACGACGCGTGACTCGATCTGGTTGATCATGTAGCCGTCACGGTTGTTGTCGTGACCGATGTACTTCTGGTACAGGAAGGGGGTCGACGCCACCTCGAACGGCGTGCCCACGTTCGATTCGTACCAGTCCGACACCATGGTCTGGCCGTCGGGGTTGATGCTGAACCACAGGATGAGGATCACGTCGTCCAGGATCCGGGCGATCTCCGGATCGTCGTCTCCGGTCACCAGGTCGTAAGCGAGTTGGATCGAATGCTGCGCGTGCGCGGCCTCCGTGGCGTGGAGTCCGCCGTCGATATGCACGACGGCCTTGCCCTCGCGGGCCAATCGGCGTGCCTCCTCGGGGTTCATGTCACCCGGGTCGGCGAGACGGAGCGCGATGTCACGGTACCGGTCGACGTTGCGGAGGTTCTCGGCCGAGGAGATCAGGGCCAGATACCACGGACGCCCCATGCTGGTCTCGCCGACCTGCCGCAGTTCCACCCGGTCGGACGCCGCGTCCAGACGTTGGAAGTACTGCAGCGACTCCTCGTACGTGGCCAGCCGAAAGTCCGCGCCGATGGGAAACCCGAGCACGGATTCGGGCGTCGGGACACTCTGGCCGAGGGCGGGCCCCGCCATGAGAGCGGCGGCGAGCACGGTCGTGAGGACCGCCTGGAACGGGCGGTCGAGGGTGGCGTAGGATCGACGCATTGGGCGGGACCGTCTCATCGTGTGGGTGACATCCGTGGGACCGGGGTCCTGCGAACGCCCGAAAGGTGTGAAGCGACAGGCACCTGGGCCACCCCCGCCCGACTCGCCGACCCCGCGACGGTCGATCGCTTCGGCCCTCCTACTTGTCCCCCTTCGGTCGGTCTATGAGTCTTGTGCGCCTCCGCTGAAGGATCGTCCTCCGCCCCTGCGTACCGATCGCCCATGTCCGTACCACCCGAACGCCCGCATGCCACCGCTCCGTGGAGCGCGACCACCGCGGCGGAGTTGTACGGCCTCGCCAACTGGGGTAGCCCGTACTTCGGGATCTCCGATCGCGGGACGGTGGTGGTCCATCCCAAGGGTGATCCCGCGGACGCGATCGACCTTCTGGATGTGGTCGAGGGGCTGGCGACCCGCCACCTCACGCCGCCTGTGGTCCTCCGCTTCTCCGGGGTCCTCGAGCACCGGATGGCCCATATCCGGACCGCGTTCGACGACGCCATCACCGCCGCCGAGTACCAGGGCGGATATACGTGCGTCTACCCGATCAAGGTCAATCAGCAACGGCACATCTGCGAAGAAGTGCGCGATGCCGGCCAGCGGCTGGGGTTCGGACTGGAGGTCGGCTCCAAGCCCGAACTCCTGGCGGGACTCGCGTTGACCGCGGGCGTTCCGGACATGCCCCTCATCTGCAACGGCTTCAAGGACGAGGAGTTCATCGAGACGGCCATCCTCGCCGCCAAGATGGGTCGGAAGATCCTGCCGGTAGCCGAGCAGCCCTCCGAGCTGGAGCTACTCGTGCGGGCGGCCCGGGCCCACGACGTGACGCCCCGCTTCGGCATCCGCGCCAAACTCGCGTCAGGGGGCGTGGGGAGATGGGCCGGGTCGGGCGGCATCCGCGGGAAGTTCGGTCTTTCGGTGAGTCAGATCCTGTCGTCCGTCGAGTACCTGCGACGTGAAGAATTGCTCGAAGGCCTCCAGATGCTCCACTGCCACATCGGATCGCAGATCTACGACATCCGTACGGTCAAATTCGCGGTCAGCGAGTTGACCCAGATGTACTGTGAGTTGGTGAAGCTCGGTGCCCCCATGGGCATCCTGGACCTCGGCGGGGGCATGGGCGTCGACTACGACGGGTCGCAGTCGGCATCCGACTCCTCGGTGAATTATTCGGTGGAGCAGTACGCGGCCGACATCATCTACCGGGTCCGCTCCATCTGCGACGACGTCGGGGTCGCCCACCCCCATATCGTGACGGAGTCGGGGCGATCGCTCGTAGCCCACTCGGGCCTGCTCGTGTTTCAGGTCGTCGGCAGCCGCGTTTTTCCGGAGGAACCTGACCAGGAACTCGTGCGAAAAGCGCTGACCGAGGTCGACGAAGCCGACGTCCCACAGCCCCTCCTCGACCTGGAAGACGCCTATGGCCGGCTGTTCGAGGAGACATGCGATCCCGTCGAGGTCTACCACGACGCCGAGCACGCCCTCGGGGAAGCCATGAGCCTCTTCAACCTCGGCTACATGACCATTACGGCCCGGGCCGCGTGCGAGGAGCTCTACTGGGCCATCGGCAACCGGGTACTGCAGGCGCACTCCGACGAACTCCCCGAGGAGTTCCATGACCTTCGCGACCGGCTGGCCGACCTGTACTTCTCCAACTTCAGCCTCTTCCAATCGTTGATCGACTCGTGGGGCATCGATCAGATCTTCCCGATCATGCCGATCCACCGACTCGACGAGGAGCCGACGCGGCGAGGCACGCTGGCCGACATCACATGCGACTCGGACGGCAAGGTCGAGCGGTTCGCCGGCCAGCACGGCGCCGAGCAGACCCTGCCGCTCCACGCCCTGATTCCCCAGGGTACGAATGGCGGTCCCGCCGTCGAGTACGAGCCGTACTACATGGGCGTGTTCCTGACCGGCGCCTATCAGGAGACACTCGGCGACCTGCACAACCTGTTCGGCGATACCCACGCGGTGCATGTCGTTCTGGACGAGGACGGTGGCTGGTACCTGGAGGAAGTGGTCGAAGGGGATACCGTCCGGGATGTCCTGCGCTATGTCCAGTTCGATCCGGCCGCCATCCGCCGCTCCATGCGCCGAGAGATCGAGTCCGCCGTGGCCAAGAAGCGCATCACTCTCGAGGAAGGGGTGAGCATGCGCCGCTTTCTCGACGATGGCCTGGACGGCTACACGTATCTGGAGTAGAGGGTCGCGACGATTCCCACAGCCGCCGACAAGAGGCCCTTCCCGACCATCACCAGAGAAGAGAAGAGACGGCCACCGACACCAGGACGCTCAGCGTGACCAGCGAACGCCTGAGTCTCCGATCGGCATGTCGGACATGCGGGTCCGATCGTTTCGCGGGCTCACGGCTTGTCCTCCGGATGCGGGAGTTCACCGGACCAGACGGTCCGAAAGGCATCCGCGCCCTCGGTGAGGCACGCCGCGCGACTTTGGTCGTCGCCACAACGAAGGTACTTCGCCGGCGTGGTTTCCACGTACATGCGCATCGAGCCGTCGCGCATGACCAGCAGGCGGGCGTAGCCCGGCTCGGCCCGCCCGATGAGCATGCCCGGCGCATCGCCCACGGGAGTCAGCTTGCTTCCCGACCCGGACACGAGAATCGTCGGGGGGTCTAGACGGTTGACACCCTCGAGCACCTGCATCGAGTGCTCGTGACCGCCCGCGAACAGATCGGGAGGTCCGACCTGAGTGAACACCTCCCTCAGACCGGCCCGCAAGCGGCGGTAGGGGCCGGAGTGCAGGTCCTGCAACATGGCCCCGCTCTTGGATGCGATCATGCGGAAGCCGCTGAGGCCGGCAAAGGTGACGAGGGCTCCATGCGGTCCGCCGGACTCGAAGGGATGATGCGCCGCGAGAACGACTCGCCGGCCGTCCGCGCCTTCCATCGCGTCGCGGAGCGCATCGATGAGCCGGCTCTTTTCCTCCGGATCCGCGCCCAGCAGCCACCACGCGGAGTCGAGGAGGATGAGCCGGAGGTGCTCGCCCATATCGAATACGCCAGGACCCCCGGTCCCGGCGGCAGGGCGTAGGGCGACGTTCCAGCCCTCTTCGACATGGGCGTCCAGGAACTCGGAAAGGAGCTCGAGGTGGAAGACCCCACCGTACCCCGGGTGCTCTCCCCAGTCGTGGTTGCCCGCGAGCAGCAGAGTGCGAACGCCGCGTTCTCGGGCCACCGGACCGTTCGCGACGTCGATCTGCGCACGCATGCGCAGGGTGTCAGCGCCCCGATCGAGACTGGTGGTGTCGCTCATACCTGCCGGGTAGATCAGATCGCCGAGCGCGACCAGCGCGACGCTGGAGTCGCTGGCCATCGCGTCTGCCCACCATTCGACGTCTTCCCGTAGCCGTGCGAGCAACGGCGACTCGCCGGGAAGCGCTTCGCCCGCGTCTCCGAGCAAGAACAGCACGCTCTCGACGCTGGAGGGATCGGGACGCCCGAGTTCGTCAGCGATGGCGATCGGGGCGGGGGTGACGCCTGGCGCCCACCAGGCCGACGCAACGACGCCGAGAACGAGCGCAGCGCCGGCCCACCTGGCGGCGCGGGTGGCGCCCGGCTCCACGGGGGAGTTCTCGGTCCCCTCCCACCAGTCCGAGCGCACCGCCCGAATGTAGGAGCCGACGGAGCCGACCAGCAGACCCAGTGCGGCCGCCATTACACCACCCGCCCAAACACCACTCGGGTCCGAAACGATCCGCCCGATGGCGATGCCGAGAACGGACCCGAGGGCCAGGCCGAGCACCGCGCCCAGGATCGCCCGCCCCATCAAGCGGGGTCGCTTCCACCCCAGCCAGCCACCGATCAGCGGTAGGGCGACGACTGGGAGGGCCATCGGGCCCAGCAGGTCTTCCGGTCCGTGGAGGTAATGGTCCAGGAAGCGGGCCCGGCCGACCATGGCTCCGAGCGTGAGTATCGAGCCGGCCACCAATCCGGCGACCAGACCGTGTGCGGCTCGACCGATTTTTCTCCACACCGCGAAGCGTCTCCGGCCGGGGAATCGCGACCGACCGGAGCCGGAGGCACCGCTGCTCCCTCCAGAACGGTCGATCAGAACGAATTGGTTACGCCGCCGTTACGCAAACTTCGGTCCAGACGGGCGCCGGCGTGCGTCTCTCCCCTCCAGTTGAGGCCGCTTCCTCGCTACCGCCGGTGCGACGTGCTCCCGGTGTTCCCGCCTGGCTGACCGGCCGCGGCAATAAAGTCACGGCTGTCCACCAACACCGGAACACCACGCACGAGGCACAAGGCCACCGCCATCACCACGGCGAGGTTGGCCGAGGGAGCGACCACCGGATGCGTCCCGATCACCACCGTCAGCGCAAGGAGGACGAAAGCCGCGGTCTTCACACCCCCGTATGCATTCCGCATCAGCCGTGACCCGGTCAGGAACCGGGTGAGCGAGGAGCGCATCATCGTCGACCGGCCGAACGGAGTCTTGCCACGGGCGAACGCCATTCCCCGAGCGGCGTCGACGAGCAAGCTCCGGGTCACCACGATCAGGGGTACCCACAGCGGGACCACACCGGCAACCGCGAACGCGATCCAGAACACGTGCTCGACAATCCGGTCGGCCGTGATGTCCAGCACGGCGCCCAGCGGCGATGCCAGACCCAGGCGACGCGCCGCATACCCGTCGAGACCGTCCATGGCGATGGTGACGACGATCAGGCCGACCCCGATCCCGCCGGCCAGCACCGAACCCGTACGGAGGAGCCAGACCGCAACGAAGGCGAAGACGACCCGGAGGCCGATGATGGTGTTGGGCACGACGTACGATGTAGAGGCGGCCACGTGGTTCCTCCCGCGGGGGGGGTGGGGGCGGAGCGCCGAGACACCACCCACCGGGCGCCTCGCGTCACGCCAAAAACCTCGTGCGATACCCGCACGTACTCCATCGGGAACCCTACGTAGAGCCAATGTGACAGCGCCCGGGTGTCGCAGCGGGCACCCGCCACCGGTCGGAGCTCAGGCCAGGAAGGTCGGCCTCCGCCCGAGCGCGTGGGCGACGGCCCGTCCAACGTCGTCCCACGCATCGATCCCGTACCAGAAGACGGTCCACTCCGCATCCTTGCTCGCCCCGTCGGCGTTCTGGAAGTAGAAGTCGTCGACCGGGTTGCCTCGCCGCGACCGCCAGAAGAGGCCCGAGTTCTCGGCGCGCATGACGTCCCACAGTGCACGGCCGAGTCCTTCGCCCTGCGCATCCTCCACCACGGCCAGCTTATCCATATAGGTCAGGTCGCCTTCCCGGGTGAGGACCACGGCTGCCCGGTAGTGTTCGCTGAAATAGACCCGGCGGGGAGACACCGTCTCGAAGTAGTCGGCCGCGAGCTTCCGACCGAAGCTCGACTCGAGAAGGGAGCGCAGGCGCTGGGTATCCACGCCGTGCCATCCGTCGGCCCGATGGATGGCCTCGCCGCGACGCACCAGAGTTCCCGAACCCCGGTGCGTGAACAGCTCCTTCGCCATCTCATCCGGCGTGGTGATCGCGAGGGAACTCGAGGGTGGAAGATCCAGGAGCAGATCGTGGATCTGTTCGAGCTTCACGCGCATGCCCGAGTGCAACCAGGGCTGCGCCATGAGGTCCTCGTATTGGGTCGACAGACTGATCGAGTCGATCAGGCGCCCGTGACCGTTCAGGATTCCTCCCGTTCTCGTCAAGAAGATGATCTTGTACGGCTGGATGCGCTTGACCAACTCGTTGGCCGACCAGTCGGCGTTGATGTTCAGGATCTGGCCGCCGGACGTCTCGCCGAGGGAGACGATGACGGGAATGGAATCGGCCGCGATGGCCGCCTCCAGCCCCTCCGTGTGGACGCATTCCACCTTGCCAACCAGACCATACGTCTCCTGGTCGAGGAACGACGCCTCGAACACGCCGGCGTGGATGGAGGTCGCGCGCACACCCACGGCCGGGAGGGCCTCGACCAACCTCAGATTCTCGCGCATGAACACACGTCGCACGACGGCGAGCCCCTCCGGTGACGTATACCGGAGCCCGTCCACCACGCGCTTCTCGATCCCGGCCCGCGCCATCTCCTCGTCGAGTTGGGGCCCCGCCCCATGGATGACGATCGGTGTCAACCCGACCTGCTGGAGGAAGGCGAGCGAAGACACGAGTGCGTCCAGATCATCTCGTAGGATGGCCCCGCCCACCTTCACCACGGCGAACCGGTCGGCGTCGAGCTGGCTGAATCGCTGGAGATAGAGCTGGATCTCCCGCGTGCTCGCAAAGCCCGACAGCAGGCGGATGATCGTCGGACGCACGTCGCCGACCGAAGGGACCGGCCCCGGACCGTTGCCGCTCAATTCACGGTCGCCGGATCCACGCGAGTCGGTGTGGCGACGCCCGTGACCATCGGCTCCGCACCCATCGCGATCGCACGCACGGTGTTGGTCAGGTGATCGAGATCCAACGTCTCGACATGATCGCTCACCTGATGGTAGTCCTGATCCACGTCGATCGGCGTCGTCGAGATCGAGTGGGCCGGCACACCGAGCCGCGCCAGGGTGGCATTGTCCGAGCGGTAGAAGAGGTTCTGACTGGGATAGGGGTCCGGATAGAACACGTACTCCGTGCCTGCCACGGCTTCCTGCAGCAACGCACCGAAGGAGGAGCGCTCGAACCCGGTGATCCACGCGGTGTTCGGTCCCTCCAGCGCGGGCTTCCCGATCATCTCGATGTTGAACATGGCCACGATCTGGTCGGGATCGAGCTGGCTGGAGTAGAATCGGGACCCGAAGCCGCCCGCTTCCTCTGCCGTGAACGCAGCGAAGAGGAGGGTCCTCTCGGGGGTTCCGCGCTCCGCGTAATAACGCCCGAGCGCCATGACCGCTGCCACTCCGGACGCGTCGTCGTTCGCACCGTTCGCGATCGAATCCGCCGCGCCCGGACGAATACCGATGTGGTCATAGTGCGCGCTGAACAGGACGAACTCATCCGCTCGGCGGCCCGGAACCATGCCGGCCACATTGGCCAGTTCGGTTTCGGTCACGGTCGCTGACGCTGCCACTTCGTACGTCGCGTCGCTCCCCGCGTCCACCAGCGCCACCACGATGTCCGGGGCCGCCGCCCCCTGGAGAACGGAGGCCGGACGGCGCAGGAAGCCCCCGAACTGCCCGAAGGCCGCAGCGTGGCTCGGGTGCACGAGCAGCACCGCATCCTCCGCCCCCTGGATTGCACCGAAGAGCGCCGACTGCAGCTCCTGGCCCTGCCCGATCACGACTACAGGGGCGTCGCCCGTCGACCAGGACAGCGAAGGCGACGAGAGGCGAGCGAACGCCCGGTCTGCGGCGACCTCCCTCCCGTTCACAGACACGGTCAGGTCGGTCGTCTGCACCTGACCGACCGTGAAGCGCTGAAGGAAGCCGTCCTGGCCCTCGAGCGGCATGAGCCCCGACTCTGCCATCTTCTCCGCCAGATACTCCGCGGCGCGCATGGCGTCCGGGGTGAACGCGCTCCGTCCGCGCATGTCGTCCGCGGCGAGCGTGCTCACGACTTCCTCCACGTAGACGCCGTCGATCCTCGACGGGTCGGCCGCCGCGAACGTCCCGGAGTCGGAGGTGGCGCAGGACGTCGAGGCGACGACGGCAAGTGAGAGGACCTGGATTCCCAGGGAGCGGCGGATCGGGCGAGACATGGGCGGTTTCCCAGTTGGGCGATGAACCAAGGACCGACACGATGGGCGTCCGAGGTGCAGTTGTCGAGGTTCGCGAAGGGCATCAGTCGGCATTCAGGTCGTACCTCATGATCCTGCCGTGAGGCCCGCTACGATCACGCTCGAGCGCGAAGACGTCACCGGTCGGCCCCGGGGCATCGTCGGTGATCCGGCGAATCCGCGCGCGGTCATCCCCGGTCAGCCGAAGGGCCAGCGCGGCTCGGTTCGCTCGCATCCGCTCGACCGAACTGAAGCCGACCACGGCGGCGGCGACTCCCGGCTGATCCAGCACCCACGCCAGGGACACGGTCGCCATGTCGACGCCGTGCGCCTGGGCGATTACGGCGATCTCCGCGAGGAGCGCCTGGTACGCCTCCCACCCCCCGAACTCCTCAATGATCAGCCGGTACTTCACGAGCGACCGATTCGGCAGGTCCTGAAGGCCCGGATCGGCCCGGCCGACCCAACCGGGCGTCAGGAAGCCCCCCGCCAGCGCGCCAAAGGCCAGGAGCGGCGTGGAGGAGTCGCCATCAGCGGCCTCGGCACGCCGATCGAGGATCGAGTACTGGATCTGGTTCGATACCACATCGAGTCCCGCACCCCGCTCCAGCGCCTCGACTTCGGTGGCGGTGAAGTTCGTCACACCGATGTGTCGGACCGCGCCCTCGCGCTGAAGCGCGGCAAGGGTCTCCCCCGCGGCCAACCAATCACCGACGCTCGTATCCCACCAGTAGAACTGGATGAGATCGAGGGCTTCCACGCCGAGGCGCTCGAGCGACCGCTCGACGATCCGTCTGACGTAGGCGTCGTCGATGTCGGCCAGCGCGCCCAGATCCGGCACCAGCTTGGTGTGGATTCGGATCGGTCGGTCGCCCGCGGAAGTGGATCGCCACACACGCAGGAACCGACCATAGAGCTCTTCGACCCCGGTGTAGATGTCCGCGCAGTCGAAGGTGTCGTAGCCGAGGTCGGCCAGTTCCACCAGGTGGTCCACCGCTTCGTCCGGCGTCGGGCCGGATCGGTGGTGACCGGCGCTCAACTGCCATCCCCCTACGATGAGTCGCGAGATGTCGTACCCGGGCGCCAGCGAAACACGATCCCGTCCCGGGATCTCGGACCCCGGAGAACTCGGCCCCGCCGTCACGGAAGCGGGACGACCGTCACGTCCGCGTGGTTGAACGTGCTACGCCCGACTCTGCGAATACGGAAGCGCCCCCCACAGTGGGGGTCCGGGCACGCGATGACGGCGTCGGTCGTCATCCAGTCCGCGGGGTGGGTGTCTCGTTGTTTGGCGGGCAGGAGCGGAAGCAACGCGGCCAGCGGGTACAGCGGAAAGGTCTGTCCGTCCGGGAACGACAGGTTCTCGCCTCGGAGTTCGAACCAGGAGCCTTCCGGGTGATTGCACACCATCGGCCGCTCCGAGGACTCGACTTCAACCCGGAGGTCCCACAACTCGAACGTCCCGTCGGGCGAACCCGGTCCGTGCTCGCCGTTCCCATCGTCACGCATGTCTGGAGTGGCTCCCTCGGAGAGTCAGCGGATCGACCACGGGAGGTTGGGAGCACCTGCCCGTGGGGTCGGCGCCTGCCGTCATGGCGGCACGCCCTACCTCATAGCGGCGCACCTTCCCTCATACCAGAGTAGCTTGCTCCGCCCACTCCGTGTAGCCGCCGACTCCGTGCCTCACCACCCCAGCCGATGCCGCCCGACTCTCCCTCCGATCCCCGGCCCCCTCTCTCCTTTCGGGGAGGGCTGTTCGGCACCCTCGCGCCGCTCGGGTTGTTCCTGGTCGGCGTCAGTTGGCTCGGCCTATCAGGGGCTCCGGACGAGCGCGGCTTCTGGCCGGTCCTGCTCGGCGCGCAGCTTCTCGGCCTGATCCTGGTCCGGGACCGCCACGCATACGCGGACGCCCTCCTCGCCGGCATGTCCCGCCCCCTCGTGATGGTCATGGTGCTGGCCTGGCTGTTGGCCGGCGTTCTGGGAACGCTCATCCGGGAGAGTGGGCTCGTCGAGGCCCTGGTCTGGTCCGCCGACGCCGCCGGGGTTTCGGGTGGGGCGTACGTGGCCGCCTCGTTCATCGTGGCGGCGCTGTTCAGCACGGTCACCGGTACGAGTCTGGGCACCCTCCTGGTGTGCGCGCCCCTGCTGTATCCCCCCGGCCCGGCGCTCGGTGCGGACCCCGCTTGGCTGCTCGGGGCGATCCTCGGTGGGGCCACCTTCGGCGACAACATCTCGCCGATCTCCGACACCACGATCGCTTCGGCCGGAACACAGGGCGCCGACGTGTCGGGCGTGGTCCGTACCCGAGCGCGCTACGCGCTCCCGGTGGCCGGAGTGACCCTCCTGCTCTCTCTGCTCCTGGGAGGCTCCAGCGACATCGGGTCGACGACGGCGCTGCCTGGTAGCGAAGCCGTCGCCCCCGCGGCCTTCGCCATGCTCGTCGTGCCGGCCGTGGTCCTGGTGCTGCTCCTCCGGCGGGAGGGGCTGATCCCTTCGCTCCTGTACGGCATCCTCGCGGCAGTGACCGTCGGCCTGCTGACCGGCGGCTTCACTCCATCGGACCTGATGCGTGTCGATCACGACCAGTTTCTGGCCACCGGACTCCTGCTCGATGGGATGACCCGAGCCGTCGGCATCTCGATCTTCACGATCCTGATCATGGGCCTCGTCGGGGCGGTCGAAGCGGCCGGGCTCCTCGACCGCATTGTCGCCTCGGTGGGGCGGCGCGCTCGGGGAGCGACGAGCGCGGAGTGGTGGATCGTCGGGACGACCTCGGCCGCCGTGCTCCTCACGACCCACTCGGCCGTCGCGATCCTCGCGGTCGGCGACGTCGCGCGGGAGACCGGATCCGCGTTCGGGGTGAACCGCTACCGCCGCGCGAATCTGATGGACCTGACGGTGTGCACCTGGCCGTTCCTCTTCCCGTTTTTCATCCCGACCATTCTCGCGGCTGCCCTCACGGGAGGGGTCGAGGGGGCGCCGAGGCTGTCCGCATGGACGGCGGGCCTGCACAACATTCACTCGTGGGGGCTGCTCGCGATGGTGGTCCTGGCCGTCGCCACGGGGTGGGGCCGAGCGGCTCGGCCCAGCCCACCGGAGTCGGTTCGATGAGCGAGGGAGCCCCGACCGTGGCAGTCGTCGGTGCGGGGGCAGCCGGCCTCATGGCGGCACTCTTCGCCGCTCGCACCGGCGCAGATGTCGTTCTCCTCGAGTCCACCAAGGACGGCGGCCGCAAGATCCTCATCTCCGGCGGCGGGCGCTGCAACATCCTCCCGAGCGTTGCGCAGCCCGAGCGCTACGTCACGGACTCGTCCGCCAACACCCTACGGAAGATGCTGCGTGCCTGGCCCCTTCAGGAGCAGCAGGCCTTTTTCGAGCACGAGCTGGACATGCCGCTGGAACTCGAAGAGGCGTCGGGAAAGCTGTTTCCCTCGAGCCACAAGGCTCGCGACGTGCGAGACGGTCTCGTTCGGCGGGTTCGTGAGGCAGGGGCCCGGATCTGGTTCGAGGCTCGGGTGGTGGACCTCGAATCGAGCCCCGGGGGATGGCGTATCGTGTTGGCCGGCGCGCCACCGATCACCGTCGACCGGGTCGTCGTGGCCACCGGTGGCCTCTCCGTGCCCGCCACGGGAAGCGACGGCAAGGGACTTCAGATCCTTCAGGCACTCGGCCACGAGGTCAACGCGACGTATCCCGCGCTGACGCCCCTGACGGCCTCACCTCATCCGCACGCGGACCTGGCGGGCGTCTCCGGCACCGTGACCATCACCGCGCCCGGCGCACGCCCCGCCTTCTCGACCACCGGAGGCTTTCTGTTCACGCACCGGGGGTGGAGCGGCCCGACCGTGCTCGACGCCTCCCACCTGGCAGTCCGCGGACACCCGGACCGGTCGCGACAGGAACTCCTGGTCCAGTGGACCGAGCACGCCGCGCCATGGTGGGACCGCGCTCTCCGAGAGGGAGCCGGGACCGTCCGTGCCGTCCTGGCGCCTCACATACCGAAGCGTCTCGCCGACACGCTTCTGGAAGAAGCCGCCGTGCCGCCCGACACCCAGCTCTCGCAACTCCAGCGCGACCCGAGGAAGACCCTAGTAGCCGTGCTCACGGCGTACGCTCTCCCCTACACGGGAGACGAGGGATACCGAAAGGCCGAGGTCACCGGAGGTGGTGTCGACCTGGGTGAGGTGGCGTCGCGCACAATGGAATCGAAGCGCGCGGCGGGCCTCCACCTGTGCGGTGAGGTCCTGGACGCCTTCGGACCGATCGGCGGGCACAACTTCCTGTGGGCGTGGTCGACCGGTCGGACGGCCGGACGGGCGGCCGCCGCACGTCCCTGAAGAGCAGTCGCCCCCGCCGGATCGACCGGCGGGGGCGACGGACCTCCCCCACGGCGGCGGTGCTCAGTGCCAGGCGCCGCGGGACATCCTCAACGAGTCGTCGTCGTCCTCGTCCTCATCGGTCTCGTCGTCGTCCCACTCATCATCGTCATCGTCATCGTCATCGTCATCGTCATCGCCGTCATCCTCTTCATCCTCGTCCTCCTCATCATCCCACTCCTCGTCCAACTCGTCCTCGTCCCAATCGTCGTCCTCGTCATCAACGTCCCAGTTCCTCGCGCGTCGGCCTCGCGGCCTCTTTGGCGCGTCCATCTCGTCTTTGTCCATCCACTCCAACCGGCCCATTTCAAGCTCTCCTGCTGGTAGCGTCCCGTGGATAACCCGCCCTTGGTCGCGAAAATAGCCGACGGCAGGAACGCGTCAATGCTTTTTTTCCCGGGGCCCGCCTCGCCTACGCAGGGGCCCCCTGAGCCGAAGCTCGCTCGTCGGAGGTCGCGGCGCCCTCGTCGGAGGTCGCAGCCGCCTCGAGCGCCCGCCCCAGGAGAATCGGACCCCCGAGGATGTTGCCGATGATCACGGCCATGGCCAGGGCGACCACGCCATCGCCGACGGCCGGAAACGCCTCCTGAATCAGGAGAACGAGTCCGAGCGATACGCCACCCTGGGAAATGAGCCCTTTCCACGCATTGGCGCGCACTTCCTCTGTCGCCCCGCCCAGCTTCGCACCGTACCCGGTAGCCCACCGCGTAAGGAACGCCCGAGCGAGGAAGATGACGACCGCGGCCACCCCGAACTGAACAACTGCGGCGAGGTCGAGACTGGCACCCGCGATGGCGAAGAAGAAGGCGAAGATGACGACCGCCACGGCCCGGATCCCTTCGATCATCCGGTCACCGGCCGGGCTCAGATTCTCAATAACGAAGCCGGCGGCGACCCCGGCCAGAAGCAGCTCGACGTGCAACTCGGTCGCGACCACCACGAGGACGTACGCGAACACGAACGTCGCGAGCGGCGAGCGAGGCTCGGCGCCCTCGCCGCCGAGGTACATCGAGAAGATCCAGCCCAGCCCGGCTCCGACCACCAACGCGCCGCCGACCTCGCGCGCGAGGTCCACGAACGCGTGGGCGCTGAACGCCTCGTCCGGATTGATGAGCGGTGTGACCAGCGCCAGCGTCAGGGTGAAGAGGATGATAACGACGACGTCCTTCACGATGGTGATGCCCAGGATCACTTCGGCCAGCGGTCCCTGCGCATGCTTCTCTTCGATGACCGCAACGGTCAGGTCGGGCGAGGAGTTCGCGGCCCAGATCCCGAGGAGCAACGCGACGCCGATGCCACCCGCCAGGGGCAGTTCCGCCAGGAAGGGTACGAGCGGCCGGACGGCCATGACCGACGCCGCGACCCCAATCCAAACGATGCCGGTGATCACGAACGTAGCCACGATGATGGTCCGAAACTGCGGGCGGAGATCATCGGTGCGAAGTTCTCCACCGGCGAGCATGGCAATCAACGCCAACGCGAACCGATCGATCAGCCGCAGATCGGCGACGCCCGCGGCCGGCAACAACCCCAGAAGGGAGGGTCCCGCCAGGATCCCGACGAGGATGAACCCCGTGATCTTCGGGAGCCCCACCTCCGACGCCAGGATTCCGGCGACCGAAGCGGTGAGGAGCACGAACCCGACGAGGATGGCCAGACGCCCATCTTCGAGCGTCGGTGTCACGCCCTGAAAGCTCAGCCAGGTGACACCGAATAGCAGCGCGAGGGTAACCGCAGGACGCAGGACCCCGCCGAGGGCTCTGGTGGACGACGACGGTGGTGACTGAGGGGAGGCGTTCATGGGGCAAAGTTAGCCGGTGTGTCCCATCCCGCCATGGACCTCACGCCAGAATTTGTACACTGTTCGTGTCCGTATCCCAACAACCTATCCGCGCGTGAAACCCGAGAACCCGCTCCTGGCCCCCGGATTTCGAATCCCCTTCGACCGCATCGAAGCAGGACACGTTGAGCCGGGAATACGCACGGCCTTGGAAGAGGCACAGTCGAATATCGACGCGCTTGCGTCGGACGCCGCGCCGCCCACTTGGGAGAACACGGTCAAGCGACTCGACGACGTCGTGGATCGCCTGAGCACCCGAATCACGCCCGCCACCCATCTGGTGGCGGTGGCCGAGACGCCGGAACTCAGGGAGGCGTATAACGTGGTACTTCCCGACATCAGCGCCTTCTGGTCGCGACTCCCTCTGAACGAGGCGCTCTGGTCGCGGATCAAGGCGTTTGCGGATACGGCGGAGGCCCAGGATCTGACCGGCATCCGCGAACGGCATCTGGCCAAGACGCTCAAGGAGTTCCGCCGCTCCGGGGCGGATCTGCCGGAGGAGGGTAAGCTCCGGCTACAGAATATTCGCGTGGAACTCGCCCAGCTCGAACAGAAGTTCAGCGAGAACGTCCTCGACGAGACCGCGGCCTTCGAACTCCTCGTCACGAACGGTGACCGGCTCGCGGGAGTGCCTGCGGCCGCGCTACGGCGTGCGAGATCACGGGCGGAAGAGAATGGGGAGGACGGATGGCTGCTGACGCTCGACTTCCCTTCGGTCGAACCGATCCTCAAGTATGCAGAAGACCGGGAGCTCCGCCGAGAGATCCTCATTGCCTACTCAACCCGGTGTCGTGGCGGCGAGATGGACAACCGCCCGGTCATCGCCCGAATCCTTCGTCTCCGCGACGAGATGGCCTCGGTTCTGGGCTACGACTCCTTCCCCGACTACAAGCTGGAAGACCGGATGGCTCGCAGCGGAGCGAACGCCATTGGATTCGAGCGGGACATGGTGGACCGCTGTTCGCCCTACTGGAACAGGGACGTCGAGCAGCTAAAACACTACGCTGTATCGCTCGGGTTGGACGAGCTGAGGCCGTGGGACGTGGCGTACCTGATGGAGCGTCTCCGCAAGGAGAAGTACGACATCGACGACGAGGAACTTCGGCCGTACTTCCCGCTCGACCAGGTTCTGAGTGGCATGTTCGAGATCGTCCGACGCACCTTCGGCTTCCAGGTCGACGAAGAGGCCATTGCCGAAGTATGGCACCCCGACGTGCGCCACTACCGGATCCTGGACGAATCCGGTGCACATCTCGGCTCCTTCTACACCGATTGGTTCCCGCGAAAGGAGAAGCGCCAGGGAGCCTGGATGAACGACTTCATTACGGGAGGGCCCCGGGAGGACGGCGGATTCGACCCGCACCTCGGTGTGATCTGCGGAAACTTCACACCCCCGGAGGGTGATGCGCCCGCTCTACTCACCCACCGCGAAGTGGAGACGACGTTCCACGAGTTCGGCCACCTCTTGCACCACTGCGTCTCACGAGTGGAAGTGAAGAGCCGCGCCGGTATCAACGTCGCATGGGATTGGGTGGAGCTACCCAGCCAGTTCATGGAGAATTGGGCATGGGAGCGAGAGGCTCTGGACCTGTTCGCGTGCCATCACGAGACGGGAGACCCCTTCCCCGACGCTCTCTACGAGAAGATGGTGGCCGCTCGACGATTCATGGGTGGGTGGGTGCAGATGCGCCAACTGTCGTTCGGAACCGTCGATCTCCGCCTCCACTCTGAGCTGGCCCCAAGGCTGAGGTCATCCGCCCCGGTCGACGCGGACACAGAGGTCGACGAAAATCAGGGCGCCACCCTCATGGACGAGGTGCGCTCGTGTTTCGAGTCCTTCTCACCGTCGCCCGAGTTCGCCGCGCTGCACCTCATCACCTCCTTTACCCACTTGTTTTCCGGGGGATACGCGGCCGGGTACTACAGCTACCTCTGGTCGGAAGTCCTCGACGCGGACGTGTTCACCCGCTTCCGCGATGAGGGCATCTTCAACCGAGAGACGGGCCGCGACTACGTGGATCACATTCTGGCCTGCGGCGACTCGGATGACCCGGAGGCTCTGTTCCGCGGCTTTCTGGGACGCGAGCCCGACCCCACGGCCCTGCTGGAGCGGAACCTGGGCCCGCTCCCCGTAAACACGGACGTGTTCGTCGGGTAGGACGGTTTACGGGGCGGCGCCGAGGCCGCACTCTACTGTTTTCCTCGGACGAAACGGATCGGACATGCGAAAGGTTCTCCTCCCTGCGCTCCTGACCCTCCTGGTCGCCACCGCGTGTGATCAGACGGCCCTGGCCTACGGCGACCCCAACAGCATCATTGCCGTCATGGATCCGGAGGTGTGGGGGGAGGTCGAGGACGAAGTCTACGCGGCACTCGAGCCGACCATCCGGACCGTCCGTCGGGAAAAGACGTTCACGGTCACGTACCAGGAGCCCGGAGGGGAGTACTGGGCCAACCTCCGTCGCTTCCGGCAGATGCTCCTGGTCGGGACGGGAGAGGAGCCGTGGATGGAGGACGTGCTCGGTCGTGTTCGAGATTCCATTGCCGGACCGGGCGTCTACACCGCGTACGATGTGTGGTCGAGAGGGCAGCAGGTCACGCTCGTACTCGCGAACGACGGCCAGCAGGCCGACGAGCTTCGCAGCCATCTCCCTCAGATCCACCGGACACTCGACGATCAGTATCGTGCCTGGGCCGTGAACCGGATGTTTCTTACGAAGCCGGACTCCGCCCTTCTCGACACACTCGCGACGCAGGCGCGCTTCCAACTGCTGGTGCCGAAGGTGTACCGGTGGCGATCCCAGGACTCGCTCTACCTGTTCCGGAACGACAATCCGGACCCGTCGGAACTGATCCGACAGATCGCGGTCACGTGGAGAACCCCGATCCCGCCCGACATCCAGCCCGAGGATATCCTCGAATGGCGTGCGCAGGTGTCGGAGTCGTACAACGAGCCGCAGGAGGTCATCCTGGACGACCTCGCCGAGGCCGGCCCGACGGAGTTCCGCGGCCGTCCGGCCTACCAGATCCAGGCGATGTGGCAGAACCCACCCGAGCTCAACTGGCCCGCGGCGGGTCCCTTCATCACCCGGGCAGTCATCTGTCCGAACCAGAACCGGATGTACCTGCTCGACGCGTGGCTGTACGCGCCGGAGAAGGAGAAGTACGAGTACATGATCCAGCTTCAGACGATCCTGGACTCCTTCCGCTGCGGACTGTCCTGAAGACGGAGCGGGACCGGAGGCGCAGGAGGAGCAGGTCCTGCGGCGCATGGAGGAACCTCTTCACCGGGCCGTGCGTTACCCTGACGCCCCTTCCACCGCAGTTGGAGTCCCGTCCCATGCAGCCACGTCGACTCTCGTCCCTGGCGATCGCCTTCCTGGCGCTCGGCCTCCCTGCCCTTGCCTGCGCGCAGGAAGGGAGCCCCCCGGCCAGCCAGCACGGCACGGTCTCGCAGACGGTGAACAACACCACGATCACGATGGGATACGACCGCCCCGTACAGCGCGGCCGGTCGATCTTCGGCGACATCCTGGACTACGACGTCGTCTGGACGCCGGGAGCCAACCGCGCCACCTGGATCGAGTTCTCCACCGATGTGACCATCCAGGGGACCGCGGTAGCGGCCGGCCGATACGGTGTGTGGACGATCCCTCAGGACGGTGCTCCCTGGGAGATCGTACTCGTCAGCGACTGGGACACGCACCACTCGTTCTTCCCGTTCGAAAGCGAGGTGGCCCGCGTTCGGGCGCGTGCGGAGCGAGGAGCGCCCATGGAGGTCTTGGCGTTCTACTTTCCGGTGGTCGGAGCGCATGAGACGACGCTCCGCTTCCATTGGGGCGAGGTCGTCGTTCCGCTCACCATCGGAGTGCCGGCGGAGCCGTACGCCGGGGGTTGAGGGGCGCGGCATGATCGCCGGCGCGGTGCCTCCGCTTCTACCAGCCGAAGCTGACTCGCCCACTCAGCGGTGACACGAACACCCCGAACTCGCGGGTGCGCCTCCCCTCGGTGAACAGCCCGATCAGGACGCCGGGACCGAACTTCAGGCGCGGCCATCCCCACATGGCTTTGGTGTAGGCTCCCACGAAGACGCCCCCGCCGAAGTCGTCGTCGGAGGAGTCGGAGTGGAAAAACAGTGAAGTACGGACACCCACGTCGTAGTCGGCACGGACGGTGGGACTCCACCGCCTGAAGCCCTCGATGTGCGCCAGTTCGAACAGGAACTTGTCGCGAGCGGTGTCCCGGTCGGAGTAGGAGACCCCCTCGGCGAAGTGACCGCCGGCGAACACCATGTACCCGAGGACCGTACCCCCCAACCCAGCACCAACCCCCCAATACGTACCGTCGGCTCCGTCCCAGGCGTAGGAGACCGACCCACCGATGACGTCGGCGTCGACCGCGAACACGGTCGATGGAAGCCGCTGTGCGGCGGCGGGCGCCGCATAGCTCCAGCAGACGATCGAGACCATGCCGGTGACGCGGAAAAAGCGCCGGAAGGGGGAATCGATTCGCATCACGTCCCTACCCGACCGCGAGCCCTCCGGTTCGTCACCGCCACCGTCGGTCACCCGGAACCCCAAGCACCCCGCGAACCGGACCCGTCCCGGTTTGGTGCCCTCCGGAATACGACACTAGAATGGTTCTGAGACCCCACGCCGCGCCCCGAGACCGCCGCCGTATTCGTGAGCTTCGTTCATCTCCATACACACTCCGAGTACTCCCTCCTGGATGGTGCCAACCGGATCGGAGATCTGGTTCGCAAGGCGCAGGAATTCGAGATGCCCGGGCTGGCACTCACCGACCACGGCTGCATGTTCGGCGCGTGGTCGTTCCACAAGGCGGCGAAGAAGGCCGGGATCACTCCGATCCTGGGGATGGAAGCGTACGTGGCCCCCGGCCATCGGGGCGATCGGTCCCGGTCCGGCCAGGGAGATCGGGCGTACTACCACCTGGTCCTCTTGGCTCGTGACCTCCAGGGATACAAGAACCTGGTCAAGCTCTCGTCCATCGGCTACACGGAGGGCTTCTACCACAAGCCACGGGTCGACCGAGAGGTCCTGGCGGCCTACAGCGAGGGCATCATCGTCTCGTCGGCGTGCCTGGCGGGCGAAGTGTCCCGACACCTCATGTCGGACAACTGGGATCGGGCGCGCGAAGCCGCGGAGTGGTACGCCAATCGATTCGACGGGCGCTACTACCTCGAGGTCCAGGCCCACGACTCCCCCGGCCAGGATGAGCTGAACGGGAAGATCTTCAAGCTGGCCGAGGAGATCGGGCTTCCCGTGGTCGCCACGAACGACGCGCACTTCCTGCAGCACGAGGACCACGAGGCGCACGATGTGCTCCTCTGCATCGGGCTGGGCAAGGATCGGAACGATCCACAGCGGATGCGCTACGACGACGGGCTCTACTTCAAGAGCGCGCCGGAAATGGCGGAGCGCTTTCCCGATCGGCCCGACGTCATCGAGAACACGCTCGCTATTGCCGACCAGGTCGACCTCGTCTTCGACAAGAAGTACTACCTGCCCCAGTTCCCGCTTCCGGAAGAGCACTCGGACGAGAACGACTACCTCGAGCACCTGGCCATCGAGGGGGCTCACGAGCGGTACGGCACGCCCCTGCCTCCGGAGGTCCAGGAGCGTTTCGACTACGAGATCGGGGTGATTCGCGGCACCGGATACGCGGGCTACTTCTTGATCACGCAGGACTTTATTCGCTGGGCACGCAAGCAGGACATCCCCGTTGGACCCGGGCGTGGATCGGCAGCGGGATCGCTCATCGCCTACGTCCTGGGCATCACGAATCTCGACCCGCTCTACCACGACCTGCTGTTCGAGCGCTTCTTGAACCCCGAACGGATTTCGATGCCGGATATCGACATCGACTTCTGCTTCGAGCGGCGCGGCGAGGTCATCGAGTACACGCGCCAGAAGTACGGGACCGACGCGGTCGGACAGATCATTACGTTCGGTACCATGAAGTCGCGGGCGGTCATCAGGGACGTGGGCCGCACGTTGGGCTTCGAGCCCGGAGAGACCGACCGGATTGCCAAGCTGATCCCGAATCAGCCGGGGCAGGCGTTCACGGTAGAGGAGGCGATCGAGGGTCTCAAGGAGGTCCGGGAGCTGTACGAGTCCGACGAGCGCCACCGTCAACTCTTCGACTACTCCATGACGCTGGAGGGCCTGTCGCGTCATGCGTCGGTCCACGCGGCAGGCGTCGTCATCGCGCCCGGCCCGATCGACGACTACGTGCCCGTCTGCATCCAGACCGGCAAGTCCAATGGCGGCGAAGACGCCATGGTGGTGACGCAGTACGACATGAACTGCCTCGACGAGGCGGGCATGCTCAAGATGGACTTCCTGGGGCTGAAGACGCTGACGGTCATCCACGACGCAGTGGTGATGGTCAAGACGCGCCACGGGGGCCAACTGCGCCATCCGGACACGGGCGAGACGTACGCCGACATGGACGCCGTGCCGCTCGACGACCCGGCGGTCTACCGCATGCTCGCCAAAGGTGGGACGTCCGGTGTGTTCCAGTTCGAGTCGAGCCTGGCCAACGACAAGCTTCGCTCCATGAAGTGCGACCGCTTCGATGACCTGGTTGCGACGAACGCGCTCATCCGACCGGGTCCGCTGGATTCGGGAATGACGGACGTCTACATCCAGCGGAAGCTCGGGCGACAGCAGGTAAGCTATCCCCACCCGAAGCTCGAGCCGGTGCTTGAGCCGACGTACGGCGTGATCGTGTACCAGGAACAGGTGATGCGCATCGCCAACGTGCTGGCCGGCTTCTCGCTCGCCGAGGCGGACGTGCTCCGCAAGGCAGTAGGTAAGAAGATTGCCGAGCTCATCAAGAAGGAGCTCGGGCGCTTCGTGGAGCGCGCGGTCGCCAACGGCGTCGACAAGCGCGTTGCGGAGGATCTCGCCGAGCAGATCGAGACGTTCGGCCGATACGGCTTCAACAAGTCCCACTCGGCCGCGTACTCCCTCCTCTCCTACCACACCGCCTGGTTGAAGACGCACTACCCAGCGGAGTTCATGGCGGCGCTTCTCTCGTCCGTGCTCGACAAGACGGACGACGTGGTGAAGTACATCGGCGAGTGCAGGGACCTTCCACGATACGTTTCCACACTGACGGGGCCGGTCGAGGTTCTTCCGCCGGATGTCAACGAGTCGGGGTGGAAGTTCACCGTCACGGACGCCAACCAGATCCGTTTCGGGTTAGGTGCGGTGCGCGGCGTCGGCGCGGGAGCGGTCAACTCGGTGCTGGAGGCTCGACGGGACGGCTCATTCACGTCGCTGTTCGACTTCCTGGAGCGCATCGACATCCGCGCGCTGAACAAGCGGGCGTGCGAAGCACTCGTCGCCGCCGGCGCGCTGGACAGCTTCGGACCGAGGTCGCAGCTCTCGGCCGGGCTGGACTCGACCTACGGTGAGGTTCAGGCGCGGCAGGCGGAACGGGACGCGGGACAAGCCTCCTTGTTCGGTGCCGAGTCGATGCTGCCGCGCTCCGAGCCATCCCTTCCCAACGTCCCGGAGTGGGAGGAGGCCGATCGGCTCGCCAGGGAGAAGGAAGCGCTCGGCTTCTTCATTTCCGGCCACCCGCTCGACCGATTTCGCGAGGTCGTGCGCGCTTTTGAGCCGGTCACCACCGCCACTCTGGGCGATCGGGCGGGCGAGGCAATCGAACTCGCGTGCGTCGTTACGAACGTCGCGCGTCAGATCTCCCGGAAGGACAACTCGGAATGGGGCAAGATCACCGTGGAGGACTTTCATGGGACCGCCACGATCCTGGCGTTTCGGGAGACGTGGCAGGAGCACAAGGCGGTTCTCCACCAGGACGCGGTCGTACTCATCCAGGGTAAGGTCAGCGGTCGCGAGCGCGACGAGGAGGACCCACCCGTGTTCCTCGACTCCGCCCGACCGCTCGAAGAGATGGCGGGAGGGGGAGACCTGGCCGTCCAGATCGAACTCGAACTCGGCTCCAGCGTGCCCGAGTCGGCCTTCGAGGAAGCGAAGCGCCTCTTCGCCGAACATCCGGGCGGAGCGCCAATCTGGCTGCAGGTAGGTACGGACAACGGTGAAGCGGCACCGCGTCTGCGCTCGCGCACGTTGAAGACCTCGGTGGATCTGGCGACCATCGAAGCCCTGCAGGGTCTGTTCGGGCCCGGCAACGTGCGTCTGGTACGAACATATTCTCCCCCAGTGGGGGAACCACCGAGGAACTGGCCCCAGCGGAACTGAAGGAAAGAGGAGGTGTCGTGACCGTCGCTCCAGACAGCATTGTGAAAGGCAAGCGAAAGGCCGACCTGGTCGAGGTACCCACGCGTCGCGCCCTCGTGATCTCCGGCGCGGGCGACCCGGACGGGCCGGACTTCGCCGCCGCGATCGGAGCACTGTACGGCGTCGCCTAGGGTATCCGCTCACTCCTGAGGAAGGCGGGGAAACCGGTCTTCAAGGTCGGTCCACTCATCGGCGATTGGGGAGCCGAGGGCGTTCCAGCCGATCTGATCGGGACTCCCGACCGGGATACTTGGCGGTGGGAACTCCAGATCGACATGCCCCCGGATGTCGGCGCCGACGTGCCGGCCGCGGCCGCCGAGACAGCGACTACCAAGCGGGGCGGGTCCCTGGAAGGGAGCGAGGTGGCGCACCGGGTCGCCCTGCGGGATATCGAAGGGGGACGGTACGGACGGACCCTCCACGTCGGACCCTACGAGGACGAGCCCCGCTCGTTCGAACAGATCGACGCGCTGATCGACGCGCTGATCGACGCGGAGGGCTTGACCCCGGCCCTCGGACATCTCGAGGTCTACTTGTCGGATGCCCGCAGGACGCCGCCCGAGAAGCTCAAGACGGTGCTGCTGCGACGGATCGAGTAAGTCAGCAGCGGCCGGGACCCCGCCCGTCGCCGCCTCCTTCGGCCTGAAATCGCCTCGCTCCACATCGGTACTTCTCTTGTAAGAGTGCGATCGTTCGGCCACGCTGTGTGGTTGGCACGGAACCGCCGTACTCCTAACCTTATTATCACGGTAGTGATGGGGCCGCGTCACGGCGGCTTTGCCACACCCCGGAAGGTGCCCGCCGCGCATCCGGGAGAACGGGCGTGCGTCAGGCGCGTCTCTCCCCCGTGCTCGATCGGCACTCCCCGGGCCTACACCGCCCAACCGCGACGCATGTGGCGTCGCCACCGGCGGTTACCCCAAGCTGAGGATCGAGGCTATGGACCCCAAACGTTGTTCGAACTTTCTACTTGCCCTGGGCGCCGCGCTGGCCCTGGGCGCGGCTCCTGTCGCCGTGGAGGCCCAGACGGGCACCGTGGTCGGTCAGGTGGTCGACGCACAATCTGGACGCCCGCTGTCGGATGCACAGGTCTCGGTGCCTGGAACAGGCCGTGGATCGTTATCGAATTCGGCCGGCCGCTTTACCATTCTCAACGTTCCGGTGGGCAGTCGTGACGTCCGGATCGACCTGATCGGCTACTCGTCGCAGACGCAGTCGGTCAGCGTGTCCGCCGGCCAGACCGCCACCGTCACGTTCCGGATGGCCCAGGACGCCATCGCCCTGGAGGAGTTGGTCGTCACGGGCGTTGGCCAGGAGACCGAGCGGCGTAAGCTAAGCACGTCGGTCGACGTGATCAGCGCCGAGGAGATCTCGCAGATCCCGGTCACCTCGGTCGACCAGTTGCTCCAGGGCCGTGTCGCGGGCGCCACCGTCAACGCACAGTCCGCGCAAGCCGGCACCGCGTCGCTGATCAACTTCCGGGGCGTGTCCTCCGTGTTTGGCTCTCAGACGCCGGTCATCTACGTCGACGGCGTCCGGGTGGACAACAGCCAGGCCACGGCGGCCGGTACCGGCGGCGAGCAGTCGTCGGCTCTGGCGGACCTTCTGACTTCCGACATCGAGCGCGTCGAGATCACCAAGGGTGGTGCCGCTTCCACGCTGTACGGCTCCGACGCCGCAACCGGGGTCATCCAGATCTTTACCAAGCGCGGTCGGCCGGGCGAGACGCGCCTTACGTTCCGATCCGAAGTCGGCTACGACCAGCCGGAACTGAAGTACATGTTCGACACTCCGATCGCCTTCCCGGATCTGGTCGCGGACGGTTCGGCGTCCTCGACGTTCATGGAGGACAACTTCTGGCGGACGGGAACGTCGGTGAACAACTACCTGTCGGTGAGCGGCGGGACCGACGCCATGACCTACAACGTCAGTGGGCGCATCCAGAATGAGGAGGGCGTCCAGCCGAAGAACGAGAGCACGATCTACGCGGTACGTGGTGGCCTTCAGGCCAACGTGAGCGAGAAGGTCACCGTCAACGCCTCGGGCAATTACACCCGCAGCAGCTACGGGCGGCTGTTCAACGGGACGGCCATCGCCGACCCCCTGACGACGTTCGAGGTGGGGGACGCGCTGTTCTTCTCGGGAGCGGACGATCTGGACGAGGCGCTGGATGTCTTCCTGAGCCCGGATATCAACGAGTTCGTGAACCGCTTCATCTTCGGTGGTAACGTCACCTGGCAGATCACGCCGAGTTGGTTCGCGAAGATGGGCACGGGGCTGGACTACCGCGGCAACCAGCAGCGGATTCTCGAACCGATCGGCTTCACGCCCGGCGAGCCCACCGGGCAGCTCACCCGCTTCGACCGGACCTTCACGTCGTTCACCATCGACGCGGCCACCGGATATAGCTGGAGCTCGGAGGACGGAAACATCGGGAACGATATCGCCATCGGTGGTCAGGGATACCGTGAAGATCTGAGCATCATCAGCTCAACCGGCACCGGCTTCGCCCTCCCCGGAGCGCCGGACTTCGACCAGGCAGCCGACATCACGTCGGCCGAGTTCAACCGGGAGGTGTTCAGCGGCGGCGTCTACGTCGACGAAACGCTGGACCTGTGGAACAGGCTCACCCTGAGCGCCGGCGTCCGCTTCGACGGCTCGACCGCGTTCGGTGACGAGGTCAACGTCGAGACCTATCCGAAGGCCGGGGTGGCGTACCTGATCTCCAACGAAGACTTCTTCCCGACGTTCGGGACGGTCGTCAATCAGTTCAAGCTGCGGGCCGCGTACGGCGAGACGGGCAAGCCGCCGTCGCCGTTCACCAAGGACCGGAGCTTCAACGCCGTCTCGTTCCGCGGCGAATCGGCACCTCGCTTCTCGAACCCCGGGAACGAGGATCTTCGTCCCGAGCGGACCAGCACCGTCGAGGCCGGTTTCGACGCCTCGTTCCTGAACAACCGCTTGGGCATCGACTTCACCTACTTTGACGCCACGACCACCGACGCGCTGTTCTTCGTCCCGGAGCAGCCGGTCACCGGCCAGGGCACCCAGCTTCGGAACCTGGGTGAGATCTCCAACAAGGGGATTGAGTTGGCCTGGTCGCTGCAGCTTCTCAACCGCTCCGACTTCGCGTGGAGCGTCGGCGGCACCTACCAGACGGTGGACAACGAGGTGACGGACATGGGCGGCGCCGCCGACTTCAACGTCACCGCACAGAAGCGGGTGACCGAAGGTCGCCCGGTCGGTGCGTGGTACGTCGGCACGCCGTTCGACAGCAACGGCGACGGACTGGACGACGACTCCGAGCTGCGCTTCACGGGAGGTCAGCCCACTCCCACGAGCAGCGGCTCGTTCAACACGAACGTCCGCATCGGCCAGAGCTGGTCGATCTCCTCACTCGCCGACTTCGCGCGTGGCCATCAGGTCTTCGATTGGGGCTCGGTGTGGTCGACCTTCAACGGCATCTACCGCCGGGAAGAGCTCGAGGGCGTGACGTTCCCGGTCCGGCACCGGCTCGACGGGACGGAGGCGGGGAAGTTCAGCCAGAGCGCCGCTCGCGCCGCCTTCATCTATGACGGCGACTGGTTCAAGTGGCGGGAAGTTTCCGTCCGCTACGAGGTGCCGGAACGGATGGCAAACACGCTCAAAGCGAACCGCGGCACGCTCTACGTTTCGGGTCGGAACCTGTGGATCTGGTCGGCGAATGGTCTCATCGACCCGGAACTCAACGGCCTGTCGTCGACCGGGGCGGCGAGTCTCGGAAGCTTGTCGCTGGGCGGGGAGAGCAGCATTACGGCGTCGGTCCCGCGCCGCTTCCGCTTCGGCGTCGAGTTGGTGTTCTGATGATGACTTCCACCCGACACGACGACACCCGAGCTCAGGAGACCCATACGATGAACAAGCGGAGCCAGCGCGGCAGTCGGCGTCCGGTCCTCGGCCTGCTGCTGATCAGTACTCTTGGTATCGGCGCGTGCGACTTCCTCGATCCCACAGCGGTTGAGAACCCTCAGACGACGTCTGAGGATCTCCTCAACGCGAAGAATCCCACCACGTCCCTCCTTCCCGGGCTACGGGCCGAGTTCGCCCGGCTGATGAACACGACCGCGGTCGTGTCCGAGGTCGTCAGCGACAACTACTCGATCCACGGCACGGGGCTGTTCAAGGAGTGGGACTCGCCGCGCCGGGTGACCCCGTCCATCATGAACGGCACGGGTGACGCGACGGGCCTGTACTGGCACACGCAGGAGCTTCGGGCGCTCGCCACGTTCGTGATCGAGGACATCGCCCCGAATGATGCGACCGCTCTGGCCGAAGAAGTGGCCGAGGCACACTACCTCCGGGGGATGGCGCTTCTGATTGCCTCCGAGAACTTCTCGGGGGCGCCCCTGGTCGAGGACGGACCTCTGGTTCCGGCCGCACAGATGTTGGACCTGGCCATCGAGGACCTCAATGCAGGGGCCTCGTTCGGCGTCGCCACCACCGCGGCCCTCGCGAGAGCCTATCGATGGAAGGGTGACCGCGGAGCCGCAACGTCGGCGGCACAAGCGGCGCTCGGCCAGGACGGCGACTTCGTCGTGCTCCAGGAATACGACGCCGTATCCATCGACAACACGCCGTGGGCGTTCCTCGTGAACCGCGCGCTGCAGGAGATGCAGCCGCTCCCACGTCTGGACTTCCTTGATCCGAAGTATCTGGATCGAGAGCAGGGCATCGCCGTCGCGAAGGCGGAGGAGATGCACCTGATCCTGGCCGAAGTCGCCATGGCGGGTGGCGATATGACGAGCGCCAAGGCGGCGCTTCGCAACGCGATCACCATGGCCAAGTCCAGAGGCACGGCGACGTTCAGTGACGGCGACGAGCGGCTCAACGCCGATCTCACGATCCGGCCGCGGGATGCCTCGATTACAGTTCGCGCCGACGCGTCGAGCCCCTACCGGGCCGGTCTGGTGCGCGACCGGAACGGCGCGTCGATCACCCAGAACGTGATCTCGGGGACGTCGCTCGACGCGGACTCGGTCGCTGCGTTGACTACAGCCGACGAGCTCTGGCATGCGCTCCACCTGGCACGCCAGGAGATCCTCTTCCTGGAAGGACGCCGGATGGCCGACCTGGGCATCCGGATGCCGATCATGCTCGACGAGATCGATGCCAACGGTACGATCAACACGGGCGACCTCGGGACGAATCCGGTGGTCCCGGCGTACATCCCGCAGGACGACGAGATGGACCTCTACTCGCCCGCGAGCCCGTACGATGACGGCGGCAATCTGATCGAGACTCAGGTCACCATTCAGTTCGACATGAACCGGGTGCTCACACAGAACAACGTGACCCCGTTCAACTGAGTCGTTACGACTCGGGAGAAGGCCCGGTGCCGCTGCGGCGGCGCCGGGCCTTTGTCGTTGCCGGGGGCCAAGACCGGATCAACTTCCTCTGGACCGGAACATCTGCGGGGTGACTCCGAACGCGGCTCGAAAAGAGCGCGTCAGATGGCTGTGGTCAGCGAAGCCGGCTTGCTGTGCCACGGCTGAGACGGTCGAGTCATCAGCCACCAACAGGCGACGTGCCAACCGGAGCCGAGCTCGCCTCCGGGCGGTGGACGGGGCCTCACCAAAAGCCGCGCGAAATTCCCGGGCGAGGTGCTCTCGGGTTACCCCGACCTGATCGGCGACCTCCGCGACGGACACCGATGAGGTGGGGTCACCCTCGAGGATACCACGGGCCTGGTCGAGCCAGCGTGGAACACTGCTCACCTGGCTGGTCGCGGCTTCCGTGTCCACGAGCAGTTGTGCGACGCACTCCTGCACGAAGCGAGCGGACGGTGGGCCACCGTCCCCCAGGACCGAACGACAGAGTTCCTGGACCAGCAGTTCCACTCGCGGACCGGCACTGACTCGCGCGTGCGCAGGGGTCTCTCGCGGCTGCAAAGGAGGCGGGCGCTGTACCGTCGAAGCCGAGGGAGCGGATGAGAGGAGTAGGCAATCGACCCCCCGGCCGAGGGTGTCCTCCGCATGGCTCCAACCACGAGGGAGCACCAACGCTGTCCCGGGTTCCGCCTCCCACGTTCTACCCTCCGTCCGTGCCCGGAAGGCACCGTCGACGATCAACGCAACACCCCGATGCGCGTGCGCGTGAGCACGCTTTCGGTACGTCCGGTCCAGGCGAAACCTCTCCACCCGTATGGCGCCGGCCGCCCAACTCTGGGCGAGTCCACACCGGTCGGACCGACGCCGGGGCTCCATCGTACTCTGGTCAGACATGAGAGGAAGGTACGTACTCCCGACCAGGCCCTCCAAGGAGGACGCGATCCTCTCCATCAGAACCGGAACGCTCCGTGGGGGAGCACCTGTTCCATGAACGCGAACTGATCCGCCCAATTGTCGGCGGTCGCCTCGGGATCCGCGCCCGCGCCATGACCGGCGCCCCACGAGACGCGGAGCCGGATCGGGTTCTCGCACAGCTGAGCCGACCGAGCCGCCGCCACGAATTTGTACGCATGAAGGGGCGGAGTTAACGCGTCGTTCTCGCCGGGCGCTACGAAGATCGCCGGCAGACAGGTCGGTGTGTCGAGGCGGTGATAGGGAGATAGTGGGTGGAGCACTCGGAAGTCGTCCGGGTCCGACGCAGTACCGTACTCGGCCACCCACCGCGAACCGTATCCGAAGCGGTCGTACCGAAGAAGGTCCAGGAGCGGATAGTCGAGGATGCCCGCGGCGAAGAGCGCCGGCTCTTCCACCAGCGCCCGGGCCGCAACCGGCCCGCCGGCGCTAGACGCATTGGCTACGAGCCGGTCCGCAGACGTGTAGTCCGACTCTACGAGCCAGCGGGCCACATCCACGTAGTCGTGGAACGTTCGAGCCTTGGTCTCGCGCCGCCCGGCAAGGTGCCACGGCGTACCGTAGCCACCGTCCCCGCGCAACTCGGCCAGAATCCAGATGCCCCCTCGCTCGACGAACGCCGCCATGAGTGGGAAGTAGTAGGGCGCTGCCGGCCACCCGCCGAAGCCGTACCCATACAGCACAGCCGGCGCGGAGCCGTCCAGCGGTGTATCGCTGCGCCGCACGACGTAGGCAGGGACGGGGGCGCCGTCGGATGCTGGAACGGTGATCCGCCGGGTCAGGACGTCTCCGTCGAGCTCCCGCATCTGCGGAGCCGTGAATACCTCGGCCCTGATCGAGGAGACGTCGAGCCCGTAGGTCGTTCCCGGGTCCGTCAGCCCGCTGAGGACGAAGAACGCCTCATGTGTCCCGTTGTGACCGACGACGCCACTCCAGAGCGACCCGTCGTACGGAAGGTCCCACGCCCCCACTCGCCGCCCGTCGAGTTCGAAAACGGTCGGCTGGGGAACACCCTCAATCGTATACGTCACGAGGAGACGCCCACCCACCACCCGAGCTCCCAATGGGCCGGAACGGCCCGACCAGGTATTGATAGGGTCCGCCGCCTCTGCCACAATCTCTACGGATTCGCCGTCTCCCGTCGGATCCATGGCGATGACCCGCCCGTTCGGCGCGTCGTGGTCCGTGCGGAAATAGAGCATCCCATTTGCCTCGCCCGCCGGTGTGAATGCCGCTACCGGATCGTCGATGAGGGGAGACAAACGCAAGTTCGAGGGGTCAAGCGGACCGGCCAGAACACGGTTCTCCGATGCGCTCCCCACCCGCTCGGTCACGACCAGGTATTGGCCGGCCGGGTCGGCAGTGTGGCTGAGGAACCGATTCTCTCCTGCGGCTGCCCTGTAGACCACGACGTCTTCGCTCTGAGGAGTACCGAGCCTGTGGTAAAGGAGGCGAGGATCCAGGTATCGAGCACTGGGCCCCGTGCCTTCGGCTTCATACGACTGGTAGTAGAAGCCCCGCCCGCGCCCATCCCACGTGATCGAGGCCAGCCGGAAGTGGAGTCCCACGATGGAATCCGGGAGCAACCGGCCGGTCGAAGGGTCGAGTATGCGCACGGTCTCCATGACAGAGCCCGACGCCGTCGATCCGAACGCGAGGAGCTGCCCCGACGCGGACGGAAAGAACCGGCTGGGCGTCCGTCCAGTCGACGCCTCCCACTCGTCTCGATCCACCAAGACTCTTTCGGTACCGTCACGCCCCTCCCGCATCAGGATCGTGACCTGGAACTGGGCCCCGGTGGCGTTGAAGCGCGAGTAGAAATAGCGCATGCCACTCTGCACGGGAGCTGTGTGGACGCGAGCATCGACGAGAGAACGCACGCGGCCGAGAAGCGCCTGCCGACCTGGGTGGCGGGCCGCGATCGCCCGCGAATAGGTGTCCTGCCTGCGGGCCCACGCACGGACGTCTTCCGACTCCAAGTCCTCGAGCCATCGGTAGGGATCCGACACCTCGAGGCCGTGAAGCGTATCGATTACATCGCCTCGACGAGCAGGGGGCGGCTCCTGAAGCCGGACCGAGACATCCGAGACATCCTCCTCTGCGGTCGCTAGCCCACACGCCGTGATGCCGGCCGTGACCGCCACCCAGCCCAACACCCGAATCGATCCCCTCACCCTGGCCCTCCTCCTCTGATCTCCTGGTAGCCTCAAAACTCGTTCCTCGCACCGCACCCGCGCTTGAACGGATGTGATGGAACCGTCGTCCGTGCGGGGGGTCGGTCCGGCATGCCCCAGACAACCGGATTCCATGGCACCGTCGACCCCGACGCCGAGCGCCTATCAGGCGGTGACCGCCTGCTTCGTGCCGTCACATTCATCCCCCGCCCCCGCGGTGACGTCTTCCCGTTCTTTGCGGCGGCTGAGAATCTCGAACGGATCACGCCCCCGGAGCTCGAATTCAGTATCGTGACGCCGTCGCCGATCAGAATGGCACCCGGTACGCTGATCGACTATCGGCTCCGGCTCGCCGGTATCCCATTCCGGTGGCGTACCGAGATCACGGAGTGGAACCCGCCCTTCGCATTCACTGATCGCCAGCTCCAGGGCCCCTACCGCGTGTGGGTCCACCGGCATCTCTTCGAGAACCGGGATGATGGCACCCTCATGACCGACGAGGTCCGGTACGGCCTCCCGCTGCGACCGTTCGGACAGGTCGCCCTTCCGATCGTCCGTGCGCAGCTCGGCCGCATTTTCCGGCATCGCCAGACCGCCATGAAGGACCTTCTACTGGCATGACGGTTGCATTCGTCGAGTCCTGCGGTCCGCTGGAGGGGACGGACCAAGCCGACCGGACGCTGCCATGCCCTATCGCCGTACCTCCCCCGTGTTGATCGCCCGGCTCTTGGCCGGTTTGGTCCTCGCGACCGCGTCGGCGTGCGGAGCGCCCCATGAGGACCCCGAAACGCCGCCGTCGCTCATCAGCGGGGAAGTCCCGGAACTCCCAGTCGGCGCGGAGCTCTCATTCCGCACCGACGAGGACGTGTCAACCGAGAGTCACCGGGTGGGTGATATCTTTACGGCCCGTCTGGCTCGAGCCGCCACGGTCGGTGGCAATGTCGTGATTCCGGAGGCCGCCGAGTCTCGATGGGAAGTCACGCGCTCGACGAAAGACGACGGCTCGGGCCGGGCGGTGCTCGCCTTCCGCCTCACCTCTGTCCGAGCCGGCGGCAAGTGGCTACCGGTGACCGCGACGACGACGGCGGCGGCGCTCGACACGGAGTCTGGTTCGAACGAGGAAACGCCCGACGTCGTCGTCGGCGAGGCAGCGGGCCTGGTGGCCGCTCCGTTTCCGGCTGATACCCCCGCGAGCGGCGAAGTCCGGCCAGCGGGCTCCGTGGTCACGCTCTCCGCTATGGGGTCGGTGGTGCGTGTACACAGCGGCTCGACCGTGACCGTGCGTCTCGACAGAGCGCTCACGATCGGCTGAACGCTTGGGAGCCACTGCGTAGGGGAAGGGGGGCTCAGAGCGGAGGATCCCCGGGACGTGTCACATCAGAGGCGCCACGATCGTCGAATGCCCATGGCATCATCATCTTCGGCTTTCGACACGTGGACCCGGCATGAAGCACAAACGCAGTACCCATTGGTTCTCGATTCTGACCCTGATCGCCGCCTCAGGCGTGTCGGCCTGCGGCAGCGAACCGACCGAACCGACCCTCCCCATCCGATACGAGGTGGTCGTCAGCGGTGAGCGCTTCACCGTAGAGGTCGCGACGGAGGCTCAGGCCAAGGCGATGGCGGATCGGCTGGCCTCAGGCGAAACGGGCGTCATCAACGGACAGTTGGTGGCTGGAGACGGGGGCTACAACGCACCGTGGAGTTGGCACCTGGATCCGACCACGGTCGAAGCCGTCGACCTGGCCATAGAGCTATGCGACGGGCGTCCCAGCATGGTGGAGGGGGATCTGGGCTACTGGATCGGTACCGTGGGGCAGTTTTGTCCGTGGGGTGCGACGGTCGTGGCGGTCGTCAGCGCCTCCGACCCCGGATGAAGACCTGAATCTGATCGGGGCGCGGATTCACGTAGCGGATCCGTACGCGACCGTCTTCCGTGAGGTCGACCACCCCGGGAATCGAGTTCGCCGCCAGATACCACCCGTCCGGCAGCACCACGGTGTTACGAGCACGCCCGAATCCACGGTCCCACACGAATTCGTCTCCGTGGAGGAGGTATCTCCCCGGGTCCGTGTAGGTCTCCCAGATACGGAGTCGGGTCGAGCCCCCCTCCGGAACGGGGTCGAACCAGATGGCCACGACCTCCGTGTCCGGATCGGGGACACGACCGACGTCGATGCCCCGCTCCGTGATGGCCCGCCCGACCAACTGCTCCACGTCGAGGCGGGCGCCGGTGTCGAGATTGTACGCTTCCGGATCAGACGCTGAGCTACCCGCACGCACGACGTTAAGGTAGCGGTCCATTCCCACCCGCTTCTCCGTGTAGTCGTGGAAAAGCCGAAAGGCGTTCGTCTCGGGCTGGAGAAGGTAGTAGGTGATGTCGCGGTCCTCGAATGCCCGCTCGGTCACGGTGTAGCCCACCCGCGCGCGGGTGGGCGCCCCGCCCCCGGAGCGCGGCACCGCTTCCGCGCCACTGTCCTGCGGTGACGGCGGACGACTCGCACCGTCCGGCAAGCGACGCCCCCGAATCCGGAACGGAACGCCGTCCGGACCCGCGTTCATGAAGCTGACCCGAATGCGGCCGTCCGCTTCGGTGGCCACCTGGACCGGGTGGTTCGCCTCGACCACTTCGTATCCGGACGGTAGCACGACGGCGTTCCGAGTGATCCCGAGCGAACGGTCGAAGACGATGTCGGCACCCTGCCCCTCCACGAGGTAGCTGTCGGCGTCGACGTAGGTCTTGTCGATCCGAACGCGGCCTTGTCCACCCTCCGGGACGGGTCGGGCGAGCCAGACCTTGATGAAGTGTCCCTCCACCGACGCACGCGGATGGCCGTTCGCGCGCGCGTGCGATCCGTCCACGACCTCCCAGCGCAGGGACTGGCCGGTGGCCAGATCGGTCACGCCGTGGACCTCCTCCTCCGCCCCCGCGCGAATCCCGTTGTAGTAGTACATGGCGCCGGGGGTCGTGGCGGTCACGTCGTAGATGATCCTGAACGCGGCCGAGCCGGGATCCTGAAGCTCGTACCTCGTGTAGCTGTCGGTCTGTGTCTGGGGGCCCTGCTGGGACGCCGCCGGTTGGGCCACAGCGGCGGCCGCACTTGCGCACCACACGAGGAGGGAGACCCGGAGAGTCCGCACCGAGACCGATGTCGATGCGCACCCGGGCGCGATCTGCATTGCCGATCCGACCGTCGAAAGAGGAGCGTAGGACACTGTGGCGGTACCTCTACTTGTGGGATGGCCCTCCTGCACGAATGGGCCAGCGCTTCGCGAACGACGGCGAACGACGGCGAACGACGTGCAAAGTGGGAGCACTCCGGCCCGCGCGCCACGCTCGGCGGGCTTCCAAAGGCACGGACAGCGTGAGAAACTTCGTGGCTGCGCGGCTCTGGCCGCCGACCTTCGCACTACGACACCGATTCGCGATGACCACGCAAGAGATCCTCACCTCCCTCGACATCAAAGCCGACAACCCCGGGGGCTTCGCCGGGCGCTGGGTGGGCTCCGGCCCGACTCTCGACATCCACACGCCGGTCGACGGAAGCCACCTGGCCCGCGTGTCTCAGGTGACGGAGGTCGAGTACGACGAGATCGTGGACCGGGCGCACGCGGCGTTCCTCGAGTGGCGGAAGGTACCGGCACCCAAGCGCGGCGAGCTCATTCGCCAACTGGGCAACAAGCTGAGGGAAAAGAAGGAGGCGCTCGGCGCCCTCGTCACCCTGGAGATGGGCAAAATCCGGGCGGAGGGCGAGGGCGAGGTCCAGGAGATGATCGATATCTGCGACTTCGCGGTCGGCCTGTCACGGCAGTTGTACGGGCTCACTCTCGCGTCAGAGCGGCCCGACCACCACATGAGGGAGCAGTGGCACCCCCTGGGCGTCGTCGGCGTGATCAGCGCGTTCAACTTCCCCGTGGCCGTGTGGAGCTGGAACGCTGCGCTGGCGGCCGTGTGCGGCGACGCCACGCTCTGGAAGCCGTCCGAACGCACCCCGCTGACCGCGCTGGCCGTGACCAAGATCGCCGCGAAGGTGTGCGAAGAAAACGACGTCGACCCGGCCATCTTCGCTCTGGTGGTCGGCACGGGTGGGACCATCGGCGAGCGGATGCTGCACGACCGGCGGGTCCCCCTGGTCTCCGCGACCGGCTCCTCCCGCATGGGGCGCCGCGTGGCCGAAGTGGTGGGCCGGCGCCTTGGACGCACGATTCTCGAGCTGGGTGGCAACAACGCGATCATCGTGACCCCGAACGCCAACTTCGACCTGGCGCTCCCGGCCATCCTCTTCGGGTCGGTCGGGACCGCCGGGCAGCGGTGCACGAGCACACGCCGGATCATCGTCCACGCGTCCCGACGCGAGGAGTTGGTCGACCGGCTGGTCCGCGCCTACGAAGACATCCCCATCGGGAATCCTTTGAAGAGCGGAACGCTGATGGGTCCCCTGCTGAATCAGGACTCCGTCGATGCCCTGATGGCCGCCAAGAAGGCCGTCGTCGACAGTGGCGGGGAGATCCTCTTCGGGGGCGATGTGTTGGAGGGTGACGCGTATCCTGGCGGCACGTATGTCACCCCATGCATCGCTTCCGCGGCCAACGAGTCCGACATCGTCCAACATGAGACGTTCGCGCCGATCCTCTACATCATCGAGTACGGATCGGCGGGTGTCTCGGGCGAGGCGGCGGTCGCGGAGCTGTCGGAGGCGCTCGCGGTGCACAACGACGTCCCGCAGGGGCTGTCCTCCGCCATCTTCACCGACCACGTGCGCGAGGCGGAGTACTTCCTGTCGCACCGGGGGTCGGATTGCGGAATCGCCAACGTGAACATCGGGACCTCGGGCGCGGAGATCGGCGGGGCGTTCGGTGGCGAAAAAGACACGGGGGGCGGGCGCGAGTCCGGTTCCGACGCCTGGAAGGCGTACATGCGGCGACAGACCAACACGGTGAACTGGAGCACGGAGCTACCCCTCGCTCAGGGGATCACATTCGGCTGAGACGAGCGCACGCCGGAGAGGCCGTCGGCCCACTCGCGCGGGTCGTCAAAAGCGCGCGTCGAGCATCACGTAGCCGAACGTCATGTTCTCGCTCAGGCGGCCGACCGCTGCCAGCGCGTCGTCCTGGCGTACGAAGCTGAGCCCACCGGTGACCGACAGCCCGGTAGATACCCGGTGCCGTAGCGTAAGGTCGACTTCGTCGCCGAAGTGCCCGCTGACCAGGCCGGCGTCACGGGCGGCCCAGAAGCCGTGGAGGTCGGCGGACAGCGAGGTCGCCTCGGCAACGCCGAGAGACGCCTTCAGAGCCACGTCCCGTAGACCCCGCCCCCCCGTGTCGCGCGGGATGTTCAGGAAGAGGTCGGCAAAGCCGTAGAACTTGTGGTTCGTGGCGAAGAGCGTGTCGAAGGCCCCCGCGTCGGGGTCATCCGGGTCGTCCCCGGAAAGGTGGTCGTACCACAGCGCCACGCTTCCGCGCCCCCCCTGCAGCGGGACACCGATTCGGCCGCCGAGCATCCAGGCGGCGGCGTCACGACCGGCGATGTCCCCACGCTGCAGGGAACCCTCCAGGCGACCCAGAACGGGGCCCGAACCGACCGCCCACCGCCCTCCGAACGTCGCCCGGCTCGTGGCGGCGGGACCATCGATCCAATCGTGCAATACGTAGAGGTCGAGCGCGCCGGGGCCGATCTCATCCACGGTCGCGTAGCCCCCCAGGAGACGAGCGTCACGCTCATGCCCGGGGCTGCTCGCGTCCGCGAGCGTGTGCCCGATGAACGCGACCCTGGCCCTCGCACCGGCGAAGTCGAGTCTCGCTCCGTCGAAGGCCCGAGCCTGCTGCGTCCAGTCGACGGCACCCACGAGGCGCTGGCCCCCGAAGGAGGTCTCCTGGCGCCCTATGGTGGCGGTGAGCCACGCCGCCCCAGGTGGAGTCCAGCGGACGAACGCCTGATGCACGTCCAGTTGATCCGCGGAGAAGTCGCCGAGAGTCGAGGTTTCTTCGCCCCAAAGCCGCACGTCCTGCACCTCGATAACGACGCGAAGTCCCGAGGCGGCGACCGCAGCCAACCCGATTCGAGTCCGCATCGACGTGAACTCGTCGACCCCGCTTGGGGTCGGGTCGCGCACCTCGTGGCGGGGACGGATCTGGCCAGACCAGGTAGGCTGGACCTGGCCAGCGAGGGCCACCGGCGTCGCGAACAACCCCCCTAGGACTACTCCGGAAAACCAGGTGCGAATCGACATACACAGGTCCCTTTCACATCATGGGTCTAGAGGTCGTCCGCGACGTCGCCCGGCAGTTGCGCGAGGGTCGTCTCGGTCAGAAAAGCACGAAGGCGCTGGGAGATCTCCTTCCAGGCGCCGTGCGCGGGACACGGGTCCGCGTCGCTGCACCGGTCCCGGCCAAGAAGGCACCCGGACTGATCCGTGATGTCGTCGAAGGGTGCAATGACCTCTCGGAGGGGAATGTCAGACGGTGCCCGTGCGAGTACGAACCCTCCATGCGGCCCACGGGTCGACACGAGGAGGCCATTCCGAGCCAACGCGTGCAGGATTTTGGAGAGGTAATTCCGGGGAACGCCCAGTGCCTCGGCAATATCGTCCGCCCGGACCGGTCCAGTGTCCGCTTGGGCGGCCAGGTGGACCGCTGCGCGGAGAGCGTGGACGGCCGTCCGGGACAGGATCACCTCAGGCTCTCCCCAGGGCGGTGGCTTCTCCGCCTCGAGGGCGCGGCACTCCCGGGGCACGGACCGCGCCCAGTTCAATCGGGATCGCCACACGTACAAGCACGGTGAAGACGAACAAGCCCATCGCCCAGATGCCAGCGGTGACTGCGAACTCCACCCAGGTCGGACTGTACTCGACCACCTCACCCAGCGGAGAGGGGATAAAGCCCGGAACCACCATTCCCATGCCCTTTTCCATCCAGATCGCGACGAAGAGGACGATGCACGCCGGCATCAGCCATCGAGGATCACGCCTCAACGAGTGGACGGTGAGCACGGCCGTGGCCGAAACGTTCAACGCGATCGCAGTCCAGATCCATCCCGTGAGCGCGTCAGCCTCCCCAAGTCCGAAGAAGAGGTAACGAGCGCTCTGCGCGTGATGCGTCGGCGCGTAGAACTCCTTGAAGATCTCCGAGCCCAGCATGACCAGGTTGATCTGCGCGGCCACCGCGACGATCATCGCCAGCTTGCGGAAGACGGCGTCGCCCACGTCGTACGGTGTGCGCGATCGGATGAACCAGAGCGCGACGATCATGAATGCCGGGCCTGCAGCGAACGCGGAGGCCAAGAAGCGCGGGCCCATCAGTGATGTATTCCAGAACGGCCTCGCCGGCAGACCAGCATACAGGAACGCCGTCACCATGTGGATGCTCACGGCCCACGCCACCGAGAGATAGACGAACGGCACGTACTTGCGTTTGTCAGCCTCTCGCCCGGTGTAGTGCGAGTACAGAATGTAGAGGGGGATGAGCAGGTTGAGTGCGAGATAGCCATTGAGGACGACAACGTCCCAGGCCAACAGCGAGCGTGGCCAGTTCAGCAGTCCGATGCCCGGAATGAGGTGCCACACCCGGTGGGGGCCGCCGAGATCGACCGTCACGAAGGCCAGACACATGAGGAGCGCCGCCACCGCCACGCCCTCGGCGATCAGCACCGCGCGGGCGAAATCGACGTCGCCCAGGACATAAGCGGGCAGGACCAACATCACTGCAGCCGCGGCAAGCCCGACAAGGAACGTGAAGTTGGAGATGTAGAGGCCCCAACTCACGTGGTCGCTCATTCCCGTGACCACGAGCCCCTCGCGAAGCTGCACACCGTATGCGTAACCGCCGACGAGCATCACCAGCGTGAGGGAGCCCATCCACAGGTGGTAGGCGCGCCCCCCTCCGGTGGCGGAGAGCAGGGCGTCGCGGACGAAGGCCTTGAGGTGCATGCTCGCTCAGTCCGCGAAGTACCAGAAGCGTGGCTCGGTCCCCAGCTCTTCCTTGAGCCGGAACACGCGTTTGTGCTCCAGAACCCAGCGGATCTCCGAGTCGGGGTCGAGAAGGTTGCCGAACACGCGTGCGCCGGTCGGGCACGCCTCCGCGCACGCGGGTAGCCGACCCTCCCGCGTGCGTTGGATGCAGAACGTGCACTTCTCGACCACGCCGCGACTGCGGGCGCGATTGCCCAGATAGTGCTGGTTGGGGTTCAGCTCCTCGGCCGGCACATCGGGCTCGGCCCAGTTGAAGCGCCGGGCCCAGTAGGGACAGGCCGCCTCGCAGTAGCGGCAGCCGATGCACCAGTCGTAGTCGACGACCGTGATGCCGTCGGGCTCCTGCCACGTAGCGCCGACCGGGCAGACCGCCACGCAGGGAGGGTTCGCGCACTGGAAGCACTGAGTGCCGAGGTAGAAATGCCCTTCGGCCGGGACTGCGTGGGCGTATCCGGCGTCGGCGTGATCGAAGTCGATCTCGCCGTCCTCCATCTCGAAGATCCGGATGTACTGCGTGCCGCTGCGGCGGTCGAGGTTGTTCTCCTCGATGCAGGCGGACACACAATCCCGGTAGCCCTTGCACTTGGAGATGTTGAAGGCATAGCCAAACATCACGCCGGGAGTGGCCTCCGTGGCCTTGATCGACACGTTCCGCCCCGTTCGCAGTTCCGCGAGGCGCTCAAGGCGACGGATCGTGTCGGATTTCTCCTCCCCGGTCATGAGCCGGAAGTTGCCCTTGAAGTACTCCTCCCACTCCAGAACCTTCGCCTGCCGAGCCTCAGAGTCACCGCCCAGAGGCGAGCACGCAGCGACGGCCTGGCTCCCGGCCGCTGCCGCTCCGAACATCAGCCCCAGCGCTCGACGCCGGTCGACCGGGCGCTGCAAGGCCGCGGCGGCAGCGGTTCCGGTGCCTTCGAAACCACGCTCGGCCGACCCGCAGCCGCAACCCGACCCACACGACGCAGTTGCCGCTGCCGGGGGCGAAGTCAGGACGTCGGGAGGAAGACCCGACCGCGCCTCCTCTCTGCCCGCGAAGCGCAGAACGTCCTCGAACGTGAGGTCGCGCCCCCGCGTGTTGTTCGCGGTCGTGCCGCAGGTCCGGGGCTCCGAATAATCGATCACGGGGCCCCTCCGCCGGTGCGCGGGATCCGGGGACCCGGGTGGGGAATCCGCTGGGGAAACGCCGGACTGTGAGGGTCGTGGCAGCCGGTGCAGTTCAGCACGACCCTCTGTCCCCGCCACACGGCAAGCCGCTTCCCGTGGGCACCGCCGGCCCAGTCGTCCGCCTCCTGATAATGGCAGCCGGCGCACAGCAGATAGGCGTCGTCGAGACCCACCGGTGAGCCGTCCGCCGCTCGAAGGCGGGCGGGATCCTCGGCCGTGTGGCACGTCGCACAAGTGGCCCCTGCCGCTGACGGGTGCACGGGCTGTATGTCGCCATGGACGTCGGGTTCACGGGCGGGCGAAGGCGAAGCGCCGTCCGCGTGGCACGCCGCGCACGGATACTGTTCGAGTTCGGGTGTTCGTGAGGCCACCTCGAAACGCGAGCCACCGGGGCCTACCCGCTCCCGCACGGGACCCCGCGGCACAGTCACGAGAGCCGGCGGCGGTCCATCGACGGGCTCCAACGCCACAGGAATACCCTCGCCAGGGCGAGCCTCGGTGCCGCACGCCGCAACCGCCACGGACGCCACGACAGCGATGAACGCGAGCCCGCCTCTCACCCCTGGTCTCCCGCCCCGGACCGGACCCCGATGGGCCGGGTGAACACCGCCGTCGTGTCGGCTACCGACGGAACGTGGCACTGCCGGCAGTTCACCCGCTCGGGGTGCGTGGTGCGGATCTCGGCCACGGCGGAGGGGCCGCCGTGGCACGCCAGGCAAGCACCGCGCATGGTGAGGTCGTGTGGCATAACGAGGGGACTGCCCTCCATCGCCCTCCGCCCCCCCTCAGGCCAGGGCGCCGCGACCCAGTCCGTCGGACGAAAGCGGCCTTCGGTGTTCTGCGGCACATGACACTGGAGGCAGTTCTTCATCTCCGGGTGGGGCGTCGGTGGCGTATACGTGCCCATCCGCGGAGCCCAGCCGCCCCTCCCATGGCATTGGAGGCACTCCGTACCCATGAACTCCCCATCCGTCACCTCGTGGGGAATGCGCGGGGGCGCCCCGGGATACGCGCGCAGTGCGCGAAAGCCTGCCAGCGAGCGGCTGCCGCCACGGGCACGTCCCTCCGTCGCGGGGTCTACCGAGAAGTCCGCCCCAGCGCGATCGAAGGCTCCTGCCTCCTCGGCAATCGGCAACTCCGTGTCGGCGCCGGGAACCGGGCCCGGCGGGACTGGATCCGCGGGCGCCCTGGTCAATCGCGGCACCAACCCCACGACGAGAAGAAGCATCGCTACGCTGGCCAAACCGATGACCAGGATGCGGCGTCCCAGGGAGGCGTCGCCCCCCGGAGATTCAGTCACGACGCGGCGCCTCGGATGCGTTCCACCCGTACCGCGCACTTCTTGTAGTCGGGCTGCTTCGAGATGGGGCAGAAGGCGTCGAGGGTCAGCTCGTTGACGAGGAGCGACTCGTCGAAGAACGGCACGAATACGTGCCCCTCAGATGGCTGCGCCCGGTAGTCGATGCGCGCTTCGATCTCCATGGAGCCGCGCCGAGTCACCAGCCTCACACGCTCACGGTTGCCAATGCCCATCCGGGCGGCGTCACGCCGATTGATCTCCACGTAAGCAGACGGCAGCGCCTGGTGCAGAACGGGAACCCGGCGGGTCATTGATCCCGAATGCCAGTGTTCCAGCACCCTACCGGTGTCGAGCCACATCGGGTAGCTCTCGTCGGGCACCTCCGGCGGCGGCTCATACGGGCGGAGCCAGATCCACGCACGGTGGTCGGGCTTGCCGTAGAAGTCGTACTCCCCCTGTTCCGGATCGCACGCGGGATCATAGCGCGCGTTGTAGCGCCACTTGGTCTCCCGGCCGTCTACGAAAGGCCACATCACGCCCGGGCGGGCCTTCAACTCGTCGAGAGGCGCCATCCGGTGCTTCGGATTGTCGTGGAAGCGGCTGTACTCCGTCCAGATCGCGTCGATGTGGTCGTCGAACGACCAGGGAAAATGATCGCCGTACCCGAGCCGCCGGGCCACTTCGATGATTTGCCAGGTGTCACTCATGGCATCACCGGGCGGCTCGACGAGCTGGTCGAAGTGCTGCGTGCGCCTTTCCGAGTTCCCGAAGAGCCCCTCCTGCTCGAACCACATGGCCGCCGGCAGCACCACGTCGGCCACGTCGGTCGTGGGAGTGGGATAGACGTCCGACACCACCATGAAGCGGCCGTCCTTCTCGGCGCCGGCCCGGTAGCGGTTCAGGTGGGGCATGGTGACCATCGGGTTCGTCACCTGCACCCACATGAAGCGAAGGTCTCCACGGTCGAGAGCCCGGAACATCTCCACCGTGTGGTAGGTGGGCTTCGGGTCGATGTTCTCGTAGGGTACGCCCCAGATCTCCGCCGCGAGCCGCCGGTCGTCTTCGTTCGCCACCACCCCGTGGGGCAGCTTGTGGGTAAGCGTGCCCACCTCCCGAACCGTCCCACAGGCGCTGGGCTGCCCGGTGAGCGAAAACGGGCTGTTGCCCGGGGACGAAATCTTGCCGACCAGGAGATGGATGTTGTAGACGAGGTTGTTGATCCATGTCCCGCGCGTGTGCTGGTTCATTCCCATGCACCAGTACGACGTGACCTTCAGAGCCGGGTCGGCATACAGCGACGCGAGCCACCGGATGTCGGCAGCTGGCACCCCGGAGAGGGCTTCGACCCGCCGCGGCGTATATTCATCGAGAAAGGAGACGTAGTCGTCCCATGAGACGTCGGTCGCCTCGTCGGAGAAGGCGAAGCCGTCCTCGAGCCCGTACCCGATGTCGGTCTTGCCCCGCTTGAACGCCACGTGGCGCGCGACGAAGTCCGAGTCCACCCAGTTGTTCGCCACGATCTCGCGGCAGATCGCGTTGGCAAGCGCCAGGTCCGTCTGCGGTGTGAAGAGCAGGGAACGGTCCGCCGCGTAGCTCGTCCGCGTCGTGCGGGTGGCGAGGTCGATGATCCGCACGGAAGGATCGCGACGCCGGCGCTCCAGCATCCGAGAGAAGAGAACCGGGTGCATCTCGGCCATGTTGTTGCCCCACAATACGAAGACGTCGGCGTGGTCGATGTCCTCGTAGCACCCCATGGGCTCGTCGAGTCCGAAGGACGTCACGAAGCCGGTCACGGCGCTGGCCATGCACAGCCGGGCGTTCGCTTCCACGTTGTTGGTCCCGATCGCGCCCTTGAAGAGTTTGGAGGCGACGTAGCCGTCGGGGATGGTCCACTGCCCCGAGCCGTACATCGCCACGGAGTCCTTGCCGTGCTCGTCGATCGTCGCGCGGAGCCGCTCAGCCACCACATCGAGCGCCTCCTCCATGGGCACCTCCACCATCCGGCCGCCCCGCCGCACCTGTGCCCGAGTGATACGGTCGCGCCCGTAGAGCGCCTGCACGGAGTGGTACCCCTTCACGCAGCAAAGACCCCGGTTGACCGGGGAATCGGGGTCGCCCTTCACCGCCACCGCCCGGCCGTTTTCGAGCCCCACCAACAGGCCGCAGCCGACCCCGCAGAAGCGGCAAGGGGTCTTCCGCCAATCCAGCTCGAACGGATCGCCGCGCCATCCTTCGGGCTCCCCGGCGAACGCGACTTCGGGGACCATCGCGGAGGCCGCGGAGGCCGCGGCGGCGAGGGCCATCCGCTTCAAGAAGATGCGTCGCTCGAGCGGGCTCATGGAAGGCTCTGCTCGTCCGCCACGACACTGGCTGCACGAGACCGGCGCCCGCCACCCCGGCGTGCCGCGCGAAGTGGGTCGCCCTCCGGCGTGTCGGGATCCACATCCCCGAAGGCGAAAACGACAGAACGGACACCCGGAAACGCCTCGACCCGGTCGCGCAAGTCTGCCTCTGCCGCGAGGTCATCGGTCTCCGCGACGAGCAGGATGACGTCCCCGGCCTCGGCTGGGACCACGTCGCAGGCAGGAAAGTCCATCAAGCTCCGCGCGACTGCCTCGCGGACCCCAGGGTCAGTGAAAACGACATAGCTGGAGACGGGCATGAACGGTCCTCGGACGCGGCGGAGAGTATTCATCATCTACGGGTGAACATATGCCCAAGTCCTCCTCACACAACCGTCGCTTCACCGATGAACGGTACGCAGTCAGGTAGCACCTCGGCTGACGGCCTCAGCCTACCGCGTCTTCCCTTCGAGGAGCATCTCGATCGCGGAGGCCGCCCGGCGGTCGCGTGTCTCCTGCCGCTTGGCGTCCCGCACCCACTCCGCGAATTCCCGCTGGTGTGTGTAGGACAGGGCGGCGAATTTCTTGGCAGCAGCCGCGTGTCCAACCAGGGCGCCCGCAAGCTCCTCCGGAGGCTCGACGACCCGCTCCGCAGTGTCCTTCTGAACGGTCACAGCCACGCCGTCCCCGACGTCTTTCCCAATCGCCTCGCGGATCGCTCGCCGAATGATCACGAGGTGCCTGCCACCCATCGGCGAAATCGACCCCCGGTACTCGTGGCCGTCGAATGTCGCGACCACCGGTACACGGCCTCGGGTCCCGAAAACCTCCTGCATGTCGAACGGGATCGTGACGAACGCGCCGCCCTGATCTCCCTGTTCGATCGTGGCGTCGAAGGCGTGAAGAGGCTCGTCGTTCATGACGCGAGCTCCATGAAGCGACCGGCCATCCGGGGCCCGGCAGCCTCGTCCTCGTGTTTGAAAAACACGAATGCTCGGTCCCAGGGCTGTGCCCGCACCGACTCCGCCCACCGGCGGAGGTCGTCTTCGTCGTACGTAGGGCGTCGAAGTCGCAGGTAGCCCCACGGGGCGGTGGCGACCACGGGCTCGTCCTCTTCCGAGTCCTCGGTATCCGCACAGACTAGCGCCGCCCCATGCGAGCGCAGCACCTCGTGAACGGCCGGATCCTTCCACGAGTCGTGCCGGAACTCGAAGGCGGCCGGAGCGCCACTCGGGAGCAGGTCCACAAATGCAGCGAGACGATCGACATCCGCCTTCATATTGGGCGGAAGTTGAAAGAGGAGCGTGCCGAGACGGGAGCCGAGCGTACGCACCGTGTCCAACAGGTACTCTGTCTCATCTTTGGCCTCGGGCTTGAGCCGCTTGAAGTGGGTGATCCGACGGGACGCTTTGATGGAGAACCGAAAGGACTTGGGAACCTGCTCGGCCCACCCTTCGAGCACGGACGCCTTCGGCAAGCGATAGAACGTGTTGTTGATTTCCACGGCATTGAGCCGTCGCCCATAGTACGAGAGCATATCCGCGTTCTTCAGGTCCTCCGGATAGAACGACCCCTTCCACTCCTTGTAGCTGTATCCGCTGGTACCGACGTGCAGGTCCACTGAGTCCCCACCTCTCCATGATGACCGGGCGACTCACGGTCGACGCCCGTTTCCTCCAGGCAACATGCTACCGGGCCCGCCCGCTGGGAAAGATCCAACCCTTGCCATTCGCCGCCGCGCGACAGACGCTTTCATGGACGCACGTTGCTCGGAGCGCCACCACAACGCGCTTCTACCAGCCATCAGCCGCACTCTGCCAGCGAGAGACATCATGCTCCACCGCCACTGGATCCCTCTCCGAGCATCGGTCGCCGTGGCCGTCCTGGCAATCGGCGCCCAGGCGGCTCTCGCTCAGGACCGCCGGCTGGGGAAGGTCGAATTCCCGAACTCGGGCTCTGCGGCGGCGCAGCCGCACTTTCTCGAAGGTGTGCTCCTCCTGCATTCGTTCGAGTTCGACGACGCGGCGGCCTCCTTCCGACGAGCTCAGGACGCCGATCCCGACTTTGCCCTGGCATACTGGGGCGAGGCCATGACCTACAACCACCCACTCTGGCAGGAGCAGGATGGGGAAGCCGCCCGAAGCGCCCTCGCGCGGTACGAGGCGCGTGGTGCTGCGCCGCCCACCGAGCGGGAGAGGGCCTACCTGGGGGCGGTGAGCACGCTGTACGGGGACGGGTCGAAGACCGAGCGTGACCTCCGGTACATGGACGGGATGCGACGGCTGCACGAGACCTGGCCAGACGACCTGGAGGCGCGGACGTTCTACGCGCTATCGATCCTCGGCAGCACCGATGGTGTGCGCGACTTCGCGACGTACATGAGAGCGGCAGCCGTGGCGCAGCCGGCATTCGACGCCAACCCTGACCATCCGGGTGCCGTCCACTACCTGATCCACTCGTTCGACGACCCCGTCCACGCGCCTCTGGGCCTCCCGGCGGCTCGAGCATACTCGGCGGTTGCGCCAGACGCCGGGCATGCCCAGCACATGACCTCACACATCTTCGTTGCGCTGGGCATGTGGAACGACGTGGTCACGGCCAACGTCCGCGCTCGAGACGTGCAGAACCGCGGGAGGGAAGCTACCGGACTGCGGCCCAACGTCTGCGGTCACTACACGTCGTGGCTCCACTACGGATATCTGATGCAGGGCCGCCCCGAGGATGCGACCCGTGGCATGGACGCGTGCATGGCCCGCATGCGGGAGAACCCGACCGCGGCCGAGCAGCGCTACTACGCCACCATGAGGGCGCGGCAGGTGCTGGACCTCGAGGACTGGGACGCGGTCGGTCGATACAATGCCGACTTACGGGACAACCCCTGGGCGCGCGGACGGGAAGCCTTCGTCACCGCGTACGTGGCTGCCCGTACGGGCGAGCGCGGCCGAGCCGAAGCACTGCTCCTTCAGCTCGGAAACGGCGAAGCGGAGCCACGGATCCGCATCGAGGAACTCGAGATCCGCGCACTGCTGGCACTGGATGAGGGAGACGCCGACCGTGCCATCGCCCTCCTCCGCGACGCCGTGCGCGTCGAAGAGTCACTCCCCTTCGAGTTTGGACCGCCCGCGTCGCTGAAGCCCCCGCATGAGCTTCTCGGCGACATTCTGTTGGAAGCCGGACAAGCCCAAGAGGCCGTCGAAGCGTTTCGGCAGAGCCTGTCGTTCACGCCCGGGCGGACGCTGTCGCTCATGGGGCTCTCCATGGCCGCTCAGGCGGCTGGGTTGGCCGCCGTGGCCGAGGACGCCGAGCGTCAGCTCGACCTCACGTGGGACCACGCCGAGCCCGCCTTCGCCGCGACCGTCGGTCGATAGGGGCCCCGGGCGTCAGCAACCGGTGTGGTCCGCTCGAAACCGCCAGGGACCCCGCCTCGTCAGGAGAGGGATGTTGCCTGGGCGGGCGACGTGTGCCTGCATCCTCGCGGGAGATGGCCATGGGAGCCTCTGCGTAGGTGAGGCGGGCCTCGCGCAGGGGCTCGCGCACGCTCAGACAAGGAACGACGACGAATCGTAGCAGGGCTACGGTGAGGAGGAGAGACGACGTATCAGCACGCGACCCCCTGCGCCCACACCCATATGCAGGGATGAGAAATTACGGTGGTGGGTTACGGCGGCATGGCCCCGACCCACGCTGCGCGCGGGTGCCCCCCGTCGTTGGAGCGCCTATGCGTAGCTACGGCTATGCCTTCGTTGCTCCGCGACCCACGCCGTTGGCGTGGGTACCCCTCCAGAGCCATGGCGCGCGTAACGAGGCCCACCTCACCTGCGCAGAGGCTCCCTAGATGAGTCCCGAAATCCTCATAGGCATCGTCGCCGTGTTCATCAGCGGCGGCGCAGTGGGGACGACGGGCACGCTGGTGGCGGTCTGGCTACTCAGGAAGTTCGAGGCCCCTCCGCCTCCGCCCCCGCAGATCCGCGATGGCCAGCTTGAGGAGCTGCGCTCCGATGTATGGGATATGAGCCGTCGGCTCCAGAACATCGATCAGCGACTCGACTTCCAGGAGCAGTTGCTCGGGGGGGTGTCGCCCACCACATCACCTCCGGCTCGCCTTCGCGACGGGTGGGACCAGCATGGGTCGACCCGAACGGAGCCTCGGGAGGAGGATCCGACCCCCTCCGACGTGGACGAAGGGCCGGAAACGCCGCCGGTCTAGTCGAAGACGGCCCCACCCCGAACCAGGGGTTCACCGGCCAACGCACCCGTAGCGACGCGATCCCGAACAGCGAACGTACCATTCACCAGTACGTGGACGGTCCCACGGGAGAATTGCTGAGGCTCCTCGTAGGTGGCCATGTCTTCCACCGTGTCCATGTCGAGCACCGTGATGTCGGCCCAGTATCCTTCCCGGATGTACCCACGGTCGGTCCACCCCAGGAAGTCGGCGGCGAGCCCGCTCATCGAACGCACCGCGAATGGAAGTGAGACTACGGGATCGTCGATGACGAAGTCCTTGAGCTTCTTGGTGAAGGCACCGAACACGCGTGGATGGGTCACGTTCTGGCCCGGCCCGGGATTCCGCCCGTCCGTGCAGGTCATCATCCACTCTTTCTGCGCGAGGTACCGTGTGTTCTCGGTGTCGTAGAGGCCGAGGTTCATGACCGCGGCATTCCCGTCCCGAAGGATCCGGCGCGCCGCCGTGGGGCCGCTCACACCCCACTCGGCGGCGACGGCACCGAGAGTCCGACCGTTCAGCTCCGGGCGTGGATCCGCGAACAGCAGGCGATCGGCCCCTCCTCGTATGGCCAACATCTCGCGCGTCTGCCGGTCGATCTCCGTCACCGTATCCGGATGATCGAACCGCCGAATCATGGCGGTGTCACCGCCCGCCGCCGCCCACCCCGGCACCGTGTATGACCGCAGATTCGACTGCGTGGCCGTGTAGACGTGCTGAGCAGCCCGCACATCGACGCCGCGGGCGCGAGCCTCCTCGATCAGCGCTGCTCCCTCGGGGGCGCGCCCGTAGTTGGCGGCACCCTGTGGGTTGAAGTGGCTGAAGATGACTTTGGTCCCCGCCTCCTCTCCGATCCGGATCCCCTCGGCGATGGACGCCAGATAACCAAACGGTGGATAGGACGCACCGAGATCCCGATCGTGCGTGTCGTAGATCGCGCCGGCGTACTCGGCCGCGACACGGTTCAGCGCGATGACCTCCTCGGTCTCGGCATACGTGCCCGGAAGGTAGAACAGCCCGGATGACAGCCCTTGGGCCCCCTCCTCCATCCCGGCGCGCACCCAGGCGCGCATCCCGTCGAGTTCCTCGGGAGATGGGCCGCGGTCTTCCATTCCGATGACGGCTCGTCGCGCCGCGTTGTGCCCTACGAACAGCAGGCCGTTCGTGCCGATCCCATCCGACGCCCAGCGGCCGAGACGGTCCGCGACATTGTTGCCACCCCCACCATCCAGCCCGAGGAGAACCGTGGTGATGCCCTGGTAGAGGAACGCTTCGGACCCCCGCCCATAGTCCTCGTCGAGTTCGGCATGGGAGTGCATGTCGACGAAGCCAGGCGTGACGACGAGCCCGCTCACGTCCACCGTGTCACGGGCCCTCACGCCGGAAGCGGATGCATCGCCCAGGAAAGTGACGCGCTGGTCCGCGATCGCGATGTCCTGGCGTACGGCGGCGCTACCGCTCCCGTCGATGACCTCACCGCCGACGAAAAGGATGTCGGAAACCGGTGCCGCATCGGCGCACGAAGACAACAGGACGCCCACGACAAGGGGGCACGCCCATAGCCTCGACACGGGACCCTCCGCGAATTGGGGGGAACTACGCCCTCGACATCTACCGGCCGAGGGCGCTACCAGCCCGACTGTCCTTCTACTTCTTCTTCGCTTTCCGGCGCTTCTTGGGCTTCCGTCCCTGGTTCTTGTGATCCAGGAATGTCCACGTCTCTCCACGGCGGAGCATGTAAATCGTGCTGGGGGACACACCCAACTCGCGTGCCCACTCGGCACCGGACTTACCCCAGCGGTCGGTTTCCTCGTCCCAGTCGTCGAGGACCGCCGTGGCCTCCTCCTCGGTCAACTCGGCGTGCGGGGAGTTCTCCCCGCGAAGCCAGACGTTCGACCCGTACCAACGGTCGATGCGTTGGACGGGTCCCGGGATGTCGCGCCCTGTGTGGCCCAGGCAGTAGTGACGCACCTGATCGACGGAGTACCCGGGATTCATCCGGGCGATCTCCGCGTACAGGTAGCCCTCTTCAGCCTGTTCTCGCCATTTCACCACGAGAGCGGCGGGGGGCTTCGGCATAGTTCATTCCTCCGAGTGAGTGGTGTTGCGGGTAGGACTGCGTACCGAATTGATAGTAGCCCCGAGCTTATCCCGCCATGTTGACAACAGTTCCGTGTCACCTCGCAGCCACACGATACCCCTGCTCCTGCAACGCAATCATCGCGGTCATGGCCGACAGCGCGAGCTGCACCCCATCCGCCAGTTCCTCCCGACGAAGGCCACGGGCCGACTGAGTCTGCCCGCACAGGATGACCTGAACGCCGACGTCCATCAACTCGTTCAATAGCGGGAGCGTCGGATTCTCCACACCGAAGCGGCGCCGGTACCCCGTATGTTCCAGAAGGTCCTTACCTGCCGTGCCGTGAACAACGAGCGCGAGCTTCAACTGTTCGCGCGGGACGCCCGCGCGCGCATGCATGTTGAGGAAGCGAGCCAGGGACTCGATTCTGCGGTTCACCTGCCCCGGCTCCGCCGCTGCCTCCGAAACGTCGAAGACGGCTCGAATGACCTGGCCGACCGGAGTCGGGAAGTCGGGCGCCTCGATATCGAACACGGGGCCATACCCGTCGATGACCGGGCCCGTGGTCGGAGAGGAGAGGGCCTGGGCTTCCAAGAGGAGGGGCACGAGAAGTACGGCCGCAGCGGCCGACCCGCATAAACGGATCCGCATGGTAACTCCATAGAATGTCGGGGGGTGGCAGCAATGTGCCCCCTGGGTCGCGCTCCGGTCAACGGTCAAGCGACCGCCGCGCGACTGAGTGGGCGACACGCTGCACTCGACGGACGCCGCCGCGGAACCCCGGCCGGTCAGTTTGCGCGTATTCTGTGAGCGAAGCGTTTCCGGAACTTCGAGACTTTCGGGGAGACGACCACCTGGCAGTAGGGCTGATTGGGATTCTGCCGAAAGTACGAATCGTGGTACGCTTCGGCCGGGTAGAAGACGTCCAGTGCGTCCACCTGCGTGACGATCGGGGCGTCCCAGACCTCCTCCTCGTTCAGCGCCGCGATGACGCTGCGAGCGACAGCCTCCTGCTCGCTCGAGTGGGTGAAGATCACGGAACGATACTGAGTCCCAACGTCGTTGCCCTGCCGGTTGAGGGTGGTGGGGTCGTGAACGGCGAAGAAGATCTGCAGAATTTCCGCGTACGGGATCACAGCAGGGTCGAAGTGGACCTGAGCGACCTCCGCGTGGCCCGTCGTGCCAGCGCAAACTTCCTTGTAGCTGGGGTCCGGCTTGTGGCCGCCCGCGTAGCCGGACTTCACGCGAGCGACACCCTCCACGTCCTCGAACACCGCTTCAATGCACCAGAAGCAGCCGCCGCCAAGCGTCGCGACCTCGAATTCATTCCCTTTCGCCATGAAGTGGCTCCCCGGTCTCAGTCAAAGACGATGTCGCGCACCTCGGCGACGTATCGGTACCCGATGCGCTGGTAGATCCGGTTCGTCACGGGATTGCTCGCCAACGCATAGAGCATGGAAAAGTCACACCCACCGTCGAGAAGACGCTGGCTCAAGGCGGCCACGATGGCCGACCCGTACCCATGGCCTCGTGCTTCCGGAACCGTATAGACGTACCCCACACGTGCACCGCCCGCGGTGTGGCCCCGCCCCACCGCCATCGCCACCGGCTTATCCGCTGGATCATCCCAAATCACCACGTCCCCGTTTCGGATCCAGGACCGCTGGGCGTCAGTGGTCGAAGCATATTCCTGCCCCAGATCCTGGGCGAATGCGGTCGCCCAGGCCTCGACCAACGCCGCGTCTCCGGCTTCCGCCACCCGCACCCGACCGCCTACCTCAGGCGCGTGTTCGACCCGATCGAGCCGATAGATCCGCTGAGCTTCCCCCGGCCGCCAGTCCTGGCCTCTGAGGACGTGCCACGCCTTCGCGAACGGGACGCCGACCGTCTCCGGACCGAGCACGGCCGGGAGCGCGTCCCACAGACCCGCGGCGACCTCCGCCAGGAGACCCACCGCCTCGAGTGGCATCTCGGTCAGGCCGAGCTTGTGCGGAGGTGTCCGGAACGCCGCACCCTCCACGACCCCCCTTCGCACCACCGACGCAAAGAACGGGGGACCGGCCCGACCCGCGCGATCCTGAGTTCGAGCGCACTCCTCGGCGATCGACAGAATCAAGTTGTATTCCGCCGGCGATGCACGCAGAAACGACCCGGCCGACTCGAGGAACTCGAGTGGACCTTCATGCACGACGACAACAGGCCGCACCACCGTCAGCCGGTCGAAAGAACGGTACGGACGACCTCGATAGCCGCATCCACGTCGGTTGCGGACACCCCCAGATGCGTCACCGCTCGCACTCCGGAGTTGACGCCGGGGAGCATGTGAACTCCCTTCCCGTGACACCGGTCGACGAAGGTTCCCGCCTCCATCGTCTCGAGACGGAAGCGCACGATGTTCGTGTGGACCCGGGAAAGATCGACGGCCACCTCCGGCATGGAGCAAAGGCCCTCCGCAAAACGCCGGGCATTCGTCACGTCGTCGACGAGACGGTCCCTCTGGTGATCCAGAGCGTAGAGGGCGCCCGCCGCCAGAATGCCTGCCTGCCGGAAACCGCTGCCGTATTGCTGCTTGAACCGGCGCGCCCGTAGCACCATGGCCGCAGAGCCCACGAGTGCGGAGCCCATGGGTGCGCCGAGACCCTTGCTGAAGCAGACGCTCACCGTGCCGAAGTCGCGGACCATTCGTGACGGGTCGTCGCCCGTGGCGGCCGCCGCGTGCCAGAGGCGGGCACCATCCATGTGGAGGGAGAGCCCATGGCGCGTCGCTGACGCCGTCACCGCATCGATCTGATCCGTGGACCAGGCGACCCCGCCCCCGCCGTTGTGGCTGTTCTCCACGCACACCACCCGCGGAAGCGGCGAGTGATTCGGTGGATTGAAGCGGTGGTGAACGCCCATGGCCGCGTCCACCTCCTCCGGACCGAAGACTCCGCCGTCACCTTCCAGTGCGCCGATCGAAACACCCGCGAGGGCGGCAGCACCTCCACCCTCGTTCATGGCGATGTGCCCGTCCGGATGCATGAGCGCCATGTCACCCGGCTCACAATGGATGCGCATGGCCAATTGGTTCGACAGCGTGCCGGAGGTCACAAACACGGCGGCCTCCTTCCCCAGAAGCTCAGCCACCCTTGCCTCGAGCCTGTTGATCGTCGGGTCTTCACCGTAGACGTCGTCGCCCACCTCGGCGTTCGCCATTGCGTCACGCATTGCGGGAGTCGGCTTGGTCACGGTGTCGCTACGGAGATCGATCATCGTCCAATCCTGAAGACGGTTCGGGCCGGCCGCGGGAACGGCCGGCCCGTCGCGGACATCCGCAGCGTTCGACCGCTATTCCTCTTCGTCGTCGCCTTCAGCATGCAAGGGGCTGTACTTGAACCAGAGCTTCTCGACCCGATCCCGGATCGCCCGAATCTCTTCGTCCATCTCCTCGTCACCCCGAAGATGGTAGCGGGCGGCCGCGAGGGCACGGAACGCTCGCCACAAGGCTTTGGACGCCGGGCTCCGTTTCGAACTGGCCCGCTTCTCGCCACGAACTCTGGCGAGCACCCACTCCGACAGATCTTCGTCGAGCCGCAGAGATTCGACTTCCTCTCCCTGCTTCTTCTGAAGCATGGACTTCAACTGCTTGTTGAAGCTCTTGGGAACGCCCGCAACCACGTACACGGACAGATCCTCACGTTCCAGCCACTCACGCGCCATACACTCGCCTTATCGACAGGGATAGAATCGGCCCACGTAATACCGGAAAGCACCCGAAATGATCCAATTACGTGTACAATGCGAATTTGAGAGATTCCCGGAGTTCCACCTGCGGGCGGCTGGCCCCCCACCTCCAACGTGGCAAGGTTGAGGACGATGCGCCCTCCCACGGACCGTCTCTTGACCCACAGACCCCATCTCATGTCGGCCCTGACCGTCGCCGCCCTTTCCGCGTGCGGAGGGGCGACAGGCGACGCCGACCAGCCGCGAGATCCGCTTCTCTACCCGAAGCGCTTGACGGCAGTCGCGCCGGACGTCTATCGGGCCTACTTCGAGACGACAGCGGGTGACTTCACGATCGAGGTACATCGCGCCTGGGCGCCGCGGGGCGCGGATCGCTTCTACAACCTCGTCGCGAACGGCTACTACGACGATACCCGCATCTACCGGGTCGTCGACGGATTCATGGCCCAGTGGGGCATTCACGGCACCCCGTTGATCGATTTCCAATGGCAGGACGAGTACCTCACCGACGATCCCGTCGCGCAGTCGAACACCCGGGGTCGCGTGGCGTTCGCCAAGGCGGGGCCGCACACGAGGACGACCGAGATCTTCATCAGCTACAAGGACAACAGCTCCCTCGACGCCCAGGGCTTCCCTCCTTTCGGTGAGATAGTGGAAGGAATGGACGTGGTCGACTCGTTCCATTCGGAATACGGAGATGGGCCTCCTCGTGGTTCGGGACCATACCAGGCTCAAGCCCACGCGACAGGCAACGTGTACTTCGACGCCGAGTTTCCCAACCTGACCCGGGTCATCCGCGCGACGGTCGAGCCGGTCGGGTAGCGAGACCCACCATGCTGTGGACGCTGCAACTCTCGCCCTGGGCCATACCGCCTCTTGTGGCGCTGTTCCTGCTCGGCCGAGAACTCCTGTTCTTGTGGCCACGGCGGAGGGAGCCGACCAGCAGAGCTCTGATTCCCCTTGTCGTCGCCTCGGGTATCTGGACCCTTTTTCACACCATAGCGGTGGTCACGCCGGACCTCACGGTAAAGGTCTTGCTGGAGCGGGCACAGTACGTGGCCATCGCGATCGTGCCTGTGGCGTGGGCTCGCTTTGCCATCGGCTACGGACAACGGCCCCGATACGGCTCGAGCCGCGCGATGCTGGCGCTGTACGCCGTCACCGCGGTCACCATCGCGCTGGCGCTGCATCCGGACGGCTTCTCGCTCCTAGTCCGGCCCCAGGGACTGTTCGTCCAGAAGTCAGGGCTGGCGGGCCTGGTCGTCGAGTACGGACCGTGGTTCTGGGTCGAGTTCGGGGCGCGCCTCGTCGCGCTGATCGCCGCCACGACAGCCTTGACCGGATGGATGGCGCGGTCCAAGTCCGATCGCAGACGGGCGCCGCTCGTGGTGCTCGCCTGCCTGGTGGCGCTCGGCCCGAGCGCGGCCCACCTCGCATCGCAGACGGGGGCACAATGGCTCGACATGTCCCCGACCGGGTTCGGCGTGGCCGCCACGCTTCTCGGCTGGGGGCTCCTTCGGCATCGGCTCCTCAACCTGGGTCCGGTCGCCCGAACCCTGGTCATGGTGGAGTTGCGCGACCCGATCGTCGTGCTGGACGGTCGGGGCCGGATCGTGGACGTGAACCGCGCGGCTGAGACGATGCTCGGACTCGATCCGTACGGCGATGTTCCTCTGAGCCTCGGACGCCTGTGGGCGTCTTCCCGTGGCAAGGACAGGGCTGAACCGTTTGCTCAACTCGTCCTTCCGGCCGTGGACGACAACGGCATCACCACCGATCGTACGTTCGACGTCACTCTGACTCCCCTCGGCAAACGGATCGGAGAAGGCCGCACGGCATTCCTGTTCAAGGACGTGACGGAGCGAGAGCACGCCAAGCTCGAACTGGTGCGGATGAATGCCGAGCTGGAGCACGAGGCGAACACGGACGCGCTGACCGGGCTCTCCAATCGGCGCCGTTTCATGGAGGCACTGGAGAGGGAGACGGAGCGGGCAGTCCGTTACGACCGGCCCCTCTCCATCCTCCTACTCGATCTCGACAGCTTCAAGATCGTCAACGACACCCATGGGCATGCGGCCGGGGACGCGGTACTGGAGCGATCCGCGGACTCGATGAGGTCCGTCTGCCGCGACCTCGACCTGCCGGCTCGAATCGGGGGCGAGGAATTCGCTGTCCTGCTGCCGGAGACAGATCGGACCGGCGCGGCGGCGGTGGCGGAGCGCCTGCGTTCGCGTATCGGTGACGAGGTCCACACATCCCCGACGGGCGTCCCCTTCTACGTGACGGCAAGCATCGGAGTGGCGGGGGTCGACGCCGAAGCGCATACGCCAAGCACGGTTCTGCACATGGCGGACGACGCACTGTACGCCGCAAAAGACGGAGGCCGAAACCGGGTGGTGGTCCGCACCGCCGAAGGGGACGCAGCAGCTCCCTGAGGGATCCTGCCCTACCCCCGCTCCACCCGACGAAGCACCTCCTCCAGCTCTCGCAAAAAGCGTGACCGGTCTCGCTTGTCGAAGGCGGAGGGGCCCCCGACTTCGTGGCCGGATTCGCGCAAACCGGCAAGCAACTCGCGGGTGGCGACGGCCTCGCCGATGTTGGCAGGCGTGTATTCGTGCCCCCTCGGCGTGAGGACCCGGGCCCCCTTCTCGATGCAGCGCTGAGCGAGGAGAATGTCCTCGGTAACGGCCACGTCGTCGGCTCCGATTCGCTCGACGATCCGGTCGTCCGCGGCGTCCAGGTTCTCCTGATCCCGGACGACATCCAGCGTCAGCCAGGGCCAGACGGGAATCCGGAACCAACGATTGCTGACCAGGACCACCGGAGCGTCCCGACGGCGGGCCACCTTGTACACCTCGTCCTTCACCGGACACGAGTCGGCGTCGACATAGATGGTGTAGGTCACCCGGCGTCCTCCGCCCGGACGTGCGCACGCCCGAGAAACGCGAAGACGAGCAGGACCGGCGCGGTGATCCACGCTCCGATCACGAAACCGCCGGGGCCGTAGAGCCCGAGCAGAACTCCTCCACCGACGAGGATCGCCGCCAACACCGCGAACATACGCATCCCATACAGCGTCACGAACGACAGATAGTGTGCACCCACAACGATCATGAAGGCCGGATAGAACCAGTCAACCCTGTACGCGGCCGCCGCCGCGATGACCGGAATACACAGCGGGACCACGAACGCCGACTGCCAACCAAGACCACCGAGGGGGTTTCCATCGGCCACCCGTCCACGGTATCCAAGTATTCGGAGGCCCACGGCGGTCAGAGGGAAGATGAACATCCCCCCGACAACGAGCGCAAACATGGCCTCCCGAGTCCCGACAGTCACGCTGAGCACTCCAGATGCCGCCCAGAGGAGCGCCGACACGAATTGGCCGACGAAGCCGCCCGCGAACGCCGTGCGGATGTCGCACTGAGCCTCCTCGACAGTCACGACGGGACCCTTCCGCCGGCGGTCTTCTTCTCCTCGATGCGCCGCACGAGCAGGGCCTGGAATCCGCCTACCGTCGAACTCGCCGTCAGATAGAGGGCGAATCCCGCCGAGGTGGTCATGGCCATGATCCCGATGGCCGCAACCGACACGGCCGGTAGCCACGCCGGCTGGCCCTCGGACGCTCCCAGCCCGACTGCAGCCCCCGAAATCAACGCGGCGACGGCCGCGAGGCCGATGTCCGGGCGAGCCAGGTCCGAAACCCACAGGAAGGCGCGCCGGACACCGTCCCATTGAACCGCGGCCGTCACCGAGCGGTAGAGCGCCAGGAGAACGGGAGTCTGGATGAGAAGCCCACGCACGCTCCCCAGATCCAGGGGCGAGAGGTCGTGCCGCCGGTACAACTCGATCGTCTCACGGGCCAGGCCCGTCGGGTCGTCCTTCCACTCCTCCCGGAGCGACGTAAGGCCAGGGGCCAAGGCACGAAGCGTCCGCGCCCGGCGGCGGGACCTGACCGCCATCGGCACCGTGATCGGCAGGAGAGCTACCCGGACCCCGAGGGAAAGCGCCACGATCGCCCCACCCAGATGTCCCCCGTAAAACTGGGTGAGGGAAAACAGGGTGGCCTGAAATACTTCGAGGACGGCGGACCAGAGCGCCATGGTGATCTCTCCCGAGAAAGGGTGGCGGGCGACAGACTCCCTACGGCAGCCGCGGGCCGTGCCTTCACGCCGGTTCGCGCACCGGCAGCGCGAGGGCCTGTGCAATACGTGCCGCCGCCTGGCCGGGATCGAGGGCGACGGTGTCGATCCCAACATACGGGTCGCTCAAAAACGCATCGCCCAGAGCACCGTCCGTATTGAGCTTGAAGTTCTCGTCAGCCCACAGCAGGTGACTCCGAGATCTCTCGACATCTCGCTTGGTCGGCTTCGCATCCAGCCGGTCCGGCTCCGCGTTGCGACGGATCCGCGTCGGTTGGTCCGCCGTCAGTTCGGCGAACACGACCCTACCGCCCTGTTCCACGAAGATGTCTCCAATGTCCCGCACGAAGCGGTTGTCGGACGCGAGGTCCAGCGCCCAGACGAAGGTGAAGATCATCCCGGGAAGGTCGCTGGCGGCGACCTCCTCGATGATCCGTCGTCGGAAGTGCCCCACCAGACGGTTGTAGGCCAGCGTGTTGAACTCGAAGAAGGGCACTACCAGCTCGATGGTCATGTGATTGTGGAAGAGGGGCATGCCGGTGAGTTCCTCAAGTGCCCGGCCCACCGTCATCTTCCCGACGGCCGGAGGACCAAACAGAACGACCAGCGTCCCGCCATCCCCGGAGTGAGGTGAGTTCGTCACTCCTACCTGCCCGGTACGTCCGCGTCGGGCTCGACCCGCCACCACCACTGCGTCGGCAGCGGCCGTTGGCGCGGCCACACCTCGTCCAGCGTAGCCGCTTCATAGAGTCGCCCGTTTTTCATCACGTAGCGGATGTCCGTGCTGTTGCGCAGGTCGTCGAGCGGGTTGGAATCCAGCACCTGGAGATCGGCCAACTTGCCCACTTCGAGGGAGCCGATGTCGCCCGCCAGGCCGACCGCGTCCGCGCCGTGGATGGTGGCCATCCGAAGCGCGTCGTGGGCAGGCAGTCCCCCGGACGCCATCATCCAGAGTTCCCAGTGGGTCCCGAGACCCTGCACCTCGCCGTGCGACCCGAGACCCAGCCGACCCCCGGCCGCCATCCACTTGGTGAGCTGCTCCGCGTGCAGCGGGTGGACGTACTGGTCGTCGCGATACCACTGCGTGCTCTTCCACTTGTCCAGCTCGTCATGGGGCGTGAAGCGCTGAAGCCGCTCCACACCTCGTCCACATTCTGATGCGTCAGATAGTACTGGCGTCCGGAAGGACCTCCATAGGCCACGATCAGAGTCGGCGTGTAGGTCAGTCCGCTGAACCGACCGAGCTCGATCACATCCTGAAAGAACGGGCTGATCGGCAGGGTATGCTCCAGCCCGGGATACCCGTCCTGCATGAGGGAGAGGTTCATGGTGAAGTTGGAGCCGCCCTCGGTCGTCGCCGTGAGGCCCAGCTCGTGGGCCGCCATGATCACCCACTGACGCACCTTGCGATCGCCCGCGAGGTACTGCTTGATGGTCCGCGTGTTGAAGTGATCCGCGTACCGCCGCAGGACGTGCCTCGCGTCGGCCAAGCTCCGGATGTTGTCGTTGCTGAAGACACCGGGTCCCGTCGAGAACAGCCGAGGACCGATCAGCTCCCCGGCCTCCATGCGGTCGGAGTACGTGAGGATATCCTCGGAGGACGTCTGAGGGTCACGCTGTGTGGTCACGCCGTACGCGAGTTGGGCCAGGAATTGGGACACCTGTGTCCGGTGCACGCCCCAGGCGACCCAGGTGTGCGCATGGATATCGACCAGACCCGGCAGAATGGTCTTGCCGGACACGTCGATGATCTCGGCACCCCGCGGGATCTCGACCGAGCCCGCGGGCCCCACCGCGATGATGCGGTTGTCCCGGACGACGATGTCACCACGCTCGATGACCTCGTCCGACGCGCCCCGCATGGTAATCAGACGCGCGCCGCGCAGGGCCACGACACCCTGCGGGCGGTCCTTGTCGACGCGGATCTCCACGTCGACCCGGTGGGGCAGGTACGCCCGATACCCTCCTTCGGGGTCGGCGTCCTCATCCGCATCGACCGAATCCGCTTCCGCGGCTTCGTCGCCATTTCCGGCCGCGGCGGCTTCCGCCCGCGCCGTGGCGATCGAGTCCGTGCGTAACGAATCCGCAAGCGTCGGGTCGTACTGGAAGAAGCTCCGACCGATCGACCAGTGCGCGACCGCTCCGTCCGGCCGCCATCCCACGAAGTCGCCTCCGATGTCGGTCAGCCGCCACGTAGGGACCGACGACGAAGACGCCGCGGACACGGTCGGAGCGTCGCCGCCCACCCGCGGCACCGTGATCATGAAAACGTTCCGGTTCGCACGAACAAGGGCTCGCGTACCATCCGGAGACAGAAGCACCTCGTCGGGAGTGGGCGGTCCCCCCTGGCCCCCCGTCGACGGCGCGGTGACCTTCACAATCGGACGGACGTCCGACCCGTCGAAGCGGACGGACACGAGCCCGTCCCGCCCGGTCCACACGTACATCCGCTCGGGATCCGGCCCGATGTGGGGGGCGTTGCGCCCCTGCTGAGTGGTCCCTCGCCCGACCCACATGATCCGCTGCGGCTCCCCTCCGCTGGACGGTAGCCACACGTACTCCAGCTCCGCCGCGCCGGAGTGGCCGCCGAAGTCCTCCAGCGTGCGTATCCGGTGCATCTTCGACCCGCGGATCGCCAGGATCCGGCTGCCATCGGCCGACCAGGCGAGCTGATCGAAGAACGCGGACGTCGGGGTCAGCCTCTCGGGCGAACCGCTCCCGTCGGCGCGGACCCGCCAGATGTCGCCGCCCACCGAGTCGCTCCACGTCACGAACGCGAGCCAGCGTCCGTCCGGAGACCAGACGGGAGCGTGCTCGACGTCCGGTAGCGCGGTCACCCGACGCGCATTGGTGATCGTGGCGTCGGCACCTTGATCGAGCGTGCCGGAGCTCCCGCTGCCCGCCGGCAGGTCGGCCGTCCAGAGCCGGTCCAGCGCGCTGAAGGCCACGCGCCGACCATCCGGAGACGGTCGTGCCCCTCGGATCTGAGACACCACCAGGCTCCGGTCGTCGATCGGATAGTCGAACTTCACGAGCGGGCCGAGTTGTTGGTCGACCTGCGCCGTGAACGGGATCTCCGTCGCCTCACCCGACGGGACGGCTACCCGCCACAGCTTCCCACCGTAGTTCGTCACGAGCGCGGAGCCGTCGGGCAGGAACGCGGAGCCCGGATAGACGTCACGGTCGCGCGTTCCCCCGCCCTGATGGTCGTCACGGGCCACGTCGAAGCGTAGCCACTGATCTCCGCCGGTCTCAGTATCGAACAGCTTCAGGACCGATTGGTCGTCGTACCGGGTGGCGTACACGACCCATCGCCCGTCCGGGCTCGGAACGGGCCGAAACGCCCCCTCCAGCTCGTGCGTGCGCACGAGCACCCGACCCGTCTCCCGATCGAGCATCCCGATCTGAAACGACCCGACGAGCCGAGCGGAACTCCGATCGGCGGGGTCCACACCGGCCATGCCCGGTTCCTCGACCTCGACCGGAAAGCCTCCGCCGAGGTTCCCGCGGACATTCAGCCAGATGTAGCGGTCATCGGGACCGAACGCCGCGCCCTGATGCCCCGGCGGCGTGGGACCGCCTTCTTCCCGCTGGCCGGTGATCTGCATGCCGGAGCCGCCCCCCCGGTGGAAGAGCCAGAGCTGCGTGCCCTTGTTCGCAACGACGTAGTCGCCGTCCGGCGTCCACTCCGGCGACATATAGCTCTCGCGCTCCGAATCCGTGAGTTGCTCCGGCTCCGACCCGTCGGCCTCGGCGATCCAGATGTTCTCCGAACCGTCCCGGTCGCTGACGAACACGATGCGCGATCCATCGGGCGAGAAGCGGGGCTGCATGTCGTACGCCTGCCCCTCGGTAATCCGGGTGGCCTGCCCGCCGCTGATCGGGAGGGTATACAGGTCGCCGAGCAGCTCGAACACGATGGTGTCGCCATTTGGCGACACGTCGAGCGACATCCAGGTGCCTTCGCCGGTCTCGAACGACAGGGTCCGCGTCGTGATGAGCGGAAGGGAGTTCTCTTCCTTCGCGGCAGACGCCGCCGAGTCGTTCTGGGCCGGAGTCTGTGCCACGCCAGGTATCGCGGCCACGATCACGGCCGCGGCAGCACACCCGAACTTCTTGACGAGCCGCTGGAGCGTACCCTGCGTGCGCGTTGTTCGGACCTTCGTGCCAAAGGCACGGTCGAGAGTTGGGGTGTCGATCGGGGAGTCGGTGAGTCCGCCGCGCCGCCACCAGTACGCCTCCCTTCCGACGACCGCGAAACGGTCGTCGTCTCCGGAAAGGGCCGCCAGCCGTGAGGCGAGCTCCTCGGGTGCCATCGCCTTGAGAAACGTCACGTGGACCTTTGCCTTGGGATCGACCCGGTCCTCCTGCGTCAGCCCCAGGAACGGTTCCCGCGCTGCGGCCAGCACGACCTCGTCCATCGTCCGAACGAACGTATCGACCGGATAGCCGAGGGCCCGGGCCAGCCCACGTTCGAGCTGCGCTTCATCCCTTCCCGGCTCCTCCGTGCCGGTGAAGACGACGTTGCCGCTGGCCTGATACACGTGTACATCGGAAAAGCCGGACGACTCCACCGCGCTCTTCAACTCGTCATTGGTGAGGCGACGGCGCCCCAGGTTGAGGCCGCGGAAGAAGGCGGCGCGCCGCTCCGTCATAAGATCTCCAGGATTTCGTGCGTGAGTGTCCCACCGTCGACGCCGACGCGCGCCACGGTCACGGGAAGGTCGAATCGTCGTGGTCCTGCGGAACCGGGGTTGAGATAGAGCACCCCGCCCCGCCGCTCCGCCAGGGGACGGTGTGTGTGCCCGGTGACGACCAGGGAAACGCCCGCCCCCGAAGGATCGATGTCCAGATTCTCGGAGATGTGCAGCACGTACGCCACCGCTCCCGCCGGTCCCTCGCGCGCGAGTCGCCCGTCGGAGGCACCGAGGTCGACCATCAGCGTCTCGGGGAGACGCTGACGGACGGTCCCGAAATCCGTGTTGCCGAAGACAGCCAGAACGGGCGCCACGTCGGCCAGCCGTTCCAGAATGACGGGATCCCCCACATCCCCCGCATGAAGAATGAGGTCGCTGCCCCGTAGAGCCTGGACCGCTTCGTCCCGAAGCAGGCCGTGGGTATCCGAGATGACGCCGATGGTACGCATCCACCTATCTTGCACGCTTCAGTGCGGTTCGGCACGTTCACGACTCCTCCCGCCCTCGGATCGATGCTGCTGCGATTCCACACTCTCGACGTCTTCACCGACCGTGTGTTCGGCGGGAACGGGCTCGGCATCTTCCTCGACGCGGCCCATCTCCCGGCCGAGCTGATGCAGAAGGTCGCCCGCGAGATGAACCTGTCCGAGTCAGTGTTCCTGGGTCCGCCCGAGTCCGGTGGCACGGCTCGGGTACGGATCTTCACGCCGGGTGTGGAGGTGCCGTTTGCCGGTCATCCGACGGTCGGGACCGCCGTCTTCCTGGCCTCGCAGATGAAGGACTCCCCACACGACGGTACGATCCACCTCGTGCTGGAGGAGAACATCGGGCCGATTTCCGTCGACGTGCGTTTCATGGGCGGGAAGCCGATCTCGGCGACCTTCACGACCGCGCAGGTGTCTGAGCACCGACCGTCGCCCTGGAGCCCGAATGACCTCGCGGAAATGGTCGGTCTCGGCGAGTCCGACATCGACTCCGACCTTTCGTGCGAAATGGTGTCGTGCGGGCTTCCCTACCACATCATTCCGGTGGTCGGTTCGGACGCCGTGCGGCGCTCCGTGCTGAACATGGCGCGCTGGCAGGCGATGCTCGCGGGGACCTGGGCACATCATGTGTATGTCGTCACCACCAGTCCGGACGTGCCGGACGCAGAGGTTCATGTGCGGATGTTCGCCCCGGGCTCGGGCGTTCCCGAGGACCCGGCCACCGGCTCCGCGGCCGCCGCCCTCGGTGGCTATCTGGCCGCGGCCGACGGACGCGAGACCGGGCGGCTGGGCTGGACGGTCACGCAAGGTTCGGAGATCGGGCGCCCCAGCACCATCCAGGTCGAGGCCGACCGTGCGCACGGTGAAACGACGGCCATCCGAGTCGGGGGCGGCGCCGTTTTCGTGAGCGAGGGCACCATGCGGGTTCCGGGAGCGTAGCCGATGGCGCGACGTGAGGGGGTCGGGCACAAGGTACTCGCGGCGGCGGTCGCGGCCGTAATGGTGGCGGCACTCGCGGTATTCGGCGTCCTTCCGACGATGGTGGGGCGCAACATGAACGGACACATTGGGGGGCGTCTCGCTCCGGTGAGTGCCGAAGCGACGGCGCTGCAGGCCTCCCTCGACATCGCGGACCTCCACGGAGACGCGCTCCTGTGGGACCGGTCCCTCGTTCGACGTGGTAGCTGGGGCCATCTGGACATGCCGAGGATGGTCGAGGGCCGGATCGCGGTAGAGATCTTCACCACCGTCACGAAGGTCCCTCGGGACATGAACATCGAGTCAAACAGCGGCGACTCGGACAACATCACGCTCCTGGCCATGCTGCAGGGCTGGCCGCCGCGCACGTGGTCGAGCCTCACCGAGCGAGCGCTCTATCAGGCCGACAAGCTCCGAGATGCGGAGGCCGACAGCGAGGGAGGCCTGCGGCTGATCACCACCGCCGCGGATCTGGACGCCCATATGCGAGCTCGCAGGGAGGGGTCCATCGTCATCGGAGCCTTCCTGGGAATCGAGGGCGCCCACGCCCTCGAAGGAGCGCTCGAAAATCTGGACCGGCTGTACGACGCGGGCTTCCGGATGGTCGGGTTGGCGCACTTCTTCGACAACCGAGTCGGCGGCTCCGCTCATGGGGCGGAGAAGGCGGGGCTGACCTCGTTCGGCGCCGATGTTGTGGAGCGAATGGACTCGCTCGGAATGCTGGTGGATCTAGCCCACTCGTCGGAAGCGCTGATCGACGACGCGTTAGCGCGCGTCAACGGTCCGGTCGTCGTCTCCCACGGGGGCGTGGCCGGTGTGTGCGACAACGCCAGAAACGTGACCGACGAGCACGTGCTGGCCATCGCCACGACGGGCGGCATGATCGGAATCGGCCTGTGGGAAACCGCCCTGTGCGGGGACAGTCCGGCCGCCTGGGCCCGATCGGTCCGATACGTGGCGGATCTGGCCGGCGTCGACCACGTCGGGCTCGGCTCCGACTGGGATGGGGCCGTCGCGACCGTCGTGGACGCCAGCGGAACGGTCTACCTCGTCCAGGCGCTCCTCGACGAGGGCTTCTCGGAGGACGAGGTGCGTAAGATCATGGGCGAGAATGCGGTCAGGGTGCTACGCGAGGTGCTGGGGGGAGGGGTGGGGGCTCCGTAGGGGAGCTGCGGCGGGACGCTTCCCGCTCGCTCAGGCCGCTTCGCCGGCTGGGTCGTTCGGCGTCGGCTGGCTTCCTCCGGTGGCTTCGCTGGATTGCTACACGCAATCCAAGCCGTCGCTCGGGGGAAACGTCCCGCCGGAGCTCCGCCCGGGCCCGCGTGGGGAGCCGTGGCCGCGCGGGCGCGGCCCGAGAGGGCTGGGTCAAGCGGGCCAAATGAGGGGGCCGCTATCGGCGCATCTGGGCGGGGAGGCTCAGGCGGGACGTTTCCCGAAGGATCCGCTGCAACTGGGTAAGGGTGTCGATCACCATAACCCTGTCCGGCAACGAGGATTGGGGCAGGAACGAAGCTCCTGAACCCCCAAGCAACAGCGACACCTCGGGCGAGAGGGCCTTCCGCAAGCGCGACACGTCACCAAGCGCCCCGGCCGCCACGGTGGGATTCACCAGGCTAAGCGCGACGCCGCTTGCGCCGGTGGCCTCAGCCGCGGCCGCGATCTCCCCAGGAGGAAGGTCAATCCCTAAGTCGATGACGCGCCAGCCGGTGAGGGCCGCCGTCACCGCGACCAGTCGGGCGCCTAGGCCATGACGCTCCCCCGGTAGAGTGCCGACAACAAGCGTGGCACCGTCCGAAGCCACACCCACCGATTCGGACAGCCAAGTGAGTACCCGGTCAATCACCCCCATCGCCAAGTGCTCTCTCGCTGGCCCCAACGTCCCGGCCGCCCATGCCGCACCGATTCGATGGAGCAGGCGGGCGATGACCCGTTCAAGAAAGCGTACCCCCTCCATCCCCCCACCCGCCCTGCGGAGTATGGACGCAAGTCCGAGATCGTCCATGGCCTCAACGGCTGCAAACGCCTCGGCCACCACCCGTTCTTCACGCTGCTCGTCACGACGGACCGCCAACGTTTCCTGGGGTGCCACGCGAGCGGCTCGGTCCTCCGAAACCAGTACCTCCGCCTCTTCATCGGAGAGCGAGGCCACAGTCCCGATCGTGCGTCCCCCCTCCGTGAGGGCGCGCAGACGCGACAGCCGCACGACATCGGCATCGCTATACAACCTCTGACCTCCCTCTGACCGACCCGGTTCGACGACACCGTATCGACGCTCCCACGCGCGTAACGTCGCCGATGTCAGACCGGTGCGTTCAGACACGATTCGGATCGGGTGGCGCGGTTCAGTAGAGTGGCCCATAACCATAAATCTAGTTAGTTGTACAACCTTCGTCAAAGAATATATGGACAAATCTTGACAACCGACCGACCGGAAGCAAGATTGTTGGACACAGCTTGTACAACCGCAACTTCATCAGGAGTTTGATCCATGCTTCGCACTGCACTCGTCGCCAGCATTCTGGCCGGCAGCGCTGTCGTGTCCCCCGTGTCCGCCGACGCCCAGATGCACGAGAAGGACATCGTGACGGTGGCCGTCGAGGCCGGCTCCTTCACAACTCTGGCTGCCGCCCTCGACGCGGCCGGCCTGGTCGCAACCCTTCAGGGAGCCGGTCCGTTCACGGTATTCGCCCCGACGGACGCGGCATTCGCGAAGCTGCCCGCCGGTACGGTTGAGGCCCTGCTCGCCGACACCGAAGCGCTGAAGCGGGTGCTGCTCTACCACGTGGTTTCGGGCGACGTCCGTTCGGACCAGGTCGTCAACCTCACCAGCGCTTCTACGCTCTCGGGCGCTGAGGCTCCGATCGTGATCAAGGATGGCGCCGTCTACGTTGGCGGGGCCAAGGTGACCACAGCCGACGTGGACGCATCGAACGGCGTCATTCACATCATCGACACGGTCATGCTTCCGCCGCAGAAGTGAGCCCGGATTCGACCCACCGTCTCCATCAGCGAGACCGAGGTGCCAGGAGGCGCCACGGTCTCGCTCTTTTTTTCACGACCGGTGTAGATTCCGCGCCCGCCCGATCGTCATCGCACCGAGGGGCCAGGAAGGCTCCATTCCCACGATCGAGGAGTACCGATGCCGAAGTTCATGGTGATTCCGAGGGACAACCCCGGCTATTTCGACGCATTCAGTCCCCAGGAGATGCAGGCCGTGGTCGAGCAGTACCACGCCTGGGGACAGCGCCTGGCCGCGGAGGGTCGGATGACGCTGGGACACAAGCTGCGCGACGGGCACGCCAAGGTGCTACGCAAGGAGTCCGACGGCCTTCGCGTGACGGACGGCCCCTACGCCGAAACCAAGGAAGTCATCGGCGGCTTCTGGATCATCGAAGCCGACGATCTCGCCGACGCCGTGGCCGTGATCGACGGATGCCCCCATCTGGAGGAGGGGCGCGGCAGCCTCGAAGTGCGCGAGATCGAGGTCATGGACTGAGCACGCCAACCCCCTCGCGGGGGGACGGCGCCCCGTCCGCCGACTCCCCGCGCGTCGACAACCTCGTACGACGATCGGCCGGCCCGCACCGCGCCACCCAGACCCCCGCAATAGGGCCGACCAACCACCACCA
>JAJCZZ010000100.1 GCA_029262115.1 Gemmatimonadota bacterium | reverse complement strand
AATTCTACAGATCCTGAGCGTCTATCCCTTCGAGAAAGCGCCTCTCGCACAAGTGCTTTCGCAGACCGGCTACACTCCCATTGACCCCGATATTCGTAACCAGTTGCAGCTCTTCGACTTATGACCGGACACTACTGATCGCAAGTGGTGACCGGCACCCGCACCAACCGGGTGCGCAACGTCGTCATCCACGAGATCGCCCATCAGTGGTTCGGCAACGCAGTCACCGAATCCGATTGGGACGATGTGTGGCTGAGTGAGGGCTTCGCCACGTATTTCACGCTCCTGTTTTCGCGAGCACGCCTACGGACGGTAGAGACATCTTTTGGAGATGGTGGACCTCCGATCACGCGGACCGCAGCCGTGAAGCCGAGGAGGGCGACTCGGTTTGGACGTGCCGGCGGGTCTTTCACGACACGCAAGGCGAGCGAGGGGGGCGAAGGGCCCGCGCGCTGAGGTTAGCCGGCGGCGCCTTCGCTGCCCCAGGCAAGGAGCACGGAGGCGTCGAGGCGCTCTGCGATCCGTCGTCCCGTACTGCTGATGATCGTGTCGATGAGTCGGGGGCGACCCGAGGGTCCGAGGACAACGACGTCGGCGTCCGCAGCCCGGGCGACAATCGCATCGACGAGGTCCTCTGCGGTGGTGACTTCAAGAGATCCGAGTTCGCCCAGGCCTTCTCCCTCCAGCCGAGCGGTCAGGTCCTGGCGCGCGTCGCTCTCCGCGCCGGGCTCCGCCACATGGAAGAACGTCAGGTCGGCTCCCTCCTCACGCGTGAGGGCGCGGCACACGAGCCCCGTCAGCCGGAGGGGTGCTCCGACCGTCACGGGAATGAGGATCTTCTTCATGTCCTGCCGCCGGAACTTCGCCACGACGACATCGGCCCGAGTACGCCGCGCGACCCGGTGCATCGCACGGTCGAAGCGCTCTTCCGAGCCACCGGCGGCTCCTCCCTCGGCCCCCGGCTCGGAATGGCCGACCACGATCATCCGGGCTCCATGGCTCCTGGCCGCAGCGAGGAGTCCTTCGTCGACGCTACGGGCCACCTCGACCAGGCCGCCCGTCTCCAGACCGGCCGCCTGGGCCTGGCCGCGCGCCTTCTCAAGGAAGTCCTTGGCGTGAACGACCGCGGGCGAAGACTGGCCGGTCGTGAGGCTGATCTGATCCGCCACCTGAACCACGTGAGTCAAAATCACGTGCCACGGCTGCGTGTCCGCCAGGAGCGCCGACAGCCGGACGAGGTGGTCAGCGGTCGCGGGATTCGAAATGCCGACGAGAAGCGTCGCGGGCGTATGGTGGTCCACGGGCCGGGTCATGACGTCCTCGCGGGTTCGGGGGTGGCACCGGATGCGCCGGGCCGAAGGGACGGCTGCGGGCGGGCTCGGACCAGCATGATCGAACAGCCCCGGAGGCCGGCCAGACGGTCCACCGACCGAACGAGGCCGTCGGCGCCTGTGGCCGCCACGCTGGTGACCAGCAGGTCATTGCGTGCCGCTTCCCGTGCGAGCGCCGCCTCTGGCGACGCCGACGGGATCGCGCGGACCTGCGCCCGCACCGACACGCCCAGCTCCGCCTCGAGTGCCTGCTCCGCCTCGATCCGCTCGTCCTCGCTCGCGTCCGGCGCAATGATCCGAGCCACGGTCAGTTCGGACCCCCACGCCGCGACCAAGCGGGACGACAGGAGCAAGGACAGGTCCGAGTCGGGCCCTTCGTCGAGGAGGACCAGGATCCGCGGTGCCGGGACCGAGCCGTCCTCACGGAACAGCACCAGGTGCGTGCGGAGATGGCGGTCGAGCGAATCGGGCAGTGCGTGTTCGGCCTCGGCCGGGCCGTGGGCGGGCCACCCGGTCACGAGAAGCGTGGCTCGCGAGGTCTCCGCGGCGCTCACCAGGCCCCGGAACGCCGTGGCGGCCACCAGGACATGGGAGTCGACGGTGGCACCGGCCTCTCGCACGATGCGCGACTCCGCTTCGAGAACCCGGTTCCGCTGCTCGATGGTCTCGTAGTACGACTGAACGGAGGCGTCGTCCAGCCGCCCCTCCATCCGGAATACGCTCACGACCGAGACGTGGCCGTGAGCGGGTCCGATGAGCGCGCCCGCCATCCGTAAGCGAGCCCGTTCCCGCTCCGGGTAGGCCACCGCCACGATGGCCGTGGGAATCGCGTCGGGCGCGGCACCCCACTGTTCGACCTTCGCAAGGCCGGGCTCGAGGACCGCCCGGCGCAGGAAGTACGGCCACGCCCCTTCGACTTCCGTGCGCCGACGTCCCCAGAAGAAGTAGTGGCCGAGCGCGAAGGCCATGATGCCGAGCCCGAGCAGAATGGTCAGCGGCTCCATGTAGAAGATCACGCCGAAGCAGGCCATGGCCCCGACCAGCGGCACCACCGGAAAGAACGGCGTCCGGTAGACCGGCTGGTAGGCAGGAAGCCGCGCGCCCCGCAGCACGATGCACGCGAGGCTCATCAGCCCGTACAAGAGCAAGTGGAGGAGCCCGGCCGCCTCGGCCAGCAGCTCGATGTCGCCGATCATGATCACCACGACGGTGAGCAGACCGGTCATCACCACCGCACGGTGGGGAACGCGGAAGCGGACATGCACCTCGTTCAGCCACTCGGAAATGAGCGAGTCCCGCCCCATGGCGAAGCTGATCCGCGAGGCCGACATGATGCTTGCGTTGGCCGAGCTGACCGTGGCCAGGACCGCCCCGAGCAGGATGACCCCCCGTCCGAACGGCCCCATCAGGTCTCCCGCCAGGTCCGCGACGAGCGTAGGCCCTACGAGCTGCTCCCAGGGGCGCAGGACGAGGCACACGCCGAGGATCAGGCAGTACAGGATCGTCACCGAGATGACCGATCCGAGCAGCGCCTTGGGAAGGTTGCGGCCGGGGTCGCGGATCTCCTCGGCCATCGAGGCGATCTCCCCGAAGCCGGCGTACGTGACGAACAGGGTGGCCGTACCCGCCGCCACGGCGCCGAGGCCGAACGGCGCGAACGCCGATTCCGTGAGCAAAGATGGTTCGGCGTTGGCGGTGCCCACCCCCAGGAAGAGGAGCAGAACGACAACCAGGACGGCCACGATCAAGTTCTGGAGCTGACCGGCCACCTTCGAGCCCACGACGTTCAGCCCGGTCAGGAGCAGGGTCATCACGATCGCATACACGACCACTGGGATCCCGACGACCGAGTGGACGTATTCGCCGAACCCCACCATGTAGAAGGCCGACGCGAAGATCAGCCCGAAGAGGCTCCCCCAGCCGAGGAGAGCCCCCCAGAGCGGGCCCAGCGCGCGCGAGATGAAGTAGTAGCCGCCTCCGGACTTCGGCATCCCCGTGGCGACCTCCGCCGCTGCCATCGCGTTCAAGAGCGCGATCACGCCGCCCACGAAGAACGAGACGATGGCGGCCGGCCCGGCTTCGGCTACGATGAAGCCGGGGAGGACGAAGATGCCCGCCCCGATCATCGTCCCCACTCCGATCGTTACGGCCTCCGCCAGCCCCAACGTCTGGGCCAACTCCACCTCGACGGGCTCGGGAGCCCGTGTCGTCGCTGACGGCGTTCCGTTCATCGTTTGCGGCGGGTGTGAGGCAGCACGTCTCAACCTCCCGCGCCCACAACCGCGGCGCGCCTGGGGACATCGGGCCCGTCCGCCGGGTGTGGCGGGCCCACCCTCTTGAGTTACGTGAGGAAGGCGTGCATGTCGAGCCGTCGTGCCCACGGTGGCGCCAACTGGCGTGGGCCGGCGCAGCGGCTTCCGCTTCCGGGACCGACGTGGAGTCATCGTCCGCAACCCATGGTCAGCCGTAACCCTTTGCCAATCGGCGAGCCGGCCATCCGGGTCGGTGAGCGGCGGTGCGGGGGCATCGACTCCGTGTCAGATTTCACATCCAACGTTCCGGACCGTCGTTCGGTCCGGTCCCGACTTTCAGCGGGAGGTGGGTGTGAGTTGGACGGCGGCGGTGCCATGCGCCATGGGCGTTGCGGCTGCGGTGGCGATCGGATGCGGCGGGTCGCCTTCGGGGCCAGACCCTGACGAGAGCGGGGCGTGTGTAGTCCCGACCGCACTGTCCGATACGTTCGTCTTGGACGACGTGACCGTGCTCTCCTACGACGATGGGATCCCCCGGGCGGGACACTCCGTCCGCGTTGTGGGCGGGCGAATCGATGCGGTGGCGGAAGCGATCCCGGTGTCGGACGGCGCGGTCCGCGTTCCCGGGTGCGGTCGATACCTCGTGCCCGGCCTGACGGACATGCACGTCCACCTTTCGCGGGCCGACCTGCCGTCGTATCTGGACGCGGGCGTGACCACGGTGCGGAATCTCTGGGGCTTCCCGGACCTGCTGGCAATACGCGATGAGACCCGGGCGGGCACGCTCCAGGGCCCGACCGTTCACGTGATCAGCTCCGGACTCGACGGGCTCCCGGAGAAGTGGCCGTACACACGCCTGGTCCCGGACCCCGCCCGCGCCGATTCCGTCGTGGCCGCCGAGCAGGCCCGGGGATACCAGACGCTCAAGCTCTACCAGGACCTGTCCCGCCCCGTCTTCGACGCCGTCGTGGCGGGCGCTCGTTCCCGGGGGATGGCCTATGGAGGTCACGTGCCGCATCGGGTGGGTCTCGACGCGGCGCTGAACGCCCGGTACCGCTTCATTGAGCATCTGAGCGGGTACGAGTTGGCTCTGGGGCCCGGCCCGCTCGGGGCCTTCGGTTGGCGGACCATCGACGCAACGCGGATCCCTGGACTGGTCGATGCGACCGTGGCGGCCGGGACGTGGAACACACCGACCCTGGCCATCTTCTCGCTCATCGCCTCGGGCGACGCTGAGGTCGTCGACAATCGACGGGCCGTCGTGGCGGCCCTGTACCGGGGTGGGGCGCCCCTCCTGGTGGGAACGGACGCCGGAATCGGCCGGACGGCACCCGGCTCCTCGCTCCACGACGAGATCGCAGAGTTCGTGGCCGCGGGAATCCCCGTCCTGGACGTCCTGCGCATGGCCACCGTGGACGCGGCCCGCTTCCTCGGCGCGGAAGACGAGTTCGGGCGTGTAGCGCCGGGACAGAGAGCGGACCTTCTTCTTGTCGACGGCGATCCGCTCTCCAATCCGTCGGTCCTGCGCCACCCTGTGGCTGTGATCGCGCGGGGGATCCGGGTGCGTTGAGGCAGTGGAGGCCCGCATGATCGGGAAAGCAACCGATCAAGCGGCGTCGGCCCGCCTCCTCCACATCCAGAACGCGGGGGCGCCCGTCAGCACCACACCGACGCCCAGAGCGGCCTGCAACGGCAGCGTGAGCGCGGTATTGAGAACGATCGACACCGCCGCGGCGACGAAGAGCGCCGGGGTCACGGGATACCCGGGCACGCGAAAGGGTCGCGGCCGATCGGGACGGTGGCGCCGGTACCAGAATACGCTCGCGGCGCCCAACCCGTAGAACACCCACCCGACGAATACGACGTACGTGAGGAGCTGTTCGAAGGTGCCCGACACCGCGAGCACGATCGCCCACGCTGAGCTCGCCCCGATGGCGACGGCCGGAGTGCCGAAGCCCGGATGCACGTCGGCCAGGCGGCGAAAGAACACCCCGTCCCGGGCCATCGCGAAGTACACGCGCGTCGCGGTGAGGGTGAGTCCGTTCGCGGCGCTGAACATGGACACCAGGATGGTGAGCGTGATCACCACGGCGGCCGGTTCTCCCAGCACCGTGCGGACGGCTTCGGAAGCCACACTGTCCGAAGCGGCCACGCCCGCGGGGCCCAGGGCGGCCACATACGCCCAGTTCGCGGCCAGGTACAACGCGATCAGGATCGTCGTACCCAGCCCGATGGAGAGGGGGAAGTCGCGCTGCGGATCACGGGCTTCTCCCGCGGCAAAGGTGACGTACTGCCAACCCTCGTACGCCCACAGCGTCCCGATCATGGCCAGCCCGACCCCCGCCAGAAGCGACGTGTCGAGCGTGTCGGGCCACAGCGCCGCCGTGCTCGGAGCCGCGCGCCCCATGGTCGCGAGAACGACGCTCATGACGACGATGGCGCCGGCCTTCAACAAGGTGGACCAGACCTGTACGCTGGCGCTCTTCGACGTGCCCACGATGTTGATCGTACCGACCGCCACGATCATGGTCACGGCGACCGCCTTGGCGGTGACGGCGCCGAGAGGCACGATCTGATCGAGGTATCCGCTGAACGCCACGGCGAGGGTCGCGACCGAGCCCGAGCTGATGACGAAGAAGAGCGCCCATCCGTACAGGAACGCCGGCAGCGCTCCGAACGCGTCACGGATGTAGACGTACAGGCCGCCCGAGCGAGGGTCCATCGCGCCCAGCTCTCCGTAGGTCAGCGCGCCCAGGAGCGAGAGCACGCCTCCCAGGAACCACACGAGAAGGGCGATCCCGACACTCCCGCCCGTCTGGCGTAGGACCGCACCGGGCACGACGAAGATCCCGGACCCGATGACCGTACCGACGACGATCAGGATCAGGTCGGTGCGGGTCAGGACGCGCCGGAGTCCGTCGACCGCGTCCTCCGGCGCATGGCGCGAGCCCTCGGCCGCGCGAACGGCGCCCGGCTCCGTCACCGTGCGTGCTGCGGCACAAACACGAAGTAGTCGTATACCGCCCGTGCGATCTGGGCGATGACCCGCTCCCGTACGGGAATCGGCTCCGGCGCGTCCTTTACGAAGACCACGGTCACCACGTTTCCGGCGTCGGCGGGCAACTCGATGATCCCCACGTCATTTGTCGTGGCTCCGATCGTTCCGGTCTTGTGGGCCACCACGACGTCCGGGGGGAGCATTCCCCGCAGCCGACCCGCTCCGGTCGAAACCCGCTCCAGGACGTCGACGAGTGTGTCGCGCGACGCCTGGGAGACGACCTCCGCTCGCCAGATTCCCACCAGAAGACGGGCCATGGCGTCGGGCGTGGCCGTATCTCTCGGGTCCGTCGCGAACCGTTCGGCCGCAGCAGCCACGGAGTCCGAAGGCAGCGCGTCCACCATGACGGTGAAGTCGTCGGGCGTGACCGAGCCGTTCTCCGGCACCCCTCGGACCCCGATGAAGTCGGCAATGAGCGACGACGTCGGACGGTCGACCCGGATGCCTCGGATTCCGATGTCGTGCATGCGCCGCGTGACCGCGGCGGGGCCGCCCGCGAGCCGGAGCGTAAGGTCCGTGGCGGAGTTGTCACTGATGAGGAGCATCAACTCCATGAGGTTGCGCGCCGAGAGGATGACACCGGGGTCGTCGAAGAGCGCCGTCAGCGTCCCGCTTCCCGGATGGAGGTCCGCGGCGGTGACCTCGATGAGCGTGTCGAGTCGGAGCATACCCGCGTCCACTCGATACATGAGCTGAGTGGCGATAGGGATCTTGTACGTGCTCGCCATCGGGAACGCCACGTCGCCATTGAGTGAGAGGGCGGCTCCGCTCTCCAGGTGAAGCACGGAGACCCCCACCACGCCTTCCGTCCCCGTCGCGAGTCGCTCGATTTCGGTGTGGAGCCTCCGAAGTGAGGCATCGTCGCTCTGGCCTTGGAGGGGTAGCGCGAGGAGGAAGAGAAAGAACGAGACGGCGGAGGCCGCAGTGCGGCGCGTTCGGTCGCTCATGTGTACTCCTGTGTGCGGACGGCGAGTTCGATGATCCTCGCCCGGTCGACATCGACGCCGAGGCCGGGCCGTTCTCGGGGCACGCGCACCCAACCCTCGGCGTCCATCGTCCATTCGGGATCGACGATGTCCCGTTCCCAGTATCGGGCGGATGGCGACAGGTCTCCGGGAAGCGTGAAGTTCGGTAGGGAAGCCAGAGCGACGTTGTAGGCCCGACCGATGCCGCTCTCGAGCATCCCGCCGCACCATACCGGGACCTCCGCAGCGCTGCACAGGTCGTGGATCATGAGCGAAGGACCGAACCCTCCGACCCGCCCCGGCTTGATGTTGACGATGCGGCCTGCCTCAAGAGCCAGCATGTCTTCGACTTTGTCCGGCCCCGTAATGGACTCGTCGAGACACAGAGGCGTGGCAAGGCGTTGCTGTAGGCGGGCATGCCGGAGCAGGTCCGTCGGCGCCAGCGGCTGCTCGATCATGACGAGATCGAAGTCGTCGAGGAGGGCGAGATGCTCGGCGTCATCCAAGGAGTAGGAAGCGTTGGCGTCTACCATGAGCGGCGCGTCGGGTCCGAGTGCGGCGCGCACCGCCCGGACATAGTGCACGTCGCGACCCGGCGCAATCTTGATCTTCAACTTCCGGTATCCCTGCGCCAGGCCGGCCCGCGCGATCTCCACCAGTTCCGGCGGGGAGTCCTGAATCCCCATGGAAAGGCCCACTGGAACCCGGCTTCGCGGATGCGGCTCCGACTGGGTGCCATCGTCCTCTCCTCGGCCCTCGCAGGCCAAATAGAGGAGATCCGCGAGTGGGAGGCCTCGCTCGAGAGAGGCCAATGCCCACATGCCCATCTCGACCGCAGCCTTCGCCATGCGGTGTCCACGCACATCCTGACCGAGGACCGCGGAGACCGCCTCCGGGCCGTCGAACGACGTTCCGAGGACCCTGGGGAGCAGCCACTGGTCGAGTGCAAGCCAGACCGTGTCGATCGTCTCAGGACTGTAGTTGGGGGTGGCTCCCGCAACACATTCGGACCAGGTGGTGGCGCCACCGGCCGCGGTAAGTTCAAGAAGGAGGATTCGGCGTTCGTGCACCACCCCGGAAGAGATCCGAAAGGCCTGCCGCAGCGGGAGGCGGATCTCGTGCAGTACGACGCGCTCAAGCTTCATGAACGGCCCGGTCCGAGGGGTCCCGACTGAGAACGTAATACCCGTCCGCTCCGCCAGCTCCCCGCACAAAGCCGATGACGGTGAAGCCGAGGTCGAGCGACCGGAGGAAGGCATCCCGGGAACGTTCCCGCCAGGCTCGGGCCCCTGACGGATCGACAGCCGCCACGGCCTCGATGTCGTCCGGCACGGGAATGCGAACGAGCGGATCCGACATATTCGCCTCGGAGACGGTGGGCGCCCCCGCAGAGCGGGCGGGCAGCGCATTTCGGCTCCGCAGTCGAGCGGAGGGACGTTCGCCGTCGAGTTCCCACGTGGCTATGAAACGGTCGGTACCGAAGGAGTGAACCGGACTGCCGGTGTCTCCGTACATCTCCGGGACATACCGAGCGATGGCGATCCCCAGGTGATTCAGGTTGAGGTGAGCGTTTCTCGCTACCAGCGGATCGAACGTCCAGTGCATGCTGTGCACACCTCGATCGACGAGCTCCGCCGCCTGCGCACGTTTCAGCGCGCTCCCGATGCCCCGGTCCCGGTGCTCGGGAGCCACGGCCAGAAGGTGCGACCAGTGCGACAGCTCGCCGTCCCGAGGCCCCGTCAGTCCGAAGACGAAGCCCAGGAGTCGGCCTTGTGGATCGAAGGCTCCCAGGGCGACACCCCCGACCTCAACCGCCACCTTGAGCAGCGATGCGGGCACCACGTCCTGGTACTCCGTACCCCAAGTGGCCACCTGGCACGCAACGGCAGCTCGCAACTCGGGCGCGCCTTGAAGAGGCCGAACCGTGAAGCGCAACGGGGAAGCTTCGCACGTCGCCGCGTCTGGGGGTGTGGTGGCGACGGCCGGTGGGTCAGCGTGCATTCGCGCGATCCCGAGGCGGATGGATGTGGAATACGGGACAGGCCCCTGTCTCGGCCTATGCTACTGTGCGTTTGCGTATACGACAAGGTATACAACAACGTTTGCTTGCAAGGCTGGCCGTGGCCGGTTAGCGTCCGTACCGTTCCCGCCGCCGAGAGAACCGTCCCCACGGGTTCCCGACTGCGCACCACCCCAGACGCCGAACGGCGTCGCACTGTCAACGCGATGGCGGCACCCGACCGTACCTCCCAGGCGTATCGCCAACTCCGGGATCTGATCGTGCAAGGGCGACTCGCCCCCGGTGCCCGGATCATCGAGACCGAAATCGCGTCGAAGCTCGGCTTGAGCCGAACGCCGGTCCGGTCCGCCCTCCAGAGGCTTCAACAGGAGGGCCACATCCTCGACACCGGGAGCGGAAGACGGACACGCCCCGTCGTGGCACCGGTAACCCGGGAAGACGCGCAGGAAGTGTTCGAGATCGTCGGGGAGCTGGAGGGCCTGGGTGCCCGACGCGCCGCCGGGCTGCCCACCGCCGCACGGGAGGCCCTCTGTCAGGAGCTGGATCACTTGAACGCGGCCATGCGCGAGTTCGCGGGCACGGCCATGGTGTCGGATCGGAACAAGGTGTTCGACGTCGACACCGACTTCCATCATGGCTACGTGGCAGCAGGTGCCGGTCCGCGGTTGAAGGCCCTCCACGACGCGGTGAAGCCCCAGGCGGAGCGCTACATCCGGCTCCATATCAACGTGCTCGTAGATGAACTCCGCACGTCCGTGGCCGAACATCAGGTGATCGTAGACGCGATTCGCGAGGGCGCCGCCTCCCGAGCCCAACGCGCCGTCCAAACCAACTGGCGGAACGCGGCGGACCGGGTCGGCCGAGTGATCGACCAGATGGGAGAACGCGGAACCTGGTAGTCGGCGGACACCGACGCCGACCGTCCGGGTAGCTCCGGGCACGGAAATAGGTAGCCGGCACGGGTCAGTTCGAGGAGGCGGACATGCGTTCATTCAGATTGTATACTTGACAGTGTACGAAACGGTGTCCATGCTGGTTCACGGCTGTCACAATTGGGAGACCTCCAGCTTCACGAGGGACCATGCGTTCTCATCGACCGAATCTCCGCGCTCCTGTTCGTCCGACTCGCTTCGCGCTCACCGCCGCGTTCCTCGGGTTCCTCATCGCATCACCGTCCCTGCACGCGCAGCAGGTGATCCAGGGAGTGGTAACCGACAACCAGGGAGCACCGCTCGCCGGGGCTCAGATCTCGGTGGAGGGAACCGGTCTCGGCGGCATCACCGGTCAGGCCGGGCGATTCCGGATCGTCGGCGTACCGGCGGGGGACCATGTGTTGGTCGTGACCATGCTGGGCTACGCAGAGGTCCGCACACCGGTCGCCGCCGGGAGCGGTCCAGCGCGTTTGGTGTTGAGTCGCACGGCCATCGACCTGGAAGGGATCGTCGTGACAGGCACTCCCGGCGAGACCCAGCGCCGGGCCGTAGGGAACACCGTGACGACCATCAACGCCGAGACCACGCTCGATCTGGCCCCAGTGACCGACGTGTCCGGCCTCCTCAACGCACGTGCTCCGGGCGTCGTGGTGACACCAGGGACGGGGATGGTGGGGGCGGGTCCGACCATCCGTGTACGCGGCGCTTCGAGCTTCTCGCTCGATACCCAGCCGCTCATCTACGTGGACGGAATCCGCGTCGACAACGGCTTCGGAGGCGGGATCTCCGTCCAGGGATTCGGTTCCGGTGTCGTGAATCGATTGAACGACATCAACCCGGAAGACATCGAGTCCATCGAGATCATCAAGGGCCCGGCCGCCTCGACGCTCTACGGGACCGAGGCGGCGAACGGCGTCATCCAGATCATCACCAAGCGGGGTCGGGTCAACGAAACCGAGGTTGGCCTGACGGTGCGTCAGGGGGTGAACTGGTTCATGAATCCCGAGAACCGGATTCAGCGTAACTGGGGCATCGATCCGGTCACCGGCCTGCCGTTCGAGCAGGATCTCTTCGCCCAGGAGGCAGCGCTGGGCAACAAGATCTTCCAGAACGGGCGCATGCAGCAGTTCGGAGCGAACGTGCGTGGAGGGAGCGAGCGGGTTCGCTACTACGCCAGCACCGACCTCGACCTCAACGAGGGGATTCAGTCGGAGAATAATCTCTGGCGCCTGAGCGTTCGGACCAACCTTTCCATCACGCCAAGTGCGGACTTCGATATCGATCTGAACTTCGGGTTTGCACAGGGCCGGACCAACCTCGTCTGCGAAGCCGGGTGTGGCGGTCTGATGTGGGCCACCGTGTTCGCGATCCCCGAAAACCGAGACACCCCGTTTCGCGGCTTCCGAAGTGCTCCTCCTGAGATCTACACCGACTTTACCGACTTCTGGCAAGACTACAATCGGACGACCCTGAGTCTTCAGTTGCACCACGAACCGACGGCGTGGCTGTCGCAGCGACTCAACGTCGGGCAGGATGTCATCGGCGAGTCGAACAATCAGCTCACGACCCGGCTCGATCCGGCGGTGGCGTTCTTCTTCGGCGGCAATACGGCGCTCGGATCGAAATTCCTCCAGACCCGTGACGCAGAGAACACGACGGTGGACTACAGCGCGAGCGTCTCCGCGAAGCTCGGCAACGCCATCGGGACACGGACGACGGTCGGCACGCAGTACTACCGCCGCCTGACCGAGTTGATCACGGCGGAGGGGAACGAATTCCCTGCACCCGGACTCACCGTCGTGGACGCGCTCGCCCAGACGTTCGGCGGCGAGGACATCATCGAGAACAACACGTTGGGATTCTTCGCGGAGGAGCAGATCTCCTTCAACGACCGGGTCTTCTTGACGGCGGGCGTCCGCGGCGACGACAACAGCGCGTTCGGGGAGGACTTCGACTTCGTCGTCTATCCCAAGGCGAGCGCGACGTGGGTCGTCAACGAAGAGTCGTTCTGGAACGTCGACCTCGTCAGCGCACTCAAGCTGCGCGCGGCGTTCGGACAGTCCGGTCAGCAGCCCGACGATTTTGCGGCCCTACGTACCTTCGAGCCAGTTTCGGCGGGGAATGGTGATGCCGCGGTGACGCCTCAGTTCATCGGCAACCCCGAACTCGCGCCCGAAAAGGGGACCGAATTCGAGGCGGGCTTCGAGGCGGCACTGTGGGAGGGCCGACTCGGCATCGATTTCACGTACTACGCGGCACGCACCAACGACGCAATCCTCTCCCGAGAGCTTCCACCTTCCCTCGGCTTCCCCGGCTCGCAGTTCGTGAACGCGGGCGAGATCCAGAACAGCGGAGTGGAGGCGCTGATTCGGACGATCCCCATCCAGACACGAGACGTGAACGTCGAGTTCGCGCTCAACCTGAGCACCAACGACAACGAGGTGATCGACCTCGGTGGCGTGGACCAGGGAACCGGATTCATCGCGGCCGGAAGTCAGCGCAGAGTCCCCGGATTCCCCGTGGCGTCGTGGTTCCGGCGGAAGGTGGTGAGCGCGGAGTTGAACGGAACCGGGCAGGATGCGCGGGCCGTGAATCCGATGTGCGACGGTGGAGATCCGAACGGTAAGCTGCTTCCCGACGGCACCCCCCTCGAGTTGGGGGGTGCCGCCGTACCGTGCGACGGGGCGCCTCGGCTCTTTCTGGGGAAGGCCACACCCGATTTCGAAGGCGGCCTCTCGACGACGGTCTCGCTCTTCGGGTGGCTCCGTCTCTACGGACTGGTGGATTGGAAGACCGGGTACAAGAAGCTCGACAACAACCTCCGGGCTCGCTGCCAGGTCTTCAACGCATGTCGGGAGAACTTCTTTCCCGAGGAGTTTGATCCCGCCCGTATCGCGGAGATCCAGTCGGGGAGCCCTCTGCGCTCCTTCGTCTTCACCGACGCGAGCTTCGCCAAGCTTCGCGAGGTCTCGGCCAGCATCACGCTCCCGGCGGAGTGGGCGGCACGGGTGAGAGCGAGCCGCGCCACGCTCACCTTGGCCGGGCGTAACCTCCACACCTGGACCGATTACACGGGACTCGACCCCGAGGCGTCGTTCGTGGAGTTCGGCTTCAACCTGCTCGAGCAGGACAACACGCCTCAGCTCGCCCAATTCGTTACCACTTTCAGCTTTTCCTTCTGAGCGCCGGAGACCCCGATGATCAATCGCCTGACTTCGTGCCTTCGGAAGGCCACGACTCTCCTGGTCCTGTCTGGTGTGGCGTTCCTGGCGGGGTGCGACACGCTCCTGGACATCGAGGCGCCCAGCCGGGTGCCGGCAGGCTTCTTGGAGGACCCCGCAAACGCCCAGCTTCTGCTCACGAGCGCCGTTGCCGACTTCGAGTGTGCGTTCTCGGAGTACATCGCCGCCGGGGGGTTGATCGGAGACGAACTCGCCGACGGCCAACTCGCGGCGCGGATGTGGCCCTACGACCGGCGCAGCGTGGATCCGAGTGACAACGTCTACTCCACGTTCACATGCAACGATTCGGACCCGGGTGTCTACCAGACGCTCTCGACCGCCCGGGCCATCGCGGACCGCGCCCTCGAAATCGTCCAGGAGCCTACGGGCGCAGCCACGGCGGCGGCGTACGCCGGCTACAGCTACCTGCTCCTCGGCGAGGGGATGTGCAGCGCGGCCGCGGACGGAGGGCCGGAGTTGAGCACCACGGAGCTCTTCCGACTCGCGGAGGGACGCTTCACGACCGCGATCTCAGACGGCGCGCCCGAGATCGCCAACATGGCACGGGTAGGCCGAGCACGAACGCGCCTGAATCTGGGCGACCAGGCGGGCGCGTTGACCGACGCGCAGGGTGTGCCCGAAGGCTTCGAAAAGGTGGCGGAGTACAACGCCGCGTCGTTTCGCTCCTCGAATCGGATCTGGACGCTCAACAACCGGGACGAGCGCGTTTCGGTCGAACGTGAGTTCTGGGATGTGGATGATCCGCGCGTGCCCGTCGTGGACATCGGTCGGGCCGCCGGATCGGACGACAGCACGCCGCTCTGGGTTCAGATGAAGTACCCGACGCAGTCGAGCTCCATTCCGATTGCCACGTGGGAGGAAGCCCAACTCATCATCGCCGAGGTGGTCGGCGGTCAAGCTGCCGTGGAGATCATCAACGGGCTGCGCACCAGGGCCGGTGCCGACCCGGTGAGTGCCACGACGGACGCCGAGATCCGTGAACTCCTGATCCGTGAGCGACAGATCGAGCTGTGGCTCGAGTCTCATCATCTGAACGACATGAACCGCTTCGGGCTCGACTTCACGCCCGCCGCGGGGACGCCGTTCCAGGAGGGATCGGCCGCAAAGGGCGGCTTCTACGGAAGCGTGACCTGCCTACCGCTGCCACGCGTGGAGCGCGAGAACAACCCCAACATCTCATGATCCACGACCGCCCCGTGGTAAGGGATCGAGTTCGGTGACCCCGACGTGCCTCGGCCGGGGCGTCGCGACCACCATCGCGGTCGCACTTCACCTCGTCGCCATGTCAGGCGCCTCGGCCCAACTCACGCCGGAGGCGCTCGACCGGATCGTCCGAAACGGGTTGGACATGTGGAATGTCGCGGGTGCGGCGGTCGCCGTGGTGTCGGAGGATCGCGTCGTGCTGGCCGGAGGGTGGGGCGTCCGGGACGTCCGGACCGGCGATCCGGTGACGCCCAGAACCGTCTTCGCCATCGGGTCGAACACGAAGCTCATGACGGCGGTGGCCGCCGGCATGATGGTCGACGACGGTCGGATGGGGTGGGACGATCGGGCGACTCGGCACCTCCCGAACTTCCACCTGCACGACCCCTGGGTCAGCGCCGAAATCCGCATTCGTGACCTGCTCTCGCACCGCAGTGGTCTGGGCCGGCGGGGCGACATGCTCTGGTACGCGTCGCCGCACGACCGCGCAGAGATCCTGCGACGCATCCGCTTTCTCGAGCCCAACACCAGTTTCCGCTCCACGTACGGGTACCAGAACGTCATGTTCCTGGCCGCCGGCGAAGCGGTCGCCGCGGCAGCAGGGCGCTCGTGGGACGACGTGATCCGGGAGCGCATTTTCGCTCCGCTCGAGATGGAGACGGCCACGACCTCCACGCGCGATCTGGCGAAGGCGGGGTCGCCATGGGTCACCGATGTCGCGACGCCGCACCTCAACACCCCCGTGCCGGACAGCGGACCGACTGTATCCACGAACGTCGAGATCACGACCGCGACGGAGGATGCGCCGGCAACGGGGGAATGGTCCGACGTCCGGGACGGTCCTCGCGCCGTGGCGTGGCGTACCATCGACAATGTGGCGCCGGCGGGGTCGGTCAACGCGTCAGTGGAGGACATGGCGAAGTGGCTACGCTTTCTTCTGGGCAACGGCACCTTCGAGGGCAGGGAGCTTCTCGACTCGGCCACGCTCCGAGAGATCACCAGCCCCCAGACCATCCGACCGTTCGTCCCCGACACGCTTCTGCCCACGACACACTTCAGCACCTACGGCCTCGGCGTCGGGATACGGGACCAGGAGGGCGTGAAGGTACTCGTGCATACCGGAGGAATCGACGGGATGCTCTCCACCGTAGCCTTCGTGCCCGAACGTGACTTCGGCGTCGTGGTACTGACGAACACGGCCGGTCGCACGCAGCTCCACGTGACCATCGCCTACGAGATCCTCGACGCGTGGCTGGGCGGGCCGGACGTGGACTGGAACGCCGCACTTCTCGAGCGGACAGAGCGCGCGGAGGCTCAAATGGCGGAGGTAAGGCGGGCGGCGGAAGCGGCCGTTCCGCGCGGCACCCAACCCTCGCTTCCGGTCGCGGCGTATGCGGGCACGTACCGAAGCGTGCTCTACGGCGACCTGGTGGTGCGCGCCGACGGCGATAGACTGGACACGGCCTTCGGACCGAACCTCACGGGTTCCCTGGAGCACGCGTACCTCGATACGTTCCGTGTCCAGTGGACGGGTCCCGCCGCGGGGGAGTCGCTGTTGACCTTCCATCTCGATGTGCGGGGCCGGGTCGGCGAGGTGGAGGCGGAAGGTATCGGGACGTTTGCGCGCGTCGATATGGGTGGGGCGCGGTGAGGTGGGGCGCGGGCCTGGCAAGGACGGCCTTCGTCTTCGCCGCCCTGTCGAATCCTGCCGCAGCCCAGGCGCCGCCACCCGGACTCTCTCACCTCGACGCCTTCGTGCGCGCCGCTATGGCGGCGTGGGACGTTCCCGGCGTGGCGGTCGCGGTCGTCCACGGTGACTCGGTCGTCCTCGCTGGTGGTTGGGGTGTGCGTCGTAGCGGGCAGGAGGCGGCGGTCGACCAACACACGCTTTTCGGCATCATGTCGACCACCAAAGCCTTCACCTCGACTGCCGTTGCGATGCTCGTGGACGAGGGGCTCATCGGGTGGGACGACCGCGTGGCCGAACTCCTGCCGGGCTTTGCCATGCCCGACCCGTGGGTTACTCGGGAGTTCACGGTGCGCGACCTTCTCTCTCACCGCGCGGGGTTGGAGCGGGGCGACTTCCTCTGGTTCGGAAGCGGCTTCGACCGCGGCCAGATCGTCCGCCACCTACGGCACCTGGACGAGCCGGGTTCGTTTCGGAGCACCTACGGCTACTCGAACAACATGTACATCACGGCAGGCGAGTTGATCGAGACGGTGACCGGTACGTCCTGGGACCGCTTCGTCGATCAGCGGATCTTCACCCCGCTAGGGATGAGCCAGACGAATACCACGACGGACGCCCTGGTCGACGCCGCGAACATGGCGGCACCCCACGAAGAGATCGGCGGCACCCTCCAGGTCGTACGGATGCGCAGTCTCGACAACGAGGCCCCGGGCGGTGCGATCAACTCCACGGCTCGGGAGATGGCCGAGTGGCTCCGCCTCCAACTCCGGGACGGGGTCCACAACGGCGATACACTCGTCAGCGCCGCCGCGCTGCGTGAGACGCGACGGCCGCAAACCGTCATCCCCTTCGACGATGCGGCCCTCGCGACCAACCCCGGAATGCACTTCCTCTTCTATGCGATGGGGTGGACGGTACAGGATTACCGGGGGCGCGAGTTGATCCAGCACAGCGGGGGAATCGACGGCCTGCGGTCTCGAGTGGCGCTCATCCCGGAACTCGATCTCGGGCTCGTGGTTCTCACGAACAAGGGACGGTACAACTCCGCCTTCGACGCGATCCGCAACGAGGTCCTCGACGCGTATATCTTCGCTGCGACCGAAAGTCCCAACGCCCCACGACAGGCGAACATGGAACGCGTGGACTGGATCGCCCGCTTCCTCGATCGAGATCATCACGCCCGTGCTGTGGAAGCGGATACCCTACGCGCGCGCCTTGAAGCACGGGTCATGGGTACGGCGCCGTCGTTACCCCTGAGCGCGTACGTCGGCAGCTACGAGAGCGAGGCGTTTGGCGACGCGTTGGTCACGCTACGGGACGGCCGGCTGTGGGTGCAGGTCGGACCGTCCATCCAGGGACCGCTCGAACACTGGCACTACGATACGTTCCGAGCCGACTGGGGGAATCCATACCTGGGCTGGTCCCTCGTGACGTTCGACCTGGACGCGCAGGCGCGCGTTCGCTCCATGGACTGGGAGGGATGGTGGCCGAAGTACCGACGCGTCCGACCGTGAAGATTCTCGTCACCGGGGCGGTGCTCGCTCTCGTGACCACCTTCATCGCCCCCGTGCCCGGTTTCGGCCAAGCGCACGAATACGACCTCGTCATCCGCAACGGACGGGTGCTCGACGGCGCGGGGAACCCCTGGGTGGCGGCGGACGTGGCCATCCGGGATGGGCGCTTCGTCCGCGTCGGTCGTGTCACGGGCCGAGGGGCCCGGGAGATCGACGCGGCGGGGCGCTACGTGGCGCCTGGCTTCATCGACATGATGGACCAATCCGGTGCCGTGCTGCTCCGTAACGGCCTGGCGGAAAACAAGTTGCGCATGGGTGTGACCACCGCGATCGGAGGCGAGGGCGGTATCCCGTCCCCTCCGGGTGTCGACGGAGAAGTGTGGGCGACCACCGGCGGATCGGGGCGGCTCCACGACTACTTCGCGGCCCTCGAGGCCGAAGGCATCAGCATCAACTTCGGTACGTACTACTCCGAGACCCAGACCCGACGCGCCGTGCTCGGAATGCAGAATCGAGAGCCCGATGCCGCAGAGCTGCGCCGGATGCGGGCGCTCATGCGAGAAGCCATGGAGGCGGGCGCGCTCGGCATGACCACAGCGCTGATCTATCCTCCGAGCAGCTACGCATCGACGGAGGAGTTGATCGAAGTCGCACGCGAGGCCGCGGCCGTGGGCGGGATCTACGCCAGCCACATCCGGGACGAGGGGCGAGGGCTCGTGTCTGCCGTGTCCGAAGCGGTGGCAATCGGCGAAGGCGCGGATATTCCGGTCGAGATCTTCCACTTCAAGGGTGCCTACGAGCCGGGCTGGGGCACCCTGATTTCCGAGGCGGTCGACACCATCCGTGCCGCGCGTGCCCGAGGCGTGGAAGTCGCCGCGGACCTGTATCCGTACACGGCGGGCGGCACCGGGCTCGAGGCGACCATTCCGTCGTGGGCGCACGAGGGAGGCCGCGACTCGCTTCTGACCCGTCTGGCCGACCCATCCACGCGGGCGCGGCTCAAACGGGAGGTCGAAACGGGTTCGCCCGGGTGGTGGAACATCGTGGAGGCCGCGGGCGGGTGGGACGGTGTCGTCCTGGTCAACGCGCGTAACGAGCGGAACGCGCACTGGGAGAACCGCTCGATCGCGGCGATCTCGACGGAAACCGGCCGCGACCCCCGGGACGTGGCGTGGGATCTGGTGGCCGAAGGCGAGGGGCGGGTCATGGCCATCTATCACATGATGGACGAACCCGACATCCAGACCGCGTTGCAGGAGGAATGGGTCTCGATCGGCAGCGACGCGGGCGCCGCAATGACTCCCGGTGTAACCGACGGCCTGGGCCTGCCACATCCACGTAGCTACGGGACGTTTCCGCGCGTCCTCGCTCGCTTCGTGCGGGAAACGGGGACGCTCTCACTGGAGGAAGCGGTAAGCCGGATGACATCCTGGCCGGCGACCCGCATGCGCCTCTTCGACCGCGGCGTGATCCGCGAAGGCTCGCGCGCCGATGTGGTGATCTTCGACCTGAACGCCGTTCAGGATATGGCCACGTACGAAGAGCCGACGGAGTTTCCACGGGGGATCGACGTCGTCGTCGTCAACGGCGAGGTGACGATCGAGAACGGTCGCCACACGGGGGCGCGCTCGGGGATGGTGCTGAGGGGGCCGGGAGCATCGATGGTCGGTAGGGCGCGCGGCACCGAATCCGCCTCACCCGTTTCCCGACAGGTCTGGCAGGAGGTTGGTGCACGGGTGGCCGAGTTCGTGGAACGGGAGATGGCGGACAAGGAGATCCCAGCCATGTCCGTCTCTCTCGTGGACGGCGACGACATGGTGTGGGCCCGGGGCTTCGGGTACGAAGACCTGTCCGATTCGACCCGCGCGGACGCGACGACCGTCTACCGCGTCGGCTCCGTGTCCAAGCTGTTCACCGACATGGCCATCATGCAGCTCGTCGAGGCGGGTCGGGTCGACCTCGACGTACCTGTTTCCACCTATCTGCCCGACTTCCGTCCGGAGATCCTATACGGTCGCCAGCCCACCCTACGTCAGCTCATGACGCACCGCTCCGGCCTCGTGCGGGAGCCACCCGAGGGCAACTACTTCGATGACGGCTCTCCGTCGCTCGCGGCCACGGTGCGGAGCCTCGGCCAGACCGCCCTCGTGTACGAGCCGGAGACGCGGACCAAATACAGCAACGCGGCCATCGCGACCGTGGGCTACACCCTGGAGACGCTGTCCGGCCGGCCCTTCGCCGAGGCGTTGGAACGCGCGGTGCTGGATCCATTGGGGATGGACGACTCGGCGTTCGAGCCCCGCCCGGAGATCGTGGACCGCCTCGCCGATGCGCTCATGTGGAGTTGGGACGGACGACGCTTCGACGCCCCCACGTTCGAGATGGGAATGGCCCCCGCGGGAAGCATGTACAGCACGGTGGTCGATCTGGCTTCATTCATGTCCATGCTGTTTGGTAAAGGCGTGACAGCCGACGGTATCCGGATCCTCGATGAGGCCTCGCTGGAAGAGATGTGGCGCCCCCAGTTCGCCGCACCTGGAACGACGAGCGGATTCGGTCTGGGCTTCGCGTTGTCACGTACGGAAAGCCGACGGGTCGTGCGCCACGGCGGAGCTATCTACGGCTTCGCGACCGAGCTCGTGGCGCTCCCCGACGACGGGCTGGGGGTCGCGGCAACCGCGACGCTCGACGGAGCCAATACGGTGACGAGCCGGGTCACGCAGGCGGCCGTGGGGTGGATGTTGGACGCGCGGGCCGGACGCCCGCTACGGCCCGCGCCCCGTACCACCGTGGCCGTGCCCCGTGTCCTGGCAGACCGCGTCGAGGGCGTATATGGCGCCGAGTCCGACGCCATTGAAGTGATGGAGTTCGGAGGACGCGTATATGTAGAGCCAGCGCGAGGCGGTAGCCGCACGGAGCTCGCGCTCCTGGGCGGAGACACGCTCATCGTCGACGGACCCACCGGCTTCGGACGCACGCTGGTGGCGGGTCACGACTGGGTCGAGTGGAACGGCGCGCGGCTGGACCGCGTACCCGGAGCCGGGCCTCCTCCCGCGGCGCCCGAGCGCTGGCGCGACCTGATCGGCGAATACGGGTGGGACCACAACACGCTGTACGTCCTCGAAAAGGACCAGCAACTCCACGCGCTCATCGAGTGGTTCTACCTCGACCCGCTCTCGGAAGTCGGTCCCGACCACTTCGCCTTTCCCGACTTCGGGCTCTACCACGGGGAGGAGCTTCACTTCGAGCGTGATCCAGCGGGGAAGGTGACCGCAGTGGTCGCAGCCTCGGTGCGTTTCCCGCGCCGGGAAGTGGGAACGGAGGACGGCGTGACCTTCCGGATCGAACCCGTGCGGCCGGTCTCGGACCTTCGAACTGCGGCTCTCGCCGCGTCCCCCCCGTCCGAACGCGGCGACTTCCTCACATCAGACCTCGTGGAGGTCACGACGCTCGACCCCACCATTCGGCTCGACGTCCGCTACGCGTCTACGAACAACTTCATGGGCGAGGTCTTCTACGACGAGCCGAGGGCCTTCCTCCAGCGTCCAGCCGCTGCGGCGCTCGTGCGCGCGCACCGTTCCCTGAGCGAGCACGGCTACGGACTCCTGATCCACGACGCGTACCGACCGTGGTACGTGACGAAGATGTTCTGGGACGCCACCCCCGAGGACATGAAGCTCTTCGTGGCCGACCCGGCCAGCGGCTCACGCCACAACCGGGGCGCCGCGGTCGACCTTACGCTCTACGACCTGGCGACCGGCGAGCCCGTGCCGATGGTGAGCGGCTATGACGAGTTCTCCGAGCGGGCGTTCCCGACCTATCCGGGCGAGACGGAGCGGAAGCGATGGCACCGCGAACTGTTGCGTGAAGCGATGGAGGCCGAGGGCTTCGAGGTCTACGAATGGGAGTGGTGGCACTTCGACTACGCGGACTGGCGCCGCTATTCCATTCAGAACCTGACGTTCGACCGGGTGGGGAGGTAGTTCGTCGACGCAAGCCTCACGCCGTCGGGATCTGCTTCCGATGGTGCAGCGTGTGCAACGTCATGAAGCGCATGTAGTCCTCGCTGGGTACCCGGCCGAACACCGAACTTTCGATCAGGCCGTCGCGCTCGTCGCACGCGGTGCAGGCCGCGATGTAGCGGTCATGCGCGGCCATCAGGCGTGCGCGGGCCGCCGCAGGCGACTCCGGTCCGGCGGGCGGGTCGAAGGCCTTGAACGTCTTGGCCGACGGAAAGGTGCCGGACTTGATCGTGCGGTTCAGCACGAACGTGCGGGCAATCGGCTTCACGAAGAACGGCACGCTGGGAAACCCGTGAGCCTCCCCACTCATCATGCTGGCGGCTTGCTCGAATGTGATGGCGACGTGCTCCGTCACTTGGGCGGGGCTCCACTTCCCGGGTTCTCGGGGAGTCGTCCACCGTGACTCGGCCGCCTCCGCAGCCGTGATCAACTCCTCCAGGGCGGCCCTGCTGTCCGCGGCGGCGGTGGTGATGTCCATGGTCGTCCGGCTCCCGTCTGGGGTGGTCTATCCGTCGCGAGAAGATGGCGGGCGAGGCCGCCTCACGCGAGATGTACCTGCACGGGGCGACCGCACCGACTTGAGCGCATTTCGTCGCCGCATTTCGGCGAAGCGACGAGAGCGGAGCGGACGAAGCGGGAACTACGGGGACGCTCGCAACCCTTCCCGTACGTAGCGCGCGACCGCGTCGATGTCCCGGTACTTGAGCCCGACGAGCCCCCAGTACGGCATCCCGGCGACGTTGCCGACGAAGATCTGGCGCCGCAGACCAGACCCATCCTCGGCGAAGCGCCAGTCCGGTTGGACAAAGGACGGTGGTCGAAGCGTGTCGCCGTTCATCACGAAGCCGCCATCGCCTTCACCGGCGTTGCCGTGACACTTCGAGCACGAGATCCGATACACGAGCCGCCCACGATCCACGGCGTCGTCCGACGTCTCCCACGCGATGGAGTCGAAGGCGGCCGGGTCGAAGGTGGCCATGGCCAGCGCGACCGTGTCGGCGCGGTCGGGACCCTGCTCTTGGACCTCCGGTTCGGCGCCGCACGCCGAGAGCACGGCGGCGGCCAACGGAACGAGGCGACTACGGACCATGGGCGCACTCCGAGTTGAGGAGCTTCGGGCGAGGATGGGTCTCCATGGTGATGAATACGCGGCTCCCGACGCCGACGCATGAGGGAAGAGCCCCCTCTCGCCGTGGTGGAACTCCCTACGTCGACCGGACGTGGGCGTGCGTCTTGCTGGTTGCCGACGCTCTCAGGGGAGCGCCGTCGACCGCGCAATGCCGGTACGCTCGTCCCTCCGTCGCCGATCGGTCACCCAACGGGCCGGACGTGCCCAGCATCGCCCACGCCATGACGCCCCCGGCTGCTGCGATCGCGGCCCGACTGCCGCGGCAATGCCGCCGAGCGCCGACCACTGTCCGATCGCACGTCCGCGGTCGGCCGGGTCGAATACGGACTCGATGATGGCAAGGCTCTCCGGTACGAGAAGAGCGGCACCGACTCCCTGCAACACCCGAAACGCGACCAGCCAGCGGATATCCGGGGCTACGGCACAGAGTACGGACGCGACTCCGAACCAGACGGCCCCGACGACGAAGACCGTACGGTGGCCGTACCGATCGCCGAGCGTTCCACCGATGAGGATCAACGACGCCAGGGCAAGGAGATACCCGTTCAGGACCCACTGCAGCCCGGCAGTACCGACATCGAGGTCGGAGCCGATGGCGGGCAGCGCGACATTCACCACGGTCCCCGTCAGCGAGGCGACCGCCGAACCGAGCACGGTAGCGGCCAGGACCCACCGACCGCGAGACGACGCGAGCCGGACTCTACCGTTTGCTTCGGGCGCCGGAGTCACCGCGCGGTGCGTCAGAACATCTCCCGATCCGCGTAGCACCACGCCCACTCCTCACCGGGCTCCACCGAACGAACCACGGGGTGGCGAGTCTCCCGGTAATGCGCGGTGGCGTGGCGTCCCGGTGAGGAGTCACAGCACCCGACATGGCCGCACTCCATACAGATCCGCAGATGCACCCAGTACCCACCTTTCGCCAGGCACTCCCTACACCCCGGCCCACTCGGGGTCACGGCGCGGATGTGCGAAGCGTGGGTGCACCCGACCGACGCTGGATCACCTGGTACGTCAATCGTTTGTTTGGGGTCAATTCGGTTCACGGCTTCATCATGGTCGGAGGGAAGGGGAGTCGGTACCCTCAACGAGCACGCGACCGACTCCAGCCGACTGGGCAACACAGAACCCGGTGTCGGTGGCACAGGTTAACGCCCGGTCGAGGTCGCGACAGAGGTCCGCCGGAGCCTCGATCCCCACGCTGATTCGGAACATCCTCGGTCCGACGCCCGCCGCGGCCTGTGCGGACCGGCTCATGGACGCGTGTGTCATCGTAGCCGGGTGCGCGACCAGGCTCTCGACTCCACCGAGGGATTCGGCCAACGAGAAGTGTGTGAGGGAGCGCGTGAACGCCTGTGCATCCGAGTCTTCGGCCAGGTCGAACGTGACGACCGCTCCGAAACCGTCCTGCTGCCGTAGCGCGATCTCACGCCCGGGATGACCGGGGAGCCCGGGCCAGTAGACCCGCTCGACCCCAGGGTGGTCGACCAGCACCCGAACGATCTCCTCCGTATTCCGGAGATGCCACGCCATGCGGGCATGGAGCGTACGCAAACCCCGCAGCGTGAGGAACGAATCGAACGGCGCGCCGGTCACCCCCAGGCAGTTCGCCCACCACGCCAGACGTTCGTGCAAGGCCTCGTCGGCGGCGACCACCGCACCGCCGACCATGTCGCTGTGGCCGTTCAAATACTTGGTCGTAGAGTGAACGACCACGTCCGCGCCCAAGTTGAGGGGTCGCTGAAGGGCAGGGGAGACGAACGTGTTGTCGACCACCACGACGGCGCCCTGAGCGTGCCCGAGTCGCGCGGCATGCTCGATGTCGATCACGCGCAACAGGGGGTTCGACGGCGTCTCCAACCATAGGACCTCCGGCCCCTGCGCCACGACGTCCGCGAGTTCGATCGGATCCCACAGGTCAGCCAGTACGAGACGCAACGCTCCGCCCGGTCGACAGAGCCCGCGTGCCTACCGAACCTTCCGTCCTTCGCCGAAGACCCGACCTTCCCAGAGCAGCTCGGCACCGACGCTTGCGCCATCGCGCGATAGCACGCGCAGCGTCATCTCGTCCCCCACATCGAAGAGCTCTCCGTTCCGCATGAATCCGATGCGGAACTCGCCGCCACCGACCGGGACCAGCGCGACCGGTGCTCGCCCCCACCGCCCCGCGAGGCGGCCGTCGCGCTCCTCTACGGTGATCGTCACCTGCATCGGCCTGAGCGTCGTGGGGTCGTTCGTGTCGAAGGCGAAGGCGCCCGTGTACCGGCGGCGCTCCTCCGGGGCGGGGGAGGTCCAGGTAAACGCTTCAGTCTCGACGTTCATGGACACGTACGTCGAGCCCCAGTGCATCCGCAGTTCGCCGCGGCCCGCGTCCACCACCGGGAAGTACCACGCGAGGGACTCCATGTGCGCTCCGTCGCGGGGTTCGAGCGGGAAGCTGAGGAGTTCGCGGTCGGTCGGGACCGGCGCGTCGTGGTACAACCGCCACTCCCGGTTCAGGTGGACCGTCCACTGGTCGCGTTGCGGCTCCATCCAAACCGAGTAGCGCCCGGCCGGCACGGCATGGCCCGCGATCCGGATGGGCCGATCGGTCTCGATGGTGGTGGCCCAGTTGGCGCCCGGGGTCCACATCTCCCCCCAGTGAACCACCGAACCGAAGATCGGAGACCGGCCGCGAGCGACGGGGCGGGCAAAATCGACGGTCACCGTGGTACCATTGAGTACCTGCACGACGGTGCCGCGCTCGCTGGCCCGTGGCTGGGCGGTGAGGAACGTCGGGAGGGCCAGAGCCAGGAGGGCAAGCGTTGCGGCCGATTTCATGCGATGTGACTCCAATGGATCGACGTGGGCGGGACCCGGGGTGTGGCGGTGATTCACAGCGGTTGGAGCGTAGGGCGGGGCTGCGGCGGAGGTAAGGCGTTCGAACCCCGTGACTGCCGCCGTGTATCTCATCCCGGCCTATTCACGGCGCGGCGCTGCTGCATGGGCCGGGGTCCAGGAAGCGGCGGGGCGCGGTCACTCGCGACGCTACAGCGACCGGAGGAACAGGATCAAGCTGCGCACGTCGGGCGCGCTCAGGATCGAGAACAGGGAACGCGCCTCCGATGCCTCTCCTCCATGCAGATCGATCGCGTCCTCGAGGGTCGATGCCCGCCCGTCGTGCAGGAACACACGGCGAGATCCAAGGCCCCAGAGCCGGGCCGTGCGATGCTCCGTCGGGCTGGCACCGGGCCCGCACACGCCGGCCAGAGCCGGACCCAGATCGTGGAGGAGGAGATCCGAGTAGAGCGGGACTGGTACCCGAGACAATGCAGCGATGTCATGCCGGTCGGTCCGAAGCTCGGGAACGTGACAGGAGGCGCATCCCACCTCGCGGAAGACGGCTCCACCTCGCCGGATCGAATCCGCTTCAGCCTCGGACGACGCCTCCGTTCGAGGCGGAGGGGCCAGGTATCTCAGATATTCGGCGAGCAAGTCGACCCCGCGATCATCGATCTCAGGTTCGGGCATGGGGTCGGCACCTGGAGGGATTGCCACGCCGTTGACCCGCTCTTCGAACGGGTGGTCGGGCGTGGAGAAGCCCATCTCGAAACGGAGCGCGGTATCGACGAAGTCCCGGATCGTGGCGACATCTGCCTTCCGACCGAAGCGACCCGGGGAACCGGCCTCGGTCGTGCCCAGGCGACCCGAGATGCCGTCGCCGTCTCGGTCCTCGGGATCGGCAAATCGCTCGAGGGCCGCCACCGGGACGGCCTCGACGAGCCCCAACCCGAACAGGGTGGTCGCCAACACCACCGCTCGGTTGTTGGCCGTTTCAGGTAGGGTCTCCGGACCCATGCCGCGCGCTCGTAGGAGGGACGTGGCCAACTGCTGGATGTTGTCCCCGCCCACGTCGTGGAGGAGGTCGCACCGACCATTCTCCCAACGGGTGGCTTTGGTCACCCGCACACCGCTCGTGCCGCCGCTCACCGGGTCGTCGTGGCATCCGCTGCATCGGGGCGCGTTGTAGAGAGGACCCAGCCCCTCTTCCTCGGTGGCGAGTCGCTCGAAGACCGCCTTGCCCAGGAGGAAGCGACCCTGCTCGCGCTCTTGAAGGCCGGCCAGGGGCTGTCCAAGAGCCGGGGGAGGCTCGGATGTCGGCGCAGGCCCACATGCCGCGATCAGTACCGCCAGTACTACGGTCACGGCCCGCTCCGCGTCCCACGCACGACGCCGATTCACCGGGGCCCGTCCGACTCAGCGCTCCGAAGCAGCCGTGTCGCGCGATCGACGGCGGCCTCGACGCCTTCCGGCGACACTCCTCCCTCGGCTCGTTCTCTCAGCCACGACGCGAGTACCGGGGATACGTTTTCGGGCGATCGCCGCCGAGAGACGACCGCTTCCACGTAGGCATTCACAGCGTCCACTCCCGGAGCGACGTCGGCCCCCGGAACCCCCAGTGCTTCGTAGATGGCGCGTATCGAGGCTTCGTACTCGTCGAGGACCGTGTCCCAAACCTCGCGGCCGTCCGGCTCGTTCTGCACGACAACGGTCCAGAGCATCTCCTGCTCGGCGATCTCGACCAGGAGTGCAGACACGTCGTCCGCGGGCGCCTTGGAGAGGCTCCGCCGGTCCGGTTCGTCGAGGGTTCCGAGATAGCGGACGGCGACACTGTCGTCCAATGCTCCCCCCATCCAAGAAGCCAGCGGCGCGACCGCCCCAGACCCGTCTGAAGTGACCCCGGCCGCCAGCGCCCGGAGGCGCTCCGCACCATCCGAGGCGATCTGGAGACCCAATCGGTCGGAGAGTTCGGCCACGTGGGCCGCACGCGCCGCCCCTACTCTCCGCTGCTGGATCAAGTCACGAGCAATGTCTCGCACGTCGTCGAGGCGGGGACGGTAGATGACATGGTACCCGTCCGGACTCTCCACCACGGTTGAGATCTCGCCCGGGCGAAGAGAGAAGACCGTCCGATCGAGCGCCGGAGGCAGCGTTCCCGGCTCGACCAATCCCAACAGGCCGTTTCGCGGTAGGCTCTCGGCGTCTTCGCTCTGGCGGACCGCCGCCTCCCACGACGTGCCGCGGGTCAGACCGGTCCGGATACTCTCAGCGGCCTCTCGCTGGCGCGTGCGCTCCTCGGGGTGCGCCTCGGCCGCCGCTCGGCGGAGGATGTGGGCGACCAGGCGCCAGTCATCGCCTTGAAACGCGTCCTCGACGTCTTCCGGCGCGGGCGGCGACGACGAAACGACGTCGGACAGATACCGATCCACAAGAATGGCTCGCATCTCCGGCCAGGCGGTGCGCTCGCCAGCCTCCCTCGACCGCAGCAGCGCCGGGTCCACGCCCGCGACCGTCGCCATGTCGGCCCAATGGGAGGCCAGTCCGTCAGCGGATGCCTGTGTCACGGGCATCGGCTGACCGAGCACGAGCCAGTCCGCGAGTCGACGCGCGGAAAGAGTATCCACTCCGGACACGGCAGCCGGGGGAGCAGCGGTCTCGAGGTCCCCGCAGGCGAGCGTGACGAGAACCAAGGGCCACAGCCGCCTGACCGCCGTAGCCACGATGCTGTGTGGCAACCGCCTAACCCACCCAGATCAGCACATGGCTGGCGTTCGAGGGACTATCACCGGCGTATTCATCAACCGAGGGCTCGATAAACTTACAGGAAACGATGAGATGAGAGCCAGAGTGGTCGGACAACAGCGATGTCAGAACTGTCGCCCCAGACTGAAGGACAGTCGCGGACGGCGCGAGCCTGAGCCACCGCTCAAGGTCACGGCGACGGGGCCGACCATCGTGGGCGCGCCCGCGGAGATTGCCCACCCCAGGAGGTAGGCATCTGACCCTGCCCGCCACGTCGTCCACGTGGTAGCGCACCGACTGGAAGAGATCCGTGGCTTAGAGGTCTCGGACCGCGCCGTCCATGCGGTCGGCCGTGAGGAGGGTTCCGGGTTCCAGTGCCAGGACTTTGCGGACCAGCTCTCCAGCCCTCGGATCTGCGACGCCCAGAAGCTCGACCTTTGGTGAACCACCCGTCACCGAGTCCAGGGCCGGTGGTACTGCTTCACGGCCCGTTGTCCCCTGGACCGAGGGCGGGATGGTTCGGCGGGCGGGGCGCCTGGGGTCGCCATATGGTTCAACCGATACGGCGGACGATTGAAACGATCTCGGAACCGAGCTTGACCCGGTCGTTAGCGGTATGTTAATAGTACCGCTCGGCCCCCGCCGGACTCCCGCCGGACTCCCGCCGGCCGGGTCGCCATCCGCGTGAGTTCGACGGTCCCCCACCGTCGCATCTTTGCGCCTCGATGCTCGGTACTCAGTTCCGCTCTTGGGACTGAGGCGCGTACCGCGTACCCTCCGGCATCTCCTGATTGAGATGGTGACTCCGATCGGTCGTCCCGGCGCCCCGAAGGCCGCTTCCGTGTGTTGCCACGCATTAACCATAGGAGGGTAGGTATGTCCGTAGACGCGAATGAGGACACCCGCACGTACATCGTGTTGGTGAATCACGAAGAGCAGTACTCGCTGTGGCTGGCCGACAAGGAGATCCCGCTCGGTTGGTCGCAAGTCGGAGAGCCGGGCTCTAAACAGGACTGCCTGGACCTGGTCAACGAGATCTGGACCGACATGCGTCCACTCAGCCTCCGGACCTCCGAGTAGAAAAACATCACCAGGCGAAGCTTCGTGCTTCGTTTGTAGAGGCGTCATGCGGGGCTCGATCCACACGCGCCGGGACTCGTGATGTGACCGAGAGGAGACGGGAGTCCGTCACCCGCTCTCTCACGGGTGCGGAGCGTCGTCGTGTTCTGGAGGAGTGGAACGCGACGGGAGTCGAGTACAGTCGGGGGCAGTGCCTTCACGAGCTGTTCGAGGCTCAGGTGGAACGGACGCCGGATGCTGTGGCGGTGGTGAGCGGCGAAGAGATGCGGACGTACGCGGAGCTGAACG